>QCDS01000005.1 GCA_003278685.1 Prochlorococcus sp. AG-355-K03 | reverse complement strand
TAAAAGAAATTTTTTCTAAGTTCCACACCAACCGATTTAATAATAATCTTTGGAAAATAGATAAGGTTAATAAAAAAATATCTAATGTATTTAATTCTAATCAATTTATTTCTTATTCAAGTTATTCTTCTTGGATACGTAAAGATAAAAATATTGATGGAGTCATTAATCAATATAAGGATTATGAGGATAATATATCAATTATCAAAGATTCTAATTTTAATAATTCAAAGAATTATCCAAATTATTTTTCTTATCCAAATCCCTTAAGTGAATTTCCAAAAGGAACTATTGCTGGTACTTGTCTGCACAAAATAATAGAAAGATTTGAATTTAGAAACGATAATAATCAAGAATTAATTGATTTAATTATTGAGGAATTAAACTTTCATCAAATAGATACTTCTTTAGCTTTTAAAGTAAAAGATGCAATTTTAAGAATCATAAATATATCTTTAGGAAAAGAATTACAAAATAAGAAACTAGTTGATATTCCAAATGAATACTTAATTAAGGAACTCAAATATGATTTAACCCTATCTTATGAGGGTAGAAATATTAATTCCAATGATATATCAAATTGCTTTTTTTTAGATAAGGAATATGAATTTGGTGAAGAATATGCAAATAAAATAAATGATCTTCAAATTATGAATAAAGGTTTTCATTCAGGATGTATTGATTGTGTTTTCCCTGTAGGAAATAAATTAGAAGATAGTAAATGGTGGGTTATTGATTGGAAAAGTAATTTGATTTCTGGTAGTGATAATAGTGATTGTTTACCAAGAAACTATAACTATGAAAACATGAGAAATGAAATGATTAAACATCATTATCCATTGCAATCTCATCTTTATTTATTAGCATTGCATAGATTATTAAAGTGGCGACTTAAAAATTATCAACCACATAAACATCTAGGAGGATATATTTATTTGTTTTTAAAGGGATTGCCAGATTTTGAATTATTTGAAAAATCTAAGTATGAAGATACATCTCCAGGTATTTTTATTAGCAAAGTACCTTTAAAAAGAATTAATTATTTAGATAACCTTTTTTAGAATGACTAAAACCAATACAGATATTGAAAAGTTCCAATACGATCATATATTTAATTTAATTTTAGGCATTTTTAAATTTAGTGAAAAAAAATATGGCAATTTCGTAAAAGATGTAATAAGAATTTTATTAGAGTTTGAAAAAAATGGTGAAACTATTATTGATCTTGATAATAGTTTAATAATCTTTGAATTATTAGAAGATGGCTGGCCCAATAAACATATAGATGTTCTAAAAAATATAGGTTTGATTGGTTCCCTTCATTCTCCATTCGTATTAGTAAATAGAAAATTATCCTTATCAAAATGGTCAAAAAAGATAGAAAGAGTTATTAATTCATTTCTAAAAAAAATAGATACCGATAATTTAATGAACTCAATAATTCATAAAGATGATAATAAAATTGATCAAATTAAAAATATATTTAAATATTCAAACTTAGTTTTTCTTCAAGGAGGACCAGGTACGGGTAAAACCACTTTAATAATAAAGTTAATACTAGAACTCATTCAAATTGATAACTTTTTAAATATTGGTTTGTCTGCTCCAACTGGTAAAGCTACAGCTCGTTTAAAAGAAGCTCTTAATGATAAAAAAAATATTTCCCTTAGTAAATTTCTAGACCAAATAGAATTTCAAACTTTACATAGGTGGATTTTAAATTATCAAAATAAATCTCTTAAGTTGAAATTCAAACTAAAAGAGCTTGATATTTTCATAATTGATGAAATGTCAATGGTTAATATCGATTTGATTGAATCAGTTTTAAATTTGCTAGCAAAGGACTGTAAAATTATTTTAGTTGGAGATAAAAATCAATTGTCTCCAGTAAATAACTGTTCTATATGGAATTATTTGTTTGAATATTCCGATAATAGGCCAATTAAATCTTGTGTAGTAAATTTAGAAAAAACTTATAGAAATATTGGAGATATAGCATTAATTAGTAGTTTAATATTTAATAATGATTTTTCTTTACTTAACCAAAAGATAAAAGAATTAGAAAAAGATAATAATTCAAAAGAAATTACTATTTCAAAGAGTAGAGAAAAAGATATTCCAAAAGATCTATTATTTTCGATTACAAGTCATCTAGAACAGTTAAATATTTCAACTTCAAATTTAAGTCAAAAAAAATATATATTTGATGAGAGTATTGATAATTTATTGCTTTATGAAAAAGATTTAGTGGATAAGATATTTCTGGATTTACAAAGTCATTTGATTTTATGCGAAAAAAATTCCGGAATATGGAGTGTTGAATATTTGAATGAAATTGTTTTTGGTCAAAAAAAATCCTATGACCTTAAAACTCTTAAAGAGGGTGTCCCAATCATGTGCACAAAAAATAATAATGAACTTGGATTGTCAAATGGGGATATCGGAGTACTTATAGGTTTAAAAAATAAAAGAAAATATCTTTTTAGAAAATTTAATGATAAAAACGAAGAAATTGTAGAATTAATTGATCCATCTAATTTAGAAAATGTTGTTCCAGCAATAGCAATTACTATCCATAAGTCTCAAGGAAGTGAATCTGAAAAAGTAAACATTTTGTGGTCCCAAAATTATAGAAGAAATCAATATGCTGTAAAAGAAAAAAAAGATAATCAAAATACCTTTTGCAGAGATAATTTTGAAAGAAGGTTATTTTATACTGCTGTTACAAGAGCGAAAAAATCTTTAAATATATATTATTTAAATTAAATTTTATTTTTGAGAAATTTGTAATATCTTAACCCCAAGATGTTAGATTAATAATTCGGCTCTGTAAGGCTAATCAACAATTTAAGTAAATTTAGATATTTGTTGAATGCCTAATCAGAAGATTATTAGGCATTTAAAATGGTTTTAAAAAAAGATAGTAACACTCTTGGTAGTGAGCAGGAAAAGTCTCAGAATGAAGATTCCTCCCTACTAGATTTCAAAAACTTAAATAACAAAAAAGAAATTGAATCTCAACTATTGGAAGTATCGAAAGGAGATGATAATGAGAATGGATTTCTCGATTTTGGGTTTAATCAATCGATCTTAAACTCTTTAATAAATAAAGGATATAAAAATCCAACTCCCATCCAAAAAGCTGCAATTCCCGAACTAATGTTAGGCAGGGATTTACTAGGCCAAGCACAAACAGGAACAGGAAAGACTGCAGCTTTCGCATTACCATTAATAGAAAAACTTACAGGTAATAAAGAATTAAATGCCAAGGTTTTAGTTATGACTCCTACAAGAGAATTAGCAACTCAAGTGGCAGAATCTTTTAAGAGTTATAGTTCTGAATCTACTAATTTTAAGACGGTTGCAATATATGGAGGTACCGACTATCGAAATCAAATTTCTACATTAAAAAGAAAAGTTGACGTAGTAGTTGGTACCCCAGGCCGAATAATGGATCATATAAGGCAGGGGACTTTTAAAATCAAAGATATAAATTGTCTTGTTTTAGATGAGGCAGATGAAATGTTAAATATGGGTTTTCTTGAAGATATTGAATGGATAATAGATCAACTTCCGGAAAATAAGCAGATGGTATTGTTTTCAGCAACAATGCCTAGTGAGATAAGAAATATAGCAAAAAAATATCTAAATGATCCAGCAGAAATATTAATCAAAAGTGTCAAAAAAGAAACTCAATTAATTTCGCAAAAATTTCTATATGTACAAAGGCATCATAAGTTAGATGCTTTAAAAAGAATACTAGAACTTAATAACGAGGGAGTAATTATTTTTGTTAGGACAAAACTACTTACTACTTCAATAGCTGAAGCTTTAGAGAATTCAGGTCACACTGTAGCAGTACTAAATGGAGATATACCTCAGAATCAAAGAGAAAATACTATAGATAGATTGAAAAAAGGATTTATTAATATCCTTGTTGCAACTGATGTCGCAGCTAGAGGATTAGATGTTGAGAGGATAAAACTTGTTGTTAATTACGATTTTCCTTTTGATAAGGAAACATATACTCATAGAATTGGAAGAACTGGAAGGGCAGGCAGATCAGGAGAAGCAATTTTATTTGTTAATCAAAGAGAAAAACATTTTCTAAGAAACTTAGAAAACTCAACAAGAACCAAGATTGAAGAAATTAACATACCAAGTAATAAAATAATAAATGAAAAAAGGATGGAGAAACTTATAGATAATTTTAATGAGAGTTCTTTAGCTAAAGATGAAAATGAAGAAAATAAAGCTTTGATTATTGATGTACTAGATAATTTAAAAGAAAAATACTCTATGGATGACTCGAATATTGCAATGGCTGCGATTAATTTAGTAATAGGTAATAAATCATTTTTTGTTAATGACGATGATTCTTGGATTAATAAACAAAATAATACTGATCGAAATAGATCAAATAGAAATAGTAATAATCGTATGAGAAATTCAAATAGAAGAAATAATTATCAAAATGATTCTTTTGAAACCTACAAATTTAACTTTGGTAAATTTGATGGGGTTAGAGTTGCAAATATTATATCCTCAATCTGTAATTCAACTAATATAAATGGTAGATCCATAGGTAAGATACAGATTTTTAATGATTATAGTTTGGTAGATTTACCCAGAGATCTGCATAGGGAAACTAAAAATAAATTAAAAAAAATTAAAGTCAAAAACTAGTGATAGATAATGAATGCTAGCAAACATAACTTTTTTATTTTTGTGAATCTGATAATACTATTCAATTCCTTTAATAGTTATTATTTAGCTCAAACGAAACAAGATTCAATCATAAAATTATTTTGTCTTCAGAGTGTCAAAGTGGAGATGATGAAAGCAGAAATGGTATATAGTGAAGAAATTGCGAATAAAACTTGTGATTGTTACTACGAAGAATTTATGCAAACTTCAAGTCATCAAGATGCAAAAACAAAATGTAAATTAGAAACTAAAGAAAATTTAAATCATAATAGAAAAATTTAATTATTATTTTTATGAGGTCTAAGAACAATCAAAATCCAATAATTAGACTTTATTTAAATCTGATTGAGGAAAGAAGGTTACTATTTTTTGCTTTTCTTAGTTCCATAATTAATAAAATATTAGATTTAGCTCCCCCTGTAATAATTGGTCTTGCAGTGGATATCGTTGTTAAGGAACATAATTCATGGATTGCTGGGTTTGGTATAAAAGAAGTTCCAGCTCAATTGATTTTTCTTGCATTTGCTTCAGGAATAGTTTGGTCTGGTGAATCCTCCTTTGAATATTTATATTCGATTTTATGGAGAAATTTGGCTCAGATATCGCAACATAAATTAAGAATAAAAGCTTATGAGCATATTCAGGAATTAGATATGGATTTTTTTGAAAATGATAATACTGGTAGGCTATTATCTATTTTGAATGATGATATAAATCAACTCGAGAGATTTCTAGACCAAGGGGCTAATCAGATTATTCAATTATTTATAACTGTCTTAATTATTGGGGGCACTATGATTTTTGTCGCTCCAAAAATTGCTTTATTTGCTTTCTTTCCTATTCCAATTATATTTTTAGGATCAATTAATTTTCAAAGGAAGCTTGCTCCAAAATACAGAGATGTTAGAAATAAAGCTGGACTGTTGGCATCAAGGCTTAATAATAATTTAAGTGGAATTCTAACCATAAAAAGTTTTACTAAAGAAAAATGGGAACTAGATAGATTAAATAAAGAAAGTCTCGATTATCAAAGAAGTAATAAGGCTGCAATAAAATTATCTTCTGCTTTTATCCCTCTTATAAGATTTGCAATTTTATTTGCTTTTATAGCAATTCTATTAATTGGAGGTTTCCAAACTTGGAATAAGACACTTGATGTAGGTACTTATAGTTTTTTAGTGTTTATTACACAAAGACTATTATGGCCTTTAACTACTTTGGGGCATGTTTTAGATGATTTTCAGAGATCTATGGCTTCAATAGATAGAGTAATTGATCTCATAGATACGCCTATAAAAATAAAAGATGGAAAAATAAAAATAGAACCTAAAGATATCAAAGGAGAAATTATTTTTAAAAATGTAAATTTTAATTATCCTGGACGAGATTTAACTTTAAAAGACATAAATTTAAAAATTGAAAATAACTCAACATTAGGAATTGTTGGTTTAACAGGTTCTGGGAAAAGTACAATAATAAAACTACTACTTAGAATTTATGATAGTAATAATGGATTAATAACCTTGGATGGGGTTTCTATTAAAGAAATAAATTTGAGGGATTTAAGAAAGTGTATCTCTTTAGTAAGTCAAGAAACTTATTTATTTCATGGCAGTGTACAAGAAAATATTGCTTACGGCTCAATCAACCCTAGTCTTAAAGATATTATTAAAGCTTCAAAGATTGCGGAAGCTCATAAATTTATTGAACAATTACCAGATGGTTATAAAACTATAGTGGGGGAAAGGGGCCAAAGGCTCTCAGGCGGGCAACGTCAAAGAATTGCCTTGGCGAGAGCTGTTTTAAAGGATGCTCCAATATTAATATTAGATGAAGCTACAGCTTCAGTTGATAATGAAACAGAGGCTTTAATTCAAAAATCGTTATCTAAAATAACAAAAGAAAGAACAACTATAGTAATTGCTCATAGATTAAGCACTATAAAAAATGCGAATAATATTGTAGTTATTGATAAAGGTAAAATAGTTGAAAGCGGAAAACATGAAAAACTACTAAATCAGAACAAAATATATGCTGATTTGTGGAATGTTCAAGTAGGAATCTAGAATGAATTTCTAGATTATATTAAGAAGTTAAATGATTCAATTACGTTACTAAACATAATGTCAACTTTATTCCACCTTTCTTCATTTGTTCCCACAGCGAAAGTATAAAGTGTTCCTCTATCAATTACTACAGTAGCTAATTCATGTCTTGCTTGTTCATTTAAATTTAATTCATACTCTAAATCATAGAAAATATGATTGGATGCTTCCCTCTTATTTGCATTTATAAGTTTTACCTCTCTACCTGAACCTTCGGGAGCAATGACTTTATCAATTAATGTTTGACCTACTTCATTTGGGCTTCCTAATTGCTCTAATTGAACCTCTTTATTGACATCAGAAATAACTAAACTTAAGGTCTCATTACTATTTATTAAATCATGATAAATAATTTCAGGTCCTCCATCGACTTTTACTCTAGTCCATCCTGTTGGATACAAAAAGGCATATCTACCATCTGGACTTTGATAAGCTTCTAATCCCGCATTTAGTCCGCCACTACAAGCACTCAGTGTTAAGCACAAAAAAACCAAAAATAAATATTTGAAAGGGTTAAATTTTATATTTTTCATTTTGTTTGAAATTACTAACTAAAAACATAATAAGACATTAAAAGCAAACAATTATGGCAATTCGGAATTTTGCGTCTAAATTATTTCTAGAAATAGTTTAATTTTGATTACTTATACTAAACCACTTTCAAAATTAATCGGTCATTTTGAGAAATTCCCAGGGATTGGTCCAAGAACAGCGCAACGATTAGCCCTGTTTATTTTAAAACAACCTGAAAGTACAATAAGAGAATTTTCAAAGGCTCTGCTAGAAGCACATAGTAATGTTGGTCGTTGCAAAAAATGTTTCAATTTGACTTCAGAAGATGAATGCGAAATTTGTAGAAATACTGAAAGAAATCAAAAACTAATCTGTGTAGTAGCAGAAACTAAAGATTTGCTTGCTTTGGAGCGCGCCAGAGAATTTAAAGGTGTTTACCATGTTATTGGTGGTTTAATATCCCCAATGGATTCTGTTGGCCCCGAACTCTTAGAAATAAGAAGCTTGGTAGAAAGAGTTAGTAAGTCTGAAATAGATGAGATCATATTGGCATTGACCCCAAGTGTTGAGGGAGATACAACAAGCCTTTATATTGGAAAATTGTTAGCCCCTTTTACTAAAGTTACGAGGATTGCATATGGGCTCCCAATGGGCAGTGAACTTGAATATGTGGATGAAGTTACACTTGCAAGGGCCTTAGAAGGTAGAACAAAACTAAATTAGATAATGAGAGACAATAATCTAATCAAGAAAGAAAAAATCTTAAGACTTCCCTCTTGGATTAAATTTCCTATAAGTAAAGCTTCAGAATTCGAAAAAATACAAACACTCATCAAAAAATCAAATATTCATACTATTTGTGAAGAAGCAAGATGTCCAAATAGAGCAGAATGTTATGCCTCAGGAACAGCCACCTTCTTACTGGGTGGATCGATATGTTCTCGTTCATGTGCTTTTTGTCAGGTAAATAAAGGTAGACCTAGTTCTATCAATATTGATGAATGTACTCAAGTCGCTGAAGCAGTGAAAGTACTAAATTTGAAATATGTTGTTTTGACATCTGTAGCTAGAGACGATCTCCCTGATCATGGTGCAAATTTATTTATATCTACAATTGATGAGATTAGAAAAATTGATTCAACAATTAAAATTGAAGTTTTAACTCCTGATTTATGGGGTGGAGGTAAAAATCTTGATGAAACAAATAACCTTCAGACCAAGAGATTGAAGATGATTTTAGAAAAAGATCCAATATGCTTTAATCATAATCTTGAAACTGTTGAAAGACTGCAAAAAGAAGTTAGGAGGGGTGCAAATTACAAAAAATCCCTTAGTTTGCTAAAAAAGTCAAAGGATTTTGCTCCTCATATTCAAACTAAATCAGGCATTATGTTAGGACTTGGGGAAACATTGGATGAAATAAAAAATACAATTTATGATCTTAAAAAAATAGATTGTGATCAAATTACAATTGGCCAATATTTAAGGCCCTCATTTAATCATTTGGCAGTTAAGAAATATTGGGATCCATCAGAGTTTGAATATTTATATCGCTTCTCTAAGGAATTAGGATTCAAAAAAGTATCTTCGGGCCCTTTAGTTAGAAGTAGTTATCACGCGGGTTAACTTTCTTCAATTAAAGAGAGTTTCTTTTCAAGTCTTTTCAATATGGAAATACATTCCCCGTTCATAAGTGTACCTGCACCTCCCCAAACCAATCTTAATAACAGATCTACTGGGCTAGAACCAACTTCTTTGACAATTTTGAATCCTATTAACTTGAAATATCTTACAAGTTTTTTACTATATCCTTCACTATCAAAAATAGCTAAAAGTCTTACTTTGTTGCTTGATTTTTTTTCAATTGCCCAAGCCATAGTTGTTGCCCATATTAATTCGGAAACAAAAGCAGGAGCTTTACTAAGGATTCTTAATGTATCAAGCTGAATACCTTGTTTATTTAAATAAGTCCAACCTTTCATTTCGGCCCAAATTTTAATTATGTTATCTTTCTGTTCTGCAATCACAATTCTAAAGAAACATAATCCGATAGTTTCTCTAAATTGAATTTTAATTAATAATCCAATGGAACCTGCTAATTTTTCTAATTCTTCAACTTTCATGATTTTGAAAATTAGTCCTTATAGAATTTATGATTTTCCACTTTTGATCTATCGATTTGTTTTTGTCTTTCTTCAAACCTTTTCCTATCATCATCGCTGAATTGGTCTATGCAGAAATGACATTGGATACCCTTTCTATATTCTTTTCTTTCTTGATCTTGAATTGAAATTGGCATTCCACATGCATGACAAATCGAGTAAGAGCCTTTTTCTAAATCTTGATCTAAAGCAACTCTTTTATCAAAAACATAACATTCACCTTCAAATAAGTTTTTTTCTTTTGGTATATCGTCAAGGTATTGAAGGATACCCCCTTGTAGGTGATAAATATTTTTAAAACCTTTCTTTTTCAGTAAACTAGTAGCTTTTTCACATCTTATTCCTCCGGTACAAAACATTGCTATATTTGTATTCTGCTTATTTTCTAAATGGGTTTTTAAATGATCATCTACCCACTTGGGGAATTCGCTAAAGTTTCTTGTATTTGGGTTTATAGAGTTTTGAAATGTACCTAAAGAAACCTCATAATGATTTCTAGTATCAATGACTATCGTATTTTGATTTTTAATTAACTTATTCCAATCAGATGAGTCAATATAGGTCCCATTATTTTCTGCAGGGTTTATTTCAGGGACACCCATGGTAACTATTTCTTTTTTGATCTTTATTTTTAATTTTTTGAAGACTTTCTCTTTTGAGAAGTTTACTTTAATATTCAAATTTCTATTACCTGCATATTTATTAAGCAAATTGATAACAAAATCAATTACATTTTTCTCGGCACAAATAGTTCCATTAATACCCTCACTAGCAAAAATTAACAAACCTGAAAGATCATTTTCATTTTCGATTTCTAATAATTTTTTTTTGAGAGTAAGAATTAAGTTTTCTTGAAAAGGGAAGAAAGAATAAAGAGAAACTATTTTATAATTTTTGTCTTTCATAAAGAAGATAATGTTTTTTCACAGGTTTCAAAATTTTTATTAAATGATACCCCAACCTCTTTAAGTAGTTTTCTATCTGATTGAAAAGATGGATTTGAAGTTGTGAGTAATTCATCTCCATAAAAAATTGAATTTGCCCCACATTGAAAACATAAAATTTGGGCTTCTTTTGAAAGTTTTTCTCGCCCTGCACTTAATCTTATTTTACTTTTAGGCATAAGAATTCTGGCTGTAGCTATCATTCTTATCATTTCAATAGAATCAATTTCTTGATTATCTTCTAAACCTGTACCTTCAATAGCTACTAATGAATTTATTGGAACACTTTCAGGGTGCGGATTCATGTTTGAAAGAACTTCCAAAAGATATGCTCTATCGCCATTAGTTTCACCCAAACCTATTATTCCTCCACAACAAACATTTATTCCTGCATTTCTAACTCTTTTGATAGTATCTAGTCTGTCTTGATAAGTTCTAGTCGTAATAATGTTTTTATAATGCTCGGGACTTGTATCAAGATTGTGGTTATATGCGGTCAAACCTGCATTAGCCAGTCTGGAAGCTTGTTCTTCTGTAAGCATCCCAGCTGTAACGCATGCTTCCATCCCTAAATCTCTTACACCGCTAACCATCTCTAACATTGCATTAAAAGATTTACCATCTCTTATTTCTCTCCATGCCCAACCCATACAAAACCTATCTGCACCCTCATTCTTTGCTATTTGAGCTCTTGCTAAAACCTCTTCAACTTGAAGTTGTGGATGACTTTTGATTTCGCTAGCACTATAAATTGATTGGCTACAATACGAACAATTTTCCTCACATCCACCAGTTTTTACACTGAACAATGATGCTAATTGAATGTTATATTTGTTGAATTTCCTATGAACTATTTGTGATTCCCACATTAAATCAATCAGCGGCATATTAAGTATTTCCATTATCTCTTCTTTATTCCAATCGAATCTAATTTCTCTTAATAACTGATTATCAGAATTAGCCATTTTTGTTAGGAAGAATATTGAGAATCATCAAAAGATTCATTTGGTAATGATTCTATACCGCCGAAACGTCTATTTCTTGATTGGTAATCAATGATTGCCTTTAAAAATTCAAATTCATTAAAGTCTGGCCACATTACTTCAGATATGTAAATTTCTGAATAAGCTAATTGCCATAAAAGAAAATTACTGATCCTTTTTTCTCCACCTGTTCTTATTAATAATTCCGGATCCTTAATTCCTCGAGTTAATAGCTCAGAATTAAATAATTCTTCATTAACTTCATTTGGTTTTATTTCACCAGAAGAAGTTTTTAATGCTATTTTTTTTGCAACTTTTACTATTTCTTGTCTCCCTCCGTAATTAACGCAAACATTCAATAAAAAATTATTGTTGTTTTTAGTTAGATATTCTGAACTAGATATTATTTTTTTTAGAGTTTCTGGGAAAGGAGTTAAATCTCCAACGAATTTTATTTTTATTGATTCTTCATGTATCTCTTCAATTTCGTCACTCAAAACTTCGCTAAAAAGATTAATGAGGAAATCAACCTCTTTTCTTGGTCTTATCCAATTCTCGGTTGAAAAAGCATAAACAGTAAGAATTTTACAACCTAATTTTTTGGATGATTTGAGAATTTCTTTTAAAACACTAACTCCTCTTTTATGACCATATTTACGAGGTAATCCCTTTTTTGTTGCCCATCTACCATTCCCGTCCATAATTATTGCAACATGTTCTGGAACTTTTTCCCTATCTAATTTCATGAATAAGTTATTTTTTTTCTTATCAATTATTTTTCCTAAACTCATAAGTTAATCATTTTTATTAAAAAAAATTGCAGGCTTTTCTGTCTCTTTTTCATTCGAATCACTGACGATATTATCACTTAGATTTGTATTCTGGGATAAAGAGTTTTTACTCAAAGATGATTTATTCGTTCCCATTGAGTTTTGATTGCCAATCAAATTTACAAGAAGTTCTTGTAACCTGCTGCTGGTAATTGGTCTTTCAAGTTTTCCTTGGTTTGCTAATGATAATGTACCTGTCTCTTCAGAGACAACAATACAAATACACCTATCAAATCTTTCTGTAATTCCTAATGCAGCAAGATGTCTCGTGCCATATCTACTTATTCCTTGCCTCGATAAAGGGAGTATTACACCGGCAGATATTATTTTATTCCCTTTAACAAGAACTGCCCCATCATGTAAGGGTGTATCTGTTGCAAAAAGATTTATTAAAAGGTCAGTTGATAATTTTGCCTCAATATTGGTACCTGAATATAAAAAATCTTCAGGTCTTAAATCACTTCCCAAATCTACAACAATTAATGCTCCCCTCCTATTTTGAGAGAGTTTACCTGCAGTATCAACTAATTGAGTAATGGTAGTTGAGGTTGCTCTAAATTCCTTCGGTGGATTTCCTAGTAATACAGCTAGTCTCCCAGTGCCTAATAGTTCCATTAATCTCCTCAACTCTCCCTGCCAAAGGATCGCCAATGAGAGAGAGCAAGCGAGAACAACAGCATCAATTAATTTTGATGTTAGTGGTAAATATGCATATCTTTGAATAAACCATGCAGATGATACTAAAAACAAATATCCTCTTAGGAGCCATAATGTCCTTTGCTCTTTTACTCTAGAGAATAATAAAAGTCCGAAACCAACAGCAAATAAGACATCTAACAAAAGCTTTAAATTTATAATTCCCCAGAAATTCACACTAAAAACAACATTAATTTAAATGTACCTAATTTTGTTTAATAAAGCGATCAGGCAAAATATCATATCTTAAAAGATCAGATGGACTTTCTCTTTTTTGAATAATCTCTGCTTCTCCATCACAAACTAAAAGAGCTGCGGGTCTTGGAATTCTGTTGTAGTTGGAACTCATTGAATTATTGTATGCACCAGTACCAAAAACACATATAAGATCTCCTGTTTTGCAATTTGCTAGTTCTATCTCCTTAAACAATACATCTCCCGATTCGCAGTGTTTCCCAGCAATAGTATATTTATTTTTTGAATCAATATTAAAGGGGTTTTTTACCAAGCATGCAGAATAATTAGATTGATATGTTATTGGCCTTGGATTATCACTCATCCCGCCATCAACAGACAAATAAGTTCTGATTCCTGGAATTTCTTTAAAAGCCCCAATTTTGTATATTGTTATGCCTGCTGTAGATACGATCGATCTTCCAGGTTCACACATCAATTTAGGTAATTCTAAATTATTTTTTTTACAAGCTTCAACTACAGAGTTGGATATGGTTTTTACCCATTCATCAATAGAAGGCGGGTCATCATTTTTTGTATATTTAATGCCTAAGCCTCCTCCAACATTAAGTTCTTTAATATTATGACCAAATTTCTTTGCTTCCAAAATAACCTTTACCATTATTTCACCTAGATCCTTATGAGGGGCTAGTTCAAAAATTTGGGAACCAATATGAGCGTGAATTCCTCTTAACTTAAGATGTTCAGTATCGCTTATTCTGGTAAATAAACTATTCAAATATTCGATACCAAAACCAAATTTGCTATCAAAAGAACCTGTTCTAATGTATTCATGTGTATGGCATTCTATTCCAGGAGTAAAGCGAATCATAATTTCTAAGTTATGATTTAATGAATTTGATATTTCCTCTAATCTTTTTAAGTCATAGTCATTATCAACGATTATTTTTATGTCATTTCTAATCGCGAAGTCAATTTCTTTGTCAGATTTATTGTTCCCATGAAAAACAATTTTTTCATTTGGTACCCCACCCTTTAGGGCGGTTAATAATTCTCCCTCAGAAACTGCATCAAGTCCTAAACCTTCTGAGGAAATAAGGTTACTCATAAATATAGAACTATTTGCCTTAGAGGCATATATTGGGAGTGATTCTCCTGGATAATATTTTTCTAGTGCTTTTTTATAAGCTCTACAAGATTTTCTTAAAGTAATTTCATCCAAAATGTAGAGAGGAGAATCATATTTTTTAATTAATTCTTCAATAGAACATCCACCAACTGACAATTTTCCATCATCTCCAATGGATGTGGTAATAGGTACGATATTTTTGTTAGGACTTTCCAAGTCAATTTTTTGTTTTAAAAAAGATTTTTTTTCTTCCATGGGAGAACTTTGAAATAAAGTTTTGCCAAAACTGTCATATTTTATAATGACTCAAGATTTGAACTTTTAAATAAAATACATATTAAATGATATCTATTAAACAAATAAAAGAAAATTATATAGATTTATGTTATGAATTAGATTCAAATACGATTTCGCTATGGACCAAAAGACAATGGGCTAACGAATTCCAAAAAAAGGGTACAAAAATCTTTGGGTTGTCAATTTCAAATTTAGTCATTGGAATCTGTGTTTTTCAAGTTGTTCTTGATGAAGCTCAAATAAATTATTTTGTTGTTAAACAGAAATTTAGGAAAAAGGGCTTTGGATCTTATTTTATGAGCTATTTAATAAACAAATGTGAAAAATTAAATTTAAAGAAATTATTATTGGAGGTTTCTCAGAGTAATGTTACTGCTGAAAGATTTTATAGTCGCTTTGATTTTTCTACTGTAGGAATAAGAAAAAATTATTATAAAGATGGTTCACATGCTCTTCTCAAAGAAAAAAAATTAACAACAAAATAATGTAAAAATTTTATTGTTCGGATAACCAGAATGCTTGAAATTACTATAATTTGTTGCTATATCACTAAAAAAGTTCAATTAATTTTAATAAATTACACTTTTGGGTATTCACAAAAGCTCATTCTGAACACAAAATTGACATATTACTGGTAGGTTATTAATAGGAATTTAATCTTCTAATGTTTGAAAGATTTACAGAAAAGGCCATAAAAGTCATAATGCTTGCTCAAGAGGAAGCTAGAAGACTTGGTCATAATTTTGTTGGAACTGAACAAATTCTTTTAGGATTAATCGGAGAAGGAACTGGAGTCGCAGCGAAAGTACTTAAATCACTTGGAGTTAATTTGAAAGATTCAAGGATAGAGGTAGAAAAGATAATAGGCAGAGGATCAGGTTTTGTAGCTGTTGAAATACCTTTTACCCCTAGGGCTAAAAGAGTTTTAGAGTTATCCCTAGAAGAGGCTCGTCAATTAGGTCACAATTACATAGGGACAGAACATTTATTATTAGGTTTGATAAGAGAAGGTGAAGGTGTAGCTGCAAGAGTGCTTGAAAACCTTAACATAGACCTCACCAAAGTAAGAACTCAAGTTATAAGGATGCTAGGTGAAACAGCCGAAGTTGGCACGGGGGCTAGTACAACTAAGGGCAACTTAAAAACTGCTACTCTTGATGAATTTGGTACAAATTTAACGAAACTAGCTAGTGAATCAAAGTTAGATCCAGTCGTTGGTCGCCATTCAGAAATAGACCGTGTAGTCCAAATATTAGGTAGAAGGACAAAAAATAATCCTGTTCTCATCGGTGAGCCCGGTGTAGGTAAAACTGCTATCGCAGAAGGTTTGGCTCAAAGAATACAAACAGGTGATATTCCAGACATACTTGAAGATAAAAGAGTTTTGACACTCGATATAGGTCTTTTGGTCGCAGGAACAAAATATAGAGGTGAATTTGAAGAAAGATTAAAAAAAATAATGGAAGAAATTAAATCAGCTGGTAATGTCATACTTGTTATAGACGAAGTGCATACTTTAATTGGTGCTGGAGCTGCTGAAGGAGCAATAGATGCAGCAAATATTCTAAAGCCAGCACTAGCTAGAGGAGAACTTCAGTGTATTGGAGCAACAACTCTTGATGAATATAGAAAACACATAGAGAGAGATGCCGCTCTGGAAAGAAGATTTCAACCTGTAATGGTAGGAGAGCCATCTATTGAAGATACAATAGAAATTTTAAAAGGCCTTAGAGAGCGTTATGAACAACATCATCGTCTAAAAATTACTGATGATGCGCTAGAGGCAGCAGCTCATTTAGGAGATCGTTATATATCTGATAGATTTTTACCTGATAAGGCTATAGATCTTATCGACGAGGCTGGAAGTAGAGTGCGTTTAATAAATTCAAAACTTCCGCCTGAAGCTAAACAAATAGATAGAGAACTAAGACAAATACAGAAACAGAAGGAAGAATCTGTAAGAGACCAAAATTTTGATCAAGCCGGCCAATTACGTGAAAAAGAGATGGAATTGTCTGCAAGAATTAAAGAGGTATTGGAAAACAAAAAAGAATCTAAAGCTGGAGATCAGTCTGATTCTGATATTAATTCTGTAAAAAGCGATTCAAAACTCTTACAAAGCCCCCTTGTTAGTGAAGAGGACGTAGCCCATATTGTAGCTTCATGGACAGGAGTTCCTGTTCAAAAATTAACAGAAACTGAATCAGTCAAACTTCTTAACATGGAGGAAACACTTCACAAAAGGTTGATTGGACAAGACGAAGCTGTCAAAGCTGTCTCTAGAGCTATAAGAAGAGCAAGAGTAGGATTAAAAAATCCTAATAGACCTATCGCAAGTTTTATCTTTTCTGGCCCTACCGGTGTTGGTAAAACTGAATTAACTAAATCATTAGCTTCTTATTTCTTCGGTAGTGAAGAAGCAATGATCAGATTAGACATGTCAGAATTTATGGAAAGACATACTGTTAGTAAACTTATAGGATCTCCTCCTGGCTATGTTGGTTTTAATGAAGGTGGTCAACTTACTGAGGCGGTAAGAAGGCGCCCTTATACTGTCGTTCTATTTGACGAAGTAGAAAAGGCGCATCCAGATGTATTCAACTTATTGTTGCAACTACTTGAAGATGGAAGACTAACTGATTCCAAAGGAAGAACTGTAGATTTTAAAAATACGTTGTTAATAATGACTTCTAATATTGGTTCTAAGGTTATCGAGAAAGGTGGAGGCGGTCTAGGATTCGAATTCTCTGGAGATTCAGTTGAAGATAGCCAATATAATAGAATAAAATCATTAGTTAATGAAGAACTTAAGCAATATTTTAGACCTGAATTTTTAAATAGACTCGATGAAATAATTGTATTTAGGCAACTAACTAAAAATGAAGTTAAAGAGATTGCTGAAATAATGTTGCAAGAAGTTTTTGCACGATTGCAAGATAAAGGCATTAAATTAAAAGTAACAGATGCTTTTAAAGAAAGACTTGTCGAAGAAGGATATAATCCTTCTTACGGAGCAAGACCTTTGAGAAGGGCCGTTATGCGTTTATTAGAAGATAGTTTGGCAGAAGAAGTTCTTTCTGGGAGGATAAAAGATGGAGATAATGCTTTAGTTGATATAGATGATAATAAAAAAGTAACAATAAATATTTCTTCTGAAGAATCTTCTCAGGAGTTGGCAAGTGCTAACTACTAATATTCAATTTAAATATGCAGTCAATCTCTCCAGAAACTATATTTAGGGGAAATTATGCTTGGGAAGAATCTTTACCTGAAATTATTAAGTTAACTAAACGTCCACTAATTTTAGGTAGAGGCATTCATACAAATAATTTGAGAACCAAAATTCTTATTGGTTTAAAAAATCAAAACGTCAGTGTTGATTCTGCTAATTTACAATTTGATTGTTGTTATGAAGATATTTCGAGAGTAAAAAATATCATTTTAGAGAATAATAATGATTGTGTTATCGCAGCTGGAGGTGGCAAAGTTTTAGATTCTGGAAAATATATAGCTGATTCTCTTAATATACCTTGTATTACAGTGCCCCTTAGCGCCTCTACTTGTGCAGGATGGACAGCATTAGCAAATATTTATACAAAAAATGGGCAATTCATCAAGGATGTTGCATTAGGATCTTGTCCTAAAATATTAGTTTATGATCATAAATTTATTCAAACAGCTCCATCGAGAACACTTGCTAGTGGGATAGCAGATGCTTTGGCAAAATGGTACGAATCTTCAATAACAAGTTCAACAATTGAGGATGGGCTTGTTCAACAAGCAATTCAGATATCAAGAGTTTTAAGAGATCAACTATTAATAGATGGAAAAAAAGCGTTTGAGGGTCAATTTGAAAATTATACTTCTTGGCAAAATACTGTAGAAGCATGTGGACTTACAGCAGGATTAGTTGGTGGTATTGGTGGAGAAAAGTGTAGGACTGCAGCCGCACATGCTATTCATAATTCAATTACTCAAATAATCACCCCTAATAAATTCTTACATGGAGAGATTGTTGGGGTTGGATTATTATTGCAATTAAGATTAGAAGAAATGAAAAATAATAATAAATTAGCTGATCAATCAATTAAACAATTATTTTTACTCATGAAAGAATTGAATTTACCAACTACTATCGGACAACTTGGAATAAATGTTTTTGAAAATAATAATTTAGAGAAAATTGCTGAATTTACCTGTCGAGACAAATCTGAGATTCACTTTTTGCCTTTTGAAATTAATAAACGGGATATAATAGAGGTCATATCAAATTTTGAACAACAAAAAATTAAAATATAGACATTTTTTTGACTAAAAACAATTTTGAACAATTAAGTGATTTAAATGCAGAATTTTTTGAAAGTGCCAAATTGTCACTGTTAGACCCTTTAGGTCTTTATTTGGCGAATGATGTTAAGTGGATAAAACTCAACCAAAACTGGAATTCTTTAAGATTTCCAGTAGTTATGGGAGGGAAAGGTCAACCTATACTTCTTCTGCATGGCTTTGATAGTAGTTTTTTAGAATTCAGAAGAATATATAAATCACTAAAAAGAAATTTTCAAGTTATTGTTCCTGATCTGCTGGGTTTTGGTTTTAGTCCCAGGTGCGCTACAAATGAATACAATTCCTCGAAAATAATTTCACATTTAATAGATCTCCTCAAGACCTTAAAGATAGCAAAGAATCTAAAAATTATTGGTGCCTCTATGGGAGGCTCAACAGCTTTAAAACTTGCTTTTGAAATTCCGGATTCTATTGATAAAATTCTCCTTTTGTCTCCCGCCGGATTGTTTGGAGAACCTAAGAGTATCCCTTTCCCTCTTAACCAAATTGGCGCTTCATTTCTTGGATTGCCTCAGGTCAGAAAAAGTCTTTGTAGGCAAGCATTTGCTTTTCCAGATGAATGTGTGGGTAAGATGGAAGAGCAAATTGCTTCAATTCATCTAGGTTGTAAAGGATGGAGGAATTCACTTGCATCATTTGCAAAAAGTGGTGGGTTTGCAGGGACTCAAAAATATATCCAAAATATCCCAATTAAAACATTATGTGGAGAAAATGATCGAATTCTTGGAAAAAAAGAGATAAAAAAAATAAAAAATATTGAAAAATTAAATTTTGTAGGTTTACAAAATTGTGGTCATCTTCCACACATAGATCTACCATCATTATCTAGTAAAATCATCCAAGATTATTTTTTGGAACAAAAGATTTTTTAATTAATTTAAATACTTGAGAATTATAAAAATATAATACAAAACAGATGGAGTAAAGATATAACTGTCAATTCTGTCAAGAATTCCTCCATGTCCAGGTAAAAAAGTTCCGGAATCTTTTATTTTTGCGTCTCTCTTCATCATAGATTCAATTAAATCGCCAACTAATGCCATTAGAGAAATTGAAATTCCATATATTATTCCAACAAATAATGGATTTTCCCAATTCATTAAAAATGCGAAAAATATTGCTAATAGTGTTGAACAGGATATTCCCCCCACTAAACCTTCTATAGTTTTGCTTGGAGATATTGGAGATAGTGATGTTTTACCAAATGATTTCCCAATGAAATAGGAACCAATATCACTAGCCACAATTAAAAAACAAGAAGTTAAAGTTAAATGAAGACCTGTAGTATTTGATAAGTTCTCAAAAGACATAAAACCCTGATTGGAACTTATTATGACTGAATCTAATCCCCTTAACTTAATCCAGTAACTAGGTAAAAAACCTAAATAGAATAAACCAAAAATAGAGGCTGCAATATCTGAAATTGTCCCAGGTTTTGGTTGCAAAAGTAACCAAGTGCATATCCCAACTGAACAGATTGGCAAAATTGAATTTGAAATTTCTCCTTCAAGCACACCAATAGTCTCAAGATAAGTAGAAACTAGAATAATAAAAGATGAAAATAATGTGGTTTTTGTAGCTGGTCTTATTCCTTTAAATTCTGCCATTCTAAAAAATTCTAATAATGCCAGATATGTAAGCAAAGCAGTTGCTAATGTAAAAAACCATCCCCCCATCAAAACAACAATTAAACCAAAAATTCCTATAAGTAACCCGCTTCTTAATCTCATATGAAATTGCTATATTTCTAATATTCTTATATTAAAATTTACCAGATCCTCGTTGCATAAACTTTGATTATTTATCCAAATAAACCTATCTATATCAATTTTTTCGCCAGGAACAAGTAAAGGTATCCCAGGAGGATAAGGGCAAATAATATCTCCAGATATTTTATTTAATGATTGTGAGAAAGGAATATTTCGACTCTTACTTCTCCAAGCAATTCCAATTTCGATTTCGGGAGCTTGAACTAATTTAAAGGGTGATCTGAGCACTTCTAAACTTTTTGATTTTTTGGAATTTAATAGTAATTTTTTCCATAACTTTTCAAATAAATTAAGAAAATCTTTTTGATTTCCAAATCCTAAGCAAAAAGTGAGAGTCATCATTTCTGGTAATTCGGCAATAAGTCCATTTCTATAAAAAAAATTATCAGCAGTAAAACCATCAATCCCAGCCTTAGAGGTATTTACCACAATTTTTAAGGGGTCTTGAGTTTCTATGAGAGGAATATTTTTTTGAATTAATTTTTTATAAATACTTTTTGCCTCTAAAATTCTTTTTTGATATTTTGATAAACTTTTTTTGTTAAGCCAGTCCTTAATAGACTCTTCACAAGAAGAAAGTAATAAGGAACTTGGACTGGTGGTTTGCAGCAAATTAATACTTTTGATTAATTTATATTCATTTATTAGATTCCCTTTGTACCAAAGTACTGCTGTTTGCGTTAATCCATTGAGTGACTTATGCAATGAATTAACCACTAAATCAGCGTTTGATGATAAGGCCGGTTTTGGTAAATTAAGATTTTCACAAAAAAGGAAATATGAACCATGGGCTTCATCAACTAAAACAGGTAAATTTTTTTGATGACAACAATCTATTAAAGGCTCTAAATCTCCGGAATAACCATGATAAGTGGGGTTTACAAGAATAACCCCTGCAATTTTATTCTCATCAAAATTTAATTTTTTAAATACATTTTCCAACCAAATTTTTGTAATTGGTTTGAAATGACCCGTTATGGTTGAAAATTCTAAGTCAAAAAATATTGGATTTATATTCTGCATCGCACAGATTTTTATGACACTTATATGAACATTTCTAGGCATCAGGATATTTTCGCCTGGATTTGCCATTGCAATTACTGCTGATTGTATTAATCCGGAAGCTCCATTAACTCCAAAAAAACATCCTTTAGCCCCAAATTTGTTGGAGAATTCTCTTTGAGATTTAGCAATTAATCCGCTTTGGGATAGTGGGGATCCTATTTCTGGCAGTTCGGGCAAGTCCCAATACCCAGGTGGATTTTTTAACAACTTAACTAATTTATTTGGTAAAGCTGCCCCTCTGTTATGAGCGGGAAAGAATAAAGACTTTAAAAACTTTTTAGTTAGAAAAGATGAAATGCTCATAAAGTATTGTTGACATATATAGAATGGACTACATGGTAATCTTTTTTGATATTTTTTAACGTTAATGAAAAGATCTTATTCGGAATATTCAGCAAAAGAAGACTTTCTTTGGTTGATTTTGAGACCATGGATTTTTATCCCAAGAGTTTTATATATCCTTTTAACTTTTATTTTTCTTTTTTTAAGAATACTTTTTCAAGGTAACAGTAAAAATAAAAATGTACAAAAAAATCTCTCGAAATATCTTTTTGATGTAATAACGGATTTAGGGCCTTGTTTTATCAAATTAGGCCAAGCACTCTCAACTAGACCAGATCTTGTTAGACAAGATTGGCTTACTGAACTTACAAACCTACAAGATAATCTCCCAGCATTTGATCACAAAATTGCTTTAAAAATCATTGAAGATGAACTTGGATCCCCTGCTAATGAATTATTTGAAGAGTTTCCAGATAGTCCTATTGCTTCAGCAAGCTTAGGTCAAGTTTATAAAGCAAAATTAAATAATTCTTATCTAGCTGTAAAAGTACAGCGGCCAAATTTATACTTCCTTATAAGAAGGGATGTGGTGATCTTAAGGTTTTTAGGAACTTTTTTATCCCCACTCTTACCATTAAATATAGGTGTTGGAATTGGAGAGATAATAGATGAATTTGGTAAGGCACTTTTTGATGAAATTGACTATCAAAAAGAGGCCGAAAATGCTTTAAGGTTTGCAAATTTATTCAAAGAAAATCCAAATATTTTTATTCCTAAATTAGAAAAACATTTTTCATCCAAAAGGGTAATCACAACTTCTTGGATTGATGGAGTTAAGTTAAGAGATCGATTTTTACTAGAGGAAAATAACTTAATACCTACTTCGTTTATAAAAACATGTGTCATCAGTGGACTGCAGCAATTATTTGAATTTGGATATTTTCATGCAGACCCACATCCAGGAAATATGTTTGCTCTCAAAGGAGGAAATGCAGATTGTGGGAATTTAGCTTATGTTGATTTTGGAATGATGGATACTATTACAAACTCAGATAGACTTACTCTCATTAAGGCAATTGTTCACATAATAAACGAAGAATATTATCTTCTCGCAGAAGATTTCCAGAAATTAGGTTTTTTAACCAAAGAACAAGATCTTCAAAAACTTGTTGGACCATTAAAAGAAGTTCTAGGAGGATCTTTTGGCGCTGAGGTTGGTAATTTTAATCTTAAAAATGTAACTGACAAATTCTCAAAACTAATGTATTCTTACCCTTTCAGAGTTCCCAGTAGGTTTGCCTTAATAATTAGAGCTGTTGTTAGTCAAGAGGGTTTAGCTCTAAGGTTAGATCCTGAATTTAAAATTTTAAAAATAGCTTATCCATATATTGCAAAAAAACTACTGACCGATAATTCTGAAGAGATTTTAGACATACTTTTAGAAGTCGTTTTTGATAAAAAAGGTCAAATCCAAATAGAAAAAGTTGAAAGTTTACTAAACATTTTATTTAGAGATTCAGAGGATATTAATTCAGATCTCATACCAGTTGCGAACGCTGGATTGAAATTATTTGTCAGTAAAAAAGGATCCGAAGTTAGGAAGAATCTTCTTTTAAGTCTTATAAAAGATGAAAAATTAGAATTTACTGATGCAAAAAAACTCTTGGCTTTAATTAGAGATACTTTTAGCCCTCTAAATATTGCAAAAAGTGCAGTACAAAATATTATTTCAACAGTTTAGTTTTTATATTTATAGTTAATTAACTTACCTATGAATTTAATTCTATTAGAATTGGATGTAATCTTTAAAAATGAGAAGTAAAAGGATTATTTAGCTTTGGAAGATTAAATGAATATTTTGAAAAATCTCTTTTTATTTAATAAAAAATCTGAAAAAAATAAAGAATTTAGTCCTGGATTGGTTGACCAATCTTTAGAAATTGCAAAGTTAGTAAAAGAAGCAAGAATTCAACAAAACCTTACAATTAAAGAATTGTCATACATTTCAAAAATCCCTGAAAGAATAATAAACTCTATTGAAAATAATAAAAGTACTAGGCCAGGTTATCCTTTTATAAGATCTATATTAATTAAATTAGAGGAATGCTTAGTATTAAAAAAAAATACATTATTAAATTTAGCAGTTAAAGAAAGAAAAATTTTAAAAAAAAAGGAAAAGGATTTTATGTTCAGGAAATTCGATCTTATCAATACATGGCAAGGAAGTCTTTTGTATTTTTTTATATTAGTTTTAACTATTTTTATATTAAAGAGATACTTTATTTACAATGTAAATGTAATAGAGATTCAAAATATTGAAAATCAAATTATTGATAAATAATTTTTAATAATATCTACATTAGAGTTCTCCCAAAATTATTTCCTAGCTCACTAAACATTTTTATATTATTTTCTATTTCTTCTAAAGGACAATTTAACTTCCATTTCCAGTTATTTTTTGTGGTCCCAGGTTTGTTTAATCTACTTGAATCGTCTAGAGATAATAGATCTTGCAATGGAGCGATAAAAAGATTAGCATTTGTCTCCATGCCAATTTCTATTAAATCCCAAGAAGGATTTTCTGAAAATTTATGCTCATCTTTTATTCTTTTTTGGGATTCATAATCTAAATTTTTCCACCATGAAACAGAGGTAGAGTTGTCGTGAGTACCTGTGTAAACAACCCAATTTTCTCCTTCAATATTCTTTGGTAAATAAGGATTATCTTCATTGCCATCAAAAGCAAATTGTAATATTTTCATGCCAGGCAGTTCGAAGTTTTTTCTTAATTTCTCTACATCTGGAGTTATTACTCCCAGATCCTCCGCAATAATAGGTAGATAGTTACCACCTAGATCCTTTTTTACTTTATTTAATAGTGTTTTACCTGGAGAATTTATCCATTTCCCAATAATTGCCGTTTTAGAATTGCCATTAACTCTCCAGTAACCTGCTAACCCCCTGAAATGATCAAATCTTAATATGTCCACAAGTTCAAATTGTCTTTGAAATCTTTTTCTCCACCAATTGAAATTAGTCCTTTTATGCTTTGACCAAAAGTAAGTTGGGGTACCCCATAATTGTCCTGTTGATGAAAAATAATCAGGTGGAACACCACTTTGAAAGATTAAATCTCCATTTTTAAAAATTGAAAATAATGATTTATTACTCCATACGTCGGCGCTGTCTCTAGAGACATAAAAAGGCAAATCTCCTATCAGCTTAATATTTCTTGATTTTGCAAAGTTTTTAATGACACTCCATTGCTCATCGAGATGCCACTGTATTAATTTTTTAATAAGTAACTCTTCACTTTTTTTCTTGATCCACGATTTTAAGAACTTGTTATTTTTTATTTTAAATTCTTGAGGCCATTCCCACCAAGGCAACATATTAAATTCCTCTCTGATAACAACAAATGTTGCATAATCTTCAACCCAAGAATGCCTACTGACCCATTTGTTAAAATTAATTTTTCTTTCTTCAGATTGCGAACTCCAACCTTGCAAAAGGAGGAGACCTAATTTTTTTGTTAGGTCATCCGCAATATCAAAATCAAAATGATCTTTATTCTGATTTGTTGGACCTAGATTTTCTTTATCTGAGATATAGATAAAACCTTTTTCGATTAAATCATCTATATCCAAAAACCATGGGTTAAGTGCAAAACTAGATGGGGAACTATATGGCGAACCTGTAGAGTCAGTAGGTGTAAGAGGTAAAAATTGCCAGTATTCAATTCCATGCTTATGAAGTTTTCTTATCCACTCTTTAGCTCCTCTCCCAAAAGTTCCACATACTCTTCCTCCCGGAATACATGTTGGATGCATAAGTACGCCTAATGATTTTCTTGCAAAAATTGACTCTACAGGCATGTTTTCAATATATTTTGATTCTTTAAACTTAACGTGTTTTTAATTCTCTAAATTCAACCTTATACAAATTTTTTTTAATTGACAAATATCTTTGTTGATTTTTAAGTCTGGATAAATATAAATTCTAATTTTTAATCAACAATTTTTTGTTTAATTGAGGTGACTTTTGAAAATATCTAGTCATTATCTTTTGCGAAATTCACATAAACGACTACGATGATAATATAGTTTTATGGTGCAAATTTCGTGACAAGTTTTATCACGGCAATGCAGAGTAAAGAATCGAACTTTAATCTAACTAATAGTAGATTAAGGTTAGTAAGTGGGACAACAAACCCAAAGTTGGCTGAAGAAATTGCATCATACTTAGGGATTGAAAATGTACCTTTAATATCTAAAAGATTTGCAGATGGAGAACTTTATGTTCAGATTCAGCAATCTATTAGGGGTTGTGATGTATTCCTTATACAACCTACATGCGCTCCTGTAAACGATAGTTTAATGGAGCTCATGATCATGGTTGACGCTTGCAAAAGAGCTTCTGCAAGACAAATAACCGCTGTAATTCCCTATTTTGGATATGCAAGGGCAGATAGGAAAACCTCAGGAAGAGAGTCTATAACTGCAAAATTAACTGCCAATTTACTAGAGAAATCCGGAGTTGATAGAGTTTTAGCGATGGACTTACACTCGGCTCAGATACAAGGCTACTTCGATATACCATGCGATCATATTTACGGTTCACCTGTATTAATTGATTATCTAGAATCTCTAGATTTAAAAGAAATAGTTGTAGTCTCTCCTGATGTAGGCGGGGTAGCAAGAGCAAGAGCGTTCGCGAAATTAATGAATGATGCGCCGTTGGCTATCATTGATAAAAGGAGAGCTGCGCATAATATCGCTGAAAGTCTAACCGTTATTGGTGAAGTCAAAGGTAAAACGGCTATTCTTATAGACGACATGATAGACACGGGAGGCACAATTTGTTCTGGAGCAAATTTATTAAAAAAAGAAGGAGCTAATAGAATATTTGCATGTGCCTCACATGCTGTATTTTCTCCTCCTTCTTATGAAAGATTAAGTTCTAAGAATCTTTTCGAACAAGTTATTGTGACTAACAGCATACCAGTTATACATAAAGATAATTTTCAACAGTTAAAAGTTCTTTCAGTCGCAAATATGCTTGGAGAAGCTATTTGGAGAATCCACGAAGAAAGTTCTGTTAGTTCTATGTTTAGATAAAAAAATTATTCTTTACAAACCTTGTAATTTTTTGAGTCTCTCAGTTTCAATCTTAAATTGTTTTTCGATCTTTTCAGGAACATTATCTGGACACACTTGAAGAGCTGATTCAACTAATTGCAGAGATGCAATAAATTGTAATTGTTTCATGTCAACTGTTTGTTCTTTCTTTCTCTCAATTATTTTCCCTCCGTGTTTTTGTGCAACTACTGATGCGAAAGTTGATGAGGCAACGTTTAATGTTTTTGGGAAATCCAAATCAAATCCTTTTCTTGTCGCATTACATAGAAATGAAACACCCATCCCATGATATAAATCTAAATCATTTTGATTGGCAGGTGAATTTTTAACATTTGCATTTACGTTATTAAAATCATAATTTGTATCAAATAAAAAAGATGAAAAAATTAGAGGGATTGCTAAAATTTTAGATATTTTTAAACCCATATTTGATTTATTTTTAATTCATATTACTAAAGATAACATTTTTTAATTTTTAAATTAAATCTGCCAATAGAATTTATTTAATAATTTTAATTTCGTGATGATTTTCTACTATTTTAAGCTTATTTTTATTCCATGAATATATAACCCTAAATCTAAAATTATCAGAATCTACAAGTCTTGTATGTTCAAGGATATACCAATCTTTGTAAGAAGATTCAAAAATCATTTCGTGTTCGTCGACTTGCTTAATATTTGAAATGCCTTCATCATTACTTAAATAAAATGTTTCCCTCTTAAGTTGATGGCCTTTTAAAATTGCATGCATTTCTCCTCGTTCTTTATATTGGGGATTTTCGTCAAAGAAATTATATTTTTTTTCTGGGTACCAAGTGAATTTATAATGAGACTCCCATTCAGATTTACTCTCGAGAGCTTGTATATTTATATTCATACTTAGATTATAAGTTTTTTGTGCTTCTTCGAGAAAATACGTTCTATTAGATTTCCACAATCCAAGATTCCTGGAAAACCACCTTTTTAAATTACTATTTAAATTAATTTCAGGAGGGTTTTCACCAAAATGTAAATTTCCCTTTGGATTAATAGCAACCATTTATAAATAAGTCCTATTTATTTAATAGCCCATCTGTAAAATAAAAAAAAATATCTTAAGGTGTTTATAAGGATTAACAGCTTTTCAACACTTCAGAGGAATTCATTTGAATGATAAAAAAGAGTTAAAATTAATACTTGTGGCAGCTAGAAATCAACTTTCTAGTAGTGACATCAAGTCCCTAATAGCTTATTTAGAATCAGATGATTGTGAATTTGAGATATCTCTTCAGATCTCTGAACCCACTGAGCAGCCAGAATTACTTGAATTACATAGATTAGTCGCTATTCCTGCTCTTATAAAGGTTTCCCCAGCTCCAAAGCAAATATTTGGTGGAAGTAATATTTTCTCTCAGTTGCAAAAATGGTTGCCAAGGTGGTCACAGGAAGGCTTAACAAAAAATCTTGGGATTAATTTGCAACCATCCAAAATTGATTCAATAAGAACTCAAAAAGAATTTTTATTGGAAGACGAACTTCTTGTTTTAAGACAAGAAAATGAGACATTAACAAAAAGAATAGAATCTCAGGAAAGATTATTAAGGATGGTTGCACATGAATTAAGAACACCTTTAACTGCTGCTACTTTGGCTGTACAAAGCCAAAAACTCGGACAAATAGATATTGCAAAATTACAGGAGGTAATTAAAAGACGTTTGGAAGAGATTGAACTCTTATCTCAAGATCTTTTAGAGGTTGGAACAACTAAATGGGAAGCGTTATTTAATCCTCAAAAAATTGATTTAGGTAATATAAGTGCTGAAGTAATACTCGAATTAGAAAAATTCTGGAGATTAAGGAATATTGAAATTGATACTGATATTCCATCTGATCTACCAAGTGTATTTGCAGATCAAAGAAGAATGAGGCAAGTATTTTTAAATTTAATTGAAAATGCTATTAAATTTTCTAAAGACTCTGGATCTATAAAAATCACTATGATTCATAAGACAAATCAATGGGTAGAGATAACAATTTGTGACAAAGGTGCAGGTATTCCTTTGAGCGAACAAAAAAGAATTTTTCTTGATAGAGTTAGGCTTCCTCAGACTTCTGAAGGAACTTCTGGATTTGGCATAGGGTTATCTGTATGTAGGAGAATAGTACAAGTCCATGGAGGAAGAATATGGGTCGTATCTGAAATTGGTGAAGGTTCCTGCTTCCATTTCACAGTTCCTGTGTGGCAAGGACAAAATAAAGAGCAACAATACTTGACGAAAGGCTAGCCTTACTCTTAGTTTTTAATAAGCTGTTATGCTAATTTCCTGGCCCCATCGTCTAGAGGCCTAGGACACCTCCCTTTCACGGAGGCGACAGGGGTTCGAATCCCCTTGGGGCTATTAATTTAAATTTAAAAAGATCTTTTTGATAATTTTGCTTGCCTATCTACGGCAATTAAATTTTCTGAAAGATCCTTTTTTAGTCTTTTCTCTATCATCCCTATTGGCATCCATTGACAACCTTGAACAGTAAGATCATAAATTAATGAATTTTTTGAAGTATTTTTAATTTTTTGTATTTTCCAACTACCTTCAAATTTCCTGAAATCTCCTTTTATCAAATTAAATTTTAAAAGGCCAAGCTCCTTATCTTCTAATAAGTCTATAGTTACTTCAGCTGAAAATTTCATGCCAAGGAAATCCTGAGCTCCAACTTGTTTAAGATGAACATTATTTTCCTTCTGAAATATTTTTTTGCTCGATAAAAGATTTGGTATGTAAAGATTTAGTCGATCATAGTCTGTTAAAACACTCCACAAAGAATCGAAATTTGCAGAAGTTGTAAGTTGAGCTGCCAGTCGTCTTGTTCCGCCAGAAAGCTTTTCCATCGTCTGCTCAATTGTCCTGAAATCATTGTCTTTAGAATGAATCATTGATTCTTGAGTATTGTTCATACAATGAATTTTTAATTAGATAAAAATTATTTCTGTGTAACTATACTGATAAAAACAACAAATACTGAAAAATAAAAATAATTTCATCTATTTATTCCGATCTCAAAACGTAACCATTTTTGTAAAATCACTACAAATTAAACTACAAATTGATAATCTTTTATAAAAGAAATTAAAAAATGTATTCACAAGCCAAAGTAATCGCAGGAGGATTAGCTCATATACCAGTGGTAATAGCTGTTTTTTATTTTATACTCACAACTTTTAATAAAAGAGCTTTAAAATTTGTTGAAGAAGCAAAAACTAAAAAACCTGAATCAAAAGTTGTGGAACCAAAAAAACCAGCTGTTTCTAAAGCAGAAGTTTCTAAAATAGAATCGCCGAAAACAGAAACTCCAAAAGTGGTAAAGAAAAAACATGCAGATGTTCCAGTTAATATTTACCGTCCCAAGACACCATTCGAGGGAACAGTTATTGATAACTATAGTCTTCTCAAAGATGGAGCAATTGGTAGAGTTAATCACATAACTTTCGACCTTAAAGACAGCGATCCATTTTTAAATTATGTAGAAGGGCAAAGTATTGGCATCATGCCTGCTGGCGAAGATGCTAATGGAAAACCTCACAAATTAAGACTGTACTCAATAGCTAGCACCAGACATGGTGATAACTTTAATGGGAATACAGTTTCCCTTTGTGTAAGACAGCTTCAGTATGAAAAAGATGGCGAAACTATTAATGGTGTCTGTTCTACTTACTTATGCGATATTAAGCCTGGAGATAAGGTAAAAATAACAGGTCCTGTAGGTAAAGAAATGCTTCTCCCTGACGAAGAGGACGCTAACATTGTTATGTTGGCCACTGGAACTGGAATAGCACCAATGAGAGCTTATTTAAGAAGAATGTTTGAACCAACTGAAAAAGAAAAAAATAATTGGAATTTTAGGGGTAAAGCTTGGTTATTTATGGGTGCTCCAAAATCAGCTAATTTGTTATACGAAGAAGATCTTCAAAGATACCTTGCTGATAATCCAGATAATTTCAAATATACAAAAGCTATTAGTCGTGAGCAGCAAAATACAAAAGGAGGAAGAATGTACATACAAGACAGAGTTTTAGAGTCAGCAAATGAACTGTTCAATATGATTGAAGATGAAAAGACACATATATATCTTTGTGGATTAAAAGGTATGGAGCCTGGAATAGATGAAGCAATGACTAAGGCCGCAGAAGAAAAAGGTTTAAATTGGTCAGAATTAAGACCTCAACTAAAAAAAGCGGGAAGATGGCACGTAGAAACCTACTAGATTTTAACCTTAAGATTTAAGTTGCTTATATTAAATACTTTTTGGTTTAGACACAATGTGTAGCTAATATTAGAAAAAAAGAGGATTTTAAATAAAGAATACTATAAATATGCCTTCAACTTTAAGTAATCCTCTAAGATTAGGTTTACGGCAGGAGAGAGTTATATCTCCACAATGCTTAGTAATATTTGGTGCTAGTGGAGACCTTACTCATAGAAAATTAATACCAGCCTTATTTGAACTCTATTTGCAAAGAAGAATTCCTAGTGAATTTGGAATAGTTGGTTGTGCGAGAAGACCTTGGACAGATTATGAGTTTAGAGAAAAGATGAAAGCAAAGCTATCCAATCAAATATCTGGTAAGGAAAGGGAGTGGAAACAATTTTCTAATTATCTTTTCTACGAACCAGTTGACTTACAACAAAGTGATCATGTCGTAAGGCTTTCTAAAAGATTAAATGAAATTGATAAGACACAAGCTACTCATGGGAATAGAACATTTTATTTATCAGTATCTCCCAATTTCTATGCAAGTGGATGTAAAGCTCTTAAAGCAGCTGGCCTTTTAGATGACCCTAAGAAAAGCCGTTTAGTGATTGAAAAACCTTTTGGAAGAGATTATTCAAGTGCAAAAAAATTGAATAAGATTGTTCAAAGTTGTGCTGAAGAAAGTCAGATTTATAGGATTGATCATTATTTAGGTAAAGAGACAGTTCAGAATATTCTTGTTTTGAGGTTTGCTAATACTATTTTTGAACCAATCTGGAACAGAAATTATATCTCAAGTGTTCAAATTACTTCATCTGAAACAGTGGGTGTCGAAGATAGAGCAGGTTATTACGAAAGCTCTGGTGCTCTAAGGGATATGCTTCAAAATCATATGACTCAAATGCTTGCTGTTACTGCTATGGAACCTCCTGGAAAGTTTGAACCAGAAGCAATAAGAAATGAAAAAGCTAAGGTTCTTCAAGCTTCAAAACTTGCTGACGAAAACGAACCTTGGAATTGTTGCATAAGAGGTCAATATGGAGAGGGAGGAAATATTTCAAATCGACTCAAAGGATATAGGGAGGAAGATGGTGTTAATTGTAATAGCACAACAGAAACTTATATCGCGACAAAAGTTTTCGTTGATAACTGGCGTTGGCAAGGGGTTCCTTTTTATTTGAGAACAGGTAAAAGACTACCAAAAAGACTTGGAGAAATAGTCTTGACTTTTAAAGACGTTCCTGTTCATTTATTTGAATCAACAATAATAAATCCTGCTCCAAATCAACTTATCCTTAGAATTCAGCCAAATGAAGGTGCTACTTTTAAATTTGAGGTAAAATCTCCTGGTTCTGGAATGAAATCAAGACCTGTTCAGATGGAATTTTCTTATGATGAATCATTTGGAGAACCTTCAGATGAAGGCTATGTAAGATTATTAGCTGATGCAATGCTTTCTGACCCAACCTTATTTACTCGAAGTGATGAGGTTGAGGCAGCATGGAAACTTTATACGCCATTAATAGAATTGATGGACAATTCTCCTTGGAAGTTACCTATTTATAATTATGAATCTATGACATGGGGACCTCCTGAGTCTGATCAATTAATTTCAAAAGATAATATTTTCTGGCGTAGACCTTAAAATGAAACCTCAACTAACACTACAAACCCCTTTAGAGCTCCCTTATCAGGAAATTTCTAATTACCTTAATAAATTATGGATTTCAGAAGATAAAGATAATAGTGGAGCTAATACTTTTACATTAATGATCTGGCAGCCTGCTTGGCTAGAACAATGTTTGGTTCAAAAAGGATTAGTAAATGGACCAATTACTGGAAATTTAAGCCAAGAGATAATTAAAGTTGCTAAAAAATTTATATTAGATCAAGGACTTCCTATCACTACTTCTCTTAATAGTGAAGAATTATTGAATTTGTTGAAGGAAAATTTATCCAATAAAAACTTTGAAGATTTTAGAGGACAATTTTTTGAATCAACAATAAGTACATTGAATCCAAGAAGATTAATAACTCTTGCGCCAACATTAAATAAAAATTCAGATATCAAAACTTTTGTATCCGCTTACTGTCCATTAAGTGATACTCCAGCTATGCAGCCTATATGTGGGGATTTAGTTGTTATTAGGGGGGACTCGGCCTCAATATCTAATAAAGGATTAAAAATAATTGATGAATTATCTATTGATGAATTACCTTCATGGTTGTGGTGGAATGGAAGCTTGGATGAGTCGCCTGATATTTTCGAATATTTTAATAATTATGGTTTAAGGTTAATAATTGATACTGCTCTTGGATCGCCTCAAAGATGTTTAAAAGTTTTAGATCAATTAAATAATTCAAATAAAGCTGTTAATGATTTGAATTGGGTTAGGTTGAAAAATTGGAGGGAATCATTAGCAATGATTTTTGATCCGCCTTCGAGGAGAACAATTTTAGATCATATCACTGATGTTGACATTGATATCGCAGGTGATCATATGATTCAAGCTTTGTTTTTGATTTCATGGATTAGCGATAAACTTGGTTGGTCTTTTCTAAGAGTTGAAAGGGATACAGAATCAACAAAAATAGAGTTTGAAAGAATTAATGGCGAAATAATTTCTACATCAATTAATCCCTTATCTTTGGGAAATCCAAGTATTCATTTAGGACAAGTTATTGGATTGAGGCTGATTTCAAAAATTAGTGAGGTTCAAAAAAATAACACTTGTGTAATACTTGGCTGTGAATCAGTGGAATGTATGAGACTTGAGGCGGGGGGAATGGCTAATATGGAATTAATAGAACAAGTTGTTCCAAATTCTTTTTCTACATCAGAGTACGATGTTAGTAAATTATTGGGAAGTAGTAGAGGTAATACCAGTCCTCTTTTTGAAAATTCTATTAAAATAGCCCTCCAAATATTTAATGGTTTTAAAAACTAATAGATGCCTTGTGTAATATCTTCTCCTTCAACTGATAGTGGAAAAACTACATTATCGCTTTTGCTATCTTGCTGGGCATTCTCAAAAGGTATAAAGATACAAACTTTCAAGGTTGGCCCAGATTATCTTGATCAACAGCAACTTAGCTCAATTGGCCAACCTATTTGCAGGAATTTAGATATTTTTTTAAGTGGTGAGGAATGGGTTCAAGAAAGTTTTTTAAAACATTCTTTGAAATATGAATTCTCATTAATTGAAGGAGCGATGGGTCTGTTTGATGGATTAGGGTCAACAACCTATTCCAGCACAGCAAATATTTCTAAACTTCTTAATGCTCCAATAATTTTTATTGTTAATGCTAGAGGTCAAGTGGCTTCTCTTTTGGCGACTATTCGAGGTTTTAGAGATTTCGATAGTGAGTTGTCAATAGCAGGAATTATATTCAACAACGTTAATTCGGATAGACATAAAAAATTAATCAAAGAAGTTTTTAAAAATGAAGATTTCGAAATTCTGGGTTTTTTACCTTCTGATTCAAAAATAACTTTAAAAAAAGCTAATTTAGGTTTGATATCTCCAATGGACAATGGAAAAGAAATTGATGTTGAATATTTTGCAAATTTCGCCGAAAAAAATCTTGATGTATTTTCTCTTATTAAATTTCTGAAATCTCCTCAAAAGAAAATATTTAATTCTTTCAATTTTAAAGATTTTAAAATAGAAAAAAGTAAACCTATCGCAATTGCGGAAGATAAAATCTTTCATTTTCAATACCCTGAAACTAAAGAGTTTTTGTGTGAAATAGGCATACCATTGATTTCATGGAGTATTTATGATGATGAAGAAATACCTAATGAGGCTTCTTCTTTAATTATTCCTGGTGGGTTCCCTGAAAAATATGCTGATCATATAAGTAACTCTACAAAAAGCTTAAATTCGTTAAGGAAATTCCGCAAAAATGGATTTATATATGCTGAGTGTGGAGGGATGATGATCTTAGGAGACTTCATAAAAGATGAAAATGGTAATAATCATAAAATGAGTGGCATTCTGCCTTTTAGATCAAAAAAAAGTAAACTTTCAGTAGGTTATAGATATATTAAGGGTTTAAAAGATACTCCGATCATTAAACAAAATCAATTAATTAGAGGACATGAATTTCATTATTGGGAAATTGAAAATAATTTTTCTGAACTTGATATTGGAAAAGCTGAGCAACAGAAGAAACTTTCTTCCCCATGGAAAATTAAATCTTGGAAAACCGAATACAAAAATGAAGGCTTTTTTGATGAAAAATTACATGCAAGTTGGATTCACTTACATTTGCCAAGTTCTCCAGAAGTCGCAAAAAACTTTATAGATTCCACCCAAATTACTTTTTCAAAGCATTCTTAATTTATTATCAAATCAAATATTTTGATAGGTGAACCTAAAAAAAACATTCCCGGCAAAGTGATTAATGGTCCTAAAAAACTCCCCACCATGACCTCAATTTTTGTATGACCCAGTGTTTCTTTTAACATTAATTCAGATTGAGGGTCTAATTTTTTTGATAATTTATTAATTTCTGCAGCTTGAATTCCAGCTGATTTTCGAACACCACTAGCGTCATACATAACTATTAGTGCTACCGCAACGGACAGTGCGAATATTGAGCTATCAAATCCTAATTCATAACCTATACCAGATGTAGCACCAGTTATTAAGGCGGAATGACTTGAGGGCATACCACCTGTCTCGAACATAATTCCAAATCTTATCTCTCCAGTTGAAAAGAAATTGAATACGATTTTAAAAAATTGAGCTAGTAAACAGGATAATAGGCTCCAGAAAAGAACTGAATTGTTAAAAAAGGAAAAAAACTCGGACATAAATTAAGAATAATTATCTGTCTCTATTTGTAATAAAGTCGGCTAACGATATTAAATACTTTGCATCTGCACCCCAAGGCTCTATTGCTTTTTTTGCTTTTTCAACTAAATCAAATGCCCTTTTCTTTGACTCCTCCATTCCAAGTAATTTAGGGTAAGTAGTTTTGTCAGCTAAAAGATCTTTGCCGGCAGTTTTACCAAGCTTTTCACTGCTGGAAGTTAAATCAAGAATATCATCTATTATTTGGAAGGCTAGACCAATTCCCTCTGCATATGTTGTAAGAGCTTGTAATAGTTTTTCGTTAGCTCCTGCGATCATCGCGCCTGTTCTTACGCAAGCCTTTAATAAAGCCCCAGTCTTGTGAAGATGAATATATTCAAGAGTTTCAAGGTCGACTTCTTTGCCTTCGCATTCCAAATCAACAACTTGTCCCCCGACTAGGCCTGGTGCACCAGCAACTAGGGATAGTTCGCCAACTACATTTAATAATCTATTTGGATCGACTCCAGGGCTTCTTAAAGAGACCATTTCAAAAGCCCTCGTTAATAAAGCATCGCCTGCAAGAATAGCTATTGCATCTCCATATACTTTATGATTTGTAGGCCTACCTCTCCTCAAGTCATCATTATCCATGGCGGGCAGATCATCATGAATCAATGACATTGTATGGATCATTTCTATTGCTACTGCAGTAGGAACAGCAAGAGTGGGTTCTCCTCCAGCCAGTGAGCAAGATGCTAAACATAAAATTGGACGTATTCTTTTCCCGCCTGCTAAGAGGGAATATCTCATTGACTCTCTTAATATTTCTGGATTCTCAGGGCCCAAAGAAAAATCAAGTGCTTCTTCTACAACCTTTTTTGTGTTTTTAAGATATTTTTCAAAATCAGAAATACTATTTATAACTTCAGTCATTTTATACCTTTAGTAAAAAAATTTTCATCTTGGAGTTTATGGCAAAAGGTCACTAAGAGTTGATGATAAACCAAATTGTTTTTGCCAGCTAAAAATAGTATTTACAAGTAACATTGTTACGGTCATTGGTCCAACACCTCCTGGTACAGGTGTGTAAGCAAATACTTTAGAAATTACATCTTCTAATAATACATCGCCACATAATCTGGTTTGATTTTTATCGGAACTTTTTAATCTATGTATTCCAACATCAATAACAACTGCTCCTTCTTTCACAAAACTCGAATCTACAAGATTGGGTTTTCCTGCAGCCGCAATTAGAATATCGGCTTCTCTACAAACTTTATTCAAATTTAATGTTTTAGAGTGAGTAATTGTTACAGTGCCATTTAAATTCAACAACATAAGTAATAGGGGTTTTCCAACAAGCAAACTTCTTCCTATGACTACAATTTTCTTGCCTTCAATTGTAATATTTTGGGATCTTAATAAATTAATTATTCCTGCTGGTGTACATGATCTCATCGCAGGCTCATTTTTCACAAGTTTGCCGATGTTTACCTCATTTAGTCCATCTACATCTTTGCTTGGATTAATATGGCTGATCAGTTTTTGCTCGTCAAACTTCTTTGGGATGGGAAGTTGTAGTAACATTCCATCAATATCATCATCAGAATTAAGTTTAATTATTAATTGTTCAACTTCTTTTTGCTCTACATTATCTTTTAGGTGAAAGATAAAGCTCTTTATTCCAATCCTTGAACATGCTTTTTCCTTGTTATTGACATAAACACCACTTGCGGGGTCTTCACCTATTCTTATTACAGCTAAACCAGGAACTCTTTTTGCAATTTTTTTATTGATAGTGATAAAATTAGTTAATCTTTCTTCAATTTCAAGAGATAATTTTTTACCGTCTAATTTTAATGACATTTAGAAAAACATCTCCTTTTTACACCAAGCATGCCTATAATTTTAAATTATTCAAATAGATTTATCTATATTCTGTGCAAAACATCACAACTACCATAAAGAAATTGTTTTTTCTTTGGAAGCGAAGTCAAGTCCCAGTAAAAAAAACAATTAAAATTTCAAGAATAGATAATCTCATAATTTTTTTAGTATGCATTTTAATTTCAATAATTTCTTCTTATAAACTACTTCTTATCTCACCTTTAAATATCGCAGATATTTTTTCTTGGTTTTTGACCTTTACTGAAATACTTATTAGTTCCGGAGTTTTGATATTAGTTTCAAAAAAAGAGAATCCCACGATTTCATCAAGACAGATCTTCTTGATCATTACTCTTCTTTTAGCAGTACAAGTTGCGAAATTAGTCTTAGCTTCAACCATAAGTCCATTATCTATGATAATTCCACCGGCATTAATAATATCTCAAGGAATGGGAAGCATAACTGCTCTAGCTTGGGTATCAATAGCGAGTCTTATTTGGCCTAACCCTGAAGTTGTTATCAATAACAATTTATTTTTTGTTTTATTAGTTTGTGCTTCAATAGTATCTCTTCTTGGAGGAAGAATAAGAAGTAGAGCTCAGTTACTTCAACTATCAATTTTTGTCCCCATAGGATCGTTTTTGAGTCAATGGATATTGATAGGTAAAGATAAAATATCTCTCATTAATAAGCAAGATTTTATCTTAGCTAATGGGGATATATTTTCTGATTCATTGTTATTGGCAATAGCTATGCTTTTTACAATCTTATTTATTCCCATTTTTGAATCGATATTCGGATTATTAACAAAAGCAAGATTACTCGAATTAGCTGATAAAGAGAAACCTCTAATTAGAAGATTATCTCTAGAGGCTCCTGGTACTTTTGAACATACTTTACTTATATGTGGTTTAGCAGAGGAAGCAACAAGAATGATTGGTGGTGATATTGATCTAATTAAAACTGGAGCCCTCTATCATGATGTTGGCAAATTACATGCACCTAATTGGTTTATTGAAAATCAGGATGGTTCAAAAAATCCGCATGACGAATTAGATGATCCGATTAAAAGTGCAGAAGTATTACAGGCTCATGTTGATGAAGGATTGAAATTTGCAAGAAAAAATAGACTACCCAAACTGATAGCTAATTTTATTCCTGAACATCAAGGTACCCTTAAAATGGGATATTTTTTTCAAAAAGCTAAAGAAAAAAATCTTGACATTAATGAATATTATTTTAGATACAAAGGCCCCATACCTCAGTCTAAAGAAACAGCTATTTTAATGCTTGCCGATGGATGTGAAGCGGCACTAAGAGCTATGAATATTAATGCATCTGATAAAGAAGCTTTGAAAACAATTTCTAATATTATCTACTCGCGTAAAAAAGATGGGCAATTGGATGATAGTAATTTATCGATAGGAGAAATCTTTCTAATTAAAAGGGCATTCTTGAATGTCTGGAAAAGAATTAGACATAGAAGAATTCAGTATCCAACTAGCAAGAATAATACCTTTTCTTGATTTTTAATTTTATAACCTAATACTTCTTCGATGTTTAGGATTACACCAATAAAGAAGAGCTAAGGTACTTAATAATGTTGTTAAAAGAGTAAACCCACCAACTCCATAAATGTCTTGAAGAGTTATGAGCCTTACAACTGAATAAGGACCCATACCAGAAATTACCATTGATAGAGATACAAGAGTTAAAGTTACTCCCCATTTTCTCTCTGCTAAAAGAGCTGCTGAAGAAACTATTCCAACAATTGCAGCAGGCCATCCAAGACTTATGGCAAGAGTTATATTCGCAACTTTTAGAGGAGGCCCATAACTAATTATTAATGCGATTATTGGAAGTGCAATTATGTTGCCGATTAAGCCAACCCACGAAAGTGCCCAATATCCAAGTACCCTTTCTCTCATTATTTACTGCTTTAACTATTAATTTAATCTACAGTATTAAGATACTAATTTTTAATGTTACTTAATAATCCTAAGAAAATAATTTAATTTGCTGGATTAGATATAAATTTATTATCAGAATTCTCTAAATTATCAAACTGTGGATGAATTGAATTTTTTTTCTCAGAAAATACAAGTCTATTTAAAGCATTAACGTAAGCATTCGCTGCAGCAACTACAACGTCCGTATCAGCAGAATGACCAGAATATATTTTATTATCCCTTCTGATTCTTATTGTTACTTCGCCCAAAGCATCAATTCCTTCTGTCACTGACTTAACAGAAAATTCAATTAATTCATTAGGAACTTTAGCTAATTTATTTAAAGCCTCGCATACAGCATCAACGGGTCCAGTACCTATCGATACAGCAGTGTTTTCACTATTATCTTCCGTGTTTAGAAGCGAAATTGTGGCAGTAGGTTTAGAGGCATTACCACAACTTACTTGTACAAGACTTAATTGAAATTTAGCTTCTGGGAGCTGAACTTGTTCACTAACTATTGCTTCTAAGTCTCTATCAGTAATTTCTCTTTTCCTATCTGCTAAATCCTTAAAACGAGCAAAAGCATCATTTAAGTCTTCTCGGCTCAAGTCATATCCCATCTCTTCTAATCGTGCTCTTACCGCACTTCTTCCACTAAGTTTCCCTAAAGAAATTTTGTTGTCACTCAAACCAACAGTTTTTGCATCGATAATTTCGTAAGTCAGTCTATTTTTTAAAACCCCATCCTGATGAATTCCTGACTCATGTGCAAAAGCATTAGCTCCCACAATTGCTTTATTAGGTTGTACATTCATTCCAGTTAGGTTAGAAACAAGTCTAGAGGTTTTTGTAATTTCTTCTGTTCTTATAGCCGTAAGAGGCGTTGGGGAATCTGGATTTCTTTTGAAAAAACCATTAAAAAAACTTTTCCTAACATGAAGTGCCATTACTAATTCTTCTAAAGAGGCATTCCCTGCTCTTTCCCCAATTCCATTAATAGTACATTCTAACTGTCTTGCTCCATTTTTTACTGCCTCAAGAAAATTTGCTACTGCTAAACCTAAATCATTATGACCATGAACCGAGATTACTGCCTCATCAATATTTGGAACATTTTTATTTATGTCGGCAATTAGTTTGCCAAATTCACTAGGAGTTGTAAATCCAACAGTATCAGGGATATTTATTGTTGTCGCTCCTGCAGAAATTGCTAGTTGAATCACTTCGTATAAAAATTCAGGATCACTCCTTGATGCATCTTCACAAGAAAACTCAATATCATCTACTAATGATTTTGCATAATTAACCATTTCTGGAACTATTTGAAGAACATCTTTTCTAGATTTTTTAAGTTTATGTTTAAGATGAATATCACTTGTAGCAATAAAAGTATGTATTCTTTTCTTGGGAGCTGGACTTACTGCTTCGAAACATGCTTTTATATCTCCTTTAGACGCTCTAGCTAAACCACATATTATAGGGCCATTTTCTTTCCCTACAGCATTAGCAATTTTATTAACAGCTTTGAAATCTCCTGGACTTGCGAAAGGGAATCCAGCTTCAATAACATCTACTCCTAATCTTGCTAGTTGATGGGCGATAGCAAGTTTTTCTTCGAGATTTAAACTGGCACCGGGAGATTGCTCTCCATCTCGAAGAGTTGTATCAAATATCAAAATTCTTCCAGGATCTTTTGACATCAGGAAAATATACTAAACTTATATTAAGCTAATTAAAAAAATTTGACTAGATTTAGTTCAATAAAAATTTGCTGAAAGTTTATAACTTAAACAATATTGGTTAAAATTCTGGAAAAAAAATCAAATACTTAAATTTTTAAAGTATTCTTTTATCATTATAGACTCCTTCTATAGAAAATAATTTCGATTTTTTATAGAACTATAGGCATAAATTTAAAAAGTATGAATGGGCAATACTCTAAAAATAATGTTTTAGGCCAGTTAGCGATAGTTTTACATGCTCATCTACCTTATGTCAGAAAAAATGAAAAGAACTCCTTAGAAGAGGATTGGTTATTTCAGGCGATTTTGGAATGTTATATACCACTACTTCAATCAATAGAATCCTCCAAAAATGATAATCCCTTAAATACCAAACTTACTATTAGTTTATCTCCAACATTATTATCACTTCTAGATAATAAAAAAATTAAAGAAACATTCCCAAGCTGGATTCAAACAAGAAATGATTTCTTAAACGAACTGCCAAAAGAAGAAAAAAATGCCTCTAGATTTTTAATCAATAATCTTAATGACAAATACTTGTATTGGAAAAAATGTTCTGGAAATTTAGTTGAGAAATTTAGAGTTTTAAATAACTCTGGAAATTTGGATATTCTTACTTGTGCTGCTACACACGGATATTTGCCCATTTTAAGGGAGAATCCAGAAACTGTTAAAGGACAAATCAATACAGCCATTAGGAACCATGAAAATATTTTTGGAACTAAGCCTTTAGGTATTTGGTTACCTGAATGTGCATATTATGAGAATTTAGATGAAATGCTATTTAATTCCGGAATTAGATATGCAATCTTAGATGGTCACGGTATTCTAAACGCTACACCAAGGCCTAGGTATGGAGTTTATGCTCCAATATGCTCGAAAAAAGGAGTTGCCTTCTTTGGAAGAGATAGTGAGTCAACTCTACCGGTTTGGTCTGCAAAAGACGGGTTCCCGGGAGACAAAGTTTATAGGGAATTTCATAAAGATTTGGGATGGGAATTACCTATCTCCAAACTCCAAAAGAAAGGTATCTTAACTAAAAGACCTTTGGGCTTGAAGTTTCATAAGATTACAGATGAAAAGGTCCCATTAGGAGAAAAGGCGTTTTACTTAGAAAATGAGGCTAAGAAGAAAGTTGCAGAACATGCTGATTCTTATCTTCTAGCGAGATCCAAACAATTAGAAAAATTATCATTATCCTCTTCCTTTAAGCCCTTATTGGTAGCTCCGTTTGATGCAGAGTTATTTGGTCATTGGTGGTATGAGGGACCTTTTTTTATTGAAAATATTTTAAAAAACTCTAGTAAATATTCAATTAAGCTTACAAATTTAAAAGAATTCTTAATTCAAAAGCCAAATCTTCAGATTTGCGATCCATCACCATCAAGCTGGGGACAAGGAGGTTACCATAACTACTGGATTAATGATGCAAATGCTTGGATTGTGCCAGAAATCACTAAAGCGGGCTCAACTTTTGTTGATTTATGCTCGAAAAATTTTAATAATGACTTATCTACAAGACTTTTCAAGCAAGCAGCAAGAGAATTACTTCTCTCCGAGTCCTCTGATTGGAGTTTTATACTAAGAGCTGGAACTACAACTGAGCTTGCAAAAGAGAGGATAGAAAGACATTTGTTCAGGTTCTGGGAAATAGTTAAGATGATTAAAAATCATTCGAATATTAATTTAAAATTTCTTGAAGATATTGAGGAAGAAGATAAAGTTTTCCCAGATATAAATATTGATGATTGGCGAAAATAAAAAATACTAATTTAACTTAAGCATTCCTAGTTTTACTTTTAGAGGTGAATTTATAAACATCTTACTCATCACGTAAATTAGTTTTGGAAGTGGAAGTGTATTAGTAAGAAAACCTACCCATTCATTGGTCGATAATCTAAAGAAATTTGAGAAAAAGCTTCTTAATCTACTTTCGTCAAAACTCATCAATCTTCTTAAACCATATTGGTAAAGTTTATGCCTTTGTATCAACTCGTAAGGCCATAGGATCTCCCAGCCTTTTGTTGCTAGTTCAAGAGAACTGTTATTAGGTTCTTTTAAAAAGATTGCTAATTTTTTTGCAAGGAGTGGAGCTCTTCTCAATAAAGATCCGATCATGTATCCTGATGCAGGATGCACCATGCTTGCAGAACCTCCAAAACCAAGTACAAATTGTTTTTTAAATGGGAGGGGTAAATTCATTGGAAAAAGGCAATTCTCTTCATGAAAAATTTCACTTACCTGAATACCTTTGCTATTCAATCTTTTAAAAAGTCTTTTTTTGAGATTCTCTTGGGATAAGGCAGGATAACTTGCTAATGATGTTTCTTCAACAAAAAAAGTTTCATTTCCAAGATCCATTGCATAAAGAAAGGAAGGAGATGATAACTTTTCTTCATTGTTTAAATGATTTGGACGAAAATCCATTAAAACAAACTGATCCTTATTAACTGGTGGCGATGAAAATTTACCAACAATCCCATATGCAGCTTGTTGAGCGATTTCATCTTGGACTGGTCTTTTTATGAAATTACTTTTATGTCCACTTGCGTCAATGACTAACCTCGCCTTTATTCTTAGGCCTGAAAAACAAATAACTTCCGATAGTTTATTTTTCTCTTGAATATCTTTTGCTGTTTCATTCAACCATTCAATTCCGTTACACTTTTTTAAAAGTTCATTTTGAAAAGCTTCTTGATTTATCAAACCATAATCGTAATTATGTTTTGTAGGAATATCTCCTTTTTTATTTTCGCCATTTCCAAAAAAACTAACTGTTTTGCACCACCGATGAGATAACAAAGACTCTAATCCTAATTCCTCTAATTCAGAAGCCCAAATACCGTATGTATTCTCCCATTTTTCATTTGGAGACTTAGTTGATATGCCCTTAATATTTAGATCTTGCTTGGCTAATTCTGAAGCCAAGCAAAGTGCTGCAGGCCCGGAACCTAAAATAAGAATATCAAGTATTTCCATATTATCTAATAAACCATTTTTTTAATTTTCTTTGCCTTGATTGAATTGGTCTGTTTCTTCTGTTTGTTCATGAGGAACTAATACAACTTCTGATAAATGATCACCTTCATCTAATCTTTGTAATTTTACTCCAGTAGCAGCTCTAGATTGCTGGGAAATTTTATCTGCGTTTGTTCTTACTATCACTCCTTTTTCAGTAACAAAAAGTAATTCTTCCCCTTCCCCAAGGACCTTCAAACAAACTAATACATCATCTTTAATTCTAAATTTTATCGCTCTCAAACCCATGCCTGCTCTTTTTTGTAATCTAAATTGAGCTACAGGTACTCTTTTACCTAGTCCAAATGCACTGGCTATTAGTACCCATGGACCTTCTGAAGAGTCAACTTCAAGATTTTCGTCAGACTCTTTCGTGAGAACTTCACTTTTAGCTAATTGATCGACTAAATCAAATGTTAAAACATCCATAGATACAAGATTGTCTCCTTTTCTAAGGTTCATAGATTTTACCCCCCGTGCCGTCCTGCCTAGTGGCCTTAATTCGTTAATATCCAGTCTGAAATGAATCGCCATTCCTGTTCTTGATCCAATCAAAACACTGTCACCTTCTTTTGATAATCTAACCCAAGTTAAAGCATCTCCATCCTCAAGATTTATTGCTATTAAACCATTTGATCGAATTTTTGAGAAAGCAGAAAGTGAAGTTCTTTTTATAAATCCAGCCTTGGTTAGCATTAATAGATAACAATCGTTATCAAAAGAATCTACTGCAACTAGCGAGGTTATCTTTTCTTCTCTTGGTATTGGGAGAAGTTGAACCGATGGAGTACCTTTAGCTGTTCTGCTACTCATGGGAACTCTATATGCTGGCAGAGCATAAGATACCCCTCTATCACTAAAAAGCAAAAGAGTATCATGATCATTACAGCTTATAAATAGTTTTACTTCATCATCTTCTTGTGTTTTCGTTCCAGCTTTACCTCTAGACCCGCGACTTGTAGATTCGAATTCATTAACAGGCATTCTTTTTAAATAACCTGCTTCAGTCAATAAAACTACAGATCTATCATTAGCGATAAGATCAATATCATCTAGACCACCGCCTAAATCAAGTATTTCTGTTTTTCTTGGAGAGGAAAATCTTTCATCGATTTTATTAAGTTCTTCAAGAATTATTTCAAAAATTCTTTCTTTACTATTTAATATTTGCTGATATAAGTTGATTTTTCTGGTTAACTCATCATGTTCCCCTTTGATTTTATCTGCTTCTAGTGCTGTTAATCTTCTTAATTGCATTTGTAAAATAGCGTCTGCCTGTGTGGCAGATAACTCATGATCAGTTTGTAATTTTTCTCTGGCTGAAACTGTATCTTTTGCTGATCTTATTAGATTAATAATCTCATCCATAGCACCCAATGCTAATAAAAGACCTTTTACAATGTGATCCCTCTCTTCAGCCTTTTTTAATAAAAATCCCGTTCTTCGTCTTATTGTCTCCACTCTAAAGTCTAGAAATACATCTAACATTTTCCTGAGTGAAAGTGTTGTAGGCTCTCCTTTTACTAGAGCAAGGATATTTGCACTAAAGTTGTTTTGTAGGGGTGTTAACTTAAATAAATTATTTAAAACTACTTGTGGATAGGCATCCCTTTTTAGTTCAATAACAATCCTCATTCCGTCTCGATCACTTTCATCTCTAATATCGGAAATACCTTCTAATTTTTTTTCATTAACCAAGTCAGCAATTCTTTCTATCAAAGCCGCTTTATTAGTTTGAAATGGGAGCTCTGTAATTATTACAGCATCTTTTTCTGCTCTGCCAATGGATTTAATTTGTTCGATATTTGCTACACCTCTCATGGTTATTGACCCCCTACCTGTCTTGAAAGTTTCTCTGATACCATCTCTGCCTAAGATTTGACCACCTGTGGGAAAATCAGGACCCTTAATTATTTCAAAAAGTTCTCTATCTTCAATGGAAGGGTTATTAATGATTGATTTAAGACCATTAATTAATTCCCCTAAGTTATGAGGTGGAATATTAGTTGCCATTCCTACTGCTATTCCAGATGATCCATTTAGTAGTAGTTGGGGAATCCTAGCAGGTAAAACAGTTGGTTCTTGCTGAGAACCGTCAAAATTATCGGCGAAATCGACAGTTTCAGATTCAATATCCTCTAATAAACTTTCATCTGTAAGAGACTGTAAACGAGATTCTGTATATCTCATTGCTGCTGGAGGGTCGTTATCAACAGAACCAAAGTTTCCATGGCCATCTATGAGTGGCATCCTCATAGAGAAATCCTGAGCCATCCTAACCAAAGCGTCATAAACAGCGGTATCGCCATGAGGGTGGTATTTACCTAGTACTTCTCCAACAACTCTTGCACATTTTCTGTATGGTCTTCCGCTAGTTAACCCAAGTTCATACATTGCATAAAGAATTCTTCTATGAACTGGTTTTAATCCATCTCTAGCATCTGGAAGAGCACGACCAACTATAACGCTCATTGCATACTCAAGGTATGAGCGAGACATCTCGTTTCTTAGGTCTGTCTGAATAATTCGGTCGTTATCTTCGCTTAATCCTGAGTTATCGGAATCTAAAGTATCAGACATATAAAAATCCTTTATTTAATAATAATCGCTGATTGTCATAATGAATAAAAAAAAATATATATTTAATTCCCAAATACTCACATTTACACACAAATCAAAATAAAACCTGTTGTTTTTGAATAAACCTTGGCTTATTACCCCTTTAGTTGTTAATTTAATCAAAATGAAGAGAAAAATTCCGTGAATATTGAACTTGGTTTAAATAAAACAGTCAGAAGGGCTTATGGCATTGATGAAATAGCTTTAGTCCCAGGTAATAGAACACTTGATTACGATTTGACTGATCCTTCTTGGTCAATAGGTGATATCAAAAGAGAAGTTCCGATAGTTGCTAGTGCTATGGACAGTGTCGTCGATGTCAATACGGCTGTAGAACTCACAAAATTAGGTTCCATAGGAGTTATTAATATGGAGGGTATACAAACAAGATATGAAAATCCTGATGAAATATTGAACCAAATTGCATTAGTCGGGAAGAATGATTTTGTTCCTTTAATGCAGAAGATATACAGTGAACCCGTCAAGGAGGGATTGATTTTACAAAGAATAAATGAGGTCAAAGAAGGAGGAGGTATTGCTGCTTTTAGTGCTACTCCTCAAGCTGCTATTAAGTTTAAAGAAACAATTAATAATTCCAAAATAGATTTATTTTTTCTTCAAGGAACAGTTGTTTCAACTGAACATCTTGGTATGGAAGGTAAGGAAACCTTAAATATTAAAGATCTTTGCCAATCTATGAATGTCCCAGTTGTAGCAGGAAATTGTGTTACTTACGAAGTTGCAAAACTTCTCATGGATGCTGGAGTTGCAGGACTAATGGTTGGGATAGGACCTGGAGCGGCATGTACATCAAGAGGAGTATTGGGAATTGGAATCCCTCAAGCAACTGCAATTTCTGATTGTAGTGCGGCAAGAAATGATTTCTTCAAAGAAAGTGGTCGTTATATTCCTATAATTGGTGATGGAGGAATTGTAACGGGCGGAGATATCTGTAAATGTTTAGCATGTGGAGCAGATGCTGTAATGATTGGATCCCCAATAGCAAAATCCTCAAACGCTCCTGGTAAAGGATTTCACTGGGGTATGGCTACTCCAAGCCCAGTATTGCCAAGGGGTACCAGAATTGAAGTTGGTTCTACAGGGACCTTAGAAAGAATTATTAAAGGCCCTGCCTTACTTGATGATGGAACACATAACTTATTAGGAGCCATTAGAACCTCAATGAGTACTCTTGGGGCAAAAAATATTAAAGAAATGCAAGAAGTTGAAATAGTTATCGCACCATCGCTTCTTACAGAGGGTAAGGTTTATCAAAAAGCTCAGCAGCTTGGGATGGGTAAGTAGTTCATTTAGAGCAAAATTATAAAACCTTAGTGAATTAACTATTAAATTGAAAAATTTTCTAATTAGGAGTTATTATTAGATGATGGGGGAAACCCCATACTCCTCACACACTAAATCGCCCGATTAATCGGGCTTTTTTAGATATTTTGTTACTTATATTATTTTATCTGTAATGAAATCATCACTTAAAAGAATTGCCTGCTAAATTTTCAAAAAGGAATACTTAAATTATGTCATCAGCTCCAGCCGTAACTGATTCTTCATTTGACAAAGATGTACTGCAAAGTGATCTACCAGTATTGGTTGATTTTTGGGCACCATGGTGTGGTCCATGTAGGATGGTCGCTCCAGTTGTAGAAGAAATCTCAAAAGACTTTGAAGGGAAAATTAAAGTTTTCAAATTAAACACAGATGAAAATCCGAATGTAGCCAGTCAATACGGAATTAGAAGTATTCCTACATTAATGATCTTTAAAGGTGGTCAAAAGGTTGATACCGTTGTGGGTGCTGTGCCAAAAGCAACTCTTTCGAGCACTTTAACTAAGCATTTATAAATTTAAAAGCTTTGCATAAAATTGGACTTATAGACTACGGAATGGGTAATATTCATTCTGTAACTAAATCTCTTGAAAGTCTTGGAGAAGAAATTATATTAATTAAAAACTTTAATGATTCCAAGCTTTGTAAGGCGATAATACTTCCTGGGGTTGGAGCATTTGATCCAGCGATGAATAATCTCATAAATACTGATTTAGTAACTGATTTGAAAAATTGGATTAAAAGTGGGAAGTCCTTTTTTGGGATATGTTTAGGTCTCCAACTTCTTTTTGAATCTAGTGATGAAGGAAAAGTTCAAGGGCTAGGGATCTTAAAAGGAAAAATACAAAAAATACCCAATATGGTTAACCAAAGAATCCCACACATGGGTTGGTGCCAACTTTTGCCTACAAAACCAAATGCATTATTAGAGCTTGAAGAATTAAATAATTGGGTCTATTTTGTACATTCCTATCATGCAATACCAGATGACTTAAATATTATTGCAGCTCAGGTTGATTATGGCTCTGAGAAATTAACTGCAATGATTGAGAATGATAATTTATTGGCCTGTCAATTTCATCCGGAAAAATCTGGAAAAACCGGTGAAAAACTTTTGAGAAGATGGCTGAGTAATATTCAATAACAGATATTTAAGGATGAAGACTAACTTAAGATTAATAGGTGGTAAAAAACTCCAAAGTCCAAATAATTCTTATACCAGACCTACAACTTTGAGAGTGAGGGAGGCCATATTTAATATATTGAACAATAGAGTTGAAAATAGTAATTGGTTAGATTTATTTAGTGGAACAGGGGCCATCTCTTGTGAAGCCTATAATCACGGGGCAAGAAAAATACTTGCAATTGAAAAAAACAAAAACAACTCAAAAATTTGCTTAGAAAATTTACTCTCGTTGGAGAACATAGAGAATAGGAGAAATGATATCGAAGTTATTTGTACAGACGTTTTGAAATGGACAAAACCAAATTATGAGAGAAACTTATCATCTAGAAATATGGATTTAAATAAATTAAAATTTGATTTTGTTTATTTAGATCCTCCCTACGATGTGGATTTCCATGAATTAGTTTTAAATCAATTATTCAATTGTAATTTTTTAAAAAAAGATTCAACAATTATTTGTGAACATTCTCCAAACCTATTTATAAAAAAAAGTACTTTGTGGGAAACTATAGATGTAAGAAATTATGGGCAGTCAAGATTAACATTTTTAATCAATGTCCAGCATCCCTGAACCTCTTCTGTATTGATTCCATGCACTTACGAATAATCCAAGAAGAGTTATTGGAACTAAACCTAAAACAATTCCACATAGAAGAGGCTCGATCATTTTTTTGCCTTTTTTAAATTTCTTATTCACAATTGTTACATAGAGAATATTTTTTGTGTCAACATCTTCATCAACTGCAGCAGAAAGAGACTTTAAGAGAGATTTCTTAAAAATATTTTTTCTTGCTTTTGGAGTTTTATTGATTTGTTTTTCAATATTTTCCGTAAATCATCATGAAAATAACAAATATATCATTGAAACTCTTGAGCTTAATGGCTCTGCTGAGGAAGGAGATGCTCTTTTTAAGATAAATTGTGTTGGATGTCATGGAATTACAGCAAGAGGATTAGTGGGCCCAGACTTACACTCAATAACTCAACGTTTGAATGATAAAGAGATAATAAAACAAGTTACTGGAGGCCTAACTCCTCCTATGCCAAGTTTTGAAATTGATCCTGTAAATATGTCTAATTTATTAAAATATCTTCATAGCCTTGAATGATTTTGGGAAAAAATTTTTCTAATTTAAAGGTAATTTTAGTTGAACCAAGTGGCCCTTTAAATGTAGGCAGCGTTGCTAGATTATGTAGTAATTTTGAAGTTGATGAATTAAGAATTGTTTCTCCTAAATGCGACATATTTTCTTTAGAAGCAAAAAAAATGGCTCTTAAAGGTCAAAAATTTCTTAAAAATTGTAAGGTTTTTGATGATCTTCAAAAAGCAATTTCTGATTGTGATTTGGTTTTAGCATCTTGTGGAAGGATTGATGTAAATAAAGATTCATTTTTTGTATCTTCTGAAGATATATTTGATTGGACTTTAACCTTTAAGAGGATAAAAAATTTAGCAATTATTTTTGGGAGAGAAGATAGAGGTTTAACTAACAGTGAATTGCTTCTAGCAAATAAAACTTTTAATATTCCAACTTCTCAGAACAATCCTTCATTAAATCTTTCTCACGCTGTTTCAATAGTTTTGTATGAATTAAATAAGTCTTCTAAAAAGAATTTAAATAATGAATTAAAAGTTTTTAACTTGGCATCATCGAAAGAAGTACATGATACATTTGTGGAGATAGAGGAAATGCTTTTGCAAGTTGGATATCTCTTAAAGCATACCTCCAAGGCAAAAATCAGTAAATTCAAGAATTTTATTTTGAAGGCAAATACATCAATGCACGAAATAAATGTTTTAAGAGGGATTGTCCATCAAATAAACTGGTTTTTGAACAATTCAAAAAAAAATAAGTAAGTATAAATTTGATTAGTTATTGTTCACTTCTTGTTTTAATTTGATAGGGATATTTACTAAAAACATTTTCTGAAGTAACATCTATTGATTATTTGAATATTTAAGAAAACTAAAACTGTGCCTACAACAAAGAAAAGAAGAGTTTTTCCTTTTACAGCAGTAATTGGTCAAGAAGAAATGAAATTGGCTCTCTTGTTAAATGTTATTGATCCAAGAATTGGAGGAGTAATGATAATGGGTGATAGAGGGACTGGAAAGTCAACTACAATCAGAGCCTTAGCTGATTTATTGCCTGCAATCGATGTTGTTAAAGACGATCCATATAATAGTTCTCTAGTCGATCCTGATTTGCAAAGTAAAGAAGTTTTGGAAAAAATTACTCAAGGAGAAAATTTAGAGAGTATTCAAAAACAAGTACCTATGGTTGACTTGCCTTTAGGGGCTACTGAAGACAGGCTTTGTGGAACCATTGATATAGAGAAGGCTTTAAGTGAAGGCGTTAAAGCATTTGAACCGGGATTGTTGGCTAAAGCCAATAGAGGTTTACTATACGTTGATGAAGTGAATTTACTTGATGATCATTTAGTTGATGTACTTTTGGATTCGGCCGCTTCCGGATGGAATACAGTTGAAAGGGAGGGGGTCTCAGTTCGACATCCTGCGAGGTTTGTCCTTATTGGCTCAGGAAATCCAGAAGAAGGTGAATTAAGGCCTCAACTATTAGATAGGTTTGGAATGAGTGTTGAAGTTAAGACAGTTAGAGATGCTGAATTAAGAGTTCAAGTAGTTGATCAAAGAACTTCTTTTGATGATAATCCTGATGAGTTTTCATTGAGTGTTGAGAAACAACAGGATGAACTTCAACAAAAAGTTATTAAGGCACAAGAAATATTAAATTCTGTTCAAATGGACGATGACTTAAGATTGAATATTTCTGCAATCTGCGGAGAACTAGATGTGGATGGTTTACGTGGAGATATTGTTACAAATAGATCTGCAAGAGCAATTGCAGCATTTGAGGGCAGAACTGAAGTTCAAGAAGATGACATAGCAAGGGTTATTTCTTGTTCTTTAAGACATAGACTTAGAAAAGATCCCTTGGAACAAGTTGATTCTGGTGAAAGAGTTATTCAAGCTTTTTGTAAAGTATTTGATTTAGATGAAAAAGAAAATCTTTCAAAATTTCAATTATCAGCTGAAGCACAATAACAGTGAGAATAATTGGGATTGACCCTGGATTGGCTAGAGTTGGTTATGGAATAATTGAGATAGAAAATGAAAGAAAGATATTATTAGATTGTGGTGTTATTGAGACAGGTAAAGATAAAAAAGAAGGAGATAGACTTTATGAGATATTCCAAGATCTTAATGAACTATTAAATCATTGGAAGCCAACTGCAGCGGCAGTAGAAAAATTTTTCTTTTACAGGTCAAGCACTACCATTAGTGTGGTGCAGGCCAGAGGGGTGATTATGATGGTATTGGCCTCTAAAAAAATTCATATTAGTGAGTATTCACCTGCTCAGATAAAATTAACAATTGCTGGGTCTGGAAAGGCATCTAAGAAAGAAATTCTTGATGCAGTTATGTATAACTTAGATCTTAACAAACCTCCAAAACCTGATGATTCAGCAGATGCATTGGCTATAGCACTCACAAAACTAAATGAAGATGGTTTTAACTGAAAATTTAATATGATGATCTTTGAAGATAAGAAATTGGAGAGGGATACGTTTAGAAAACTAAGAGATGGGATCTCACTCAATCAAAGAGAAAATGTAGAAAAGAATGTAAGATTATATATTGATTCATTTGTTAAGGGATATAAAAATATTGGTTTTATAGCCATATATTGGCCTCTAAAAAATGAAGTTGATATAAGAAGCCTCAAGAAAAAATTTGCTTTAGCTTTGCCTAGATGCAAAGAAAAAAAAAGAGTTGGTATTTTATCCATGGGACGAAAAACCTCTTACCAAAGATTCTGAAGGGATACTAAGTCCAAATAACTCTTCCCCATTAAGTCATTTGCAGATAAGCATGATATTTGTGCCATGTCTTTCTGTTGATAAAAATTTAACAAGATTAGGCTATGGAGGAGGTTATTTTGATAAATTAAGGAGAGATAATGATTGGAGAAATGTTCCATGCATTGGAGTATTAACTTCTAGTTGTGTAAGTAAGACTCCATTAACAAGAGCTGAGTGGGATGTTCCTTTATCAGGCTTTATCACAGAAAAAGAAATATTTGTATAATAGAAGATTCATTAAACGATTAATTTATAGTTAAAAAAAAATGGAAAATCAGGAAAAATACAATAATTTATCAAAATTAGTAGAGAAGTTGAAGAAATCAGAAGATCCAAAAAGAAAATATGAATACATTTTGTGGTTAGGTAAAAAATTGAAACAACCAGAAAGTGAAATCCTTGTTGAAGAAAATAAAGTTAAAGGATGCGTTTCAGAAGTTTTTGTTAAAGCAACTTTTAAAGCAGGTAAATTATTTTGGGAAGGATATTCTGATGCTCTCATAACAAAGGGTTTGTTGGCCTTTCTAATAAGTGGATTAAATGAGTTAACACCAAATGAAGTTATTGAAATTGATAAGAAATTTATAGAAGATACTGGTTTAAAAGCAAGCTTAACCCCTTCACGATCTAATGGTTTTTTAAATATTTTATTGAAAATGCAGTCTCAAGCAAATGAATTTTTGTAGGCCTAATAATATAAAATTAAATTCAAAGTTAAAAGAAATAAAAAATGAGAAAATGCAAAATTGGGATTGTAGGTTTTGGAACTGTAGGTTCAGGGATTTATAAAATATTAAATTCTGA
>QCDS01000004.1 GCA_003278685.1 Prochlorococcus sp. AG-355-K03 | reverse complement strand
GATTAATTATTCTGTTATAATTTGTCCATATTCTATTAAAGAACAATTACAGTTTTAACTAGGGGAAATCAGGTATCAAGAAAATCTATAGAGAAGCTTGATTTATTATTATTAATATTAGAAACTATTGACCTAAATGGTATCCAGTCCCTTTTCGCCTTATCAAATAGACTTAATCTAAATGATGTTTTACCAAATAAAGTGACTATTTGGAAATTAAGGAACAACAATCCATTGAGAAAATCTTATGTTACTAACAAAATTAAACTTAACGAATTCGATGCCTTAATTAGAATCACAGTTGAAATGTCTAAATATTTATATCCTTATATCAGAGAGATACTTAAATCTAAAGAAGTTATTGAAGAGAATTCAGTTATTTGGAATGATTTTAATAAGAGATTTATTGAGTTGATTAAAGAGAGATTTAATATGGATAGTATGAGAGTTAAAAAGCTTTTAAATCAAGCTGAAAATGATGAGACCATAATAAAATCTTTGCTTATTTTATCTTTTTGCATTTCAACTCAGGGTTATCAAAAGTTAAAGAGTTTTTTATACGATTTTTAATATGATCCAAAATAAATTGTCATTTCATCAATCTTCAGTAAGTCTCGAAATAATCGGATTACCAGATTATTCCAATAATGAAAATAAAGATCAAATATCTATAATATCTCAATGGAAATTAACCATAGTTGATAAACCACTTATTGAAGGCAAAATTGAACATTTAGGGCCTATTATGGATGCTTTCTATATTTATTCAAATCTTTTAATCAAAAATGAAATTCCAACATATGAGTCTAAATTAATCGATATAAAAGCCGATAATCTTCACATACATAATATTGTTCTCAAGAGCTCAAAACCAAATGTGAAGCCTTTAGTTTTAAAGATTGGTAATTCATTGCTTTCAGATACCATAAATTGTTTTGATCAGTTAAACGAATCTCCAAAAGTAAGAATTAAAAAAACTGATATAACTACTAAAATCCCAAAAAAATTAAGATTTGGGTTAAATAAAAAAGTTAAATTTTTCAATTTCTTTATTCCACCGTTTATTGCAATTTGCTCTTTAATTCTATTCTCTTCTTCTTTTATTTATTTTTATAGTCCTTTTGAGAATATAGAAAAAAAGAACAAATAAAATCAGAATAAAGACCCATTAGCATCTTAAATTCAAACACGATACTATAGGTTAACTTCTCTTCAGAGTAATTCAGATTAATTCGTTGAGCTTTGATGTATGGCAGATTTAAACGTACCAAATTTGAATATTAAATCAGATAAATATATTTTAAAAAAAAAATTAAATTTAAGAAGAAAATCTAAAAAGCGACTATTTACTGAATCTTTCTTTTTATTTATTTTTAGTATTTTTTTAGTTTATTTAAATTATTTAATTCCTAATAAAAAATTGTTGCTACAAAATCTACCTATTACGATTAATAAATCTTTTTTATTATTTATTGATCTTTTTTCTTATCTCTATGAAATATTCTTGGTGATATTTATATTTGCCTCTTCTTTTACTGCTTTGATATTAATGGTAGGTTCTTTTAATAGATTATTTAGAGTATCTAAGAGAAAGTCAAAACAAATAAACTATAAATAAATTTTAAATTGGTTGCATCAAACCACCGCTTCCGGAGTCAGAATCATCATCATCATTTTCTGTTTTTTCTCCAAATAGTGCATATATACCAAGTACAATGGATGAAAGAATAATTGATAGGGGTAAAATCGAAGTTTGGATACCGACGTCTATATATTCACCCATAGTACAAATAAATTTTTATAAACCTAACCGAAATCCAATTGATTCGCGGATTTTAAATAAATATTTAATAATTTATTCTTTTTTCATAATAAGTTCTTTATCGAAATTCTTTATTTCTCTTTCAAAAGATCCGAACCACAACATTAATTGATCAATTTGATTTTGAATTTCAGTTGCACCTAAACCCCTTATAGTGATTATTGAAAATTGTTCTCCTTCATTAAAATGAAATTTATTTTGAACACTATTTGCTAAAGAATTTTTAAGAATTTTAAAAGTAGAATTTTTTAATTTTGTCTCTATCAGGATGTTTGGCTTTTTGAGCTTGATCTTATTAAAACCACATTTTCTAGCTAGTAATTTTAGTCTCATTATCAAAATTAATGACTCAACAGGCTTGGGTAAGTTTCCATATCTATTGACCCAGTCAGTGGCTAATTCAGTTAATTCATCATTATTTGAACATTCAGTAGCAGATTTGTAAGCCTCAAGCTTCTCTTCCCTGTTTAAAATCCAATTTGCAGGTATAAATGCATTTATTGATAGATCAATTTGAGTGTCGTTAACTTCAGGTATTTCTTGCCCACTGATTTCTGAAATAGCCTCATGGAGCATTTCAATATATAAATCATATCCAATAGCATTAACCTTTCCACTTTGTTCTTCTCCTAGTAAACTACCAACACCTCTTATTTCCATATCTTTCATTGCAAGTTGGTATCCACTACCTAGTTCTGAAAAGTCTTTTATCGCTTTCAATCGTTGTTTTGCAGCGTCATTAATTTTATTTATATTTGGATAAAATAACCAAGCATGTGCTTGTACACCGCTTCTACCAACTCTTCCTCTAAGTTGATAAAGTTGTGAAAGGCCAAATTTGTGAGAATCTTCAATAATGATTGTATTTACTTTAGGAATGTCTAATCCACTTTCAATTATCGTTGTGCATATCATTAGATCTACTTCTCCATTATTAAAAGCAATCATTGCATTTTCAAGCTCTGCTTCGTTCATTTGCCCATGAGCAACAATAAACTTTAAGCTGGGAAACATATTTTTTAATTTATTTACGGCTTGATCTATATCAGAAATTCTTGGAAGAACATAAAAAATTTGACCTCCCCTATCGAGTTCTTGATTAATTGCAGTTCTTATAACATCCATATCTATTTCAGATAAATATGTTTTTATTGATCTTCTTGATGGTGGAGGAGTATTTAGTAAGCTCATTTGTCTTAGTCCAGATAAGCTCATATAAAGAGTTCTTGGAATTGGTGTTGCCGAGAGAGTTAAAACGTCTATGTTGGTTTTGATTTTTTTTATTTTTTCCTTTTGCCTTACACCAAATCTTTGTTCTTCATCAATAACTAATAGTCCTAAGTTTTTAATTTCTATTTCTTTTCCTAAAATTTGGTGCGTTGCTACAACTAAATCAATCTTGTTATTTTTCAAACCTGCGTAGATTTCCTTTCTTTCATTAACGGTTTTGAATCTATTGAGTAATGATACTTTTATTGGGTAAGGTGAAAATCTATTACTTATTGTTCTCCAATGTTGCTGAGCTAGGATTGTTGTAGGTGCTAGTAATATTACCTGTTTGCCTGATGTAATAGCCTTAAAAATAGCCCGAACAGCTACTTCTGTTTTGCCAAATCCTACATCTCCACAAACTAACCTGTCCATTGGCTTAGCGCTTTCCATATCAGATTTTATTTCTTCTACAGCAGTAATTTGGTCAGGTGTTGGTTGATAAGGGAATGATTCCTCTAATTCATCTTGCCAAGGACCATCTTCTGGGTAAATGTAACCCTTTAATTTTTCTCTCTTTGCATAAAGTTTTAAAATATCGACAGCTACTTTTTTGATTTGTTTCTTATTTTTTTCTTTTATTTTTTCCCATTCTGTCCCTCCTAATTTATTTATTTTCGGCTTTATTTTTCCGCTTGATCTATATCTGTTAACACTACCAAGTTGATCAGCGGCAACACTTATCTTCCCATCTTGATACTGAATGACTAAATAATCTCTTGAATCTCCAGTTATATTTATTTTTTCTATTTTTAAAAATTTTCCTATTCCATGATTTTTATGAACTATAAAATCACCGGGACTAATCTTATTTACATTTATATTTGAATTGACACTCCTTTTTTTTCTTCTTATGAATACATTATTAAAAAGAGATTGTTGTGAAAATAATTCTTTATCTGTTATCAGGACAACTTTCCATATCGGAAGATAAAACCCCTCGATTTCGTAATTGTTCTTATTTTTTAAAATTAGAGGAGTTGAACTATTAATTGACTTATATGCTTCATCAATATTATTAGGGTTGTTTAAGAAGTTTGCATTACATTCGTGCTCAAAAAGTAAAGTCCTTGTTCTCAATGGTTGTGCTGATAATATCCATACTTTTTCATTATTTTTTATATTTTTATTTATATCATTGGATAATTTCCCTACATTTTTAGAGTATGAATTTAATCTTTTATCGTTTAACAAAAATCTATTATCAATATTGACTTTAGATTCAAATTCATAAAATTTTATTAAATTAAAATTTCGTAGTGAATTTAATATTTCGTCAAACTTTAAATGCAAATTAGGCTTGGCCTCTAAATTAATGTCATTATTTTTAAGGTTCTCATTTAATTCATACGTACAATTATCAAAACTACTTTCTGAATCTAGATACCAATTATTTGCAAATTTTTTACAATCTTCTAATTCATCAATTACAAGGATTGTTTCCCTATTTATAAAATCTATTATGTTTGAGGGTTCTTCTTCAATTATTCCTAAATAACGGTCAAGATTGTTTTTATTTAAATCTTCTGAATTGAAAAGATTGTTCTTAGATAAATTATTTAACTTATCTTTTATTAGCAAATCAAATCCAGCCTGTATTATTTCGATATTATTTATACTTTCTAATGTTTTCTGTGTATTGGGATCATATTCTCTTATTTTCTCAATTACATTATCAAAAAATTCTAATCTTATAGGAAACTCATTATTGACAGGATAAATATCTATTATTTCCCCTCTCCTACTCCAGAATCCTTCTGTTGAAGTTATATTATCCTTCGTATAGCCTAGCAAAGTAAGTTTATTTGCTAATTCTTGAATTTCGATTTGAACCCCTTTTTGCAAACCTAACTTGTTTTCAATTAATAGGTTTTTATTTATTAGATGAGGTTGTAGTGATCTCTCAGTTGATATAACAATATTAAGTTCTTTTTTCTCTTTTTTTATTAATTTGGATAAAACAGTAAGCTGACTAAATTCAATCTCTTTGGATTTATTAATTGATGAGTATGGTAGATGTTCTGTTGGAGGATAATATAAAACTGTTTTATCATTTATACTTTCAAAATATCCAATCCATTTGTAGGCAATTTCTTCATTAGGACAAATTAATAATATATTTTTCTCCTCTTTTTTTGCGATGCTATCTAAGATTATTGATTTTGCATATCTACTTGAACCAACAATATTTAATTCATTATTTTTTGATATTCTTTTTATTAATTCAGAAGTAATTTGTGAGTTTGAAATATAATCAACTAAAGTATTTAAACTCATTTATAACTATCAATCTTGATTACAAATATCCGATACATTATATTAGATTTTATAATGATTGTGAATAATATTTGATGGATTCAGCCGCAATAAATTCTTTTATACCCACACTAGATCAGGTAGACAGTTGGTACGAAATCTTTACACTTTTACCAATATTAATTGTTCTAGAATTATTATTATCGGCAGATAATGCTGTAGCACTAGCTTCTCTTACTAAATCGCTCGATAGTTCAGAATTAAGGTCAAGAGCCTTAAATATTGGAATAACAATATCTTTATTATTTAGAATTATTCTAATCATATTATCTAATGTTCTTCTAAAGTTTATTCTCATTAGAGTTTTTGCTGGTTTTTATTTAATTTATTTATTCTTCTCTAATGTTTTTTTAAATTCAGATATAGAAAACGCTGAAAATGGGACAGATAATAATAAAAATAATTTTAGGTTTTTAAGGGTTGTAGCGCTTCTTTCAATTACTGATTTTGCTTTTTCTATAGACAGTATCACTACTGCAGTAGCTATAAGTGATCAATACATATTAATTATATTTGGAGCAGTGATTGGAGTATTAGCCTTAAGATTTACATCGGGGATTTTTCTAAAACTTCTGGATTTATTTTCTAGATTAGAAACAGCCGGTTACGTAGCAATTTTAATAGTTGGGATTAAACTTTTACTAAATACGTTAATAAAAGAATCTATTCTTCCAGACTATTATTTTTATTTTTTGATTATATTTGCTTTCATTTGGGGATTCTCTAAAAAAGAATCTAAAACTTAGTCTGAGAGATATTCACCTACTGATGGCTTTAGCTGTTGTATCAATTGCTTTTTGCTAGAAATATTTTTGCCTTCTAGTTTTGCTTCTAACAAAATAATCGGATCGGTTTTAGTTGAAATTATTATTCCTTCATTTTCTATTACAGCAAGAATAATACCTGGTCTTGAATAATTGTTCGTGATTAGGTTTTTTTTAATTTCATCACTACTCAAAACTTTGATTTTGAGTATTTTTAGGTTCTTGCCTCTAAAAGTTGTATTTGCTTGTGGGTATAATCCTTTTATTTTTTGAGAAATTTTAATTGCCTCATTACTCCAATCAACTCTAAAGTCTGATTTTTCAATCATTCTTGCGTAAGTAATTTCTCTTCCAAGGGTATTTTGTTTTGTTAATTGATAATTAGTATTTTTTAAAATATTTTCTTCGAGTATTGCTGTGGCATTTAAAAATAATTTTGCAGATAAAATACTAAGTTTTTCCGATAGTGTATTTAAATTATCGTCATTGTCAATTTTAATTTTTTCTTCCAATAATAAGTCACCAGTATCTAGTCCCTCATTCATTTTCATAATACCTACACCAGTGAATTCATCGCCTTTTATTAGGGACCATTGGATTGGAGCTGCACCACGCCATCTAGGGAGTAATGAGGCATGTGCGTTCCAACATCCAAATTTTGGGATTTCCAATATCTCTTTGGGTAATATTTTCCCGTAAGCTATAACAATAAATAAATCACAAGATAGTGATTTAAGTTCATTAATAAAATGTATATTGTCTCTGATTTTTGCAGGAGTATAAATTTTTATAGATTCTTTCTCGGCAAAGCTTTTAACAGGAGAGGATATTAATTTATTTCCTCTAGATCTTTTCTTATCGGGTTGGCTAACTACTCCAATTATCTTGTGCTTAGATTTATTAAAAATTTCAAGGCTCGCAATTGAATATTCAGGTGTTCCCCAGAATATAATTCTCACGAGTCACCAGTTATTGATAATTCATCTACCCATATATGTGGGGAAATTCCACTTGTTGTTACTTCCTGGTTTGATTCAATATTTACTATATTTTTCAAAAGATATTTGATATCTCCAGCTACAGTTGCAGATTCTATTGAGATTTTTTTGCCGTTTTTATAGAGCCACCCATCAAATGGGAGAGAGAATGAACCTTGACTTGCTTTGACACCTGCATGAATTGCATTTAATTCTTCAATATAAACAAATTCTCCATCATAAGAAGAGTGATCTAATGATGTTTTTAGATCTGAATTTTTTTTTGATTTCTCAACTACTATCCAATCAGGAGATACTGAGACTTTTGATCCTAGTCCAGCGTGGCCTGTGGGGATTGTTTTAAATATTCTTGCAGTTGATTCAGAATGTATAAAATTTTCAAGTCTCCCTTTGTTAATTAAACATAGTCTTTTGGTAGGGGTTCCCTCGCCATCAAATGGTGATGAAGAAATATTCTTTTCGTGAAGACCATCATCATAAATATTAAGTGCTTCTGTAGATAGTTTCTCTCCAATAGAATTTTTATTAGATAAGCTAACTCCATCTAAAATGCTTCTAGCATTAAACATTGAACTAAAGGCATTAATGATCGTTAAAAAAGACTCTGGGGAAAAACAAATTAAATATTTATCAGTTTTAATAGATGAATAATTTAAATGAGAAATTGTTTTATTAGAAGCGTCTTTAATACACGACTCAATATCTATATCTTCAACTCCATATCCAAGTTTTACAGAACCTGAGCTACGAGGTTTCTTATTTTTCTCTTCTGCTCTTGCATATAAATATAGTGCAGCTTGACTTTTGGTATAACTCCGAAAGGCACCATCACTATTTGCATAAACTCTCTCATAAAAACTCTCAGAGAGACCATTATACGGAACAGATTTTATGGATTCATGACTTTCTAATAGTTTCACTTCTGCTTCTCTTAAAAGCGTAAGTAATTTTTTTATTCCAACAGGATTTCTTTTTTTTGTGTCCTTAACTTCAATAGGATCCTTGGCTAGTGGTGAGAATTCTGTTATTTCATTCTTGTTACCAAAATCAGATGCAATATTTGCTTGATTTAGAGCTTTTTTAATACCAGATTCACTGATATCACTAGTTGTTGTAATACCAACTAAATTTGATTTGTTCCAAACTCTTATAGTTAAAATTTGCTTTTGTGATGCCTTAAGTTGTTTAGCCTCGCCTTTATCTACTTGCACAGAATGATCATTCGAAAAGCTTGCACCATAATCCCATTTTTTAAGATTAAGAGAATCTGCCGCTTCAGAGATTTGAGTTGTTATTTCTTTTGAATTCATATCCTATCTTCCGCCAACAGTGATTGAATCAACCTTAATATGAGGTTGGCCTACAGTTACGTTGACACTTCCACTGATGGATCCACAGAATCCTGGAGCTAATTCGAGGTCATCTCCGCACATTGATATTTTTGGCATAACTTCTTTAGCATCACCGATCAATGTTGCTCCTTTTACTGGGCTAGTTAATTTTCCATTTTTAATAAGATATCCTTCTTCTACCGCAAAATTAAATTGTCCAGTAGCACCTACACTGCCACCACCCATTGATTTACAGTAAAGACCTTCACTAATACTATTGATTAAATCCTCTTTAGAGTGCTCACCTTTAGCTATATAAGTATTTCTCATTCTTGAAGCTGCAGCAAAAGAATAATTTTGTCTTCTTCCACTTCCTGTTCTTTTATGGCCAGTTCTTAATTCACCTGCCCTGTCGGATATGAATTTCTTTAAAATTCCATCTTTTATAAGAACTGATTTTTCGGGTTCCATACCTTCATCATCTACTGACAATGAACCAAAGGATCCTTCTGATATCCCTTCATCTATTGCTGTTACAGATTCATGTGCAATTTGTTTATTCAATTTATTCTCAAATGGTGTTGTTCCTCTCTCTATTTGAGTAGTTTCAAGTAAATGTCCGCAGGCTTCATGGAATATAACGCCACCAAATTTATTAGCTAATACAACAGGCATTTGTCCTGCATCAACATAATCTGCATACAACATGTTCATTGAGCTTTCAAACACATCATTAGCTGCTTTTTCGTGATCCCATAATCTGAATTCATTAGGCATTCCTGACGATCCAAATCTTCTACTTCCACTAGATCTATATTGGGTATCACTTGCAATTACGTTGAGTCCAACTGTTTGATGCAATCTAATATCTGACACATAGGTTCCGTCACTGGAAGCTATAATTACTTCTTGCAGATTTCTTGAGTAACTTCCTTTTCTAGTTATTATTTTATTATTTTTTTTTAAAGACTTTGTGCTGACTAATAGTTTTTCACTTATCTCATGAATAGATGGTACTTCATTAATCCACTTTTTCTTGGGTAAACTGTAGTCCCTATGTTTATTTAATCCGTTAAATACTTCTCTTTTGTTGTCTGTTATGTCCAACATCTCAATAGCCTGAGATATCGATCTCATCAAGCCATGCTTTGTTAAATCATTTGTACTTACAAATCCATCCTTTTTTTCCTTGAAGATTCTAATGCCAGCACCCCTTCCAAACGATGGACTTACACTTGTAATAAAATCTTCTTCAGCTAAAACGTTTGAGTTGTCAGTATTCTCTATAAATATCTCTACAAAATCAGCACCAAGTCCAATTCCGTAGAAAATAATTTCTTCTAATAAATCTTTATTGCAACTACCAAAAACGATTTCATTTGATTTGATTTGTGACGAAAGCATATGAGTCTATAAATCTTCTCTGTATTAAAGATTATCTAATCGAAGGTTGGAAATCTTTGCTATTAAGAGGTTTTAATAAGTATAGTCTTAATAACTGGTAACCGTTTGATAAATATTTAGGTAATTTTTTAAAAGTTTTAGATACTTTATTTTCATCACTGTTTGCAATATCGGAAAGAACCTTATTATTCTCTACTATTTTATCTAATCTTCCATAAAAAGATTTATCATAAACGTCCATTACTACAGGGAAAACTCTAGCTGCAGTTTCATTTGTTTTATTAATAACAAACTGATCGTAATCTCTGGCATCTAAACCTAAAGAACTGTAGAAATCTTTTTTAATTCCCAAATCCCTTGCATACATAGTTGCAAATACAGCTAATAGAAAGAACCTAGACCATAACTTAGATGTTAATGGAAGATTATTCAAAAAATATCTAAACCTATGAAAGTAGTCAAATAATGGGTGTGTAAAAGTAGAGCCACCAATAGTAATTTTTTGGCTTAAAGATTTAACAGTACGTGGTTGTGCTTTCATTAATGCATCAAAGAAATCCCCATGTCTATTTTCATCTTGACACCAATTTTCAAAGTAATTAAATAGTGGAAAAATTTTGCTATCAGGGTTCTTTTCGAGATGCCTATAAATTGCTATGTATCTCCAATAACCTATTTTTTCGGATAAATAAGTAGCGTAAAAAATACTTCTTGGAGGGAAATAAGTGTAATCTTTATTGGCTGTTAAAAAACCTAAATCTAACTGAAGTCCAAAGTCACTCATTGATTTATTTAAAAAACCTGCATGTCTTGCTTCATCTCTGGCCATATGAGCAAAACATTCAGCAAGTAGAGGGTTTTTGACTTTAATTCTCTTACTAAGTTCCTTATAAAGTAAAAAACCTGAAAATTCTGAAGTACAACTTCCCTCGAGAAAATCAACAAAAAGCTCTCTTGTCTCAGGATCTAATTTTTCTGCGGCGCCTTCAAATTCACTATTTCTTACAAAATGATGTCTATTGTAGTCTTTCCTAAATTCCTCACATATAGCTTCCAATTCCTCCTCGTTTATTGATAAATCCATATTTTCCATGGCCTCAAAGTCTGTTGTATAGAATCTTGGAGACAAAATTGTTTCTTTTGCTGGGATCTTTCCATTATTAATATCTTTTTTATTTTTTGATTCAACAGTTGATTGAGCCATTTTTATTCGGTTTATTAATACTATTATTTACTATGATTTGTATTTTCGAGGGAAAAGTTAACTTGGTGTTATTGTTTTTCTAATTAACTCCTATTAACTTTTGCCCATTCAATCTTTGAAGTACTCTTGAAATAATTAATTTTAGGGTAATTCTTTTTTCGTCAATAAGAAAAGATTCAATAATACTTGGTTTTTGATTAGGTTTTGATAAAGAAATACTTTTTAATGAACTAATGTCATCCTTCTCAAAGGATAACCAAAAGTTACATGTATCTTTAATTTCACAATTAATTACCCAACATTTATCTCCAGCAATAGGTCTATTTGTGTTAGTGAGGTTAATATTGTTTATTTCTAATCCTCTTTGATTAATTTCCTCAGTAAGTGAGGGAATTAGGTGTATGTTAATAAATTCTTGGAAAGGTTTTTTTTCTACTGGGAGTTCTTTTTTTGGTTTTGTTATAGGTTTTTCGGGAGAATTAATTTCATTTTTAATAACAACTTTAGTAGCATAATCAACATTATTATTATCCTTATTGATAACTTTTTCTGATTTAGGTCCTTTTATTTCCTCAGAGTTTGATTTAGAAGTGTTGTCAGATATTTCTTTATTTACTTCATTATTTTTGTCTAAATTTTCTTCCATAAAAAAAACCATTTATATCATTATAAATTAAAAAAAAATTTTTTAATTAATTTATTTTTCTACCAATCATTATCAGCATTATCCCAGTCATCTTTAATATCTTGATTTGAATAGCTTTGATCTTTTTTAAAATTATTATCATTCATATTTTTGACTACTCTGTAATTAACAGAAATTGTTGGTTGAGTTTCTCTAATATCTCTTTGTGGTGGCATCTCAACGTTTGGTTCCATTTCTTCCTCATTATTATTATTTATAAAATCATCTTCCACATTTTTGAAAGTTTTTTTTCTGAAACTAGTACTGGTAATTGTTGTATTTAATAAAGTGCTTACAAATAAACCAGAAAAAAACGAAATACTGATTAACTTACCTATACTTACTTCTTGGAGGGTCCATTTAAAATATCTAAATGAAGTCTTTTGATTATTATTTGTATATAAAACAATTTGAAAAATAATTATAAAAAAAAGAGTTAAAAATAAATATTTTTTCTTAAACATAATTATAAAAAGTTATCTTAAATTTATTTATGTTAATTCTAAATCAATTTGATATTTAAGAATATCGACTTTTATTATTTTTACTTCTATTGCATCTCCAACTTTATATGATTTTTTAGATTTTCTTCCAATCAATAGATTTTGCCTTGATCTATATTCATACCAATCATTATTAAGAGTGCTGACGTGTACTAAACCCTCTACATTTAGTTCTGATATCTCAACAAAGAAACCATATGTTTGCACTGATAATATATATCCACTATAAATATTACCTAGTAATTTTTCTGCTTTTCTTACTTTTTTTATATTTATCATATTAGATTTATATTGATTGACTTTGTACTTATAGTCATTAATTTTATCTATTACAAACTTGTTAAATAATATTTCTAAATTCTTTGAAATTGATGAATTAAATATATCCCAATCTACTAAGTCTAATGAATTACTTTCCGATATATTGATTGCATTAGTATTATTTTTCTTTGATTTCTTACCATTTATTATCATATTAAAAATACAGAACTGGTTAATGAGATTAGTGAAGTCAAATCCAGGATTTGTCCATGGAGAAATAAATAATTTTTCTGATTCGTCATTATCAGGATTTTTAGATATCAACCTTATTTCATTGCCCTTAAATTCATTAATTAGAAGTTTATGTAAGATTCTTTTTTTATTATCATCACCACATAATTTAATTACTTGACTAAATGTCAAATTTCCATCTTCATTGAGCTCTATATCATTATCAATAAATTCTGAATATTTGATGATTTCATTAGCATTAACGTAATCCATTCCCTTTGATATGTATCCTGCGCTTTTTAAGCCATATTGATTTGAATGTTTGAACCATATTAAATTAGCTTCATGTAGTATTGGTGAAAGGTAGGTTTGGCAATCTTCTTTATTTAATGATTCAAAATATCCTTTTGAATATTCAGCTGGATTGTGAATAAAAAATTCTTCTAGTACTTCTATTTTATTGAGTGGAGCAGGAATTTCGACCTTACCCTCCAAAAGATGTTTTTGTCTGAATGTACATGAAATTTCAAGTATTTTATCTAATTCGTCGATATGTTCCTTTATAGGTTTTAATACACGAGAAGTTATTCTTGTTTTACTTTTTCTAGATAGAAGAGCGTCAGTATGATCACTTCCAACGATAAGGCAGCATTTTACTAAAGTAAGATGAAATGACCAATCAGTTATTTCATTATCACTATTTAAATGCACACAGAGGCTTATTGCTTCATTCTTTTCACCTAATTTAAATTCAGAATCATTTCTTATGGCTTCACTAAGGTAGTTTTGCCAATCATTTAATAAGGGTAATGATTCAAGGCCTTTAAATAATATTTCTAGAGATTTTTTACTATTTAGATCTACTCTTTCTGAAAGATTATTTGTATGTATCCATAATTTAGTACTTTTATTCTTTACTTGCTCTACTTGAATCATTGGGAGCATCGGAGAATTATTAGAATTCCAGCTTTTGAATAAATAAGAGTTTTTACTTGTTAAGTCTATCCTCTCCCATTTTTCTATTTTTTTAGATTCAATATGATTTAAATTGTATGATTTAACGATATTGCTTTTAGATAAAACAAAGTCTGTATCATATTCCTCATTTTTGTTTAGTTTTAGTTCCTGTATCACATGACCTATTCCTTCTTCTTGACCTATTGGAAATCTATCAATCTCAACTTTTACTATATTCTTATTGTCTGGTTTGAAAATGTATTTTTTATTCTCTTTTGGAAGTTTAATTTTAGAAAGTATTCTATCGTCTATTGGGATTGCATATACATCATTGTTTATTATTTCAACTTTAGAAAGAAGTATTTGATTTGACCTTTCAAGAATACAATCTACTATTCCCTCAGGCGATCTTCTTCTGTAACCGTCCTTTATTATCCTTACTAAAACTTTATCTCCATTCCATGCATAGTTAAGTAGATTTTCTTTAATGTAGATATCTTCTGTGTCTTTTCCCCTTACAGCAAAGCAATAGCCTTTGCTACTACATCTTATTTTGGCGACAAGATGATCACTATCTTTGATGCAGGTATATTCATTATCTTCATTTTTATTTATTATTTCAAGTTTTTCTAGAGCTGTTAAAGCAATATCTAATTTATCCTTATCAGATTTCTTTGTTATTTTTAATAGTCTGCATAACTTTTTATATTCTATCCCTTCAGCCTGATTAAGATTATCAATTATTGAAGATGATGTGAACATGGTTTAAATAAAATTATAAATTAATTTATGGGTATACACTTCATTATTACACCTTATTATGCAAGCTTTAAACTAATTATTTTCTTTCTCTTCGTTTTCTTCTTTTTCAATGGTGAAAGAGTTGATAAAAAGCTTTGTACCAATTATGAAAAAAGTTATGGAGGCTATTGACTTAAGAACTACTTCGGGTAAAAAACTTGAAATAGAACCGCCTGTTATAGCTCCTAGTAAACTTGCAAAAACAAGTGCTGAAGAAGATCCTAGAAAAACTGCTAATGGTTTATTTGAAGTACCGCTTATAGTTAAAGTAGCAAGTTGAGTTTTGTCACCTAATTCAGCGATGAAAACGGTTAAAAATGTTGATAGTAATAAACTTAAAACCATTTATAAATAATTCTTGAAAGTTTCATAAGCTAAAAATATACTTATCAATATCATTAGAGCACCAGTAAATAAAGCAAATTTACTAGGAGATATTTTTTTTGATACCCATTTACCAATAAGAACTCCTACTATGCTAGAGCTTATTAATGCCAGAGAACTTCCAAGAAAAACTATTATTGGCCTTCCCGATTCAGCAGAAAGCATTAATGTAGCTATCTGAGTTTTATCGCCAAGTTCAGCAATAAAAATTGTTGTAAAAGTCGTTATAAATATTGAAAAAAAACTTTTTTCTATATTGTTTTCTTTTTTTTCTAATTTACTATTCATTTTCCTGAAACAGCAATTCTAAAAGATTTCATCTCTTTACTTTGGTATCCATAATTTGATGAAATATGTTGTTTGCAGCAATCTATTAAAAATTTATCACCGGATTTCAAATATCCTTTAAATGAAGTTGAAAATTCACTTACACGACAAAAATGTGGTCTGGTTTCATAAATTAAGCATTTTTTATTTTCTCTGTCCAGGTTTTTACACCAACCGTCTTTAGCCGTCATCGAATTTATCAAAGCTATATCTTCTTTGTTAAGTTTGTTAGCCAAATCGCTTCTTTCGTTCAAGTCGAATTTACAACAAGCTCCACAATTTTCTATACATGTCCATGATTTCATAATTTAATTCAATCTTGTAACGTATAAGTACAGTTTCATCATTTATTTGTAAAAATAGTATCACAAAACATATTCTTTAATCATGGCAACACTTATTCCTTTGGCTGTAGTTGCGTTAGCAGGACCAGCAATAATTGCTCTTGTTTTTTACCGTAAATAAAAGAAATTCTTTTTGGTGACTTATCTGGAGGGTGTTTATTGGGATTTAGATGGGACCATCGCAAATACAGAATTCGAGGCCCATTTACCTGCTTTTAATAATGCTTTTAATGACCTTGGCATTGATTGGAATTGGGATGCTAATACATACATTAAACTTCTGAAGATAAATGGGGGCAAAAATAGGATTGCTTATTACGCAAAATATAATAATGATAATTTCTCCGAAGATTTAATTCTCAGAATTCATGAAACAAAGCAATTTCATTATTTAGAAATTATAAAAAAAGATTGCGTTAGTTTGAAAACTGGTGTTTTTAGATTAATAAATGAATTACATAGAAAAAAAGTAAGACAATTTATTGTTACTTCAAGTTCAAGAATTCAAGCCAATCTTCTTGTTGATTATCTTTTTAATGACTTGAACCCTTTTGAGTTCATTATTTCAAGCGAAGACGTTGAATTAAAGAAACCAAATCCATTACCATATTTAAAGGCTGTCCAATTAAGTGGTATAAACAAAAACAACTCAATTGTTTTTGAAGACTCCAATCCAGGATTGAAATCTTCTTTGGCAGCTAACTTGCCAACAATTTTTGTTCCTTCAAATATCCCAATTGTTCTTGAGGAAAATATTAAATTAGATTGTATTTTAGACAGTCTTGGTGATCAGAATAATGTGGCAAATGTAATCAAAGGCCCTAAACTAAAAAAATCATACATTGACTATAACTTTCTAAGTGATTATTTAGTGTCTATTAGTAATGCAAAAAACTAATTTTTCAAGAATTACCTACCAGTTAAATAATTTATTTTTTGGTTTTCTAAGTGATACTTGGAGAACAAAATCTATTGGTCTAATTTCTGTTTTGACAGGTTATTTTTTGTTCGCAAATTTTATTACAAAATTTATATCTGAAGGTAAAAATGAGTTAATAATGGTCCCAATAATCATTATTTTTATTGAAATCATTATAAGAATTAAACCTGCCGCAAGTTCAAAGTTTTATTATCTATGGACCGTAGTTGATAAATTAAGAATTGGTGCGATTTATGCCGTTATACTTGAAGCATTTAAATTAGGATCATAAAAGCTACTCTTCTTCTTCTTCCTCAATAGGGTAAACAAATCCTTGAGCTTTCCCAGTTAAAACTGATTTACCTAAAGATATAGCTTTTTGAGCTGCTATTGCTGCTTTTCCTTTCCAAACAGCGTGCCTTTGGTTCCTTTTGCTCTTTGATTTTTTCTTCTTTGGTACAGCCATTCTGTTTCTTTATTTCCATATAATAATATAACCTTTAACTGGTTATCTCCAAAACTTTTGAGTATATTTTGTTTATATACGTCAATTTTTTAAATAAGCATATATGCTTTATTAATCACTTATAAAGATTAGTGTTTAGATCAAAATTCTCATATTCAGATTCTAAATCAAGTTATTCTGATCTTCTAGAAGATATAGAGACCGGGAAAATAGAATCAATATTTTTCTATCCAAGGCAGAGAGAAATTGATGTTCTGTATAAAAATGGAGATAAATTTAAAATACCTATCCTTTACAACGATCAATTAATCCTTGAAAAGGCTACTGAAAATAAGGTAGATCTAACTATTAACAATAGTAGAAAAGAAGCCTCAGCTGCTAATTCATTCGCTTCAATAAGTCTTTTCCTGATTTTCATATTAGCCATAGTCTTAATCTTGAGGAGTACATCAAAATTGGCCTCCAGAGCTTTTGGTTTTACCAAAAATCAATCTAAATTTGTAACTATTGATGATGTAGAAACGAGATTCGATGATGTAGCTGGCGTCCCTGAAGCCGCAGAGGAATTAAAAGAGGTTATAACATTTTTGAAAGAACCAAAGAAATTTGAAAATCTTGGAGCGAAAGTTCCTAAGGGAGTTCTTCTAATAGGCCCACCAGGGACAGGAAAAACATTATTAGCTAAAGCAATTGCTGGTGAATCAGGAGTACCTTTTCTCTCAATATCGGCTTCTGAGTTTGTAGAACTTTTTGTTGGTGTTGGAGCAAGCCGAGTTCGTGATCTGTTCTCTAAGGCTAAGGAAAAATCTCCTTGTATAATTTTTATTGATGAAATTGATTCCATTGGTCGGCAAAGAGGGTCTGGGATCGGAGGCGGCAATGATGAAAGAGAACAAACCCTTAATCAGCTTCTAACTGAATTAGATGGTTTTGCTGATAATTCTGGGATTATTGTTTTAGCAGCAACAAATAGACCAGATATTTTGGATGCAGCATTATTAAGACCAGGTAGATTTGATAGGAAAATTGAAGTAATGCTTCCAGATTTAGATGGAAGAAAAAAAATTCTTTCAGTTCACTCACTTTCTAAACCACTTTCAAGCGAGGTTGACTTAGGATATTGGGCTTCTAGAACAGCAGGATTTTCGGGAGCAGATCTTGCAAACTTGATGAACGAGAGTGCTATTCACTGTGCAAGAGACGAATCTAAATTAATCAATGATCTTCATATAGAAAATGCTCTTGATAAAATTACCATTGGCCTGAGAAGCTCATTAATAACTTCTCCTAATATGAAAAAAATTATTGCTTATAACGAAGTAGGTAGAGCAATTGTATCTGCTGTGAGAAATGGAATTGAATCAGTTGATAAAATTACGATTTTACCTAGATCTGGATCTATAGGAGGATATACAAAAATATGCCCTGACGAAGATGTAATTTCTAGTGGATTAATTTCAAAAAAATTATTATTTTCAAAAATTGAAATTGCTCTAGCTGGAAGAGCAGCAGAAACGATAGTTTTTGGTGAAGGTGAAATCACACAATGCTCTATAAATGATATCTCTTATGCGACAAATATCGTAAGGGAAATGGTTACAAAATATGGATTTTCAATTATTGGTCCAATTTCAATGGATTCTGATAATAATGAAATGTATTTAGGAGATGGATTATTTAGAAGAAAGCCTCTCATAGCAGAAAATACCAGTTCTAGAATAGATAATGAAATCATAAATATTTCTAAAATTTCATTAAATAATTCAATAAAAATATTGAAAAAAAATAGAGTCTTACTAGATAAATTAGTTGATATACTTTTAAATCAAGAAACTATAGATAAAAAAGTTTTTAAATTAACAACTTCTAAATTGTTGAAAGTTTGATTTAATTGCTTTAAATTAAAAAAAATATTTTCTTGATAATTAAAAACAATACAACGAAGTTATTAGTTACACTTTCATTTTTACTTATTCTTCCATTTGTACAAAAACAATGGTTTAATTTGTATTCACTCAATATTAATGATATTTCCTTTTATTTAATCCTTTACTATTTGAGCGGAGCAATATGTCCATTTTTGGTGTATATAAACTCTTTAAAAAACTATACAGATTATAGTTTTACTAAGGATAAAATCCATAGTAAAAAAATAATTAAAGGAAAAAAATTATTATTCTTAGTAGCAATAAATTTAATATTTCTCTCTTTCTTAATAGCTGATTATATATATATAAATTTTGATCTTGTAATTAATTTATTTCTTGAAGGAATTAATGTCCCAAAACCGGATATTCCACAGTTATGTTTTTTCTTATTTTTAATTTCTATCCTATTAATTTTTAAGAAATCTAGGTTTCTTTTAAAAAAAATAATATTGGTAAATTTTATTTTGATTTCTCTCTATCTTTGGCATCTTCAAATTATTAATATTAGTGTTGATGATCAGTTTCAGATTTATAGATATTTTGGTTTAAATGACCTTAATTTAATTAATCTTTTTATCCTAGTCGCAATAGAAATTTCTTTTTATACGTGGTCCTTTTTATCATATAAAACTAATTTGAGCGATTGGATCGTGCCCAAACCTCAAAAAGGGGATGTCAACCACTTTTTGAATATATTAGTTTTTTATTTTTTTATAATAATTTACTACTCATTACTTACTTAAATGTTTCTAATTCTCCTATAGCGCAGAAAAATATTCCTTACTACCTTTTGGGTCCTCTAACATTGTTTTCTCCCCGGGGGTCCAGTTTGCAGGACACACTTCATCGGGGTTTGCCGCAACGTATTGATAGCCTTGAAGAATCCTTAGCGTTTCATCAACATTTCTACCTACAGGAGCCTTGTTAACAGTAGTATGCATAACTACTCCTTCGGGATTGATAAGAAATAAACCTCTATCAGCCTCCCCATCATCATTTAGAACATTGTAAGCCTGGCAAATTTCTCTTTTTAAGTCAGAAACCAACGGATAGTTAATATCACCTATACCACCTTCATTTCTTGGGGTTTGTATCCAAGCCAAATGACAGTGCTTGCTATCAACTGATACACCAAGTATTTCCGTATTAAGTGCCGAGAAATCTTTGTATCTATCACTAAATGCTGTTATTTCAGTTGGACATACAAATGTAAAATCTAGTGGGTAAAAGAATAGAACAACCCATTTACCTCTTAGACCTGAAAGTGTAATCTCCTTAAACTCTTGATCATATACTGCTGTAGCACTAAAGTCTGGTGCTTCTTGGCCTACTTTTAAGCTCATGAAAAATTTGTCCTTATTTAAATTATGTATGGTCTGTTTGACCGTAATAAGTATTATAATTTTATTAATAATGAATTAGCAAGTTTTTTTTTAATTCAATGAAATGGCATTATTCCTTTACTAGGAAATTTACAATTTTGAATCACAATAAACTTTTAAAAAATCTCAAAAAGGAGTTAATTAAATACCCCATTAACAGGCTTGACAATAAAAATTCGAATTAAAAGAAATTTTATTTTATTTAAGATTCCTTAAAATTTAACACTCTATAATCAGAAATATTCTTTTTAATATTTTTAATTATGGCTAAATATATTGAAAGACTAAAGGAAAAAGTTAAAATAAAAAAATTTGATTCTAATCAGCCAATTGGAGCTTGGATCTTCGTTGTAATTTTGAATATAGTTGGATTTGCGGGTTATTTTTACTTAAAGGTAAATCATATACAACTAGGTAGTTAAAAACTTATCTTATTTCCTTCTTAATTGAGCGACAAAAATTTTTTAGTCTTTCATTCCTCGTTAAGTCAGGTAAAGTCCATATTGACTCTGTCTCAGGTAATGGATCTTTGCTCCATTCTTTGAATTCTTCCATTATCGAAGCATTATTTAATTTTGATGTAGACTTTTTTCGTTTTTTTAAATATTTTCTTATCACTGTAAGATTTACCTTAATATATTCCCTCATAAAAAATAATTAGTCTTATATTAATTTATCATTTAGGAAGTTCTTATTTAAAGAAAAGATTAATTAGACATTTTGAACTGCTTGAAAAAGTCCAAACGAATAACCTCCAATTAAAATCCAGCCAAGTACGCTTGATATTATTGTAGATCTTCTATTATGTCTCCTTAAAGCTGATTCAATCATTTCATTAACTTCATCTCTATTAAGGTAATCTTTCTTGGAGTTTTTTTTCATTTTTTTTCTTTTTACAATAAACGAATTTATAAGAAACTGAGCTTAAGATATTTTCATATAAGTAAAAGTTTTATTTTTGATGATTTTATAAATATTTTTTATATTTAGCATAAAAATATAATGAAATTTTTAAAATTATAATATAAAGTATTTGAATTGAAGGATCATAGCTTTTATACAAATAATGAATATTGATGATAAATCTGTTTTAGAAATGCTTAATAAACTTATTGTTATTAATAGGCTAAATAAAAGTCAAATTCTTCAAATGGTTAATTTAGTTTCAATATCAAATGATATCAATGATTTAAAGGATAACTTGAAATGGGAAAGTTCTAAATCATTTAATCAAAATATTTAAAATACATAAACTCATTTTTTGATAATTATTAATTCTTGAAATTTACATAAGTGATACTTAATAGTTAATTCAATTAATTAAGAGTTTTATAAATAATTTATATAAGCTATTCAAATAAATTTTTGAAAGTAATTTTCCTTATAAGAAACTTGCTCTTGATTACTATAATTAAGTGTTGTTTTCTTATCTTTGCTAAATGATTTAATTAATATTGTAGAAGTGATTATTATTATTAGTATTATTAGTAAATCTCCAACAGTAATCCCTCTCTCCTTTAGATTCATGATAAAACATATATTTTGTTTAAATATAACCTTTATTATTTAATAAACTGATATTTTTTACAAACTTGCTAAAAACACATATGAAGGAAATATAAAAAGAATATAAAAATTATGAGACTATAACCTTTTAAGTCATATAAAAAAAATAGATAAATTTATTATATGGAAGTCCAAAAAAAAATTAGGAGTTCTAACACTCCATATTTTTTCTCTAAAGATATGATTATCACAAAAAAATCACTCAACGAAAATCAACTCAAATTTACTTATCAAAAACAGTTAATCTCAGATCTAGATAATAAGCACAAGGAATGGTCAAAATCGATTAACAGTAAATTTTAAAAGCTTTCGTTGATTATATTTAAAAGTTTATTTCTTTTAATTGTATTTTTTTCTTCCCAATTAAGTGTTACATCATCATTAATGATAGGTTTTGCTTCATAAGCTAGATACCAAAGAATAAATCCGATAGGAAATAATAAAATATGCATAGCAAAATTAGTTGACTTAAATCAAATATAGTGCAACACTTATAATGTGCAAGTGTCACACTAATTTTTTTTATATTATGCCCTCTCCGAGGAAAAGAATTGGTTTTTTGCCAAGTGAAGAAGTGCATGAAATTATTGAAAAATTGTGCACAGCTTATGAGTTTAGTCAGTCAAAAGTCACAGGTTTATTGGTTGAGGAAGCGTTAAGGTCTCGAGGAGTGTTAAATGAATCTTATGGTCAAAATCATAATAATAATAGGAATTTTATAAACTTTTCTTTTGATCACGAAACATTTTCTGAAAATAATAGTTCTTCACTTAATGTGGACGGATATGCAGTAAATAAAAAAGTATTATCTGATGATATCAAAATGATGCATGAATTTATTGAGTTTAAGTATTTTAAGAAAGTTATGAAGCGAAATAAAAACATTATCGAATAAATAGTGTCACACTATTAATGTTTATATAAGAATGCTTTTCAATGGAATTTAGAAATTAAACAGAGATAAATATTTTTTAATATTTCTAATCAATTTCTTAAAGAAGGATCCAATATAAATTGAATCTTTAAAAATTAAGCGGACTAAATCCTCGTGGAGATATGAACCTTAGCCCGCTTTAAAAAAATAGCAATAAAAAAATATAAATACAATAAGTATTTAAATTTACTTTTGATTTAAAATTGGATTATGAAAATTATAAATATAAATGGCAGTAAGTGAATTAAAAGAAGATACACAGGATCAAATATGTGATCTTCTTGAAAATCTACAGCAAATAGAGAAACTTAAAAATAAAGATATACGAATTTTGCTTGATAAGGTAGTAAGAAAATATGGAGGAAAAGTAGTAAATAAATGAAACACCTATTAATCCCACTATTAGTTTTGCTTCCATTCTCAAATGTTATAAATAGCTCCCACTTAAATAATCAGAGAGAACTTATAGTCACCTCAGAGAGCACTAGGGAATCAATCGAGTTGGCAAAATACCTCAAAGATAATGGTGTAGTTAAATATTCAGCATATTGGTGTCCTAATTGCCTTAATCAAAGTGAATTATTTGGTAAGCAAGCTTATAGAGAACTTAATGTGGTTGAATGTGCAAGAGATGGCATAAACAGTCAAACTCAGTTATGTATTGATAAAAAAATTAAAGGGTTTCCCACATGGTAAATAAATGGAAAACTAATTTTAGGTGTACTTTCATTAAAAGAGTTATCAAAGTTGACTGGATTTAAGAATTAAGAAAAATGTAAGATGATTAATGGCTAGATATTAAAGGTTATTTCTTGAGCACCTTTCATACATCGTCCAGTTGGATAGTTAATTACTTTTTTTGATATTAATCCAATACTTATAGCAACTATTCCAATACCAACTAAAGCTCTTGATCTTTTGCTTGTGATGAGATATTTCATTATGTATTTATTAAGTAATAAATAGTTGGAATTATTAAATTATAACGTTTATTTTTTTGTAAAAAAAATAAGTAACTCTTAATCTATAATTTTTAAAATAAGTTTTGGATATTAGTTATCTAGAAAATCCTTAATCAATAAATGCTTATGTATCTTTTTTTCATTATTTTTAGTTTGTATTTGACAGTCTTTTTATAATTAAAATGAGACTTTTATTTTTTTATGAAAAATAAAGAATTTAATGTGACTCAAGGAATGGCTTTGTTACTTTTGAAGCCATTAAATTTACCCGCTAACTACGTCCTAAATCTCATAATTTATATAACTAATCCTAGTAACAATATTGGATACTAATAGTCTTCCCAAACTGGTTTGGTTCTCCTCCAACCATGAGCGATTAACTTTCTCCATTCATCTCTTGCTTTATCAACTTTAAGTTCTTCTCTGGTTGTCATAAGAGGTGGTTCTTTTCCTAAAACACCAAGAATTCTTCCAGAGTCAATAAACATATATTCAAAAAATTTATCTTTATTTTGATTATTCTTTGAAAACCTTTTAACCCTTGAACGATTCGAATTTATAAGCCAATAATTTTCTGTCAATCTTACTTATTTTATGTTTTCTCAATTGGAGCCATTGTTAATCCTTTGCTGAATAGTTGCTCATGATATAGCTCTGCTTGTTCAAGATTACCTCTCCACACCTCTGCAGATCCTGTCTTGTCAACTTTAATGGTTAGATCCCATGCCCTTTTTTCACTTATGCTTGGGATTATTGTTAGAAGACAATTTGCAACATGCTGAAAAGTATTAAAATTGTCATCAAGAACTATTACTCTTGCTTCTGGATATTTTGCTTTAGATTTTTTTGGATCTAAGACTGTGCCGAGTGAATTAACCATTATTGTCTTTAATTGTTTAATTAAATTAAATTTTCACCTATGTTCTTCAATTGAAAAGTATTGAAAATGTCTCGAGCGTGACTTGAACACGCGACCTGCGGGCTATGAATCCGCCGCTCTAACCAGCTGAGCTACCGAGACATGGGAATATTGTAAGGCATTGGTTGTACTTAATTACCATTTTGAAAATTTATTTGTTTGTGGGCCTCATATATAGCAATTCCGCATGCTACAGAAAGGTTTAGACTTCTAACACCTTTTTGATCATTGTTTCCAGTATGTATATTCGGCATAAATATTGATATTAAAAAGTCACTTTTATCAATAATGGAATCGGGTAATCCTAAATCTTCTCTCCCAAATAGCAAAATATCATCTTGCTTAAATTTAAAATCCTTCAAATATAATCCATTTTTTTTACTAAAAGAGATTATTCTTTTTGTTGGTTTGGACGCTAAAAATTTCTCAAAATTCTCATACTGATTAACAGTAACTAAAGGCCAATAGTCTAAACCTGCTCTTTTTAAATATTTATCTTCTAGTTTAAAACCCAAGGGCTCTATAAGATTTAAAGGTATATTAAATGCAGCACATGATCTGGCAATATTACCAGTATTTTGAGGGATTCTAGGTTCAAAAAGAGCGACTTCCAAATTTAAGTAGGTATTTCAACACTTATTTCATCTATTTTGATTGCTCTGCCATTTATTGCCACCCAATTATCTTTTGATATTTTAGTTATTCTTTTTTGAAGTTCGCCGATTCTTTCAATATAGGTATTACCAATTTTATATTCAGAGACCAGACTCCAACCTACTTGTTCTCCAACAATAATTGTTATGCTTTTTCTTTTCATTAAGAGACTTATAAGTAAATTCATTTTTGTTGACCATTCATTTTGTTCCTTACCAATACTTTTCATAACGAATCCGCCAATCGAATCTATTAATAATGGACCTTCTTCTCTCCTTAATGTATTTAATAGATCTGTCGTTTCTATTAATTTCCAATCTTTCGGCCTTCTGTTTCGATGTAGATTAATTTTAGCTTGCCATTCTTTATCATCCAAATTGTTTTCAGATAAGGCAACATATGATAATTTTTTTACCTCCTTTGCAAGATGCTCCGCGAATTCACTTTTGCCACTCTTTGTCCCACCTGTAATAAAAACTATAAAAGATGAAGATTCACTAATACTTAAATCTTTGGCATTCATAAATTCTCTATTATTTAGAGAAATACCACCATGTTGCTAAAGGAATAATTGTTGCAGCAATTAATAAGCCTATAACTATATAAGTAGCAGTTGAACTCTCAGTATCTTTTGATCTCATAGTGTTAAAATTTGGATCCACTACAGGGTTGTCAATAGATGAAGGCTGACTTTTTTCGTAATTTATAACAGTTTTCTGTTGCGTAATACCAAAATATTTATTTATGCTAATAATTTCATTTGCGTATGTAGTCGAGGGGATAATAATCAAAATTAAGCCAGTAAAGACAAGAGAAATTATATATTTATTGATTTTTAGGTTCATTTTGAAAGGTTTTGATTAATTATATATTAAAAACCATATGTTTGAATAATTTTAAATGTACTAAACAATATAATATTTGCATAATTTAATTAGAAATAACATATTTATAATATGGGATTCAATGGGAAATCATTAATATTAGTCGGTGCAATACTCTTTTTTTTTCAAATAGCAAATTTTATTTCAATAGAAACAATCACTCCTGAGCTTGAGAGAGCACAAGTGTTAGCCGCAATAGCTTCATTAATTATTATTTTGATAGGTTTTTTATTTAAACAATTCGAACCATTAGCTGGTGAAAAAGCTGCTTTAAAAGGAGAAAATAAGTTTCTCTTCGATAGAAACATGCCGGATGAAGTTATTGATGAACTTGCATGGGGTTCTGAAGCAATATTAACTTCTACAGCAGCAGCAGCAATATTAATCCACAATGATGGCGTTAATATATTGAGGAGGGGGATCAATTCAAGTAATGATTTTAAACCTGGGGAAACTTGTCTGAGATCTATAAAAGATATGAAATTAATATCATTAGCAAACACTAAATTTTATCCTGGAAGAGATGAATTTTTTAATTTTTGTGCCGAAGTTCCATCAATCCTTGTTGTGCCTATTAATAATAAGGCTTTCATATTGATTGGAGGCTGGAGTGCTAAGTGTTTTACGAAGTCTGATGAAAAATGGATTAATAACTGGTCCAAAAAAATTAATAATATTTTTTCAAAAAATAAAATTTAAAAATAAATTATTGATTTTACTCTTTTATCTTTTGCCTTAAAACTTACTGATTCAGTAGTTAAATTATAGTAAGCATTTTCTGAATTTATTTCATATTTATTTTCGTTATTTTCATCTTTTATTATATATTTCACTGGATTGAAAAATTCAATTATGTTATCTGAACCCAATATGGCTTTTTTTGAATTTAAGATGATATTTTGATTTTCAAATCTTATATTACCCTCTAATAGATAGTAAGCATTTTCTATATTCCAAATAAAATTATCAGCATATAAAAAATCTCCTTCTTTTTTAAGAGTTTTTAAATTAACATTCCCTTTCAATTTCAGGAGTTTATTGTTGTCTGATAATGTAGATTCTTCTGAACTAATAATATATTTAGTTTCTTCCTCATTAAGAATATTAATGATAGGTTTTTTTAATTCGAATTTTAATTCAATATTGTTATAACTTGAATCTGGACTGGTAATTGAATATATTTTATCTCCACTTTTAGAGAAAATAGTCATATCTAAACTTTCTATTTTTTGTAATACTTCATTCTCATCAGTTATATTTGGGGCGCAACCAAGCATAAATATAGGAAGGAAAATTATTAATCTATAAATGTTGCTCATACTCCAGTTTATTTATGATTGGAGTAGGTTTAGGAAGACTTGAGTTATTTTCTAATAATCCCCAACTTAATTGTTTTTTCCAAGGAATTTCTTCTCTGTAAATAGAACCAAGTTGCTCATTAATTTTTGTAGATAATTCAGGCAATAAAGGTATTAATAACAATCCTATTATTCGGGTACTTTCTAAAACGTTATAAATAATTTGTTTTACTAGAGGTAAATTATCACTATCTTTTATTAACAACCATGGCTGATTATCATTTAAATACAAATTTGTATTAATTGCTAAGCTAAGGACTTCATTAGCTGCCAGATCTAATTTGTACTTATCAAAGTTATAAATATAGTTTTTGACTGCAGTTTTGGCAAAATTCTCTAATTTATTTTCACTTAATATTTTTTCATTATTTGGCACTTTATTATCAAACCATTTTCTAGACATAGATGAAGTTCTATTTAATAAATTACCAATTGTATTAGCTAAGTCATTATTGATAATGTCAACAAATCTTTTATCTTGAAAATCTCCATCATTTCCTAATGATATGTCTTTAATGAGGTACCACCTTACAGGATCATTCCCATATTTGGTAAGCAATAAATCAGGGTCGAGTACATTTCCCAAGCTTTTACCCATTTTTTGTCCCTCTCTCGTAAGAAAACCATGACCAAAAACCTTTTTAGGAACTTTCATATTGGCAGAAATGAGCATTGCAGGCCAATATACAGCATGGAATCTCAGAATATCTTTACCAATAAAATGAACATCAGCTGGCCATCCTCCATTAATTGATTTTTCCAATGAATGTTCTGTCGCATCAGAGCTAATGGCGCTTACATATCCAAGTAAAGCATCAAACCATACATAAAAGGTATGATTATCGTAATCAGGGACAGGAATTCCCCATGAGACATTTGTTCTTGAAATTGAAAAATCCTTTAAACCTCTCGATACAAAATTTATAATTTCATTCTTTCTTTCTATTGGCTCTATAAAACAAGGTTCATTGATTATTTTCTCAATTTCTTTTTGATATTTTGAAAGCCTAAAAAAGAGATTCTCTTCATTTTTCCATTCTAAATTTTTTTGATGTATGGGACACTTGTATGTTGATGAGTTTTCTGGATTATCTTTAAATTCTTCACAACCGACACAATACCAACCTTTTTGAACTCCCATATAGATATCATCTGATGCTTTTACTCTTTCATAAAATTCATTAACAACAAATTCATGTTTTTTTGAGCTTGTTCTTATAAATTTATCAAAGGATATATTCCAATTTTTCCAATTATTATTAAAGACTTCTGAGATTTCATCACAATGTGATTGTGGTTCAATACCCTTCTCATTAGCTGTTCTTTGTATTTTCAAACCATGTTCATCAACACCAGTGATGAAAATCACATCTTCACCTGCAAGCCTTTTAAACCTGGCTATTGAGTCACAAATTATAGTTGTATAGACACTTCCTAAATGAGGTTTATCATTAACATAGTATAAAGGTGTAGTAATGACAAAAGTCATAAAGCTTTTTTTATTAATACTAACAGATATTTTTTAAACTAATAACAACCTATTATATTTATTATCTTATTAATAAATAAACTCTAAAAGATTACTATCATTTATAATATATTTAACTTTATATATTTTATTGCTATATATTTCTATTGATACAAAAAGAGTAATAAGTATTTCTAGTGAATAATCTGGGAAATAAACCAAAGCAATATTTTTTTTATGATTAATCCACTTAACGAATATTATTTTATAAAAAGTTTTTTTTTCATTCTCAAAAAATAATGTTAAATACTTAAATTTATCATTTTTAAAAATATTATTATTCTCTGATTGTTTATTCTTTGAATAATCAATAATCTTAGAGACTGAATCTTTATTTAGAACTTCGTAATTATTAATTTTATTATAGACTTGCCTTTGTATAATTAAATCAAGGTATCTTCTCAATGGTGATGTACATTGTACATACATTTTAAGGCCTAATGATTCATGGATTCCTGGCTTAGTAGTTATGTAACTTCTTCCCATATATTGTTTCAATATTATATATTTAATATCACTATTATTGTATCTATCAAGTATTTCAGATGGATTGCAATTTAATTTTTGAATTCTAAATGCTGCCGCTAAATTATATTTATCTAAAAATAAACTTGTTACATAACCCATTAATATCATTGATTCTGCAACTATAATTTGTGATATTGTTTTCTCTAATTTAGTTAGTATAATCTTATCCTCATATAAGTTAATTTTACTATTTGGACTTTCAAAAATTATTGCTCCTTGTTTCTTTCTAAATGTAATACTTTTTTCTAATAAATTTTTAATCTCAACTAATTCTATTTCTTCTTTTGGTTCTATTTCTAATATTTCATTTGAATCTTCATATGTTAATTGATATTTTGGTTTTATTATTGCTTCAGTTATTTCATATTTATTTATTGATCCATCGTCATTGAATTCTATTGCTGCACTAATAGTTTCTGAAACTTTATTTTGAGCTAGATTTGCTTTTTCAAGAATATCTTTAGGTAGCATTGGGACATATTGATCAATTAAATATAAACTGCTATTTCTCTTTCTTGCATTTAAATCAACATTAGAGTCATGCAAAAAGAGTTTGCATGGATTACTAATATGTATCCATAAAATTTTTTTATTTCCATCTTTTATTTCTAATGAAAAAGCGTCATCAACCTCATGTGGATCATCAGAGTCAATAATATATGTTTTTAAATTAGTTAAATCTTTCAAATATTTGAGATATTAACTATTGTGCCAACTATATTCAATATGAAATTATCCTTCAGGATTTACGAAGGGTAAAAGAGCTACAATTCTGGCTCTCTTTACAGCTAATGTAAGATCTCTTTGTTGCTTAGAGGTTAAACCTGTCATTCTTCTTGGTAGAATTTTGCCCCTCTCAGTTATAAATTTCTTTAGTAGTTCTACATCCTTATAGTCAATAGGATCTCCAGGTTTGATAGGTGATAATTGTTTTTTAAAAATTGAATTAGTCATGATTTAATTTGATTTGATTACTTAATTTCTTTGTGAATTGTCATTCTATTTAAGTGAGGATTAAACTTTTTTAGTTCTAATCTTTCAGTAGTATTTCTACGATTCTTTTCAGTAGTATATCTTGAGACACCATTTGATCTTTTAGGATCTGTGCTTGTCCTAGCTTCAGTACATTCCAGGGTAACTACAACTCTTGTCCCTTTTTTAGCCATTTTAATTAATACTTTATTGTATAATTTTCTATTGTACATCTTCAACAAACTTTTTTGAAGATTTACTCAGTTCTTTTATTATCATTGATTAAAAAATATATATGAAAGTTTCTCAAAATTGGTTGAATAATTTAGTAGAAATTACTTCTACGCCTGAAGATCTCTCTGAGAAATTGTCTATTGGTGGATTTGAGGTTGAATCATTAGAAGATTGTTCAGAAAATGTAAAGGGTGTTGTTTTAGGTAAGGTATTATCTGTTTTAAAACACGAAGGATCTGACAAACTTTCAATTTGCCAAGTCGATATTGGTAATTCAAAGAATTTACAAATTATCTGTGGTGCGCGCAATATTAAACCAAATATTTATGTTTATGTTGCTACTGTCGGCGCGAAATTAAATGCTGTTGATTTAACTATTAAAAGAAGTGAAATTAGAGGTGTCATGAGTGAAGGAATGATATGTTCACTGCAGGAACTGGGTTTAGAGGACTTTAGCGAGGGGATAGAGATTATTGATGAAGATTTAGCCTTAAAATATGAATTGGGCACTCCAGGGTCTGACTTGCTTCAATTAAATGATTTTATATATGATTTAGCCATTACAGCTAATAGACCTGATGGAATGTCTGTTATAGGTATAGCCCGTGAAATTTCTGCCCTTTTAGAATCCACCTTAAATTTTCCAGAATTAAACCATAAATACAATATTCACCTACTTGAGGGAATTAAACTTTGTCAAGAGGCTATAGAATCTAATTGTATTTATACAATAAGCTGCATTGATGGAGTAAATGGAGAGAAATTATCGCCAAGTTGGCTTAAAGACCGTATAGAAAAATCAGGTATAAAATCTATTAATCTTCTAGTTGATTTGACAAATTATATTCTTTTAGAACAAGGTCAACCTTTGCATGCGTTTGATAAAGATAAACTGTCAAACTTAATTGGTAAGGAAGTTTCTCCCGAAGATTTCTCTGTAAGAAAAGGCAAGGATAACGAAAGCCTTATTTGTTTAGATGGTAAAGAATATGACTTAAACGGCAAAATCACAGTTATTACTTGTTGTGATAAACCGGTAGCTATTGCTGGGGTGATAGGCGGTTTAGAGACTTCTGTTTCTAATACCACCTCATCTATTTACCTTGAAGGCGCTGTTTTTAATCCAGTTACTATAAGAAAATCATCAAAGGCGGTTGGCATAAGAACAGAATCTAGCAGCAGGTATGAAAAAGGGATTTCATCAAAAAATACAATAAGTGCAGTAACAAGGGCAATTAATCTTTTAGAAGAATATTTTTCTATTAATGCACCAATCATCAATACTTCCAATTTAATAAGTAATGAGGATATATTTATTAAATTACGGAGAAATCGAATACATAAAATTCTTGGTCCATTAATAATTAACGATCAATTTGAAAAAAGAAATTTATCTGATAATGAAATAGTTGATAAATTAAAACTCATAGGTTGTACTTTAAAGAATAAAGAATATGGCTGGGATGTAGCAGTAATTCCTAATAGATCACATGATTTAATAAGAGAGATAGATTTAATTGAAGAAATAGCGAGATTAATAGGGTATGACAGATTCGACTTAAAACTTCCTTATCCAATTAAGCCTGGAAAATTGTCATCAGAACAGTTGGCATTGAGAAAAGTAAAAAATGGTTTTATAGAAAACGGTTTTAACGAGGTACTAAGTTACTCTCTTGTTCCTGAAGATAATGAAAAACTTATAAAGATTTCTAATCCTTTGTTATTAGAAACAAGCTGTCTTAGAGATAATATCTGGAAGGAACATTTGGAGATATTGAACCGTAATATAAAAGCTGGACAAGCAAGTTGTTATATATTTGAAATTGGAAATGTTTTTCATAAGAAAACTGAGTTCATTCAAGAAGAAGTTCTTAATGGTGCTATTTATGGTAATAAAAAATTTGGGAAATGGATAAATTCTGGTAAGGATAACGACCTTAATTATTACCAGGCCAGAGGAAAGTTAAAGGAGGCTTTATCTTCTTTGAACATAAAAATTGAGGATAAACCTACTGATTTAATTGATTTTCTTCATCCAGGAAGAACAGCGAAATTAGTTATTGAAGGGAAAGATGCAGGCTATTTTGGTGAAATACATCCCAAACTTCTATTAGAAAAGAAGTCATTAAAAAAAGTTTATTTATTTAACATAAATGTTTCCAACCTTTTGGGAGCTAGTACAAGAAAAAATAAATGGATCCCAATATATAAGCAATATCCAATTGTTCCGAAAATGGAAAGAGATATAAATTTTGTTTTCAGTAAGAAATTTCTAATTAGCGAAATAACATCACAGATAAGAAAAACAGGAAAAAATCTCTTAGAGGATGTAAATTTAATTGATGTTTTTGAAGATACTAAATTTGGAGATGATCATATAAGTTATACATTTAGATTATCTTATAGAGATAAAGATAAAACATTACTGGACTCGGATATTAAATCAATACATTCAAATATCATTTCTAATGTTGAAAAATTTTTTAATACTAAGTTGAGGAATTAATTGTATTGCTAATCTCATATAAGACTACATACAAGTCTATATATAATTCTTATATAAGATAGTTAATAATCCTACAAAACTAATTAATGTTGTAAGATAAGATCATGATCAATTTACTATCTCTACTTCTATCTTCAGTGCTGTGGGTACAAGTCCCTCAGTGGTCAGATGATTGGTCAAAATGTGCTGTTGACATACCAGATGCTTCATGTCATTGGTATATAGCCGCACCAGATAACACTTTTGGAGAAGGATTTGATTGGGCCAGCGCCCCTTGGTTTGATGCTAACGGATTAAGCGATGTACCTAGCATTGACAAACAAACTGCCATTGAAAAACTCCAATCTAAGTAGTACTGTCTTTAAGGCAGTACAGAAAGACACAAAACCCTGTAATAGTAATATTTTCTAGAGCTTGTTAATTTCTTGGACATTGAAAGGACATAGTTTATTTATTTATTATTCAATTTTTAATTTTTTCAAGGCAATAGACAGTTTGTGCATGATTTATATAAATAATAATTTAATTTATCTTATTAATCTATTTTAAGACTATTATATAGACTTATAATAGGTCTCATATGAGAAAAGATATACAATAAATTTTATTTATACACCATTAATTTCTCTTTAAGATTGAATAAAAATAATTGATGAAAATAAAAAATATTAAATTAACATTTATCTTATATAAGACTATTAAGTAGACTTAAATATAGTCTTATTTGAGAATTAGTATACTAATTTCTATATAGATTTTTTAGCAATTGATACGCTTCATTTAATTTTCTCATTTGATCTGTTGATCCTCCTGCATCTGGATGCGTCTCTAAGGCTATTGATTTATAGGCCTCCCTAATTTTTCGGAAGGTATGAGCAGATCCTGCGGATGTTGATAAATTCAATAATTTTAGTGCTCCATGCACTGTCATTGTTGAGTCCAAAGTTTCAAATGAATTAGATCTATTATTTCGCTTAAATCTACTTACAAATCTTCTCATAAGTGTTGGTATTCTATTTATCAGATCTGATGTAGCAAAAGGGTCTTCTAAAACGCCAATCATTAATAAAACAATTTCAAGGGATGGATTTTTCTTTATCCAAAATGGGCATAATTCTGACATTAATTTATTGGCTGCACTCCACGTAAAGGGTAGATTTTCAGTCCCATCAAGATTTGGCCATATATCCCTTTCAAACCAATCCATCGAAGCTTCTACTACATGATCATTAGGAACTGATCCATATAAGGTTTTCCAATGACTAATTAACTCAATTCGACATTTTATTAATTCAGTTTCTTTAATTGTATTAATTTGAATATCATTAATATTCTCCTTTAATTTTTCACTATTAATACTTCTTCTTAGATTCTTTACTTTTTTTTCAACAAAATTGGGAAGGCTTATGTTTGAGTTGGCTTTTTCTTTATATTTATTGTTATTTGTAAATCTTTTATTTAAAGATATCTCATTAACTTCTTTTTTTACGTCTGATTTAATTAATACCAAAGCAGTATCTTCATCAATATTTAAATTTTCATTATTTTTATTCTCTTTAAAGTCTATTTCTTGCTGTTGGTTCTTAGGTAATAAATCATCTTCTTGAAGAAGTTCTTTAAGTATCTTTTCTATTACAGGTCCTCTTGCTCTAAATCCCCACTCTTTTCTTAATTGATCAAACCTGGAAATTAGTTCCTCAGGTAAATCAATTGAAATTCTTTTCGTATTTGAATTTTCAGGAATATTCAATAATATTTTCTTGAATAGTATGGAATTTATTTAATTTTATTCAAAAAAAATTGAAAGTCTATAAGGAATATTGTTTTTAAATTAAAACCAATTTATTTTTAAGTCACAAGTCAATTAAGTATCTTTTTATAATGAACTAAAAAAATGTTTAATTGTTATTCCAAGTCATCTAAAGAAAAAAAGAGTTTTTATCAACATAAGAAATTAGAAATGCTCAATTATATTAAGGATTCTCTTGAACGTAAAATTGCCTCCGTGACAGCATCTATAGAAGTTCTAGAAAGCCAAATAAGCCGGGATAATGAAGTTGAAGTAACTAACTAGGATTCAAACAAAACTTTCTAAAAGTTTTTCAGGGCCAAATTTCTTTAAATAATTAATATTTGAATTTTCAGTTACTAATAGATATCCCGCAAATCCTAAACCGTTAATACTGAAACCATGGATATTATCATTTTTTCTTTTTATAATAGCGATCCATTTATTAGTTATTAAAATGTTGTAAGGATATATCGGTTTCTTATCACTAGTAGGGTCCCCAAGTCCTAATTTGTTGCATAATTCTAAGTAAAATTCAAAAAGACATGATGGATTTTCTAAAAAATTAAATTTGGATACAATAATATTTCTTTTAAGCTTACTATCTAGATCTTGATATGAGTTCATCTCTAAAAACCACTTTTCTCTAGGGCATGATATCTCACCTTTAGATCTACGCAGAAGTTGAAAATGCCTGTGAGGTTGACTTGCTCCCGCAATTGGAGAACTATTGAAAAACCATAATCCACTAGTATCTTTATTAACTTGTTGGATCGCTCTCCAATCTTTAATATCTAACCATCCATTTTGAGGTTTCCATTCATTTGTAATAAGTAAAATATGACCTTTTTGTACAGGGTACTTATTTAATATTAGTTGATGATTATCACCAATTTTATCAATTTCTAGTATCTTTTCCCAAGGACAAAATGGATTTTGCTTAGGACCATAAATTTTTTTTTTATTAAATTTTGAAGTATCGAGTTTCCTAATTATGAAGTCGTCTTTTTCATATAAATCTCTTGTAATAATATCAGTTTTGAGAGGATATAATGATTCATCATCAATTGATAATCGAGTTTGTTCTAGTGCTTTTTTCCAATATATTTCTAAACTCATTTAAAAAAATTTATCATTATCATTTTAAAAAAAAAATTAAACTTGTAATTACTTTTTATTAAATTGATATTCTTTCAATTTTTCCAGAGGTACTGATTCTAAGACTACAATATTCGTTGATTCTAATATAACTTTTGGTGCAAGACCGTCTAATAATGCTTGCTTCCACCTATCAAGACAAATACACCAATGATCACCATCCTTTAGTCCTGGGAAGGAATAAATAGGCATGGGAGTTATTAAATCATTACCTTGTGATTTACTATATTTCAGGAAATTATCATCCATTACACAACATATGGAATGATTCCCTCCATCATTTTTGTCATAGTTGCAAAATCCATCTCTGAACCACCCTGTCATAGGTGCGCAACTACAAATTTCAATTTCTTCTCCAAGGACATTTAACTGATTTTGATTATTTATGGTCATAGAGTTTTTAATAATAATAAAACACCAACATTTCTTTAAAAAAGGTTGACGAGTATAGGGGGTAAGGAGGTAATAATTCTAATAAGGTTTTTTTCATTATGGATTGGGACTTTACAGAAAACATTGCATTTAAAGCTCTTTATGAAGCTTTTAAAGATAGTGATGAAACTTCCGCATTAGAGTTTTTATCTAGTGATGGTGCTTCATATTATCTTGAGTTAACACAGGATGCCGCTGGTGAGGGACTTGATCTGGGTGATAATGAAACGATGGAAGAACTGCAGGAAGAAATTATTGAATATTTAGAAAACAACTAAAAATTCAGCTTAGGCGCTGAAATATTTAGCTTTTGGGTGTAGTGAAATGATAGCTGTAGTACTTTGTTCTGGATGGAGTTGTTCAGATTCATCCATGGTCAAGTTTATTCTTTTTGCATCCAACAATGATAATTGTATGTTTGAATCAGATACTTTTGGACATGCAGGATAACCAAAAGAATATCTAGCTCCTCTATATTTTTGAGCTAGTATTTCTCTATTTTTGTATGGTTCTTCAGATCTAAAACCACATTCAATACGAATTAATGCATGGACATACTCAGCTAGAGCTTCTGCTAATTGAACTGTAAGTCCATGGAATAACAAATAATCGCTATATTTATCTTCTTTAAATAATTTTTGAGAATATTCGCTAGCAATATCGCCCATGGTTACTGCCTGCATAGGAAATATATCTATCGGTTTATCATTTTTCAAATCACAATAAAAATCAGCTATGCATAGATTATTCCCAGATTTTTGTCTTGGAAAATTAAATTGGGAAATTTTATTTAATGATTTCTTATCAAATAAGAAAATACTATTATCTTTTCTCCCGCACTTGAAATATCCATAAACTGCTTTGGGTGAAATAAGTTTTTTGTCTATAATTCTCTCTAACCATTTATCTAACAATGGTTTAGCATATGAATCCAAATAGTTATTGTATTCATCTACGCTTTGGTTTTTTCCTTTTTTTATTTGCCATTGTCCGCTAAATAGAGCTTTTGTATCTAAATAAAAAATTAATTTATTTAAATCTATATCAACGTCGTTCAAGACTTTCGTTCCCAAGAAAGGAGCTTTATTTGGTTCTTCTTCATTTATAAATTTAGATCTTATAAAATTTTCTTTTAAATTTAATTTGGAAGTCTCGGTATTTATTGATATTGATTCTTTGACAGCGTGAGAGTTGGATTTTGGTGAGGCTAAATTAATATTTATACCCTCATTGTTTATGAAACCCTCTGTATTTGACCAATTACCCTTTTTTTTATTATCCATATATTCATTCATGAATTTAAGATCAGTGAACGCATCTTTTCCGTACAATATTTTCCCTTTATATATTTTGCTGCAATCCTCATTTACAAATTTTGGGGTTAAGGCTGCGCCTCCTAATATTACTGGTACACTAATATCTTCATTGTTAAAAGCCTCTAAATTATCTTTCATAAATGCAGTTGATTTAACAAGTAATCCGCTCATAGCTATGCAATCTGCATTGTGCTTCTTTTGTGCATTTATAATTGCTGAAACATCTTGCTTTATTCCAAGATTTATAACGTCATAACCATTATTTGTAAGTATAATATCTACCAAATTTTTTCCAATATCATGTACATCGCCTTTGACAGTCGCAATTAAGAGTTTTCCATTTGATATATTTTCATCTACAGTTTCCATATATGGTTCTAAAATTGAAACCGCAAATTTCATTGTTTCAGCGGATTGGAGTACAAATGGTAATTGCATTTGACCTGAGCCAAATAAATCTCCTACAACTTTCATCCCATCTAGTAAAAAGGTATTAATTATTTCAAGGGGTTTATATTTTTTTAACGCTTTATTTAATTGATCCTCTAATCCTATTTTTTCTCCATCAATAATATGATTTTTCAGACTTTCTTCAAGAGTTAGGTTTTTATTTTCTGAAGATGCTTTTTTGAAATCTTGAATAGATATATCTTGAAAAGCCTTTGTTAATTCTACTAATGGATCATAAATACAAATATCATCTTCAAATTTTCTTTTATCATAAATCAAATCTAAGCAAAGCTTTTTAGTTTCTTCAGAAATTTTTGATAATGGTAAAATTTTATTTGGTGCGATGATAGCAGAATCTAATCCTGCTTTTATGCATTCATCTAAAAATATTGAATTTAGATTAATTCTAGATAATGGTGAAAGACCAAAACTAATGTTTGATATCCCAAGTATGATATGAATATCTGGGAAATTTTCACGAATTTTTAATATAGCACTAATAGTCTCTTTAGCGTTTAATCTATCTTCTTCTATCCCTGTAGATATGGGCAGAGCTAATGGATCAAAAAATAGCTCATAATCTGACAAACCACATTCTCTTGTTCTATTAATTGCTCGTTTGACAATCTTATATTTTTTTTCTGAATTTCTTGCCATTCCATCTTCATCAATTGTTCCGACAACAAGGCCTGAACCGTACCCTAAGGCTAAATTTAGAACTTGATCAAACCTTTCATTGCCATCTTCGTAATTGGTTGAATTTATAATACATTTACCACCAGCTGACTTTAATCCACTTTCCATTTTGTCAGCATCTGTAGAATCAATCATTAATGGTAAATTTATATTGGTAACTAGTCTTGAAGTTATTTCTTTCATATCTTTCACTCCGTCTCTGCCTACATAATCCACATTTACATCAAGAACATGAGCGTTTTCTTTTTGTTGTTGCTTGGCAATTGCAACTAAGCCATCCCAATCGTCGTTATTTAATAACTCCCTTACCTTTTTCGATCCACTTGCATTTAATCTTTCTCCCACTATCAAAATTGAATTGTCTTGTTTATATGACACAGAGTTATATATTGATGAGGCAGATGGAATAAAACCGCTTGAACTTTTTTTTCCATTATTGTAAGTCCTTTCATTATCAATAATTTCATCAATTATGGAAGAAAGGTATTTTATATGTTCAGGAGTTGTCCCACAACATCCACCTATTAATTGAACATTAAAGTCATATATAAAATTCATTAACTGCATCTTTAATTCTATTGGCTTTAATCTATAGTGAGCTACACCACCGATATTTTCAGGAAGACCTGCATTGGGAATACAGCTTATAGCGAAGGGAGAATTTTCAGACAAATATTTTATATGTTCCTTCATTTGCTCAGGGCCAGTTGCACAATTAAGTCCAAGGATATCTATATTAAATGGCTCTAATATTGTTAATGCAGAAGCAATATCAGATCCAACAAGCATAGTTCCTGTCGTTTCCATTGTTATAGATACCATTAAAGGTATATCAATATTTTTACTTTCAAGAATTTCTTTTGATGCTAATAAGGCAGATTTAATTTGTAAAACATCCTGACAAGTTTCAATCAAAAGAAGATCAACTCCTCCATCTATAAGACCATAAATTTGTTCTTTATATGATTGCTTTAATTCATCAAAATCTATATGTCCTAAGGTGGGTAATTTAGTTGTTGGTCCAATTGAACCTGCTACAAACCTTGGTTTATCAACTGATGAGTATTTGGCAGCAGCTTTTTTTGCTATAAATGCCGCATTTTTATTTATCTTATAAGCCTTATCCGCAATATCATATTCATCAAGAACTATTGATGAGGCTCCAAATGTATTAGTTTCTATAACATGACAACCTGCTTCTAAAAATGAATTATGGACCTTCTCAACTACCTCTGGAGATGATAAAACAAGGTTTTCATTACATCCCTCTAATTCTTTTCCTCCAAAGTCATCTGCAGTAAGGTTTAAGTTCTGAAATGATGTTCCAGTACCTCCGTCAAAAATAATTAATGGTTTTTCATCTCTATTTAGATAGGTTCTGAAAGATTCCATTCTTAGGTAAAAATTAATTTATTTCAGTGAAATTCTTGTTACCCAATTATCATAGTCTTGAGAACGACCTTCTGTTATTTCTATAAGCTTACTTTTTAATTTATTCATTATTGGTCTTTCAACATTTAATTCAGTTGATTCAATTTTTTTAACTGGTGTAATTTTTGCTGCTGTACCAGTTAGAAAAACTTCATCTGCTATTAATAATTCTGTTTTATCAACAGGCCTCTCAATTACATTTATTCCAAATGATTTTGCTAATTCAATTACACTAGCTCTAGTAATCCCCTCAAGGATATCTTGATCAACACCAGGAGTGATTAAGTCTCCATTCCTTACAATAAATAAATTCATACCACTAGCTTCGCTCACCTTACCACTTGAATTTAATAGCAGGGCTTCATCAAAACCCGATAAACTAGCTTCTGTTTTGGCTAATGAACTAGTAATATATGCTCCACTTATTTTTCCTCTTAAGGGGAGAGATCTATCTTCTTGTCTTGTCCAACTACTCATTCTACAAGAAACACCATCTGGTGATAGATAATCTCCTAGTTCAATACAATAAATAAAGAAATCTGTTTCAATATTGTGTAACCTTGGCGCTATACCTAAATCGCTTGTATATACAAATGGTCTTATATAAATAGGTTTTTCTGGCTTGTTTCTTTTTATAACTTCTTCTAAGGCTTTAAAAATATATTCTTCAGAAATTTCATTTAAGAGTAATTTTGCACTTTGAGATAATCTTTTTATATGTTTATCAGTTCTAAACAAAAGAAATTCTTCATTGTTTGTTGGGTTAGGTATCGCGCGCATTCCTCCAAATGCAGCAGTACCGTAATGTAGTGCATGAGTAGCTATTGATATTTTCGCTTCTTTAAATGGAATACATTTACCTTCGAACCAGGCGTATGGAAGAAATTCATGCATATTTAATTTATTTAATTAAGGTAAACTTGTTTTATCCTACTTACGTATTCTAAACCTTATTTATATATAAAAATGCACAGGATATTAAATATAGCAGGAAATGAAAAGAATAAGGATGATTTAATTGAGCAACCAGCTGCAGATTTTATTTTTATAACAAGTGTCAAGGCTGATTTAAATCTTATATCAAACTTATTGTTAGAAAAGGAATTTGCTTCATTAAAAAATAATATAAGAGCTTTAGAAATTTCTAATTTAAATTCCTCAGCTCAAATAGATAATTATTTATTAAAAACAATAAATTATGCAAAAGTTGTCGTACTTAGAATATTTGGAGATAAAGGTACATGGAACTATGGAATTGAACAACTTTTAAATTGGCAAGCAGTTAATAAAAAAAGGAAGTTAGTAATCCTATCAGGTACCATTGATCAGGAAATTTCCTTATGTGAAATAAGTAGTATAGATAAAAATATTGCATTAAATATTTCTAGATTACTAAGATCTGGAGGACTAGATAATTATAGAAAGTTTCTTAATTGTTTAAATTATTTAGTTAAAGATGAAAAATTAATTCCTGATGATTTTTTAAATATTACTTTTTATGCAGATCCCTACTTATATGATTGGAAAAATGAAAAAGGCGAAAAGATAGGAATAATATCCTATAAATCACTTTTTTTGGCTAATGAAATTGAAGTAAACGAAAAACTTAACTTGCAATTAAGAAAATGCGGACTATCTCCTAAAACATTTTTTATTTCAACACTAAAAGATCATATTATTCAGAAGAAATTAATAGACATTTTTAAAAAAGAAGATATTAAACTAATTATTACCACAACTTCATTTTCTTCATCTCAAATCAAAAATAACGATTTAATTGAAAATTCAACAAATATTTTTACTTTTCTTAAAATTCCAATTTTACAACTTCTTTCTTCTAATAGATCAAGAAAAAAGTGGTTAAATTCATCTATTGGAATGAATTCATCTGATTTATTAATGCAAATAATTATTCCCGAATTTGATGGAAGAATTACTACCTGTCCTTCAGCATTTAAAGAAATTATTTCTAAGAAAAATACACTATATAGTGAAATAACTAGTTACAAAGCTGATCAAGTAGGTATTCAATGGATTTCAAAATTTGCAACAAATTATGTGAAACTTCAGAAACTTAATAATTTTGATAAAAGAATTTGTTTAGTAATAAGTAATTATCCAGTAAAGAACGGAAGAATCGGTAATGGCGTTGGTCTAAATACACCATCTTCAATAATAAATATTCTTAATTGGTTAAAAGAAGAAGGTTATGACCTTGGATCTTGTAATTATCCTCAAGATTCTTCGGAATTAATGTCAATGCTTATAAAAACTAGAACTAATGATATTGAATCTCAAAATAATAAACCATTAGATTACTTACCACTTAGTGAATATTTAAAATATTGGAATTATTTAGAACTTGAACCCAAAAATATTATTGTAAGTCGTTGGGGTAAACCATCCGCTGCGATTGATCTAGATAATAAAGGCTTCTCAATAAATGGTATTAGATTTGGAAAAATAACATTATTGATTCAACCTCAACGAGGTTATGACGCTTTCACTGATAGAGATATTCATTCTCCCGATCTTCCACCTCCCCATAGATATTTAGCACAATATTTTTGGATTGAAAAAGTTTTTAATGCAAATGCTTTGTGCCATGTTGGTAAACATGGGACTGTTGAATGGTTACCTGGTAAATCTATAGGTTTAAGCAATAAATGTTTTCCAAATATTATTTGTCCGGCAATACCAAACATATATCCCTTTATCGTAAATGATCCTGGAGAAGGATCCCAAGCTAAAAGAAGAACTGCTGCAACAATTATTGATCATTTAACCCCTCCTTTGGATAGGTCAGAATTATATGGAAAATATTCAATATTAGAAAATTATTTAGACGAATATTTTGAAGCAAAATTATTTAATTCTAATCGGATTGAAATAATAGAAAAATCCATTTTTGAATTAATTAAAAAAGATTTTAGCGAAATTACTTTAAAGAATAAAAATAATCAAATAGAAGAAATTGATTCCTTTCTTTGCAAAATTAAAGAATCTCAAATTAGGACAGGTTTGCATATTTTTGGCAATCGGCAGAATAACATTAATGAAATAAATTTATTCTTGTGTATAGCTAGAGTACCAAATGCCAATCGAATTGGTGTTATTCAATATATAGCAAAACATTTAAAACTAGATTTGAATCCTTGGACAAATCAATATGATCAAATGTTAAGCGAAAAGGATAAAAAAATATTATTGACTTTTTCCAACAAAAACATTTTAAACTTTAGAATGGCTATTGATTTTTTGGAACAACAAGCAAAGTATTTAATATATTTGTTTTTTTACAAAAAGAATACCAATATAAAAAATCTAGAAAAATATAAAAATCAGAAAATAATAGACTATTTCTTTAATGAAAAAAAACATAATAAGTATTTTTTATTATTAAAAAATGAGATTCTATATCCAATCATTAATTCTTCATATAATGAGAAATTATCATTTATTAATTCATTAAATGGACAATATGTAAAAAGTGGTCCATCTGGAGCCCCTACGAGAGGTAAAACTGAGACTTTACCCACTGGTAAAAATTTCTTTTCAGTTGATTCGAGAGGACTTCCAACTGAATCAGCTTGGAGTGTTGGTTGTCAGTCCGCTTCACAAATACTTGATTTATACAAACAAGATAATGGAGAAGATTTAAAAAATATAGCAATATCTGTATGGGCAACATCTACAATGAGAAATGGTGGTGAAGACATTTGTCAAATACTATATTTATTAGGAGTACAGCCTATTTGGGATGGAGCTTCAAGAAGAGTAGTTGATCTAGAAATCATTCCTTTATCTGTTCTCGAAAGACCAAGGGTTGATGTTACTTTAAGGATTTCGGGAATGTTTAGAGATGCATTTCCACAGTTAGTTAAATTAACTTCTAAAGCAATAAATCTTGTTTCTAATCTTAATGAGGATGATAAATTTAACCCTCTTGCTGGGGCATCAAGGGAAGGTGATTCACTTAATCGTATATTTGGGTCAGCGCCAGGTTCATATGGAGCAGGTCTGCAAGAACTAATTTCAAATTCTAATTGGGATAATATTGATGATTTTGGAGAATCTTTTCTTAATTGGAGTAAGTGGATTTACAGTGATAATCTTGAACCTATAGAGGATAAAAAATCATTAGAAAATGCTCTTAAAAATGTGCAGTTAGTTGTTCATAACCAAGATAATAAGGAACATGATATTTTAGATTCTGATGATTATTATCAGTTTCAGGGAGGATTATCTTCAGCAGTAAAAAAATTGAGCGGTAAATTACCTGAAATGTATCATGGTGATTTATCAAAATTTGGATTGTCTAAAATATCAAAATTACAAGATGAAATTAATAATGTTGTTATATCAAGAGTACTTAACCCTAAATGGATAAATGGAATGAAGGATAATGGTTATAAAGGAGCGTTTGAATTTTCAGCTACACTAGACTACTTATATGCTTTTGATGCTTCTACTGAAGTAGTCTCAGATTGGTGTTATGAGGAAGTTTATAAATCATGGTTATGTGATCTGGATCTTAAGAATTTCTTGCTAGAGAATAATCCATGGGCATTAAGAGATATTGCACAAAGATTTCTTGAAATTGTCAATAGAAAAATGTGGAATAATTGTTCATCAGATGTGATTGAAAATCTAAAGAATATAATTATTAATACTGATTCAATCATTGAAAAAAACGAATTCTGAATTATCTACCTAATAGCGAAAGTCCGTGACTATCTGTTCCGCATGTTTTTAGCATTGAATATTTATCTGCTAATTTATCTATTTCTGAACATACAAATAAACTAGGATTCCATACTTCATTAAGTTCATAATCGTACCAAACCTCTATTCCATCAATACCTTGTATTTTTGCCTCTGGAATTAATTTATTAAAGGGAATCCTGTATCTCGCTGGATGTGCAAGAAATGATAAACCACCAGCTAAATTTATTGCTTTAATAACTGATTTAATATTTAAATCATTACCTATTGGTGACTCTCCAAGGATGTATGGATTTAGATATTTACTTTTTATATCTATTCCTAATCCAATTACATGTACTAAACATCCTAGAAGCAAGCAATTAATTTCTATTCCCGAAATTAATGTAAAAGATTCTTTAGGATAATTTTTGAGTATATTATTTTTTTTTATATATTCATGAGCTTTAATTGTATGATGATCGGTTATTGATAAAAATTTCAAGTTATTTTTATAAGCTTGTTCTAAAAGTTCATATGGTTCTAGACTTCCATCACTAAATTTTGTATGACAGTGAAAATTAATATTTTTAGGACAACTATTTTTATTAATATTGGAAGTTAATTTTACTAAGTCTTGCCTATTCATTACTTAATGAATTCTCATTTTTCTTTCTAATCTTTGCATATAATTGTATTGAAGCCAACATGAAAATAATTAGTCCAACTACGCTCCATGTAGCAACACTAGTTGGAAAACTATTTTTAAAAATAACTAAAAGTACAATTATAAATAATAATAAAGTAGGCAATTCATTTAATAATCTAAGGTTTTTTGCTGAAATGTTTGAAGTGCCATTTTGTAATGAATGCATTATTTTATAACAATAAGAATGATAAATTACTAATGCTAAAACAAAAGAAATTTTAATTTGCAACCACTTCTCACTTAACCAACTTGGTTGCATAATAACCATGCAGATAGCCATACTTAAAGCTAATATCATCCCAGGTGTTGTGATTATATTCGCTAGCCTTTTTTCCATCAAGGTGTATTGTTTATGAAAGGCAATTTTTAATTCAATATCCATATTTTTAGATTCTTCATGGTATATAAAAAGTCTTACTAAATAAAAAAGTCCAGCAAACCAAACGATTACACCCATAATGTGAAGTGATTTAAACCAGAGATATGCTTCAGCTGCCAAATTACTAGATTAATTTAAAAATATATATTTTTAATATAGTTATATTTAATAATATCAAGAAATCTATTTTTCAAAAATTAATTAATATTTATAACTCGTTAAAATATTCATATATATCATTTACTGAATTTTTTCCAAGTCCTTTAACTTCAGATAAATCCTCTTTACTAGCTATTCTTATCGCGTCTATTGATTTAAAATGCTCAAGCAATTCTCTTATTCTTGATGGTCCTAATCCACTGATTTGGGACAATTGAGATCTATTCATTCTCTTAGATCTTTTGTCTCTATGAAAAGATAATGCAAATCTATGTGCTTCATCTCTTACCCTTCTTAATAGAAGAACTCCTTTTTGATTTTCATCAGTATCAAGAGACTTAGTAAAGCCTGGAATAAATATTTCTTCATTTTTTTTTGCTAATGAACATATAGTTACTTCTTCCTCAAGATTTAAATCTTTTAATGCTTTAAGAGCAGAATTTAACTGTCCTTTTCCTCCATCAATCATTATTAAATCAGGCCAATCTGATAGAAGTTCATTATCTAATTTACTATTCGTTTTATCATTTAATATTGAAAAATCCCCTCCGCTTTTTTTAAATCTTGACCATTTTTTAAACCTTCTATGTATTACTTCATATATCGAAGCAAAATCATCACTATGTCCTACAAAAACGTTTGGATCTTTAATTTTATATTTCCTATAATGCTGTTTAGAAGGAATCCCATCAATAAAAACGACTTGTGATGCTACAGGGTCACTACCTTGTATATGGCTTATATCATAACCTTCAATTCTTTTAGGTTGTTCGCTTAATTCAAGTATTTGGGCAAGATCCTCAATTGATGATTCATTATCTTGTATCCCATTTAATATTCTATCTAATTCCAATTTCGCATTTTTTAAAACCATTTCTACAGTTTCATGTTTTTTATTTCTTTTTGGGATTAATATTTTTACTTTCTTTTTTCTTAGCTCCGTTAACCAATCCTCTATGGTTGCTTGTTTTGGAAGGTTATATTGAATAAGAATTTCTGATGGTATTTCTACGGCTTCAACATTCATATAATGCTCTTCTAATATCTTTTGTAAAATAAGATTTTCATCTTCATTATTTAATTTTTGACTATAGCCAATTCTTCCAATAAGCTTACCAGATCTCATTTGGAAAATTTGTATACTAGATACATTTTTTTCTGAAACTATTCCAAAGATATCTCTATTAATTGAAGAATCAGGTATTGATATTTTTTGAGATTCAGTTAATAATTTTAAACCTGAAATTTGGTCCCTTGTTTTTGCTGCATTTTCATAATCTAAATCATTTGAAAATTGCAACATTTTTTTTTGTAAATATATTTCCAAGTCATCATTCCTTCCCTGAAATATCATAGATACTTGTTTCATTATTTTTTTATAATCGTCAGATGATATTACTTCTTGGCAAACACCTGGACATCTTCCTATTGAATAATTCAAACAAGTTCTATCTTTATAGACTGGCCTTGGCCTTTGTCTAAGTGGAAATATTTTTTTTATCGTAAATAATGTTCTCCTTAATAATCCGACATCTACATAAGGTCCATAATATCTATCTAAATTATTTCTATTTCTTCTTCTTCTTGTAATAAATATTCGAGGATATTTTTCACTCCAAGTTATGCAAAGATATGGATATTTCTTATCATCCTTTAAAAGAATATTAAAGTATGGTTTGTATGTTTTTATTAAATTTGACTCTAAATTTAGTGCTTCATATTCGCTATCTGTGACTATAATTTCTATCTCAGTTATTTGACGAACCATCAAACTTAATCTTGGAGTTAAATCTGAAAAATTATTAAAATAACTACTTACTCTACTGCGTAGTTTTTTAGATTTACCAATATAAAGTAAATTATTATCTATATCTTTAAATAGATAGCAACCAGAAGACTTTGGAACTTCGGATAATCTTGATTTTAGTAATTCTTTATTATTAATTAATTTGTATTCAATTTTAAAATTATATTTGTTATCTATTGTTTCAATAGAGGAATTACTCATATACAAATATTAACCTCCATAATTCCAGCCAGTTGAAAATAAATTTAGAGAGTCAACATCATTATTCAAATAAGCAGATTGAACTTCTCCTACAAAAACTGTATGGTCTCCATGAATAACACTTCCAACAACATTACATTCAACGCCACCAACACTATCAACTAAAATAGGCAATCCAAGTTCACCTAAATTAAATTCAACAGATTCAAATCTGCCTCCTAATGCTTTTTGAGGTTTAAAGAAAACAGCTGCTAGATCCTTTTGATCACTTTTGAGGACATTTAATGAGAACTTATTGGTGGACTTTATTATTTCATGACTAGAACCTTCTGCTCTAACAGCCATTACGACTAATGGAGGAGTGAAGGAACCTTGAGTCACCCAACTAGCAGTAAATCCATTAACTTCATTTTTATCTTCGTCTCTAACTCCACAAATAAATAATCCGTGAGGTATTTTTCTTAATAAGATTTTTTTTGCTTCTAGATTTAATGTCATAATTGAAATATCTAATAAACTTATTTTAACTAAAATTCTTATTCGATCATAATAAATTCATGAAAATTCTTTATCCGGGTACATTCGATCCTTTAACAAACGGACATATTGATTTAATAGAAAGAGCTGAAAAAATATTTGGCAATCTAGTAGTTGCTGTTTTAGAAAATACTTCTAAAACACCAACATTTAATCTTGAAAGAAGAATAATACAAATAAAAAATTCTCTTTCTCATTTACCTAATATTGAAGTTATTTCTTATTCTGGTCTAACTGTAGATTGTGCCAATGATCTAAAAGCTAATCTTATTCTTAGAGGCTTAAGAGCAATGAGTGATTTTGAGTATGAACTTCAGATTGCTCATACAAATAAATCTCTTAATAATGATATTGAAACTATATTTTTATCGACAAATACAAATTATAGTTTTCTCAGTAGTTCTTTAGTAAAAGAAGTTGCAAAATTTGGTGGTGAAATTAATCACATGGTACCACCCTCTGTTGAGAGGGATTTAAAAGAATATTTTAAATAATATTTTTATTAACAAGGTTTCAAGTAATAAAGATCACGTAATAATTTAAAAGCTTTTTCTTTATCAATTTTATTAGAATTTTGGATAATGCTTATAATTATTGGCCTTTCATTTTTATATAAAAAGCCAGATAATGCAAAGACATTTGAAAGAGTCCCAGTTTTGCCAAAAAACTTTCCAGATAATTCACTATTTACAAATCTTTTAGCTAATGTTCCTCTTACTCCAGTAATTGAAAGTGTAGATTGATAAGCTTTAAAATTATTAAAATATCTCATTTTATCTAAAAACAATACAACTAACCTTGTTGTAATTTTATTTTTTCGAGACAATCCACTAGCATCTGCAAAGTATGCATTGGTTGTTGGGAGACCTTTATTTTCAAGCCATCTTTTCAATTTTATATAGTCATTATTGTTCCATGTATTTGAGGCATTTTTAAAGAGAGATTCAGCTGTAAAATTATGGCTTTCAGAATTTGTTAGAGTTAATAATGAAATAATGGGAGTTGAATATATTTTATTTATCTCTTTAATATTTTTTAAATAAAAAGTTTTTTCTGAATCAAAAAAATCTATATTTATTTTTGAATTTGGAAATTTATTTTTTAAATAATTTTTAATAAAAATTTTTAATGAATAAATATCATCATATTTATTGTGATTACTTTCTATTGCAAGAGATGTAATTGGAGATCCATATTCGTAAAGTTTATCAGTATTTGTCCAACCATTAGGCCAATATAATTTTGAATCAATTTCTACAATATTAAAGTTAATAATTTTATTTTCTTTAACATTTGAAATTAGTTCGATTATATCTTCATAATTAAGATCTGGATCACCTTGACCGTGTAAATAATAATCGTTTTTAATTTTTAATAAGGAGGTTTTTAAATTATTATTTAATTTATATTTACCTAAAACATAAGCTGATGAGAATAATTTTTGATTAGATGCCGGCAACCTTAAAACATCCTCATTGTAGGAACTTATTTTTTCCCCTTTATTATTAATAATTGATACACTAAAAGAATCATCAAGCGTTTGATTCAATAAAGCATCATAAGTAGGACATATTTTGTTTTTAGTAATTATTCCTGGGAAATTAAAATAAATACTATTTAAAATAGTTATTTTCTGATTTGCTAGTAAATATCTTATTAAGAAAGGAGATGTTACTAATACAAGAACAATTAAGAAAAATAAATAAATTTTTTTTATCACATTCAATCTATAAATTCACAAAAATAGATTCATTATCGGGTTTAATTTCAAATTCTTTTTTAAAAAAATATCTTTTATTTTCTTCTTTGAAAAGCAACCAGTTATTTGGATATATATGCATAAGAGCAGCTTTATTTAAAGGCTGCAGAAAATAAATATTTTCCCATGTTTTGACAAAGTTTTTACGTCGCTCTCTAATAACACTTCCTATACCAATATTGGCATCTTCAAATTTTGGATTTAATGAATAATGCTTACCTTGATAATTATCAGACATTGGTTCAAATGAATCGAAATCATATGGCTGAGGTAGTATCGAGATCATTGCACTATCTATATTATTTATATTATTTGATTCATTAAAAGATTTAAAAGTAAAAATTTTATCTTTGATATCTGGATAGTCTCTTTGTGCCAAAGCCACAGCACCTTGATCAGCAAATGTTATAAATACATTATTATTTTTAGACAATATCTTGTAAATAGTTATTCCAATTCTGTTAAACTTCAATCCTTCAAAATTAAATTCTATAGTGAATCTTTTATTTGAATCTAATAAACTTGGAATAATTGCATCCTCCATATTCTTAAGAGATTCATTTAAATCTTTAGGTAGTCTGTAATTAGTTTCCATTAAAATTTTTCAATACATATTTGAATAAGTTCTAAAAATTTATCTATTTCTGACTTATTGTTTATTGAACCTAAAGTAACACGAATATTTGAATATAGTTCATCATCTTTTAAACCAATATTTTTAAGTGTTGAGCTAGGTTTCCCAGATGAACTTGAACAAGCACTTCCACTACTTATAGCTATTTTATTTTCTGACATGAAATTGACAATCTTATAGGCCCTTATAGGCTCAAATAGTTTATTTAATAGTAAAAACGAAATATGATTGGGAAGTCTATGGTTAATACTACCCGTAATCTTTATATGATTATTATCCTTAATTTTTTGTAAAAAATAATTTTTGAGTTTATTAATATTATTAGAAGGAAATTCAGTTATGTAATCATATAATTTTATTTTTCCTTTAATATTCTTTAATGATTCATACATTCCAGCGATTAATGGCAAAGCTTGTGTCCCTTGTCTAATTGAAAATTCCTGAGTAAGTGATATGTCATTATTTTTTAAAATTTGTCTAGACTTTTTTTTTGTTAAAAGAATACCGATCCCTTTTGGTCCTCCAAATTTATGAGCAGATAAACTTAAAAAATCACATTTAAGATCTTTCCAACTGAATATTCCATTACTTAATATTTGAGTTCCATCTAAATGAAACATTATATTTAATTCTTCACATTTGGTACCAATAAATTGGACGGGTTGAATTGTCCCAATTTCACTTTGTCCCCAAATAATTGATACAAGCCTAGTATCATTATTTAAAATGTTTTCGATATTAGAAATATTTAGAATTCCATCATTATTTACCGTCCATTCGTAAATATCCCAATTTTGTTTTCTTAGTTTATTAGCACAAATAGTTGTTGCTTGATGTTCAACATTTGAAATAACAACCCTACCATATTTAAAGTTCTCATAAATATTATTAAATACAATATTTGTAGATTCCGAAGAACCAGATGTAAAAATTATATCCTCTGGATCTGCGTCAAATATATAAGCAATTTTAGATCTAATTTTTTCAAGATATATTGAGCATTTTATCCCTAGCTCATATGTAGATGAAGGGTTATGCCAATAATTCCTGTAAGTTGAATTAATTATATTTAAAACATTTTCAGATAATGGAGTTGTGGATGCATTATCTAAATAAATAAAATTATTTTCCATTAATTTACTAACATTGATCCTGAGAAAACCTTTTTAGCATTACCGGTCATCATTACTTCACAATCGTCTTTTGACCAATCAATTTTAAGATTACCTCCTGGTAAGGTTACTATTGTATGTGAATTACAAAGACCTAATTTATAAGCTGCTACATGGATAGCACAGGCACCTGTTCCACAAGCTAAGGTTGCTCCTGCACCCCTTTCCCATACTTTTACTTTGATATTATCTCTATTTAAAATTTGACAAAAATGCACATTAGTTTTTTCAGGAAATAATTCATTTTTTTCAAATATAGGACCAAGTCTTGAGAGAACAATGGACTCTATGTCTTTTACAAAGAATATTAAATGAGGATTTCCCATTCCTACGGCATAACCCATATTATTAAAATCTTTCTCAATAAATTCGTGTGAAGGAATTGAATTTATTTTTTTTTCAATTGTTGTTGGAATATTTTGACATTCTAAAATTGGAACTCCCATTTTTACTGTAATTTCATCATTTATATATTTTGCAATTTTTAAACCTGCTTTAGTCTCAATTTTATATTCTATATTTTTATTATTCATTGAATCATATACGTGTAGATACTCAACTAAACACCTAATTCCGTTTCCACACATTTGTGCTTCAGAACCATCAGAATTAAAAATAATCATTTTTGCATAATTATCTTCATTAGGTTCTTCTATAAAAATCACACCATCTGCTCCAATACCAAATTGCCTGTTGCAAATTTTTTTTATATCAAATATTTTATTTGTCATGTAATTTTTATATAATTCATTTCCTCTAGAATCTATTATTACGAAATCATTTCCGTTGCCTTGATATTTTTCAAAAGTTATATTTTTCATTTGTAGATAATATATTTTAAATTTTAATTATAAATTATTCCTTTTAACAATCTATTTCTATTTTATACAATGGATATTAAAATAATAATTTAACAAATAAAAATTAAGTGATTTCTCCCGATAAACAATATGAGGCTGATACCAATTTATATAATCCATCTGAAATAGAAAAAAAATGGCAGTCAATATGGACTGAAAACAATTTATACAAAACCGATGAATTAACTGATAATAGTGATAAATTTTATGCCTTATCAATGTTTCCCTACCCTTCAGGTAATCTTCATATGGGACATGTTAGGAATTATGTTATTACAGACTTAATAGCTCGATTCCAAAGATTTAAGGGCAAATCTGTTTTACATCCAATGGGTTGGGACGCTTTTGGTTTGCCTGCTGAGAATGCAGCGATTGAAAGAGGAATTAGTCCAAGTGTCTGGACTAAAAAAAATATTTCTCATATGAAGTCACAATTAAAGCTTTTGGGTCTATCAGTTGATTGGGATAGGGAATTTGCAACATGTGATGAAAATTATTATATTTGGACTCAATATCTATTTTTAGAGTTATACAAGGCAGGTCTTGTATATCAAAAGGAATCAGAAGTTAATTGGGATCCTATAGATAATACAGTCCTAGCGAATGAACAAGTTGATTCAAATGGTAAATCTTGGAGATCTGGGGCAGTAGTTGAAAAAAAATTATTAAAGCAATGGTTTTTAAGAATTACTAATTATGCGGATGAGTTATTAAAGGATTTAGAAAAATTAGATAACTGGCCAGAAAGAGTAAAAATAATGCAAGATAATTGGATTGGAAAGTCAAATGGTGCAAATATCAATTTCAATATCAATACCAATCCAGAAGAGAAAATTACTGTATTTACAACAAGGCCAGATACTTTATTTGGAGTTACTTATTTAGCAATTTCTGTTAATCATTCATTAGTAAAAAATATTTCTGATCAAGAAACAATACAAGATATTGAAAATCTTAAACAATATTTGAAAAATAATAAAAATAATGAACTTGAAAAAATTGGTATAAAAACTAACTTAACAGCAATAAATCCAGTTAATTCTGAACCTATTCCTATTTGGGTGGCAAGTTATGTTCTCGATGAATACGGTACAGGTGCTGTTATGGGCGTGCCTGCGCATGATCTAAGAGATTTTGAATTTGCTAAGAAAAATAATATTAATATTAAACAGGTAATAATACAGGATAAAAGTGAACAAAATAAAGAGCTTGAAGAAGCTTATGTAGGAATAGGATATCTTATTAATTCAAATCAATACAATGGCATAGAAAATACTATTGCTAAAATAAAAATTTCAGAGGAGGGAGTAAATAATGGATGGGCTGAAAATAAGATTCAATATCGTCTAAGAGATTGGTTAATATCTAGACAAAGATATTGGGGATGTCCGATACCCATAGTTAATTGCAAAAAATGTGGATCAGTTCCATTAAATCAATCGGAATTACCTGTTTCCTTACCAAAAGATATAGAAATCTCGGCTAACAAGATTAATGCTTTAGGTGATAATAATAATTGGATAAATACTACATGTCCAAAATGTGGAATAGCGGCGAAAAAAGAAACTGATACTATGGACACTTTCATGTGTTCATCATGGTATTTTTTAAGATATCCATCTTCAAAATGTTCTAATAAGCCATTTGAAAAGATTGAAATCAATAAGTGGTTGCCTGTAGATCAATATGTTGGAGGGGTAGAGCATGCAATATTGCACTTGTTATATGCAAGATTTTTCACTAAAGCCTTGAGGGATAATGAACTATTTGAAATTGATGAACCTTTCAAAAAACTTTTAACGCAAGGAATGGTTCAGGCGGCAGCCTATAAAAACAATAAAACTGGTAAATATGTTTCTCCTTCCGATATTACTGACTTATCAAATCCTACAGATCCAATTGACAATTCTAAACTCGAAGTTCTTTTCGAGAAGATGTCTAAGTCTAAATATAATGGAATAGACCCTGAATCAGTAATTAAAAAATATGGAGCAGATACGGCAAGAATGTTTATATTATTTAAAGCACCACCAGAAAAAGATTTGGAATGGGGAGATACAGATGTTGAAGGACAATTTAGATTTTTAAGCAGGATTTGGAAGCTTTATATAAATTGTGCAAAAGATATAAATAGTAAATCTAGTTCCTATCCAGATAAAGAAAAAAGTTTAATAAAGTCAATGAATTTCGCTATAAAAGAAATTTCAAATGACATATTAAATAACCAATTTAATACTGCGATTTCAGAACTAATGAAGTTTTATAATTCCTTATCAAATTCCATTAATGACGTAAACAATAATTTAAAAATTGATGCTTTAAAAACATTTTGTATTTTGTTAGCTCCATTTGCACCTCACATTGCAGAAGAAATATGGCATCTTATAGGATTTAAAAAATCTGTACATTTAGAACAATGGCCTTCATTTAATGCCGAGGCACTAAAGGAAGATTCATATGAACTAGTAATACAAGTAAACGGAAAAGTTAGAGACAAAGTAAATATTAATAATGATATGAGTGAAGATCAAATTAAGGAATTGACTCTTAAAAGACCTAACATTTTAAAATGGACTCAAGATAAGGAAATACGAAAAATAATAATTGTTAAAGGAAAAATTATGAATATTGTTGTTTAAGAATTTATTTTTTGAATAACTAATGAATTTGGATTTGACCAATCTCCTTTAACTAAATAATTATCATTACCGAAACACATTTCACGGAGTATAAAAAATATGGGTTCACTTACTGAATTATCAAATAATGATGTTATGTCATTTATAGAATATTCTCCACCTTCATCTAATAAATTACTTACTTTTTGTTGATACTCAATAATATTTGAAGCTGCTTTCTTTCCAGCTTCAACTCCAGGCTGATCATATGCATTTATATTTACCAATTCAGCGTAGAAGGATACAGCCCTCTCAAATAAAGCGATTAAGGCCCCTAGTGAAAAACAATTTAACTTTTCTAAAGTAATAGTGATACTTTGTCTGTCTTCACTAGAGAGTGCTGATCTGGTCCCTTGCAAAAAACCAGAAAGATATTCTTTAGGATTTTCTTTTTCATCAAAAATATTAGTAGATGGAGAATCTAGTAATTCAATAAAAATACAAAAGAAATTATCAATACCATCTCTCAGTTGCTGAACATAAGCATGCTGATCTGTAGATCCTTTATTACCAAAAACGGAAATACCTTGATTAACTACTTCACCATTCCTATTAAATTTCTTTCCTAATGATTCCATTACTAATTGCTGAAGATATTTACTAAATACCTGTAACCTATCTCTATATGGTAATACGACCATATCTCTCTTCCCAACGCCATCCCCAGTTAAATACCATGCAGATGATAATAATGCTGCGGGATTTTTTTTAAAATCACTTATACGCGTGGCCTCATCCATTACTGATGCCCCTCTAATGAATTCAAATATATTTTCATTAATAAGAGCTAATGGAAGTAATCCCACAGAGCTTGTAATACTTGTTCTTCCTCCAACCCAATCTTGTAAATTAAATATTTTTAACCAATTTTCAGAAGTGGCTTTTTTAAATAACTTACTATCTTTCATAGTTATAGCTATAGCATTAGAATTCCATTCAAGAGAATTGTTTTCGCAGTGACTTTTAATAATTTCCATAGCAATTCTAGGTTCAGGCGTACCACCTGATTTGCTTACTACTACAAATAATGTTGTTGATAATTTTTCAGATAACTCTTCTAACTTTTCGCTAATTAAAAAAGGATCTACATTATCGATATAAGAAAATTTTAAGCCACTAGAACACTTCTGCAGTGACTCTGTAATAAGTAATGGTCCTAGACCACTCCCACCAATTCCTATCCATAGAACATCAGTATAATGATGATTATTCTTATTCTTAATATCTCCATTTAAAATTTCTTTTCCAAATTCAGAGATTGCATTAATATCTGCTCTAATTTCCTCTTCTATTTTTGAAGAGGGTGAAATTGACGGAGTTCTAAGCCAATAATGACCAACTTGTCTATTTTCATCAATATTTGAGATTGCACCATTTTCTAATTCTTTTATTGATGAAAAA
>QCDS01000003.1 GCA_003278685.1 Prochlorococcus sp. AG-355-K03 | reverse complement strand
TAAATAAAATGATAGAAGACCTTCAGTTGACCCTTCAAACATTAAGTTACAAAAACAAAGAAATAAAGACTATCTTGCCAATCATTATTAAAGAAGTTGATCTCCTTGCTAAACAAGAAAATAATTTATCATTTGAAAAACTATTAAAATCAGCTATGAATTATCTAGATAAGGATAGTAGTTATTTAGATAGATGACGTAGTATCATAGAATAAAAGAAATAAATTCTATGTCATTAGATACAGCTGAAAAACAGAAGCTAATTGAAACTCATCAAGTACATCCAACTGATACAGGTTCAGCTGAAGTTCAAGTAGCAATGCTCTCAAAAAGAATATCGAAATTAAGTGACCACCTCCAAGGAAATATTCATGATTTCGCTTCAAGGCAAGGATTATTAAGAATGATTGGTAAAAGAAAAAGATTATTATCTTACATAAAAGACAAAAACGTTCAGAGATATCAAGAACTAGTAAAGAAAATTGGAATCAGAGGATGATTTCAATTAATGAAAAAAAAGCAATCAAAAAAAAGGACGCAAATTAAAAAGAAAAAAAATTATTCTGAGAAAACTGCCTTTGCTAATCTAGAAAAAACAGCAAATACTATAAATACCTCAAAGAGATCATCAAATGGTATACCTAAATATGTTGCTGATAGAATGGCAAGAAGAATATTTTTTACAGCAGGAATACCGACAATATTAGGGATGTCGGTTTTTGTTGTTAGTTATATTATCGTCACAAGAAATATTGCGGAAATACCTCCTTCATCAACTATTGCAATTTCAGCATTATTTTTCTTGTTAGGTCTTGCAGGATTGAGTTTTGGAATATTATCGGCCAGTTGGGATAAAGAGCCTGGATCTTTTTTTGGTATTGAAAATATTCCAATGAACATACAACGTGCAAAAGCTGCCTTTAAACCTGCAACTCAAAATTTCGAGGATAAAAGTTAATCTAGGAAACTAAAGATATCAAATTAACATCGAACGATTTATCTTCTAATAATTTAAATGCACCTTGAATATCTCCAATACAGAATTGTTCACCAAATTTAACGTAGGTAACACTATTTTTATTTCTTACTGCAGCTAAAACTGGAGTCTTGATTCCACATCTCCCTTTATCCGGTTTAAATTTAGTTAGACAGTCTCTTAAAGTATTTTGAACTCTTACATCTGATGCTTGAGAACTTTCAAGATTAATAATAAGCAATTTAAGGTTATCTATTTCTCTACAATCATCAATTATTAATTGAGTCTTATCACTTTTTTTATCTATTGTTCCCCATACCAATAATCTAGTATCAGTCAAAAGAAATTCAGATAATCTAAGATAAGTTTTTGGAAAAACTATTGCTTCGCAACTTCCAGAAAGATCTTCCAGCTGAACTATAGCCATCCTATCTCCTTTTCTCGTTGTTATTTGCTTCAAATCAGGTATCATTCCAACTAAAGAGACTTTGGTTCTATCTTTTGCTTCCTCTAACTGAGAAATGCTTATAGGTGATATAAGTTTTGCTGGCTTAGTTAAATGCTTTAGAGGATGATCAGATAAATAAAAGCCTAATAGCTGCTTTTCTAACTTTAACTTTTCAATAAGCGAATAATCATCAACCTTAGCTAATTGTGAATCGGAAAAAGCAACATTAAAAAATTCTTCTTTAGAGTCAAATAGATTTCCTTGACCTGATAATCTATCACGATTTTTTGAGGAGGCCCAATCAATAACATGTTCGAGATCTGACAATAACTGAGCTCTATTATTATCATTTGAAAACTCATCTAATGCTCCACAATGAATTAAAGATTCAAGACTTCTTTTGTTAAGAACATTAGAGGGCAAACGGTCGCATAAATCTGATAATGACTTAAAGGTTCCAAAACTATTTCGGTTTTCAATTATATTTCTTATTGCAGAATCTCCTAAATTCTTAATTGCAGATAACCCAAACAAAATTTGATTATTCTTAATAGTGAAATCAACCCCAGAAAAATTAATACTCGGTGAAATAACTTCTATTCCCATGGAATAACAATTAGAAATATATCTTTGCATCTTGTCGCTAGAGCCTGAATTAACGCTTAAAAGGGCTGCCATATATGCAACAGGAAAATGAGCTTTTAAAAATGCAGTTTGATAAGTTACAGCACCATAAGCAGTTGAATGACTTTTGTTAAAACAATATTCTGCGAATAAAACCATTTGATCAAAAAGATCATTTGCTAATTTTTCGTTTACACCTTTCTTCATAGAACCGTCTACAAAAATATTCCTATGCTTTACCATTTCAGAAACTTTCTTTTTCCCCATTGCTCTTCGAAGTAAATCTGCATCACCCAGAGAATAACCGGCTAAGTCTTGGGCGATTTTCATGATTTGTTCTTGGTAAACCATAATTCCATAGGTTTCAGTGAGAATTGACTTAATAAAAGGATGAGGGAAATCAACCTTTTCGTTCCCATTTTTTCTATTAATGAATTTAGGTATAAGGCCTGCATCAAGAGGCCCTGGTCTATAAAGAGCAAGTATGGACGAAATATCTTCTAAAGAGTTAGGTTTAAAATCTTTAACTACCTGTTTCATACCAGAAGATTCAAGTTGAAAAATACCTTCAAGATCTCCTCTCCCAATAAGATCAAAGGTTTTGCCATCATTTTGAGGTAACTCATCGATATTTATTTTCTTTCCAGTAGATTCATTAATAAGAGAAACTGTCTTTTCAATCATCGTAAGATTTTTAAGACCCAAGAAATCCATTTTCAATAATCCAAGTGATTCGATATCATCCATTGAATATTGAGTTATTATTTGTCCTTCATTATTCCTTTGAAGAGGTACAAGTTCGTCTAGAGGATCTGATGCGATAACAACTCCAGCAGCATGAACTCCATATGTTTTATTAGTTCCTTCAATTCTCAAAGCCAAATCTACCCATTTTTTCACCTTACTATCATTAATATATTTGTCTCTAAACTCTTGGCTAGGAGAATCCTTATCAATCATTTGATTTAGTTTATAAGGTTTACCTCTTACAACAGGTATTAACTTAGCCAATTTATCTGCCTCTCCATATGGTATATCTAGAACCCTCGCGACATCTTTTAAAACCGCCTTAGAGGTCATTTTGTTGAAAGTAATTATTTGCGCAACTTTATCCTCTCCATAACGATCAGTAACATAATCAATAACTTCATTTCTTCTATCAATACAAAAGTCAGTGTCAATATCTGGCATAGACATTCTTGCTGGATTTAAAAATCTCTCAAACAACAAACCATGCTCAACAGGATCTATATTTGTGATTTGAAGAGCATAAGCTACTAGTGAGCCTGCTGCAGAACCTCTACCTGGTCCTACAGGGATAGAATTATCTCTAGCAAACTTGATGTAGTCCCAAACAACCAAAAAATAATCAGGGAAACCCATATCTTTAATAATTTTTAATTCGGAAGATAGTCTTTTTTTATAGTGCTCATTAACTTCTGATAGATCATTTTTTTTAAGTCTTTTTAAAAGACCTTTATTAGATAATTGTGATAGAAAAGAAAATGAATCTGTATTTTCTTTCAGAGGGAATTTTGGCATTCTATAATTACCAAATAAGTCAAATACTTCAACTTTTTGAGAAATTTCTACTGTATTGTTTACTGCTTCATTAATTGATTCATCATCAATATGATCTTTAAAAAGTTCAAGCATTTCATTTTCACTTTTGATATATTCTGTACCGGTATATCTCAATCTTTTTTCATCACTTATTAGTTTTCCTGTTAATACACAAAGTAATGCATCATGTGCTTCAACATCCATGTTTGATAGGTAGTGTGCGTCATTTGTAGCGATGACTTTTATTTGGTGCTTCTTCCCAATTTTTATTAATTCAACATTTACAATTCTATCTTCGATAGAGCCGTGATCTTGTATTTCGAGATAAAAATCATCATCAAATAATTTTTTATACCAAAGCGCTATTTCCTCTGCCACGTCTAATCTACCTTTTAGTATAGCTTGAGGTATCTCTCCTCCAAGACAAGCTGTAGAAACTATTAGGCCATCACTGTATTTGCTTAAAAGAGATTTATCAATACATGGTCTTGAAAAAATGCCTCGACCTCTCATCCCATTTAGGTGACTAATTGTTGTTAACTTAACTAAATTCTTATAACCAGTATAATTTTTTGCTAATACCACCAAATGATATCTTTTTTCCTTTTTTGGTTGAGGATCATCAATAGAACCATTAATCACGTACATTTCATTACCAATAATTGGCTTTATGCTTTTCTCTTTACACTTCTTGACCAAATCAAGAACACCATACATAACTCCATGATCTGTAAGAGCTATAGATTCCATTCCAAGATCAGAAGCTCTATCTACAATTTTTGAAATTTGACTGGCTCCATCAAGTAAGCTGTAGTCACTATGATTATGAAGAGGAACGAAACCCATATTCAAATAATTTATATATACAAGATAGAGAAAATTTCTAAAAGATCTATACTTTGTGATTACAAATTAATTATTAATACTAATTTAAAATAAAGGTCTGTTCTTAATTACCTGAGCATCTATTTCAAAAATATTTGCGGCATTCAATAATCTATCTTCTTCTAATACATTTCCTATTAACTGCATTCCTATAGGTAATCCTTTAGTATCAAAACCACAAGGAATACTGATTGCTGGGAGTCCGGCTAAATTAACAGGCACAGTTAATAGATCAGACAAATACATCGAAAGTGGATCATTGACGAAATCACCCTTCAAAAAAGCGGTTGTTGGACAAGTTGGTGTTAATAAAAGATCTACTTTCTTAAAAGCATTATTAAAGTCATTTCTTATAAGGGTCCTAACCTTTTGTGCCTTTTTATAATAGGCGTCACTATATCCAGCTGACAAAGCATAAGTTCCTATCAAAATTCTTCTTTGCACTTCATCTCCAAATCCTTGAGCTCTACTTTTTGAGGTCATATCAATAAGGTTTGAACCTTCATTCGATCTGTAGCCAAATTTAACTCCATCATATCTAGCTAAATTTGCTGAGGCTTCAGATGGTGCAATGACATAATATGTCGCTATTCCATCATTAAATCTAGGACATTCAACTTCGATAATTTCAGCCCCTAAAGTTTGGAATCTATCAACTCCAAAAAGAACAGATTCCTTAACTTCTGGATTAAGCCCAGGATGTTCAAAACATTCTTTAATAATTCCAATTTTTAAACCCTTTATAGATTTATTTAAGTCAGTCAAATAATTTGGTACTGGCTTATCGAGACATGTTGAGTCAAAGGGGTCTTTACCAGAAATTGAATAAAGAATTTCAGCCGCATCAGAGACAGTATTTGTAATTGGGCCAATTTGATCAAGAGAGCTAGCAAATGCTACAAGCCCCCATCTGCTAACTCTGCCATAAGTAGGTTTAAGACCTACCACGCCACAAAAAGAAGCTGGTTGCCTTATTGATCCTCCTGTATCAGAACCAATAGCCGCTGCACAAAATCCAGCGGCAACTGAAGCCGCACTACCGCCTGAACTGCCTCCTGGCACTCTATTAATATCCCAAGGATTTGAAGTGACACCAAATAAAGAAGTTTCCGTGGAACTACCCATTGCAAATTCGTCTAAATTAGTTTTTCCTAAACAAATTCCCCCTGAAGACCACAATTTACTAGAAGCGGTGGATTCATAAGGCGCAACAAAGGTTTTGAGCATTTTACTTGCACAAGTTGTTGCAACTCCTTTAGTACAAATATTATCCTTAATTGCTATTGGCATCCCCGCGAGAGGAGGAAGGTCTTCTTTATTTTGAATTAATTTATCAATGTTCTCTGCTTGCGCGATAGCATTATCTTTTGTAGTACAAATATATGAGTTAATTTCAGGATCTTTATGATCGATTTTGGCAAAAATATCATTAATTAATTCCTTAACAGAAGAATTATTGCTACTAATTTCTTTTCTTAAAGAATTAAAATCCATTTTCTAATTTATTCCTTAAAATCAAAGCTATCAAACAGTTAAAGGTTCTTCTTTTTTGCAACGTACTAAACTGTGTTTAATGTTTTTAGACCCTTCATCAGAAAGATCTTTAATAAAAGAAGACATATTTTCTTTTAGACTACGTTTCGTAATAAATGGGCCGAACCAGTAGGTACTACTAGGTTGATCTGTCTCAATCTTAGCCCACCAGGCTAAACCAAGTTTGTTTCCAAAGTTTCTAATCAATTTTATTGGCCTGTTAGACCATAATTCTTGTTAAATTCTATACATTTATGTAGTGAAAATTCAATAAATTTTTATTAATCATATAAATGTATTGAAACAACAACATTTTAATGGTCTTTAAAAACATTGATTTTAAACAATAAAATTATTTCCCTGTCAATTGAAATAGAGATATAGCGGCCGCCACAGAAGCATTTAAACTTGAAGTCTTACCTTTAAGAGAAATACTTAATATAAAATCGCATTTTTTTTGAGTAAGCAAAGAAATACCTTTATCTTCAGAGCCAACTACAACAACCAATGGTGCTTTTTCTTGAAAATTTGAGATAGACATTTGACCATCTCCAGATAAGCCAACAACAAGAAAACCACTTCTCTTAAGTTCCTCAAGTGCTCTATTTAAGTTAACGACTCTACTAACATGAAGGTGTTCTAAGGCTCCTGCAGCTACCTTAGCGACTGTCCCAGTCAATCCTGCAGACCTTCTCTGAGGAATAATTACACCTTTGCAATCAAATGCTTCCGCTGATCTTATTATCGCGCCAACATTATGAGGATCAGTTATACCGTCTAATGCGACTAATATAGGATTTGGACAATTATTTTTAGAAAAATCGATTAATTTTTCTAGGGATATTGTTTTAGAGCAGGCTAACTGCAATGCAATACCTTGATGTGAAGCACCATATGTCAATTGCGAAAGCCTGTTCCAAGAGACTTCTTCAATAAGAACTCCTTTTGATTTAAGATCCTTAAGAAAAATATAGAATTTGTCAGAAGAAAAAATTTCCGAAGTACACCAAATCCTATTAATCGCTCTATCAATACTAAGAGCCTCGTAAACCGAATGTTTACCCCATATCCAATCATCAAAATTTCTCTTTTTAGGAAACTCTTGATGCATATCAGAATTTTTAGTAGGAATTTCTGAATTAAATTTATATCTTGGATTTCTTCTTTTTAAAGATGAAAAAGTATTATTTTCATTATTTTTTTTTAAATTTTCAACTTTCTTATTTTTAGAGGAATTGTTCAAAAATTTATCATTTTTTTCTGAACGATTTGTATTTTTTGAATAATAACCAAAATCTGGATTTCTTTTGTACTCATTCTTATTTTTTCCGCGGAATTTATTTGAGGAGTTTTTCATAGATTCAATTCATCTTTAATTCTAAATATTCAAAAAGTGTTGATAATCTTTGAGGATCTTTTAAAAATAGCCAGCCAATAAGAGTTTCAAAACCAGTTGCTCTAGAGTATATGGTGGGGTCTGAAGATTTTGGATATCTCTTTGTTTTATTTCTAGCACGCCTAATTAGATCCATTTCATTTGAATTTAATAAATGTTCAATTTGACTTAATGATTTTGACTGAGATTTTGCTTTTACTTCATTTACTACAGATAAATGGAGGTCTTTAGATTTTAAAGGGAAATGAACGTGCCTTAGTCTTTGGTGGAGCTCCCATACTGAATCTCCAAGCCAAGCAAGTTGGATAACACCTATATCTTCGGGAGATCCATATGGAACCAAGTTTTGAATCCAATAATTCAATTCTTTAAATAATTTAATGCATCCTCAAGGTTTGACTTCAGGTTAAGAAAATCCCCTAGACGTACAAGTTTAATTGTTTGGGCAACTCTCGAATTGCCAACGATAGAGAACCCAAGTTTCGATTTTTTGCATTCTTTTGCAGTTTGAACAAGTGCTCCAAGACCCGAGGAATCTAAAAAATCAATTTTTGTAAGATCAATAATAAATGGAAGGCCATTTTTTAGATTATTAGTAACAAAAGTCTTAAATTGTTTTTCTGAGAAAGCATCAAGTTGGCCTTTAAAAGTAAAAACCATAATGTTCGCTGTAACCTCAAGGTTTCCTCTTAAAGAAACGGTTAACTTCTGGAAATCTTCTATGATCTAATACCTCCAAAAAATTAATATATCAAATGTAATTATCAAATCAAAAGAAAACAATATGTCAACATCTTTCTAACATTAGAGAAACAAATTTTTTAAATAAATAATCTGAATCATGTGGGCCAGGCCCTGCTTCTGGATGATATTGCACACTAAATATAGGCTTATTATTAACCTCTAGGCCAGCCACAGTATTATCATTAAGGTTATAGTGGGTTATTCTAACTATGTCCTTTGAGAGAGAATTGGGATCAATAGCAAAACCATGATTTTGGCTAGTTATCTCAATTTTATTATTTTCACCACAAGGATGATTTAAACCACGATGTCCAAAGGGTAATTTATAAGTTGAACCTCCTAATGCCAATCCAAATATTTGGTGACCAAGGCAAATACCAAACATAGGTATTTCACCATATTCAATTAGTGATTTTGCTAAAACTATACCTTCAGAAACAGAAGAAGGATCGCCTGGACCATTTGAGAAAAATATACCATCAGGCTTGTTAGAAAGAACATCTTTTAGAGAAGATCGAGAGGGTAAAACCAAAACTTCACAACCATGGGATACGAGTCTATTTAGAATTGAATTTTTAATTCCAAAATCAATTGCTACTATTTTTAACTTTTTAGAAGATTCATCATATCTTTTTCTTAAATCAAAAATTGTGTGCGTATGACTTTGCCATAAATATTGTTGCTTTGTTGAAACAACTTTTGATAAGTTTAATCCCTCCATCTTTGGCGTATCCTGAATTATTTTTAAACAACTTTCATCACTTGTATCTAGGTTGGTAATAACTCCATTCATAGCACCACTAGATCTTAAAATTTTAACAAGAGCCCTTGTATCAATTCCATATAGACCTATGATATTTTTCTCAACTAACCACTGATTAAAATTCTTTTTAGATCTCCAATTACTGCTATTAGATGAAAAATTTCTAACAATTATTCCTTTAACATTAATATTAGATTCTGAATCTTCGAAATTGATACCAGTATTTCCAATTTCTGGATAAGTGAATGTTAATATTTGTCCAAAATAACTTGGATCAGTAATAACTTCCTGATATCCAGTCATACCCGTATTAAAAACTATTTCACCCATGGCTGTACCAGAAGCACCAAAAAAGAATCCTGGGAATACAATTCCATTACTTAATACTAATTTCGCGTTTTTCTTATATGGATTAATCATCAATTTGTAATTAATTTGTATGTAAAAAATTTTTTAAAAGTAAAAACTTTTTCCAAGGATCTCCTTGATTTATCGAAAATAAAGCTTTATTAAATCCTTCATTTAAATTATCCTCAATGCCTGCAGCCCAAAGCACTAAAGCAGAGTTCAAGGCAACCACATCAATATGAGATTTTTGTCCAGAACCATTTAAGACAGACTTTAATATTTCCTCGTTAGACTCAGGATCAGAAACCACAAGCTTTTCGTTAGATATATTTTCATGGTTAAAATCTGAAATATTTAATTCTGAAAACCGCAATTTACCATTGTCAACAAATACTAGTTTATTTTCTCCTTGAAGCGACGCCTCATCAAGGCCACCAGACCCATGAACGACTATTGCTCTATTCATACCCATTTTTAAAAGCGCGCTTCCCATAGGTTTTAAAAGATCCTCAGAAGCAACACCTAAAACTTGTGCATTGGGTCTTAAAGGATTTACCAATGGTCCAAGTTGATTAAATACTGTCCTTATTCCAAGAGTCTTTCTTAATGGAGCAAGTTTTATTAAAGATTTATGCCAAACAGGTGCGAACAAAAAAGTTATCCCAATTTCACTCACTGCTTTGATTACTTTTTCTAATGAACAATTTAAATTCAAACCAAGATTCAACAAAACATCAGCAGAGCCAACTTTCCCACTAGCACTTTTATTTCCGTGTTTTGCAATTTTTGCCCCACAAGATGCAGCTACAAATGCAACTGCAGTCGAAATATTAAATGTATTAGCTCCATCACCCCCTGTTCCACAAGTATCTACTAAATACAAATTTGGTCTTGCTACTGGCAATTCGCAAACATTTAAAAGTTCCTCAGCCATAGCACTTAGTTCGACACCTGTAGAACTTTTTGCTCTAAAAGCACTCAAAAAAGCTCCAGTTTCAACATCTGTAATTTCATCATTAAGCCATCTTTGCATTAAAGATCTAGAAGTTAATTCATCAAGGTCTCTTCTCTCCAACAAATTATTTAGGATTTCAGCGTTTGATAGATTAGAAGACATTTATTTATGAAGGAAAAATTATGCAGATAAAATTCAATTTGAGGTATCAAAACCTGAGCCAACTAAATCTTTATTTGTATTAGAAGGTCTGAAGCTTTTTGACCAAATATTTTTTGTTTTTGAAAAAAGTTCTTTTTGAGTGATCATCCAAAAATTTAAAATTTTTTCAATATCGTTTTTAATTTCAATTTCTCCTGGGAAATTGTTATAACGATTTATTAATCTAGCTAAATTTATATAGTCAAGATCTTCTGGTGTTTTTTTAGTGATGAGGGAATCTATAATGTTTTTGTCTGTTTCACGTAATGGATGAGTTTGCTCGTTACCCATAAATAAATACTGAATCATTTATAAAATTAGCTCACATATTCAAAAATGAAACATTATCTTAATCATATCGGCAAAATAAAATGAAAAATTTAAAGATAGAAGTTATATATAAATACTTAAGACCTTACAAAAAAGAATTCTTATGTGGAGCTTTTGCTCTCTTAGTAGTAAACATATTAAGTGTTGTAATACCCTTAGAGGTAAAAAATATAATTGACCAATTACAAAATGGGTTTTCTTCTGATTTTGTTATTTCTAAATCTTTGTGGTTAATATTTTTAGCAACTTGTATGGGTTTAATAAGATTATTTTCAAGACAGATAGTTTTTGGCATAGGTAGAAAAGTAGAAGTAAATCTTCGTCAGAAACTTTTCGACCATTTACTTATTCAAGATCCAGAATGGATTCAAAAAAAAGGTAGTGGAGACATTATTAGTAGAGCTACAAGCGATGTTGAAAACATAAGAAGACTCTTAGGATTTACTGTTTTAAGCTTGTGCAACATTATCTTAGCTTATTCATTTACTATTCCTTCAATGTTTTCGATAAATAAGCCACTAACAATATCAGCTTTAATGATATTTCCATTAATCCTTGGAATTGTAAGTCTATTCGGTGGAAGAATGGTTAATCAAAGAAAATCTCAACAAGAATCATTATCAAAACTTAGTGATCTTATACAAGAAGATCTTTCTGGCATAAGCGCCATCAAAATTTATGCCCAAGAGAATGCTGAAAAAAAAGAATTTAAAATATACAATGATGCCTATCGGAATTCAGCGATAAAACTTGCAAGAACAGCAAGTACCCTATTCCCATTGTTACAAGGTATTTCTTCAATTTCATTATTGATTTTATTATCTTTAGGAACTTTTCAACTAGAGAGTGGATTTATTTCAATAGGTGGTTTAGTAGCTTTAATTCTTTACGTAGAAAGACTTGTCTTCCCTACAGCGCTATTAGGTTTTACTTTAAATACTTTTCAACTCGGTCAAGTTAGTTTAGATCGTGTGGAAGAAATATTTCAGAACAATCCAACTATTGTAGATAGAGCAGATACTAAATTTTTAAAAAGAAAGGTTAAAGGATTGTTAGAAGCAAAAAGTTTAACGATAAAGTATCCAGGATCAAAATTTAATTCATTAAATGGTCTCAATTTAAAAATTTATCCTGGTGAACTTATTGCAATAGTTGGCCCAGTAGGTTGTGGGAAGACCACACTAGCGAAGTCTCTAGGAAGAACTATTGAAATTCCAGACAAACAATTATTTTTAGATGAAGTTGATGTGAAAACCATAAAATTAAGTGATCTTAGAAAGAATATTTCAATTGTGCCTCAAGAGGCATTCTTATTTACTTCTACAATCTCAGAAAACCTAAGTTTTGGAGAACCTAAAGCTTCTAAATTTCTAGTTAAAGAAAGTGCAATAAAAGCTGGATTAATTGATGATATCAATAGTTTTCCTGAAAAGTTTAAAACTATTGTTGGAGAAAGGGGTATTACATTAAGTGGTGGGCAAAGGCAAAGAACTGCACTAGGAAGAGCACTGCTTGTTAAATCTCCAATTGTTGTTCTTGATGACGCTTTAGCGAGTGTTGATAATAAAACAGCATCAAGAATAATAAAGGAAATGAGTGATAGAAGTAATAAAACAATCATAATGATTAGTCACCAACTATCTGTTGCAGCTACTTGTGATAGGGTTTTAGTAATGGACAAAGGGAAAATAGTTCAAGAAGGGAATCATAAGGATTTAGTAAAAAAGAATGGGCTATATAAACAACTTTGGGAAAGAGAACTAGCTACCAGAGTTGTTAAGAGCTAAAAGTAAATTTTTCTACTTATAATAAAGAGATTTAAATATGTTTAAATTCCTAAAAAACATCATGAATAATGAGGGGGCAAATTTAACTAATGATTCTTATTCATTGCATAGAATATTAAAAACAGATATTAAAAAAGATCCTAATATCCATGAAGATGAAATAATTTTTGGTTGTGGATGTTTCTGGGGAGCTGAAAAATGTTTTTGGAAACTTCCTGGAGTTATCACAACTTCTGTAGGTTATGCTGGTGGTGAAAAAAGCAATCCAACTTACTATGAAGTATGTTCAGGCATAACTGGTCATTCAGAAGTTGTAAGAGTTATATGGGATAAAAGGGAAATTAATATAAGTGATTTATTAAAAATGTTTTGGGAATGTCATGACCCAACGCAAAAAAACAGGCAAGGCAATGATATAGGAACTCAATATAGATCTGCAATATTTTACAAAAATGAAAATAATTTAAAAACCATATTAGCCAGTAAAGAACAATATCAAACGGAATTAAACAAAAAAAATCTTGGTTTAATTGAAACGGAAATAAAAATTATTGATACATATTTCTATGCTGAACAATATCATCAACAATATCTTGCATCAGCTGGAAGTAGGCAGTATTGTTCGGCCTCCCCTACAAATGTTAAGTTAGGAGTTTTTACTGGAAGCGATTACAAATTAAAAGACTATGTATGGGAAAACTTTAATTGGGAAGTTGATAAGTGTGTATTGAGATCTGATAACAATCCAATAAAGAACAACATTTAAATCAATCTTATCTTTATAGTAAAGAGACGGGGCGTAGCGCAGTTTGGTAGCGCACCACTTTGGGGTAGTGGGGGTCGTGGGTTCAAATCCCGCCGTTCCGATTACTTATCGTCTTCATTTATTAGTGACTTGTATAGTTTATATGAACTTATGCCTACAGCTATGAATGTAAAAGATGAAAAAAACGCTAAAACCAATATCGTAAGATTTGAGACTTCAACTTCACCTAGTTGGAAAGATATAAAAATATTCATTATAAAGAAATTTTTTAAACCTTAACACAATTACAAAATTTTTTTCAGCCAATTATAAATTCAGAAGAATTACAAAGCCAAAAATGACTCGATAGATAATAAATATTTTCAAACCATTTGAAGAAAAATACTTTAATAAGAAATCTATAGCTAATAAAGAGGACAGAAATGTCGTAATAAGACCAACTAAAAGAGGGAGAAAACCAAATGAAAAAAAATCATTAAAAGAAGAAATAAACTCAACAATCGCAGCAAGAGAGATAGCTGGTATACCTAAAAGAAAAGAAAATTTCGCAGCATCGCCTCTTTCCCATCCTGATATTAGAGCACTAGAAATAGTAACACCAGATCTTGAAACTCCAGGGATAATAGCAAATGCCTGAAATAAACCTATCAAAAAACTATCTGAATAATTATGGTTTTTAATATTTATAGAGCAACTTTTCGCACTATCTGCCAAGTACATAAAAAAAGCCATTAGGATAGAAACCAATGCTATTGATATATTTGAACGAAGAACATTATCAAAAAAATAGGGAGCAAATAATTTTATACTTCCACCAAACAAAATAATTGGGATAGTACCAATCAAAATAGAACTTAGTAATTTTTTATCTATGAAATATTCCAGAATTTTTTTTGAAGATTGACTTCTTAAATTAAAAATATCGCTCCTAAAGTACCAAACTATAGCTACAACACTTCCTAGTTGAATAGTAGCGGACAAAGAGGCACCAGGATCATCAATACCTAAAAAAAGAGATACAACTTTTAAATGAGCTGTACTACTTACAGGAATAAACTCAGTCAAACCCTGGATTAACCCATATAAAATAAATTTTAAATATTCCAATAAATTATTAAATAACCTTATTAATTAATAGCAATTTACATTTTATAGTTAAAAGCTTGTGTAAAAATAAAAAAATTTATTTTAATATTTTTTTCTTAATTCTTTAATATTTTATGATTCTGCAAATGCTGAAAAATTACAAATGAGATAGATAAACCTGTCTGGCAATTTGAAAGATTAAGTACATAAGCGCATTTAGAAGTTATTAAAAATAAAATTACCTTTTAACATCGTGAGCACACCCATCACCTTTATAATTTTCACTCTCGTAAAAATCATTTTTTGTACCAAAGTAAACTGTCAATAAAACGAACGGTAAGCTTAATATAAATAAAATAGTTGTTAGATCCATAGTGGTAGATTATTTGATGAGGTTATCAAAATTAAAATAACCATTTGTTCATTAAGTTAGGCTTTAATAATCTGTAGGTCCTTTAATACCAAGATAAAAGAAGGCCCCTAAACCAACTAAAAGTAAAATGCCAGCAACAGCTGCAGAAGGAACAAAACCGCCTATTGCAAAGGAAGAAAAATACATCTAAAAAACTAAAACTAGTTAGATAATATCAATAAATAATAGGTATTTGTAAAAAATTTTGACTCGCAGACAATTAGAAAATTTTGGTTCTAAGCTACTAAAGTGGAATCCTCGTTATCAGCAGAGATTCTTATTCTTTCTTCCAGTTTAGGGCCATATAATTCATTTCCCCAAATTTCAACTCTTGAGTCATTTGGGGCCATAAAAGTAAGAATGTCAGTTGGAAATAAAACTCTTTCTAAAAAAAAATTTGATGGTCCGATACATCTTAAGACAACCATTCTATTACCCTCGTTTTTGTAGGAAAACTCTATCATCCCAAAATAGCAAAACATAATTTATTTAACACCATCAAGAACTACAAAAAATGTATAAAAAATTACTGAAAAAAAAGAAATTTATAAAATGCTAAAAATTTAATCTAGCCTCAACTAAGTTTCTTTCTTGATCAATTAATAAAAGCGCATAAGAATTTATGGAATCAAAACTTTTACGGGGAATGGAAACATTAAGCATCCTCAAGAAATTAGATAATTTTTCATCTTGAAGAGCATTTCCTTTCTGTAAAAGCATTTCTTTTTCTTGAAATGACTTCCACATATTCATATACTCAAACTTCAATGGCTTTAAGTGCCATATATTGTCTATTAAACTCCAAACATCTAGATACTCATTTAACTTACTTTGTATCTTTAATGTGTATGAAGATTCATTTGGACTCAATGCTGCTAATTTTATGTGCTTATCCTTAACATCAATTGAGGAGGGTTCTATTCCTAAAAACCATCCCTCAAGAATCACTAAATCAGGATTGTCAAATCTCCAATGAGATCTATCTCCTAAGCCATTCCTCAATGATTTATCAAAAACAGGAACATTTAACTCTCCATTATTTTTCCAATATAATAATTTTTCATACATTAATTTTACTGAGTGACTACCAGGAAAACCTCTTGAAACATGCCAAGGGTTATTCTTAATTGCTAATTTCATTTCTTCTGAAGGAAGATAAAAATCGTCAATTGAAATAACAGCAATTTTGAAATTTAATTTTAAGGATATTGCTTCAAGCCAATTACCTAAAGTTGTTTTGCCTGTTCCTGGAAGAGCTGAGATCCCAATAATTTTTCTATTTGAAAAATTATTATGAAATTTATAGGCCTGAGATAAAATAGGTAAAGCTAAGCCCCAAATCCAATCATCATTTACTTTATTGTTCCAATATTGATTAATTGAAAGAATGTTTTTTTTACTATTCCAAAAGTTGAACCAATCATCCAAGGATTCCCAACCAATATCAATAATTAATTTTTCAAATTTATCAAGAGGAAAATTAATATCAAAATTTTTCATCTTTCTAACTTAGTTCTCGCTTATTTATCAATTTATTGATTTCATTTTTCCAACCATATCCATTTGGTTCAGAAGCTAAAGTAAATTCCAAATCATTTAATTGATTTAGTAAATTTAAATTAGGTCCATCTATTCCAGGAATTACAATTTTAATATCTGAGTTTAAAAGCAGAGGCAAATCATTTGGAGAATCGCCTAAACCTATAATTTTAATATTTTGAACATTTGAATATTTTTTAAGAGCATTTATTGCTTTACCTTTATTAGATTTTGTAGATAATAAGTGACTCATTCTATTACCCTTAAAAATATCAACATTAAACTTTTTACAACAAATATTAATTTTCTCTTCTAGATAACTTGGCGGATTCAAAAAAGGCATACTCCAATGCCTATCACGCATTAAGTTCAATGAATTGCCATCTAAACCTGTGAGCTGAGTAGCTTCTTGATCAGTGAGATTATTAAGAGGAATAAGTTTATGATCAATTTCATTAGAAATATAATTCAAGATTTCTTCAAGATATTCGTATTTTATTCCAAGAATAATTTCTCCATTTACTCTTTTAAGAGATTCACCATATATAGCTGCACCATTCTCAACAATATAAGGATCCGTTAAGTTAAGTTCCTTTCTAATAACTTTTACTTCAGAAGCTGTTTTGCTTGTACAAAGAATAACGGGTATAGATAATTTTTGTAGTTTTTTTATAGTTTCTCTAGCAGGTGATAAATCATAGGAGTGATCCATCAAAGTACCATCTACATCACTTACTACCCAAATAGAAGAATTTTCTATCATTTTTATAAAGCACTAAGCCAAATTACTTGAAAAGGATCAAGACTAATATTTTTGCAGTTGTATTGCGTGGATGTTAAAAAATCTTTGGTATTGAAATCATTGTCAATTATTTTTGGTAAGTCATTATCATTCAATTGATAATTAATTTTGTTTTCAGTCATATTATGAATTGCAAAAACAGATTCAGGACCTTTACTTCTTTTGATTACAACAATATCACTTCTACCTTTAGACAAACATTTCATTTCCGAACGAGGGTGAAATTGCGGTAATTCTGATCTGACATCCATAGCATTACTAAGATATTTTAAGTTTTTATTAGCATTAGATTCAGGATTATTTAAAACGGCTAAAAGATTTTCTGATTTAAACTTTTCTCTATTTAGGTCTCTTCTTTGACCTGTCATAGAAAAACTTTTGATATCATTCTCTGAAGCTAGTAATGCTGGTAAATAAAAGGCAGGAACCCCTTTTAGAGCCATTACTAGTAATTGACTTAAAATAAATCTCTCATATTGAAATCTTTTAGCATCTCTACTTGAGTCTTCCATTGCACTCCACCAACTAATATTCAATTCATAAGGTTTATCATCACCATTTGATAAACGTCTATGACTTACTAATCCGCCTCTTTTCTCACAATTAATTAATAAATCTTTGATTCTCTGCTCGTTCATTAAACCTTCAAGAGCTCTTAGCCCAACACCATCATGCGATGCAGTAAAATTAAAAAGAGTAGTTTCATAAGGTAATTCTGGCCAATCAAAAATCCATGAGTTTAGGATATCAGCTCTTGAAGTAATAATTGCTTCTAGAAGAAGTGGAGGCAATGGGAAATTGTATGCCATATGGGCTTCATCATTAGGAATCAGATAAGATAGATTTTCCTTCTGAGGAACATTAGTTTCAGTTATTAAAACTCCCTCATCAAGAAGATTATTTAAAAGAACTCTCAAGAGTTTCACAATTGAATGTGCTTTTGGTAAATGCAAGCACGTTGTCCCTGATTCCTTCCATATAAAACCTACGGCATCAAGTCTTAACCATTTAATTCCATTAGATAAATAAGTAATAATTAGATTTAAGAACTCAAGATTCATTTTTGGATTATGCCAATTTAAATCAATTTGATCTGGACCAAAAGTTGTCCAAACCTGTTTAGGGCCATCTTCAGTATTTATTTGAGAAAACAAGGAGGAACTTCTTGGTCTTATTACATTTGACCAGTCAAGATTTTGCTTAGGTGAAAAAACATTTGATATCCCGGGTTCTTGGGATTTAATAAATTGTTGAACCCATGGGTGAGATGATGAGACATGGTTTAGCACTAAATCAGCCATCAAATCATGATTTTTAGAAATACTTTTGAGATCATCCCAACCACCAAATTTTTCTTCTAAGGAATCATAACTTGATACTGCAAAACCTCCATCACTTGTAGATTTCAAGAAAGGGAGAATATGTACAACTTTAGAAAGGCTGCCGAAATGTTTACTCAACAACTCACTAAGAGTTTTTAATGTGGCCTCGCCATTTTTATAAATACTATCTGCATAAGTTATCAAAACCGAATGAGATTCATTCCACCTTTCCTTATCTCTAATTTCTTCATAAGCAGATTTCTCTGAGAAATCATCTAAAATCTGTAATAATTGATTTGAAATAAAATTAATTTCTTCTGTAGTATTATTTGAATAAATTGTTTTTAACAATTTATCAATCTTTAATCTATCTAATTTTTTCTCTGAATCAATTTGCTTCACTTTGAAAAAATCAACGAAGTATTAATACTATTCTGCACATCAATTAGAAAATGGACTTTCAACAAGGTTTAATCACAACAATACATGAATATGGAGTTACAGGAAATTTACTTAAAGAATTAAACAAAAGTCTTAAAAAAAGATCAACTAGCATTTTAATACCTTGCTTATATGAAGAGTTTGAACGTCCAGCATTAAAAGATATAAGAGAAGTTTTAAAAAACCTTACAGGCTTAAATGAATTAGTAATTGCTCTCTCTGCAAAAACTGTTGAGCAAGTAAAAGCAGCAAAGTCATTTTTTGACTCAATGCCATTCCCAGTTCACGTTCAATGGACTAATTCTCCCTCTGTTATTGAGCTATTAAAAAGCCAAGAAAAAAATGGATTAGAACTTTTAGGAACTCCAGGTAAAGGATGGGCTGTATGGCAAGGCATAGGAGTTGCGACTAGAAAATCAGAAGTAGTTGCTCTTTTTGATGCTGATATAAGAACTTTTAGTCCTTTATATCCCTCAAGAATGATACTTCCACTTCTGGATGAATCATATGGAATATCATATGTAAAAGCTTTTTACAGTAGATTATCTCTAGAAACAAATCAATTGCAAGGTAGAGCAACAAGATTATTCGTGGGTCCTTTATTAGCAAGTCTTGAGCAGTTAGTTGGTAAGGGTCCGTTTTTACAATATCTACAATCATTTAGATATCCATTGGCAGGTGAGTTTGCTTTTACTAAAGACCTTGCTATGAATTTAAGAATACCTTGTGACTGGGGTTTAGAGATAGGTTTATTATCAGAGGTTTATAGAAACGTAAGGACCTCCAAAATAGCCCAGGTTGACCTAGGTTTATTTGATCATAAACATAAGAATATTGGAGATTCTTCTAAAGAAGGATTGCAAAAAATGTGTACAGAAATACTTTCAAGTGTTTTAAGAGGTCTCATGGAGCATCAAGCTGAGACCTTAACTAGCACTCAACTAGCAACATTGGAAGTTCTCTACAAAAGAGTTGGAGAAGATCGGGTAAAACAATTTGGATTAGATTCAGCAGTTAATCAACTTCCATACGATAGGCACGAAGAAGAATTATCAGTACAAAAGTTTGCGAAACTATTAAGACCTGCTACAGAAGATTATCTGGCTTGTCCTACGACACTTCAATTACCAAGTTGGTCAAGAGTTCTATCTTGTGAGAACAAACTGCAAGAAGATTTAGCTATTGCGGGGTCAAAAGACATAAAGATAAGTGAAAAAGAATTAATTAAAAACTTCTAAAGCAAAAAATACCTCTGAGCCATTGGGACTTCATCAAGAGGCTCACAAGTAAGAAGTTCTCCATCAGAAAAAACTTCATAAGTTTGAGGATCAACTGAAATATTTGGTAGTTTACTATTAAGTTTTAAGTTTGATTTATTGATATTTCTGGTATTTTCTACGGCAATACATTTTTTTTGTAAGCCTAATTTATTTGGAATATTTTGTTCAATTGAATTTTTACTTAAAAAGGTAAAAGAACTTTTAATTAGAGATTGGCCGAAACTTGCAAACATAGGTCGACCATGTACAGGACCTGGAGTAGGAATTGAAGCATTTGCATCACCCATTTGGGACCAAACTATAGATCCACCTTTAACAACTAATTCAGGCTTTACCGCAAAAAAGGAAGGTTTCCACAATGCCAAATCCGCAATTTTACCCTTTTCTATAGACCCAACATGTTTATCAATCCCATGAGCTATTGCAGGATTAATTGTGACTTTAGAAATATATCTCTTTACTCTGTAATTATCGTTTCTATCAGAATCCTGAGATAGCGGCCCCCTTTGGACTTTCATTTTATGCGCGGTTTGAAAAGTTCTTGTAATTACTTCGCCAACTCTTCCCATAGCTTGAGAATCACTAGCAATAATTGAAAAGGCACCTACATCATGCAAGATATCCTCAGCTGCAATAGTCTCTCTTCTGATCCTTGATTCAGCGAATGCAATATCTTCTGGGATTTTAGAATCTAAATGATGACAAACCATTAACATGTCAAGATGTTCTTCTAATGTGTTCCTTGTATAAGGTCTTGTTGGATTTGTACTACTAGGAAGAACATTTTTTTCTCCACAAATTTTTATAATGTCTGGAGCATGACCTCCACCTGCTCCTTCGGTATGAAAAGTATGTATAGTTCTTCCTGCAATAGCGTTGATGGTATCTTCAACAAAGCCTGCCTCATTCAAAGTATCAGTATGAATACATACTTGTACGTCAAACTTATCTGCAACATTTAGACAAGAATTTATTGCAGAAGGAGTGGTTCCCCAATCCTCATGAAGCTTCAATCCACATGCACCAGCCTCAACCTGATCAATAAGATTACTCTCGTTTGTTGAGTTTCCTTTTCCGAAAAAACCTAAATTCATGGGGAATGCTTCTGCAGATTGAAGCATTCTTGCAATATGAAAAGAACCGGGGGTACAAGTAGTAGCATTTGTGCCAGTTGCAGGTCCAGTCCCCCCTCCCAACATGGTTGTAATTCCAGAGGCTAGTGCTGTCTCAATTTGTTGGGGACAGATAAAGTGAATATGGGTATCTATTGAACCTGCAGTAAGAATATGCCCCTCTCCAGCTATCACTTCTGTTGATGCACCAATAACAATATCAACATTATCCTGAATATCAGGATTGCCAGCCTTACCAATTTCAAAAATCATTCCATCTTTTATACCCACATCAGCCTTAATTATTCCCCACCAATCTACGATCAAAGCATTAGTTATTACGGTATCTACAGCTCCATCTGCTCTTCTTACTTGAGACTGTCCCATCCCATCTCGAATAACTTTACCTCCACCAAATTTAACTTCATCTCCGTATGTGGTTAAATCCTTTTCTACTTCTATAAAAAGTTCAGTATCAGCGAGCCTTACTCTATCTCCGGCAGTGGGTCCGTAAGTTTGAGCGTAAGTTTTTCTATCAATTTTATAAGACATAATTTAATTATTTAAAGAACCATTAACTAATGAATTAAAACCATATACATTTCTTAAACCTGAAAATGGCACTAATTTGACATCTGTTGTATCACCCGGTTCAAATCTAATTGCTGTTCCTGCAGGAATATCAAGACGCATACCATGTGTTTTTTCTCGATCAAAAATTAAAGCCTTGTTTGCTTCATAAAAATGATAATGAGATCCAACTTGAACAGGTCTATCTCCAGAATTAGAAACCGTTACTGTTTTAACTTGCTTACTAAAATTTAGTTCGATTTCACCTTGTTCAGGAATTATTTCGCCAGGAATTAAATTACTCATAACTAATTAATCGGATTGTGAATAGTAACTAATTTAGTCCCATCGGGAAAAACCGCTTCTATTTGAACTTCATCAACCATTTCAGAAATGCCCTCCATAACTTGTGATTTTGAAAGCCAGGTAGTTCCCTCTGACATTAATTGACTTACACTTTTACCATCTCGTGCTCCTTCAAGTACTTGAAAACTTAAAAAAGCAATTGTTTCAGGATAATTAAGCTTAAGACCTCGACTAAGCCTTCTTTCAGCTAAGAGAGCAGCAGAAAAAATCAATAATTTATCCTTTTCTTGAGGTGAAAGATGCATAATAAAAAATTAATCTATAAATTCTTAAAAAAGGTTCTTTCTGAACATAATTAATAATTCATAGAATCTTGTAAAGGCCATACACCTTGATATTTTGGCTCACAAAATCCACAAACAGACCTAATTTGTTTCCAAATACAAAAAAAACATTTTCTAGCATCTTGAGAAGAACTCCCTAGGAATCGTACAGAGATTCCATTTTCAAGGATTCCAATAGATAAATTATTATTAGTTTCATTGAAAATCTTTTTTATATTTCCTACAAGATTATTTATTTTTGACTTGGAAAAATCTTTTTCGCAAATCCAAATTAAGGATCCAAAAACGGGCATGTAATCCATGCCTGACTTGGCCACAAAACTTGCCTTAGATAATTCAATCTGATCAACATATTCCCAATCATCAAGTAAATCATTATTTCTCATAATTTCTAATTTAGACCTAAAAACTCCACTCTCAATAGATTCTCCGGAAGAAGATCTTCCAAGTCTTATTAAATCAGTAAATAAAAAACTTGAAGTTTCTGAAATAGATACTTTAAAAATTTGCTCATATAAACCATTTGCAAAGATGATTGTTTCTTGGGGAAGATACTCTAAATGAGAATTGTCAAGAATGTTTATAAGATTCTTTTGCTTTGAAAAACTTCCTTTTGGATTTATTTTAGATCTTCCCACTGATCCATATACTTTCTGAGCTGAAGAAGTCGTCAACAAAACCTTAGAGTTTTTCTCAAGATTTACCTCAAAATCGAGTAAATCACCTCCTACCAATCCCCCTGCAGTATGTAGAACAGGCAAAATGCATCTGCCCTCTTGATCATGAGTAGACTTTAATAACTTATAAGGAGAAGTCGATTTAGATTTAAAGATTGTTTTATCAACATTTCCTAAACTTGCTTTATTATTGAAAAAATTTAAGAAACAATTACCTTCCCATGAAGTTTTAATCATAAATTGTTTTCTTTAATTACTAAATTAAAGTAACTAAAAATTTTGATTATGAGAATGAATAAACAAATTGTTGTAACTGATTGGATTAAGGAAAAACCGAAATTAGGTTTATTTTTAAAACTTACCTTAAGTTCAGATGAAAGAAGAATATTAAGAGGTAAAAGATTAACTGACTGTGATCAAGAAATAATTTTACAATTACCTAGAGAGGGTAATTTAAATGATGGAGATATTCTTTCAACTAATAAGTCCAATTTTTATGTAGAGATAATTGCCAAAACAGAAGATTTAATTGAAATAAGTTCAAATTCTAAAATTGAGCTTATTAAAACTGCTTATCATCTTGGAAATAGGCACGTGGAAGTAGAAATAGAAGAAGGCATTCTTCTAACAAAAAGTGATTACGTTATTAAAAATATGCTTCTTAATTTTAAAGTTGATGTAAAAAATACGAAAAAAAAGTTCTTTCCAGAAAGAGGTGCCCATAGTCATGAGTAAAAGTCACTTATTAAAATATTTACTAATAAGTCCTAACTTACCAGTTGGAGGATTTTGTTATTCCGAGGGAATGGAGAGTTATCTTCATAATAAAAATTTAACAGATTCAAATTCGGTAAAAGAATTAATCATAAGTGAACTAAAAATTGGTCAGATAAGACTAGATGCAAGACTTTTACTAGATTTTTTTGATATTTTCAATGAGATTAACGAACAAAAATATTTAAAAGGTAATTTGCAAAAGCTAATGAGTTTGGATAAATGGATCCTCTCATCAAAGGACTCTCTCGAAATTAGAGAACAACAAATTCAAATGGCAAAATCTCTCTTTGATTTAACCAAAGAATTTGGATTCGAATATCACTATGAAAATGTTAATAAAAGCTCTTGGTCATTAGCGTGGAGTTGGGCTTGTTATTGTTTTGAAATTACCAAGTTAGAAATGGTTGAGAATTTTTTCTATTCATGGAGTGCAAACCAACTTAGTGCTGCATTAAGAATTATTCCTATTGGGTCAACAAAAGCACAATTAATTCAGAGAGACTTGTTAGCAATAATTTCAAAAGTTTCTAAAGAAATTATGGACAAAGAAATTGATGACATCTATTTTGGCAATGTAGGTTTAGCTATGGCACAACAAAATCATAATGACCTTTATACAAAACTTTTTAGAAATTAATTTATGAGCAGCAAATTGAGAGTAGGGGTTGCTGGGCCTGTAGGTTCAGGGAAAACTGCATTAGTAGAGACTTTATGCTTAAGCATGAAAAAAAATTATGAGATAGCAGTTGTCACGAATGATATCTACACAAAAGAAGATGCTAACTTTCTAATAAATAAAAAGGTTTTAGAGGAAGGAAGGATTATTGGTGTAGAAACAGGAGGTTGTCCTCACACCGCAATAAGAGAGGATTGTTCATTAAATAAGAATGCAGTTTTAGATTTAGAAAAAAAGTATAATCCTTTAGATTTTGTTTTTGTAGAAAGTGGAGGTGATAATTTAGCCTCTAGTTTCAGTCCAGAACTGGTAGATTTATCAATATATGTAATTGATGTATCTGCCGGAGACAAAATCCCTAGAAAAGGGGGACCGGGAATAACAAGGTCAGATTTATTATTAATAAACAAAATTGACTTAGCAGATAAAGTTGGTGCAGATTTAAATATTATGAAAATTGATACTGAATTTATGAGAAAAGGGAAACCTTGGTTTTTTACCAACCTAAGTAGCGGCAGAGGAGTTGAAGAAATAACTCAATTTTTAGAATCACATATACCCAACAATCGAAAATAGAAAATTGTTCATTACTAATATATTGGATTCAACAAAAAGTTACGACTGATACAAAACGAATCCTCACTCGTTAATAACTTTTATTTTATCCCCCTAATGAGGGTCAATTACCTAAATTATCCTAATTCATGAGAATTTCAAGGCGTATTTTGGCAGGATTAGCTACTGCCTCACTAGCTGTCACAGCGACTTCATGCGGTGGAGGTGGAACCTCCGGAAGTTTCGACGACACAGTAACCGTTGGTATTTTGCATTCGTTATCTGGAACAATGGCGATTTCTGAATCAACACTTGTTGATACTGAAAAAATGGCTATTGAAGAGATAAATGCTGCTGGTGGTGTAAAAGTTGGCGGTAAAAGCTACAAAATAGAATACATAGTAGAAGATGGTGCATCTGACTGGCCAACTTTTGCTGAAAAATCAAAGAAACTTATAGATCAAGACGGAGTTCCTGTCGTATTTGGTGGTTGGACGTCTGCTAGTAGAAAGGCAATGTTACCAGTCTACGAATCAAAGGATGCTTTCCTTTACTACCCAATTCAATATGAAGCACAAGAATGTTCTAACAACATTTTCTATACAGGAGCTACACCAAACCAACAGTCAGAACCAGCTACAGATTTCATGTATAAGCGTTCTCCCGCTGCTGGTGGAGATTTCTTCCTTGTAGGATCTGATTATGTTTTCCCAAGAACTTCGAATACAATCACAAAAGCTCAGGTAAAACAGTTAGGAGGTAAAGTTGTTGGAGAAGATTACCTTCCATTAGGAAATACTGAAGTTGCTCCAATTATCTCAAAAATCAAGAAGGCGCTTCCTGAAGGTGGAATAATCATTAATACACTTAATGGTGACCAAAACGTTGCATTCTTCAAACAGATTCAAGACGCGGGTATCACTCCTTCAAGTGGCTACTACGTAATGAACTACTCAATTGCTGAAGAAGAGATTAGTACAATTGGTCCAGAGTTCCTCGAAGGTCACTATGGTGCCTGGAACTACATGATGTCAATTGACACTCCTGCATCTAAGAAATTTGCTGCAAGTTTCAAGAAAAGATGGGGAGCTGATCGTGTTGTCGCTGATCCTCAAGAATCTGCCTATAACATGGTTTATTTATGGAAACAGGCAGTTGAAGATGCTGGAACATTCGACGACAACGCAGTAAGGGAAGCTCTTGTTGGACAAAAGTTTGATGCCCCACAAGGTCCTGTTGAAGTTATGCCTAATCACCACTTATCTCAAACAGTAAGAATTGGAGAGATTAACGCAGAGGGTGGATTTACAATCCTTGAAGAGACAGGGGTTGTTCTTCCTCAAGCATGGAACCAAAAGCATCCAAGTTCGAAAGGATTTGCATGCGATTGGACAGATCCTTCAAAAGGAGAAAAGTATAAGCTTTAATCTTATTCAAACCTATACTTCAAAATAAAAGGAGGTTAACACCTCCTTTTATTTTATATAATCAAATATTTTCTTTTTCTAAATTGGAGTTACTTCTCGATAGTCTTTTTAATGGTGTTGCAATCGGATCTGTACTACTTGTTGCTGCATTAGGTTTAGCAATTGTTTTTGGTCTTATGGGTGTAATAAATCTTGCCCATGGAGAACTCATGATGCTTGGAGCTTACACAACATATGTAACACAACTAATTTTCAAATTACCTATATTAAAACCTTTCTACAATTCATACATAATAGTTTCTATCTTCCTTGCTTTTATTGTTAGTGGAGTAGTAGGCATTCTCCTGGAAAAAACTATAATAAGAAAGCTTTATGGAAGTCCACTAGAGACACTTCTTGCAACTTGGGGCGTAAGCTTAATTCTTCAACAATTTGTCAGAAGTGTACCTTTAGCTTATGGGACCGGTCTGGTTATAATTCTTTTAATTGGTTTATTCTTACCAACAACATTTCCTTCAAAAATAAAAGAATCAATAAATTTCAAATATTTTAAATTTAGTTCTTGGATATTTGCTGCTTTAACTGGGGTCTTGACAGGTAGCGTAATCTCATCCTCTGTCAGCAAACTTAGTAGAGCAAGCGCTCGAAATGTTGATGTAACAGCACCCGCATGGATGAGAGGTCAAATAGAAATTATTGGCACTGCATTCCCTAAAACAAGATTAATGATAATTGTCATTACTCTAATCTCTGTAATAGCAATAACATTATTTCTTAATCAAAGTGCTTGGGGGATGCGTATAAGAGCAGTCACTCAGAACCGGCAAATGAGTGATTGTCTTGGTATATCTACTGAAAAAGTGGATATAATCACTTTTGGAATTGGATCTGGCTTAGCAGGAGTTGCTGGGGTAGCTGTATCCCTTTTAGGTTCTGTAGGACCAAATGTTGGGGGAAACTATATAGTTGGTTGTTTTATGGTTGTAGTACTAGGAGGAGTAGGGAATTTATTAGGAACAGTACTTGCTTCATTTGGAATAGGAATAATGACCGATTTAATTGGAGCTGGAAGGCTCTTATCAATATGGCCAGATATGCCTTTACCTTTATCAAACACAATTAACTTTTTTGCAACCACAAGTATGGCAAGAGTAATGATATTTGCACTAATTGTTATATTCTTACAATTTAAACCTACAGGTTTGTTTCCTCAAAAAGGAAGGATGGTTGAGAACTAATGTCCTTAAGTAAAATACAATTTGATAAAAAAATAGTATTATCATTTTGGATAATATTAATAGCTTTAATTATTGCAGCACCAACTATACTCCCTGTATTTAGACTAAACCTTCTGGGTAGATACTTATCCTTATCCATAGTTGCACTTGGTGTTGATCTTATCTGGGGATATACAGGTTTACTAAGTCTTGGACAAGGTATATTTTTTGCACTAGGTGGATATTGTGCAGCAATGTATTTGCAAATAACCAGCTCCACTGAATTTCCAAATAATATTCCTGAATTTTTTGCGTTATATGGTGTTGAAAAATTACCATTTTTCTGGGAACCGTTTAGATCGCCTGTTTTTACCTTCTTCGCTATCTGGATAATTCCAGCATTGGTTGCTGGTTTAATTGGATATCTTGTTTTCAGAAATAGAATCAAAGGGGTTTATTTTTCTATACTTACTCAAGCCTCACTTCTTGTATTCTTTAACTTTTTTAATGGACAACAAAAACTTATAAACGGGACAAATGGATTAAAAACAGATGTAACGCAACTATTTGGTCAGATGGTAGGCTCTGAGTCTATGCAAAGAATATTCTTTTGGATAACCGCCATACTAGTAATAGCCGCATGGTTTTTTGCAAAGTGGGTAGTCAAAGGAAGATTTGGAAATATCCTTATAGGCATACGAGATGATGAACCAAGAGTTAGGTTTACAGGATACAACCCAGTCATATTCAAGACTATAATATTTTCTATTGCTGGAGGACTCGCAGGAATTTCTGGGGCTTTATATACCGTTCAGTCTGGAATAGTATCACCTCAATTTATGACGGTTCCCTTTTCTATAGAAATGGTTATATGGGTTGCTGTTGGAGGAAGAGGAACTTTATTGGGAGCGATACTTGGAGCAGTTTTCATAAACTATGCAAAAAGTCTAGTTAGTGAAGCTTTACCTGCTAGCTGGATGTTTATTCAGGGAGGGTTATTTATATTAGTTGTAACAGCCCTACCAGAAGGAGTTTTAGGATGGATTCAAGGAAATGGTCCTAGGAATCTTCTTCAAAGATTTGGTATGAAAAGGAAGATTGAAACCTATCCAAGCTTAGAAGTTAACAATAAGGAGGGGAATAATGAATAATACAGATCTTCTAAATTTAATAGATATTACTGTAAGTTTCGAGGGTTTTTTAGCTCTCAACAAACTTAATTTAAATTTAAAGAAAGGAGAATTAAGAGCTGTAATAGGACCTAATGGCGCAGGTAAAACAACATTTCTTGATGTAATTACTGGAAAGGTTAAGCCAACAAATGGTGAGGTGATTTTTAAAGGAAAATCTTTAGTAGGTAGAAAGGAGCATAAAATAGCCAGACTTGGAGTTGGAAGAAAGTTCCAAAGTCCAAGAATCTTTGAAAATCTAACAGTTAAAGAAAATCTTGAAATATCGGTGACAACTCCTAAAAATCCCTTAAACCTTATAAATAAAAGTATTAAGGATGAGCAGCTTATTGAGATTGATCGTCTTATGAAGATTGTTAATTTAGCTCAGAAAGTTGATTCTAAAGCTGGATCTTTATCACATGGCCAAAAACAATGGCTCGAGATAGCCATGTTAGTAGGTCAGAAGCCAGATTTAATGTTAGTGGATGAACCTGTTGCCGGTTTAACTGATGAAGAAACTGATCTTACAGCTGATTTATTAAAATCATTATCAGGCGAAAATACAGTAGTGGTGATAGATCACGATATGGAATTTATAAGAAGACTTGATAGTAATGTTTCAGTATTAAATCAGGGCACTGTATTATGTGAGGGAACGATGGAAACCATACAAAAAGATAAAAAAGTTATTGATGTTTATTTGGGAAGACCTGAGGACTAGTTATGGAAAATTTACTCGAAATAAAATCGTTAAATACTTATTATGGCGAGAGTCATATTCTTAGAGATGTAGATTTAAATGTTAAATCAGGAGAAATGGTTTGTTTGATTGGAAGAAATGGAGTTGGCAAAACAACTTTATTGAAATCATTAATTGGTTTGTTAAAACAAAAAAAAGGCGATATTTATTTAATTGGTGAAAATATCAACAGAAAAGCGCCTCATCAGAGGGCTAGGAAAGGAATGGCTTACGTTCCTCAAGGGAGAGAAATTATTCCATACCTATCAGTTGAAGAGAATCTTATGTTAGGGATGGAATCTCTACCAGGTGGATTATCTAAGAACAAGAAAATAGATCCATTTATTTATGATCTCTTCCCAATCCTAAAAGATTTTCTTCAAAGGAAAGGGGGAGATCTTAGTGGAGGACAACAACAGCAATTAGCTATCGCAAGAGCATTGCTAGGCAAACCTCAACTTCTATTACTTGACGAACCTACGGAAGGCATTCAGCCGAATATAGTTTTAGACATTGAAAATGCAATTAACCAGATAATTAGAGATACAGGAATTGGTGTTTTATTAGTTGAACAACATTTGCATTTTGTAAGACAAGCCAATAGATATTATGCGATGCAACGCGGAGGTATTGTTGCAAGTGGAAATACTAGTGAGTTGAGTCAAGCGGTTATTGATAAATTCTTGAGTGTTTAATAGATTATTTTAAATTAACAAAAAACTTTATTCATTTTTCGCATCTAATAAGGTCTATACTGTTTGGATGATCATTAATATACTTATTAAATTCCATTGCTAGTGTTCTAGCCTCGTAAGCGTCAAAAGCATAAAAACAATTTTCTAATCTTATATTTTGAATATCACGGTAATGCACTGTATATGGCTTCAACATATTATTTTTGTTCATTTAATTTGCCAAAAAGCAATTATGTATATTTCAACCATGCATATATTCGTAAATTTAAAGCACAAGTTTTGTTGTTATCAAAATATATTGACTTAAATAATGTAATTATTAATACTTTATAAAGACAAAAAGTAATTAATCTATTTTTTTTTATTTTTAATATCTTGCTTTTTACCTTCTATTAAAAAAACAAATTTTGATAAAATATAACCGAAAACTGGGGCCCAAAACCTTTCATAAAAAAATTTCATAAAAAATTAAGCAGCTAATGATTCGTTATCTTCAATTTCAGTTTTATTAATAAACTTCAAATCTGTAGAATTAAATAAATCTTGCATAAGAAGAAAATCAAGTTCCCCTTTCAACAAATTAGCATCAGATGAAAGTAGATCATCAACAAAATAATCAAAAGTAACTGAAAGAGGATTCACAATTAAAATTTATTTTTGCCATTATCATCGCAATAACTACAAAAGTCAACCAAATTTGAATATTAATTTTGGTTTTTTGGAAATTAATGAATAAAGACTAAAAAATTAAATAATAAATATAAATAAGCAAAATAACAGATTTAATATCAAGCTTAGCGTTTTTGAATTAAATTTCATTTATCTTGCTTTTCTTAATTTTACATCTCTCCTAATTAGCATTATCAAAAAGACAATACACATATTTGCTAAAAAGAAATTTAAAGAATTCATCATCAAACCATTTAATATATTTATAGCAAAAGTATTGATGTGCCAATTCGGAAAGAATCATTTAGAAAATTTTTAAACGCAATAAATTCTTATAGGAATCAAATTTGATATTAATAGCTTATTTTAAATATTATTTTTTTATTAATTCGAAGTAACCATTTTTATTTAATAAGTACTTATCAAACCAAAGGCTTAATAGATTATCTAACCCTATTCCATTCATTTTATTTATTTGAGAAGTCTTATAGTCTGAGAGTGCAAGCAATAAATAAGGAAAAATCATATCAGAAACCTCTTTTGGCAGTTTTTCTAAAGGTACCCCATGCGCCCTATCCCATAAAATTTGCATATCCTGAGAGAACAAAGAACTCCAATAACTAAAATTACAATATAACTTTTCTGGAGGGAGTAGATTTACAGATAAAAATGGGAGAGATGAATTCATAGGAATAAATATTTATAGATTATTGAATTTAGGTTTTTAAAATAGTGAAAATTTTTAATATGCAAATCTCCTATAAATACAAATTAAATTTAACGAAAAGTGCAGCACTTAGCAACACTATTTAAGTATCATATTTATCCATCATTTCCTGAAATTTAAGAAATAATAAAAACTTTTTATAAGTTTGCAAGTCAAAAGCTTCCTGATTTGGTTTATTTATATGACTTGATTGACTTGGACTAAAATGATTTCCTAATTTATTATCAACTGAGAATTCTACATTATCTATAAAGCTAGGGGAATTATCAGATAAAGTTTGTGAATTATTATTATTCTGCTGATATGCTTGTGTTAATTTCCCTTTTTTTTTATTAAATATACCTCTTGTAGAAAGTGCTTCTTCCACTAAAATACTTATTATTTTTGAATTACTTAAATTGTTCTCTATGCTCAAATTGTCAATTATTCTCATAACATCCTCTCTAGGAATAAAACCAACTCTTTTTTTCTTGGTGGGCATTTAAAATTTAATTAAAGTTCAGCACTTGACTGTTATAAGTGTTGCACTATATTCATTATAAGTCAATTAAATGCAAATGATTCTACCAACAACCCTACTTTTAGGAGCCCTTGGATATCTTTTCTACACCTCAAAAAGAGAACTTTCACCAGAACATCATGACCTTATAGAAAACAAAAAAGAGAACGATGATTTGTATAAAGATTTGGAAGATTTATTTATTTAAAATTACTGCATCGGTAGTAAAGAACTTTGTTTCTTGACTAAAGATATACAAAACCATAAACATAATTAGAATAAAAATAAAGATATAAAATCAATGACTGTACATCAAGATTACGAAATAAAAATCAATCTAAATGAATTGATTGAGAAGAGAATTCCATGTTGTGATTTGCTTCATCCAGATCATTGCCTAACAGAACAACAAGTCTCTGAAATTGCACATGATATTCGCATGGATTTAAATTTGCATGATCTTTACAAGCAAGTGGATCAACACATCATGAATTATGTAAATGCAGCTGGTATTGATAACAAAGATCATTGGGTTGAACCTCATCTTCCAGATTTGGAAAGAGATTTAAAAGAAGAAGTAGGTATAGAATTTGATTAATCTTTTTTCCTAATAAAAAATATTAATATATATATTTTTTTTCTAAATCATCTATTAATTTATAAATACTTTTAGCTGATCTCTTTCTTTTTTTGAAAATTGTAAAAACTATAGATCCAATCAATACTGCCAAAATAGGTGAGAAAATAATAATTTCATGATTCATAACCATCAAACAGAAGTATATTACTTAAATTATTAAAAAGTCTGAATCAATAAAATAGGTACTTTATACATATATAGTTCACTATAAAAAAATTAAGATTTTTTATAAAGAAGTGAAAGAATTAAAATTTTTTGTAAATTATGAAGATATAAATTTTATTCAATAAAGATAATGATTAATTATTTTGCTTTAACATTAACTGAGATGGGGATGGGTAAAATAGAGTTAGCAGTTATTGGCGCAGTAATTTTAATATTTCCAATATTATTTGTTTATGCATCTAAAAACCTTGATGCTAAGGGTGTATTCGAATGGATGATGGAGAAACCCAATGATTGGATAGGAAAAAAATAAGACTTTAACAATTTACATTTTTCTAGTTAAATTTTAAATTTTCTAAATTACTTATAGCAAAATCATAAACCTGGCAATTATTTTCTAAATCATTAACTATTGAATTTTTTAGAAGAGAATAATCTATCAACTTATTGAGTTTATTATTTTTAAATTCCTTATTAGTCTCTCCAATAGCGAATGCCAAAGCTCCCTCATAAGATATACCGAATTTGGAAGTGTTACAATAAGTTCTTGTGAACTTATTAGAAATCTTTTTAGTATACTTTTCAAGAGTTTTAGAAGAAGTATCCAATGAGTAAACTGGGCTACCAAAAAGAAGAAGCAAAGTTAAAGTGAATATCGTAAAAACTCTTTTGATCATAGTATTTTATAAATTGCAAGTTTAATATAGTTTAGATTTTAGATCTGCCGACTATGTTTTATTAAAAATATAAAAATTTAAAAATTTTTAACCACAACAGCTATTTCATATTTTGGAAGATAAAAACTCTCTAAATGAGTATTTTAAAGTTTGAATTTTTTTTGGTAGTTTTTTTAAGAAACGCCTAAATGCTTTTGGCATAATAAAAAATCCATATCAATAATTAATAGATAACAAATAATACTTGGGGATTCAATAAATAATTATCCAAACATAAGTAAATTAATTATTAAATATATGGTTTGAGCTATGGAAATGTATTTGAACATGAATTATTGTTCAAATAAGTATTAAATTCAAAATTAATATGGCACTACCAGAACTTATTTATGCTCCTGTAGATGGCGGAACAATTCATAGATATGAAATTAGTGGTGGCAAGAGAAAATTTCTAAGGTTTATAGGTTGTTATTTGGGTCAATGCAATTTCCACAAAAATATTGATGATGCTATTGATTACATAAAAAATTTGAAAGAATCACAAAAGATACAGAAAACATGAAATAAAGATACATAGATACGACAGAAACTCAATATTTTTAGATAAATACATAATTATTGCTACAAATAATAGAGAATTTTCCTTTTATAAGAAATTGATTATTTACTTGGGTTATAGTTCCGAAAGATAAACAGTCATTTTAAAAAAAAGAAATTAATTTATGGAAAACAGACAAATTAATTTTTTTAAATCAAAAGACTTTAATACCGTTCTTAAGCCATTAAAAAAAGGAACGGTGGTAAAAATTGACTCGTTTGATATTAGAGAAAATCAAAAAGAATTAAATATAGGTTTATTTGGTTGGTATGCAATTTGTCCCTCTAAAGAACTAAAAAAAAATAAGCTATATTATTTTTCACTCTATGATGAGCCTCTTGTTATTTATAGAGATGAGAATAAAAACGTTAGGTGTATTAAAAATATTTGTCCACATAGAGGGGCCTCCTTTTTTGGAGGGACATTATCAAATGGAGTAATAACATGCCCATATCATGGAGCTAAGTTTTCATCTGGAGGAAGTTGCCAAAATCTCGACAGAATAACATGTCGCCATATAGTTGATAACAACTACGATAACTACGCCAAAAGAATTCATTTATCTCAATACAAAACATCAGAAAAAAATGGATATATTTTTGTACATTTTTCTAAAAAATCTGAGACTGATTTAAATAATATAAGCGAAGATACACCCATAAATAACTATGAATTATATGAAAATGGGTTTTCACATAAGGATTATGTCTTTGAGGAGGTATTAGTTGACTTCAAATGTGATTGGTCAAGGATTATTGAAAATCACCTAGATATCCTTCATATCTTTTGGGTACATGGCGATACAATCCCAGATAAAGATGTGAATAAAAACGTGCTAGTTAGTTTTAACCAGAAAATTAATATTAATCCCAAATACATTGAAAGTATTTATTATTACAAGAATGACCCTACAAAAGAATTTATTCGGATAAAGTACATTCCTCCAGGAAGAATATTAATTTACAAAGGCGATCCTTCCTCATCAAGATATTTACAAGTTTTAGATCATATTCCTCTAGGAAACAACAAAGCAAGAGTAATAGTGAGACACTACAGGAAATTTCTACAAAATAAACTACTTAATAACCTCTTATTATTTAAAGAGACTCAAAGAAAGATTTTTTATAAGATATTTGATGAAGATTATATGATTTTAAAAACACAAACTTATAATCACGATATGGGATTTATAAATAAGGATGAAATAAAATTATTGGGAGAAGATAGGATAATAAATTATTTTTGGAAGTGGTACAAGAAGTCTGAAGATAAAGATCAGCCATGGAAAAATATTAACAAAAACCAAAATCTTGATGTATATGACAAAGTGATATTGAAATATCCTCCTGAGATAAAGAAGTTAGAAATTGCAAATAATATAGATATTATTAGAAAAACATTTGTAAGATTTGTTGCTCCGCTAATATTTTTTATGTTATTAATATAATTCATGAAAAAAGTAAATAGACCTTCATGGTTGAATTGGCTTTATCTTTTTATATTTATTTTAAGCTCGATTCAATTGATTATATTTTGGAGCAATAAGTTTTAGTGTTAAATAAATTTTGGTTTGACGCAAAAAATATAAATTGTTTTAAAAATGGCTTTAGAGTAATTAAAAATTTAAATTTAAAGATAGGTTATTCAGAAAATTTAATATTAATTGGACCAAATGGTTCAGGTAAATCATCCTTAATTGAAATAATTAATAGAAACATATATCCAGTAGTAGATAATGAATCTAAACTGAAGATATTTGACAAAGAACTTATAAATTTATGGGAACTAAGAAATAAAATAAGTACCGTAAATAATGATATAAAAAATAGAATAAATCCAAATTTACAAGTTTTTGATTTAATTTTAAGTGGACTATATGGAAGATATTGTTACGTACAAAATAAATCTGAAAGAGATTCTTATGAGGTGGTAAAAATTATGAAGAAAATGAATATTTCAAATTTATCTAAAAAGAATTTTTCCTATTTATCAGATGGAGAAAAACAAATTTCTCTCATTGCACGGGCATTAATCAAAAAACCTGAAATCTTAATCCTAGATGAACCAACAGCAAATTTAGATTATAAATCAAAGTTTTTTGTAATTGATAAGGTTAATGATTTATCAAAATTAAATACTAAAATTTTATGCGTCACTCATGATATTTCAACGATTACAAAAATTTATGACCGGGTCATAATGTTAAAAGGTGGAAAAATAATCGCTGATGGAGATCAAAATAAGGTTATTAATAGTAAGAATCTTAATAAGTTATTTGATATTCAAGTAGAGGTAACTAATAATAATGGAATTTGGAATATAAACAGATTATCTAAATAACAATTATAAAAATAGCTATTGCAATAGCAAGAAATACTAATTTTTTACTTTTTAAAAATGAAGATGATTTATTTTTAAATGAAGAAGACCCACATTTAGAACAGACAATCTTACCTCCTAAAGATCGGTCTGAGACGAATGAAGAACTTCCACAATTAAAACAAACTCTATTTACGCTCATCTAAAACAAAATACTTATCAATTCTACATAAATTATATTCCTAAATACTATGTAAAGAAAAACTTCAGAAATGTTATGATAATGAGAATCTATTGCAATTAGTATTTCTTTAGTGCATAATTGATAATAATTCTCATTATCATATTTTTTATTAATGAATTTCCATAGTTATGGAGAATCTCCACCAAAATCAGTAAGGATAATAACTGGACAATCCGTTTTAATAGACTCTTCATCAAGACCGAAAGGCACATGCCTAGAAGTTGAAAGTGGGATTGCAAGAGTTTATTGCCCTTGTGAAGAAACTGAAGGAATGACACTCGCATTTTTACAATCAGGAGATCAATTAAGAACAGATCTTTTATGTAGCGAAGGTGTCTGCGTTGAAGCACTAACAGATTTATCTTTTCACAGCAATGTAAATATTGATGAGAATATTGGTTTCGATGCAGTAAATGAATGGACTTTGCAACTCCTTAGGATTAGACACTTAGGAAATGCAGAACAGCGATTACAGGCGTTGTTTTCAATACTAGTAAATCGTCTAGGTAGAAGATGTGGTCAATGGTGTGAGTTACCTTTTAGGTTAACTCATGAAAGGATAGGTGAACTAATTGGTTCTACACGAGTAACATCAACAAGATTAATTTCTAAATTAAGATCATCTGAGTTATTAATAGCTCCTATTGGAACCCAAACAGTAAGTGTTGCTCCTTCTTTTATTGAAACATCACCCCTATAAAAATATGAAGGAATCACAATCACTTACTAACAACTTGTTAATGGAAGTTGAAGTTTTATCGAATAGACTCAGAAATATCAAGCAATCCTACAAAACTACAGAAAATAAAGCATTGAAGGGAAGGTTATTTTCTGAAAACAAAACTATTTTTAGAAGAGTTAATGAAATTTATAAAATAGCTGAGCTTTTAAATAAAAATAATTATGAGAAAATTAACTTTTCTAAGTTACTTTTTGAAATAACGAAAAGAACATTGAATGAAAATAAATTTGAAAGTAACCTATTTTTTCTTTAAATCACTATCTATCAATAGGATTGCAGAAGGTTGATTAGAAGCAAACTTTACTTTACCAAGTATGTTTGCGAATTCATCTTCTGACTTTGTTTGAGCCTCAATAATTGGATCTAAAAATACGTTGGTTCTTGTATCTGAAATTCTTTCTGAAATAGAATAAAGTTGTTGCAGAGATGAAGTTAAATCAGCCTCCATGTTGAAAGAATAAGAAATCAGATCTTCTATTGAATCCCATGATTGAACTGGTGCAGGAATTTCATCTAATTTTACGGTTTGCCCTCTTGCTATTAAGTAATCTGCAAATTTCTGAGCATGTTCCATTTCACCTTGTGATTCACTTAGAAAATAAGAAGCAAATCCATTTAAATCACGTTCTTGAAACCAAAGGTATATAGAAAAATATTGAACATTGGCATATCTTTCCATTGTTAAATGTTCAAAAATATTATCCAATAAACTTTTGTCGATTGGTTGTGCGACAGCTCTTCCAGATGGACCAAAATTAATTAATTTCTTTAACCTTAGATTATTTTCTTTCATTGCACAGTAAGGAACTATTTAAATAATACAACATTTTGTATAAATTAGTAATTAATTAATCCTTTAAATTAAATTAAATAATATGATAATGAAAATCAATCTCAATACTATAAATGAATCTACAGTACAGTTTTTCTGAACTGCTATTAACTAATAAAATATATAAAAGTAAAAAAAAGAAATGTAAAAAGAAAAAATGCTCTAATTGGAAGGGGGGCAAGTGTAATTGCCTATAAAAAAAGTCTATATATATTCCTTATATGCTCCAGGATATAAAAAATAAGAACTATTTTTATTAACAGAAAGAGAACATTTATCGCCATTATTAAGAAGATTATTAATATCAGTTCTAACCCTTAATATGTTTCCATTAATAGATACTTTATATATAAGAAATTCTCCAAGAAACTCTTTTGATATAACAATCGCATCACCAGATTCTGATCTTTTAATTGAAATAAATTTAGGCGAAATTGACATACTTTTCATACTTTTATTTTTCAAATACTCTGAGCAATTTATTTCACCGAGACAAGAAGTATATGAATTACCAATTTTTTTGAGATTTATAATATTATTACCCAAAATAAAGCTACTCACAAATATGGTTTTGGGATTATTTAGAAGATTAATTGGTGTATCAATTTGATGAATTTTTCCATCATTCATAACGGCGACTTTATCGCAAATTGACATGGCTTCTTCCGGGTCATGAGTAACCATCAATCCGCTTGCATTACAAGCTTTTAGAATATTAGGGAGTTCACTTCTCAATTTTAGTTTGACATGCATATCAAGACTACAAAAAGGTTCATCCAATAAAATAAAATTTGTACCTGGAGCAAGAGCTCTCGCAATTGCGAGTCTTTGTTTTTGGCCTCCAGACAGTTCATGTGGGTACCTTCCAACAAAACTATCAAGACCAACAACATTTAATAAGTAGTCAACTCTGGATCTATCTTTTTTGTTTTTCAAACCAAAAATTACATTTTCCAAAACAGTTAAGTGAGGGAAAAGTGCATAATCTTGAAAAACCATACCAATATTTCTTTTCTCAGGACTAAGAATTTTTTCCCTACTTGAAATTTCCTTATCGTTTAGAGAAATCCTTCCTTTAGAGGGATATTCGAAGCCCGCGATTAACCTTAAAAGAGTAGTTTTTCCGCAACCAGAAGGACCAAGCAACCCTAATAATTCGCCATTTTCAATTTTCAGGTTAATTTCGTTTAATATCCAATTTGAACATTCTCGCTTATCATATTTATGATGCAAATCATCAATTATTAACGCATCATTATTCACTAAGTTCCTCTTATTCAAATATATTAAGGTAGCAGAAAATATTCACCTAAAATATCCCTTGTATAATTTTATACACCATTTAATTTTCAAATTTAATGAGAAAGTCTGAAAGAGCAGAAATAATACGCAAGGAACTCAAAAAGCTTTATCCATCGCCTCCAATACCCCTTGATCATACAAATGCATATACACTTCTAGTCGCCGTAGTTCTAAGTGCTCAATCAACAGATAAGAAAGTTAATGAATTAACAAAAAGTTTATTTAAAGTTGCAGATAATCCAGAAAAGATGATGCAGCTAGGTATTAATGGCATTTACGAATACATAAAATTTTTAGGTCTATCTAATCAAAAATCAAAGAACATCTATAACTTATCTAAACTATTGATTGAGAAGCATAATGGTTCGGTCCCAGATTCTTTTGAGAAGCTTGAATCTCTTCCAGGGGTAGGTCATAAAACGGCATCAGTTGTAATGTCTCAAGTGTTTAAAATTCCCTCATTTCCAGTCGATACTCACATACACAGGTTGTCACAAAGATGGGGTCTATCAAATGGAGAAAGCGTGGTTCAAACAGAAAAAGACCTAAAAAAAATATTTCCTGTTAATGATTGGAATACCTTACATTTGCAAATAATCTTTTATGGCAGGGAATACTGTACAGCAAGAGGTTGTGATGGAACAAAATGTTATTTATGTCGCACTCTTTATCCCAAAAGAAAAAAGAAATTTATATGTAAAAAGCCTTAAGAAATTTATATAATATTTAAATTAGTTATTTAATCATGAAAATAGCAATTACAGGTGCATCGGGGAAAACAGGTTATAGAATTTCCGAAGAAGCAGTTAAGAAAGGATATAAAGTAAGGCAAATCATCAGAAAGAATTCAAAAGTTTCAGCAGGTCTAGAGCGTTTAGAAACAATTAGGGTTTCATTAGACAAAAAAGGGGAACTTGATGAAGCTTTAAAAGATATTGATGCTTTGATAATTGCGACTGGTGCGAGAGCATCATTAGATTTAACTGGTCCTGCAAAGGTTGATGCATTAGGTGTATACAGGCAATTAGAGAGTTGCAAAAGAGTTGGTATTAAAAGAGTTATTTTAGTTAGTTCCCTTTGTACTGGTAAATTATTTCACCCATTAAACTTATTTGGTTTAATTCTTATTTGGAAGAAATTAGGTGAAAACTTTCTACGCAATTCAAATTTTGAATGGACTATTATTAGACCTGGAGGATTAAAGGAAAATGAAGATATTAAATCAGAAAATATAAATTATTCAAAAGAGGATACTCAAATTAATGGATCAATCCCAAGAAGATTAGTTGCTCAATGTTGTATAGATTCTTTAAAAAATAAAGAATCCATAAATAAATTAATAGAAGTTACAAGTTCGAATGATAATAAAAAGATATCTTTTAAAAAAGCTATGCAAATGATTTAAAAGATGTAAATATATAAATTAAAACTATGAAAATAAATCCTAAAATTGACGCATTACAATTAATGCTTACTGATTTAAGAACTAGAAATGAGCCAATAAGACATAAAGCTGCATTTAAAGGCTGTCAACCAGAATTTCAAAGTCTTGTATCAAGATTAATAAAGCAGTTAGAGGACGAATTAGTTGCTGAAAAGCTTACTAATCGTGATATTTAAAAAATTTAGATTACTTAAATGAAATTAAGTTATCCAATTTTGCTTGTTCTGAAAGTTCATCATATCCTCCAAAAAATTTATTATCCAAAAATATTTGAGGGAAAGTATTATGGCTACTTTGAGCCATAATTTTTTGAAAGCTCTCATCATTGTCTATTAGAGTAACTTCATGAGGGATAGATAAAGAATTAAGCAACCTAATTGCTCTTTTAGACCAAGGACAATCCTTTAAAATATAAGCTTTTACACGTGATTCATTAGTAATTAAATCATGATTTGAGATATTAATAATTTTCTGTTCAAAAGAAAGTAATAATATATCAGTACCTTTTTTTACAATACATCCCTCCTCAAGATGCCCGCCAAACACATTACATCCCTCATCAGCAAAACTCAAATGTAAATGAACATCTCCATTATTAAAATGTCCGTTTAAAGAAACTATCTCTAGATTTCCTTCAAATTTATTTATCTCTTGATTACCTGGGCATTGAATACAAACTGTTCTAAGATTACCAACCACTCCAGAAACATACCCGTATAAATTATTCGATAAAGAATATTCTTTAATTGAATTTATCAAATCGGATCCTGGAGATAGCTTTAGGCTATGAGGCTGCATTAGATATAAGGAATAATTTTGTAATATAAAACATCATCAATCATAAAGAGAAGTTGAGTTTATAATCTTTAGGATTCAGATTTAAATTAAATTTTAGAATCTAGCATCAAAAACCATTTAAAATTTTTACTAAAAATTTAGGCTTGTTGAGAGTGTAATATATTTTTTATATACAAAAACTAATTTGTTATTAAGAAAAAATCTTAAAAATTTGGCATTGAATATTCCCAATTTATTATCGATATCTCGCCTTTTCCTTGTATTTCCATTAATACTTTTTTTAGAAATTAACAGACCTTTTTATGTCTTTATATTAATTATTATTGGAGGTTTAACTGATTATTTTGACGGGTTAATTGCGAGGAAATTTAATCTTAAAACAAGATTAGGAGCTATCCTTGATCCCTTAAGCGATAAAGTATTCTATTTAATTCCTCTGACCTTCCTTTGTAAAAATAATTTTATACCCTTCTGGTCTTTGTCATTAATTTTGTTTAGAGAATTAATCATCTCTAGCCTAAGGAACTCTACAAAAGACGGTTTACCAGCTTCAATGTTAGGAAAATATAAAACATTTTTCTTTTTTATTTCAGTAATTACCTTCTTTACACCATTAAAAATTAGCTTATTGAATAATTTGGCTTTAATTTTTTATTGGTTAGGATTCATCCTGACTTTTGTGACTTTATTAGGCTATTTAAGAATTAAAAAGAATATTATCTGAATTTTCATCAAACTCCTCACTACTTTTATTTTTAAAATCATTCACAAAACTATCCCTTAGACCATTAAGCAAATCAAAAGTTGGCGCCCACTCTAAATCACGTTTTATTTTAGAGATATCAGTCTGATAATGATTTAATCTAATTGGAAATCCCTTTCGAGACTTAGGATCTAATTTTTGATAATCAAATGTTCTTAAAGAAATCTCATTTTGGTTTAATCCAAGAACATTCGCACAGTAATAAATTAAACCCTTGATTGTTACTCCTTTTTCACCTGAACAATTGTAAATATTATTTTTGGAATTTTCAAAATTTATGCACCTAATCATTACATCAGTTAGATCGGATACATGGCCTAGCTGAGTAATTAAAGAACCGTCACCAGGGATTGGTATAGATTTTTTAGTAAATAACCTTTCAAAAAACCAATTTTCAATTTTATTATAATTTCCTGGTCCATAAATATAAGTAGGTCTAAAACTTGTAAAAGGAATTTTTTGGTTTTTTAACCAATTTTCTGTCTCAAACTTTCCTTTATGCCTACTTTTTGGATCAATTGGATCAACTTCGGATAAGGGTAGTTCACAATTATCTTTATAAACACCTGCAGAGCTTACATATATATATCTCTGGAAAGAGTTATCTAAATTTTCTATAAGAAGTTTGGTTTGTTCTAACTCTCGTCCAGAAATATCAAAAACAACATCATACTTTTCATTTCTTAGCTTGACGATATCTTCTGAATTATTTCTATCACCCTTAATTAAATTTGTTTTTTCAGGATTACTTTTATTACCTCTCGTGAAAATGTCAATATCATAATTTTTACTTAATAACTTTCCAACCAAAGACTTGCCAACAAATCTAGTGCCACCCATTACAAGAATTTTCATATTCAAAAAATATTCAACTGAAGTAGTAATCTTAAATAGAATTACATATTGAATAGTACTACTAATAAGTAATTAATGAAAAGGATGCTCCTATGGACCTAATTCCAGCAATTGATTTAATGAATGGTAAGTGTGTAAGGCTTTTTAAAGGCGACTTTAATAAAAGAAAAGACTTCACAAAAGAGCCTCATGAGCAAGCTAAATTTTGGGAAAGCGAAGGAGCAAAATATATACATATAGTTGATTTGGATGCTGCAAAAACTGGATCCCCAACAAACGATAAATCAATAAAAAAGATTGCAGAAACAGTTAACATACCTATTCAAATAGGTGGGGGGATAAGATCTCAAGAAAGGATAGAACAATTATTTTCTTATGGTATTGAGAAAGTTATCATGGGAACCTCTGCAATAGAAAATAAAGAACTAGTTAAAGACTTATCAAATAAATTTCCAGGAAGGATAATTGTTGGGTTAGATGCAAAAGATGGAAAGGTTAGTACAAGGGGCTGGCTTGAGCAATCTAATATTTTTGCCACAGATCTAGTGAAGGAGTTTTCTTCATTTAAAATTGCTAGTTTTATTGTTACAGATATAAATACAGATGGGACTTTAGAAGGGACAAATGAAGAATTCATAAAAAGCATACTTGAAATAACAGATATTCCAGTAATAGCCTCAGGAGGTGTTGGTTCAATTTCTGATTTATTATCGTTAGTAAAATTTGAAAACTCTGGACTCTTTGGAGTAATAGTAGGTAAAGCTCTATATGAAAATAAATTTACGATAAACGAAGCGAATAATGTTTTGTCAGCAGAGAGATTAAATGACTTTGATTTAAACACAAATTACTACGCTTAAAAGAGTATAAAAATTGATTTAAGGCTGGTGTTTGCAGTAATTGTTAGTTAATTTTGTATAAGAGATAAGAAATCTAGTCTTGGAATTAATTTCAAAAAAATCGATATTGATTATTGCTCCAAGCTTAATAGCAGAATCATTATCGCTTAAGTTAACATCACTAGACCAAAATTTAGAAATTAATTTTAATAATGGAACAGGTGATAAAACTCCAGATTTAGTTATATGGAATGTTCTTAATTTCCAATCAGAAGATCTTATAAGGTTAGAATTATTAAAATTAAGAGAAAGATATGATGAGTCAAAGTTTCTTATAATTCTCTCTGGCGAACTTGTTTACGAAGCAAATACTCCTCCATCATTAAATGCTGAAGGTTTTCTTCTAAATCCTAGTCCAGAAAAAGTTCTTGAATCTATTGATACCATTTTAAATGGAGGAAGGGTATTTGATATTGAAAATAATTCCCGAGTTCAATTAAACAAAAATAAGCCTCTATCTTTTAGTCAAAAAATTCTAACTTCAGGTCTTAAACAAATAGATTCTGAAATTAACTATATATTCAAATATGTCAACTCTGATTCAACACCAGAATTTTATAAATTCATTTTAAAGGGAAGATTAAGAGAACTTATTACTGCAAAATCTTTTCTGATTTTCTTATGGGGTAATTCACTAGAACTTTATACAGAGGCAGTTTACACTGAAAATAAAATTAATCTTGAAAATAAGAACACTGTTTTCATTAAAGATAAAAACACTGCAGAAATATGGAATTTGATTTTAAATAGACTAAAAGAAAGGTATAGCTCAACTAACTTACAGGTTGAATTTAATAATTCATCAATAATTCTCTCAGGAATAAAGAAAGAATTCATTTCACGACTAATTTGCAAAATGTTAGATGAGTTAGATAATTTAGTTAAAAATATTAAGGAAAACTACAAGGAGAAAGATTTTAAAGATGATTTAAATTCTCTCATAAAAGAACTTAAAGTTAATACAATTTCAAATATCACAGACAGTTATTTTCGATTAAAAAAAGGAGGCGAATCCATTTCAATAAATGATTTTATTTATAGTGAGGTAAGTTGCGAAGAGATAGATAGAGAATCACACGAATCAATAATGTTTATTGAGCCAATTATTAAAAATGAAGCTCTTGACTATGATGGAAAATTACTTCCTCTATATGAAACAGAATCATTTTTGATCCTTGAAAATATAATTTCAAATTGGACAATAAGGAACTGTAATTTATTAGCTTCTGAAATCTTTAATATTTGTTCTTCTTGGCCTGAATTAAGAACTGTACTTATAAATCCCGAATTACAATCTACAAGAAATTTTGAAAGATTTAGAAATAATATTAATAACTATAATCGCTGGCATGATTATATTTATATGCCTATCTACTTGTATGAGAGTAAAAGAGAATATATTGATATTATCGATAAAAAATTTACTCGATACTTTAAAAATGAAAATAGAGAGAAAGAATTAGAGAATCTAGAATGGCTACAAAAACAAGTTACATTGTTAGTTGAGATAAGAGATGCCCTAGCACCGCAGTTAGAAGTTGCGGTAAAATATATCGGTAATCTTTTTGTAACTTTCCTTACAAAGGTTGTTGGCAAAGCTATCGGTTTAGTGGGGAAAGGGATCCTTCAAGGATTAGGAAGATCAAGTTCAAAGTAAGTTTTTAAACTTTAATGAAAATAATTCAATGGATCCTAATAGCATTAATTTTCTTAAGTCCATATAAAGCAAATGCCTCAAGAGATACTAATAGTTACGATGGCAACATTTTTCCTATATATGCAGGTAATGGGGCTATAGTTCCTCCCCAGACAACTCTTCAAGAATCATTAAAAAATAAAAGAGTCGCAGTTTTATTTTTTTATCTTGACGATAGTTCAGATAGTAAAGCTATGGCTCCGATAATATCTGGTTTGGATTTGATATGGAGAAATAATATAGATATCATTGCACTAACTACTGATGAATTACAGGATAAAGAAAAGTCTGATCTTAGAAATGAACCTAATTATTATTGGAACGGATTAATTCCACAGACGATAATTTTAAATAGTGATGGTGAAGTTAAATATGATAAAAATGGATTGATTAATATCGATGAATTAAACAAAGTTATAGGAGAACTAAAAGGAATTAATATAGAAGATACAACATTTTCTGTAGAAACTTTTAATGAATACAACAGTATCATTTCTGAAAAAAAAGATAAAAACAATAATTAATTAAAAAATGATATTAATAAATATCCTGTTATTTCTTTTAATTTTTTTAATTCTTTCAGATTTATATATTAAAAACTCACCCAAATCAAAGTTAAATCTAATACCTATAAATTACAAAATCAAAAAAAAGGATGGTTTAAACGAATTAATTATTAATTTAAAAATAAAAAATAAAAGTAAAAACAAAGAGACAATGGTAACTAATATAAATTTTGAATTAGATTTTTTTAAAAATAAAGGTAACGAATATTGTCAAAATTTTAATTATGAAGAAGATATTTATATATATGAAAATAATAAAATTAAGAATTTAAATAATTACTGGCCAACAATAATTATCAAGTCGAATTCTGAATTATTTGTAAGAATCATATATAAATTTAGCAATAGCAATTTTAGAAAAAAAATAAAATATCTATGGTTAAAAGTATTTTGGGAGAACTATGGACATTTTGGTATTTCAAATAATAAGGATTGTTTTTTAATTAACTTAGATGGTCAAAAACAAAGGCCGAAAGAAGTTTTTGAAATTCCTTTAAATAATAAATATAAAGCTTTTGCTATTAAAACTGATTTACTTGGTTGCTTTGATAACCCAGTAAATACTGTGATTGAATACTGCAAAGGAATTGTTGAAAAAAATGATATTTTAACAATCGGTGAGAGTCCGTTAGCGATTATGCAAAATAGATATATTTCCCCCCAAAATTTAGAATATAGTTTATTTTCCAAAGCTTTATGTTATTTTTTTCATCCTACAAGCAGTCTCGCAACAGCTTGCGGCATGCAATTATTAATAAATAGAATCGGAGTCACAAGAATAACCTTTGCGCTATTTGTTGGATTTCTCTTCAAATTAATTGGTATTAAAGGTATGTTCTATAGGTTAACTGGTTCAGAATCATCTCTCATTGATGATATAAGCGGTACAGTTACACCATATGACAAGAGTATAGTTATGGGTCCTCTAAATGCGGATTTATTTTGTAGGGAGGTCTCTAATCATCTTAATATAGATGTCGCTGTAGTCGATGTTAATGATCTTGGAGGTGTGAAAGTCTTAGCTAGTTCAAATAAAACAGTAAATAAAATACTCAAAAGAAACTTAATATCTAATCCAGCTGGCAATGGAGATGAAAAAACCCCTATAGTATTAATAAGAGAAAAAAAGTAAATGAAAAAAGATACCTCTTATTCTTTTCAATCTAAAAAAGGAATGGAAGTAACTTTTGAAGAACTCCATATAAGGCACATAAATCTTTTAATAGATATTAAAAATAAGGAATTGAATAATTGGTTTTTAAAGATGGCAATTATAAATACCTTTGATGACTTAAAAATTTTTTTAAATAATCTTAAGAAAAATAAAAATAAATGCATAATTGCTATACATGGAAACGAAATTATTGGTTATTTGAATATTTTTCCTTTAAACAAAAAAGAGACTTGCTTAAAAATATCAAAGCCCAAATTGATAAACAACAAGTGTTCTTTAACAGGTAAACAATTAACTTTAGGATTGATAAAAAAATCTATCTCAATAAAAGACATCAAAACTTCAAGTTGGATAATTAACGCTGATATAAATAATGTTGACCTCATATCAACTTCAAGAGAATTAGGCTTTCAACCTTTAGGAGAGATAATCCTTTGGAATAGTTCTGATCTAGATAAATCCATAAATCAAAATACCAATGCCTATTCATTAATTAATGAATTCCAAAACATTAATAAACAAAATATATTAAAAATAGTTAATTTCATAAGATCAAATCAATCTCCTTTAATAAGAAATATTTTAGATTTTGATCAAGACGACATTCTTAAAAGGAATAACTCTAAAAGTGGTGCCTTAATACATGAAAATTCAGTTTTATGTACAATTTTAAAAGATATTAATTATCAAAATGAAGAAATTTATACTTTAACTATAAGTAGATATTGGGATAAGAGATTCAATTCTATTTTAAAAGAATTTATAAAAAGATTTTTTGAAAAATCACCTGTTTCATATTTAAAAACCTATAAAGAAAATTCTCAATTAAATCTTTTTCTCGAAGAATGTAATCTCAAAGAAGAAAATCAAGAAATAATTCTTATCAGGAACACAATAGTCAAGAATGAAACCAAACAAGTCAATATAATAAATCAATCTTTGGACTCAATCTTTGAAAAATTAAGTCCCCAAGGTAATCCATATCCATCTCCTTTTCCATTAAAAACAAAGTGAAATTTTGCAAACCCAAACCCAAGTCAATTTTGAGTTTGGATATAGGTACCAAAAGAATAGGATTAGCTTATTGTGATCCTCTCTGCATAACATCAAATATACTTCCAGCAGTAAAAAGATTTAAAAATAATCAAGAGATTAAAATCATTAGAAATTATATATATGAATTTAATTTGACTGGTTTTATTGTGGGTATTCCCCTTGATGAGGAAGGTAAAATGACCACTCAAGCTATTGACTGTAAAAATTACGGTCAATTACTTTCAAATGAATTAAATCTTCCATTTTCGTATGTCAACGAACATAGTTCAACTTGGGAATCTTCATATAGATTTGGAATAAAAAAAGATAAATCCGGATTGATTGATAGTTTTTCAGCAAAAATAATACTTGAACAATGGATCGAAGAGGGTCCTGAATTAGAAGAAATAGCTGGTAAACGTCAGATAAAATATTAGTATTAAAAAGGATAGATAATTTTTAAATGAAAGAAGCCAATTCAAATGATAATTATGATGCACAGACTCTTTTATTAAATGACTCAAATGGAAACGAGCTATTTTGTTATCTTGAACAATTAGTAAGTGTTGAGGGCCAAGAATATGCTTTATTAACGCCAGTTGATACTCCAGTAAGTCTTTTTAAGATAAATGAAAAAGATGAACCTGAATTAATTGAGAAAATAGATAAAAATGAACAAATACTAAAAAATGCTGAAGCAGTTCTTCAAGAACATGATTTAAGACTTATCAGATCAGCAGTTACATTAACAGTATCAGGAGAACTTGAAGAACCAATTTACGATGAATTAGAAGAAGATTACGTCGATGATTATAGTGAGAGTTATGAATTGCTCGTTAACTTTAATCTTTTTGATCAAGAATATGGTTTATATATACCACTAGATCCTTTTTTTATTGTGGGTAAATTAAAAGACAAAGGTGCCTTATTAGTTGAAGATGATGAGTTCGATAGAATTCAACCTTTGATTGAAACTGAGCTTGAAAAAAGTAGTTCTTAAAATCAATGAGATCTATCCTAAAAGTCAATTGGGATTCAGACTTACCAATATATAATATTTCTCAATCTGAATTGCAAAAAAAAGGAATTAATTCTTTATTGCTAGATGTGGATGGAACTCTAGTAAATAGAAAATCTAATATGATCCCAAAAGCTGTAAAAAATTGGATCATAGAATCTAAAAAACTTTTCTCCTTGTATCTAATAAGTAATAATCCATCAAAAAAAAGAATCGCAAAAATAGCGAAAGAATTAAATTTAAGGTACAAGTACAATGCATCAAAACCAAGAACAAAAGTAACTTTGTCTGCTATCAAAGAAATTGGCAGAGAGCCAAAAAATATTGCCATTATTGGCGACAGAATTTTTACAGATATTATTGTTGGGAATAGATGTGATATAAAAACAATATTAGTTAAGCGATTAAATAGAGATGGCTTGCCTATAAAATTTAATTTAACTTTGATAATAGAAAAATTAATTTCTCATTTTATAAAATGAAAACTTGGGTTATAAAAATTGGTACTAGTATTTTAAGAGGAACAGAGGAAACATCTACAGAAGAAGTTATTGAAAACCTTGCTAGATCCTTTACAAGTTTTCTTTCAAAAGGAAACAAATTAATTTTAGTAACTAGTGGAGCCGTCGGATTGGGTTGCCAAAAATTAAATATTAAAACGAGACCAAATGATTTAAGTACCCTTCAAGCTACTGCTGCAGTAGGTCAAGTTAATTTAATGTCCTTATACGATAAAGTATTTAATAAATTAGGTCATAATATTGCTCAAATTTTAATAACTAAAGCTGATTTCAATTCACGAGAATCCTTCAATAACGCTTCAAAAACTTTAAAAAAATTAATCGATTTAAATGTTATTCCAATAGTAAACGAAAATGATACCGTAGCAAATGAAGAGCTTAAATATGGAGATAATGATACCCTCTCTGCTTTAGTTGCCTTGGCTATAAATGCTAACAAGCTTATTTTATTAACCGATATTGAAAATCTATACTCAAAAGATCCACGTAATAATCAAGATGCGCAACCTATTAAAGAAGTCCATAATAGTGAATTAAAGGATATTAAAGATAAAAATAATCAAAACTCAAATAATGAATGGGGAACAGGAGGAATTTCTACAAAATTAATTTCTGCAGAAATAGCAACAAAAGGAGGAGTCGAAGTCCAACTAGTTGATGGAACTAATAAAAAAAACTTAATTGAAATTTTTAATGATAATAAAATTGGAACTTTATTTTATCCATTAGAAAAACCTATAGGAAACAAAAAAAGTTGGCTTTCACATGCAATTCAAACAGTAGGGAAAATTACTTTAGATGATGGCGCTTCATTTGCAATCAAAAAAAATGGTGCCTCACTTTTAGCGGTTGGTGTTAAGAATGTAGAAGGAAACTTTACGATTAATCAGGCAGTTAAAATCGTAAATACAAATGATAAAGAGGTTGCAAAAGGTTTAGTATCAATAAGTAGCGACAAATTAAGAAGTATCTTAAATAATAAAGAAAATAACAACTCCTCGATAATTGTCGTACACAGAGATGTTCTTGCTCTCTCTTAGAAAAAAATTAAAACTGAAAAATGCTTTTAAGTGATTTAGTTGATCTAATAAAAAAAGGAAATTCAAATTTTATTAGTGCCAATATTTTTGAAGATTTATATATAGATGATGCTGCCTCATTAGATGCTGCAGTTAAACATCAAATATCTTTTTTAGAAGAAAATAATATCCTTAAAGAAAAATTAGATCAAACTAAAGCATCAGCAATAATAACTACTAATAACGATGCAATCGTTAGTGCCCTAAGGAAACTCAATATATCAAACATAATCGTTAAAAACCCAAGAATTGCATTTGCAGAAGTATTGGATTGTTTATATAAAACTATTAATTTCAAACCAGGAATTCACGCTTCAGCGATTATAGATAAAACAGCAATAATTGGAGCAGATTGCCATATTGGACCTAATGTATACATTGGAGAAAATACTGTAATTGGTGACAATAATCATATTCTTTCTGGAGCATCAATTTTAGGCAATGTTCTAATAGGAAAAAATAATATAATTCATCCAAATTGTGTTATTTACGAAAATACCACTCTAAAAAATAATTGTGTAATTAATTCAAATTCTGTTATTGGATCAGAGGGATTTGGTTTTATTCCTAAAAATGGCAAATGGGTAAAGATGCCTCAAAAGGGTGGTGTAAAAATAATGAGTTTTGTTGAAATTGGAACGAATTGTTGTATTGATAGGCCCGCAGTTGGATTTACTTTTATTGATGAGGGAACAAAATTAGATAATTTAATACAAATAGGTCATGGAGTTAAAATTGGAAAGAATTGTGCAATTGCAGCTCAAGTTGGTATAGCTGGAGGAGCAAATATTGGAGATGGTGTTATTTTGGCAGGGCAAGTAGGAGTCAATAATAGAGTAAAAGTTGGTAATAATGTCATTGCGAGTTCAAAATGCGGAATCCATTGTGACATAGAAGATGGCAAGGTAATTAGTGGTTTCCCCGCGATGGAAAATAAATCATGGCTAAGGAGTTCAAGTATTTTTAAAAAATTACCAGAATTAGCAAAAAAACTTAGACAATTAGACAAGCAATAATTTATTGTTCTTAATAAACAAAAATTCAAATGAAGAAATATAAGATAGTTTTATTGTCAGGGGACGGAATTGGACCAGAGATTTCAGAAGTTTCAAAAAAAGTTTTAAAAAAGCTTTCAAAATATCATAATTTCGATATTGAGATTATTGAAGAATTATTTGGAGGGATAGCTTATGAAAAATATGGGAGTCCTGCTCCAGATAAGACACTTGATCAATGCAAAAAAAGTGATGCTGTACTTTTAGCATGTGTAGGAGATATTAAATATGACTCTCTTGCAAGAGAATTAAGGCCAGAAAGTGGATTACTAAAGTTAAGATCCGCCCTAAACCTCTTTGCAAATATCAGGCCTGTCAAAATAAGAAAATCTCTACTAGATTCAAGTACATTAAAAAAAGAAATCGTTGAGCATGTAGATCTTATTGTTGTAAGAGAATTAATAGGGGGAATTTATTTTGGAAAACCAAGAGGACATATAACAGATACAAAAATCCCAAAAGCTTTCAATACGATGGTTTATGATTCAGCCGAGATAGAGAGAATAACAGAAATAGCAATAAAAATTGCTAACCAAAGAAATAAAAAAATATGTTCTGTTGATAAATCAAACGTTCTTGAGGTTAGTCAATTGTGGAGAGATACAGTTTTAAATATCACCTCAAAAGATAAAAATATATCTCTAAGCAATATGTACGTTGATAATGCAGCAATGCAATTAGTTAGAGATCCTGGTCAATTTGATGTAATTTTAACAAGTAATTTATTTGGAGATATTTTAAGCGACTTAGCTGCAATGTTAACTGGTTCTATTGGTATGCTTCCTTCTGCTTCTCTAAACAATGATGGACCAGGGGTTTTTGAACCGGTTCATGGTTCGGCTCCTGATATAGCAGGTAAAAATATAGCGAATCCTATTGCAATGCTTTTATCTGCTTCCATGATGTTAAAAATTGGATTAAATGAAGAAGAAGCTGCAGAAAATTTAGAAACTGCCATTGATAAAGTTTTATCAAAAGGATTTAGAACAGCCGATTTAGCTGATGGGTTTTCTGAAGTATTATCTTGCAGTGAAATCGGAGATAAAATAATGGATGAAATTTAAAAAAAAATTAATAAATAAAAAAATATTTTTAAGTAAAACATAAAGTTGGCATATGACCTGTCAGAATCATTAGATATTGTTTTTAAAAAATGTCTAAACGTCATCCAGTAGTCGCTGTAACAGGATCTTCAGGAGCAGGAACAAGTACAGTTAAAAGAGCCTTTGAGCATATTTTTGCCAGAGAAGATATTGTTCCCGCAGTTGTAGAAGGTGATAGTTACCACAGATTTGAAAGAATGCCTATGAAAAAAGCGATGGCAGACGCTCTTTCAAAAGGTGAAAATTTCTCTCATTTTGGTCCCGAGGCTAATCTTTTTGACAAATTAGAAGAGCTTTTTAAAATCTATGGTGAAACTGGAGGAGGAAAAAAAAGATATTATCTACATAGTCTTGAAGAAGCAGAAGAACATAATACAAGACTTGGGACATCCCTAGAACCTGGGCAATTTACTCCATGGGAAGATATTCCTGAGGGAACAGACGTACTTTTTTATGAAGGTTTGCATGGCGGGGTAGAAGGTGATGGATACAATGTGGCATCCTATGCTGATTTACTTGTTGGCGTTGTTCCGATAACAAATTTAGAGTGGATTCAAAAAATCCATAGAGATAACGCAGAAAGAGGTTACTCAGCGGAAACCATTGTGGATACGATATTGAGAAGAATGCCTGATTATATAAATCACATCTGCCCACAATTCAGCAAAACTGATATTAATTTCCAAAGAATTCCCACAATTGACACTTCAAATCCTTTCATATGCAGAAATATCCCAACTCCTGATGAGAGCTTTGTGATAATACATTTCAGAAAAGGGGCAAGAGAAAAATGGGGTATTGATTTTCAATACTTGCTTGGAATGATTAACGATTCATTCATGTCAAGTCCAACAAGTATCGTTGTAAATGGAGGAAAAATGGGATTCGCAATGGAACTAATTCTCACTCCAATAATTCATAAAATGATTGAGGAGAAAAATAAATAATAATTAATTTTCGATTATCAACTCAGATCATTATTTTTTAACTTTGAGAAGTTTTTAATCTAGAGGATCTCAAATTTTTATATATCTTTCTTGATAAAAGTACCTTACTTAGATTTAAATAGAAAAAACAGTAAAAGTTGTGTCATTAATCGACTGGTTTGCCGCAAGGCGTAAAGATCAATTTGTTGGGAAAGTTTCCCAAGATACTGACGAAGGAGATGGTTTATGGGTTAAATGTTCAGAGTGTTCGCAAGTAGCCTATAGAAAAGACCTAATTTCAAATTTCAATGTTTGTAGTAATTGTGGACACCACAATAGGATTAATAGCGATGAAAGGATAAATATAATTGCTGATAAAAATTCATTCAATGAATTTGATAGTTCACTAAGTCCTACAGATCCTTTGGGTTTTAAAGATAGAAGAGCGTATGCTGATCGAATTAAGGAAAGTCAAGCAGGTACAGGTTTAAGAGATGGAGTCGTAACAGGTATCTGTTCTGTGAATTCAATGCCTTTAGCATTAGCTGTTATGGATTTTAGATTTATGGGAGGTTCCATGGGTTCAGTAGTTGGTGAAAAAATTACAAGAATAATTGAAAGAGCAACTTTGGAAAATTTTCCAATTCTTATTGTTTGCGCATCAGGAGGAGCAAGGATGCAAGAAGGTATGTTAAGTCTCATGCAAATGGCAAAAATATCTGGAGCACTAAAAAAACATAAAGAGAAAAATCTCCTATATATGCCCTTGTTAACTCATCCAACTACTGGAGGGGTAACAGCCAGTTTTGCGATGTTAGGTGATTTAATTTTGGCGGAACCTAAAGCACTTATTGGATTTGCTGGAAGAAGGGTTATAGAACAAACATTAAGAGAAAAATTACCTGATAATTTTCAAACAGCTGAATATCTGCTTGAGCATGGTTTTGTTGATGTAATAGTAAAAAGAAAAGATCTCAAGGATACTCTGACTAAAATTTTAAAAATTCATGGTGTAAAAGAACTTGCAGAAGCAAATATATAAAATGAGAATAATTTCTAATTTATTTTATTTTTCTTTAAGCCTTCTACTCTTTATTTTTAACTTTGCCTCCTATTCATATGCGATAGGAAATGTTGACTGGGTCCTACTAAAAGAGAATAATGATGGGAAAGAATGGCTTGATAAAGGGAGTATCAAGTCGCTCCCAAATGGTGAAATAAGTGTATTAACAAAGTTCTTTAAGAATCCAACTAATTCTGATGATGATAGAGAGTTATCACTTTATGTAATGAGAATTAATTGCAATGAAAAAAAGTTCAAAGATACATCAATAAATGGAATTCCACAATTCAATTCAAAATGGCAAACTTCTAATAATGATGAACTTATAGATGTTGTTATTGAAAATAGCTGTTCAGAGTTTATTAATGAATAAGAATGAATACTAAAAATAAAAAATTAAAAATAGCAATCGCTGGACTAGGATTTGGTAAAAAAGTTCATTTAGAGGCATTAAAAGAGTCTGATCACTTAACTCCTGTAGCAATTTATCATTACGAGAAAAAGCAAAAATCGATAATAGAAAAAGAAACGGGCTTAGATTTTTTTCATAATTGGGAAGACTTAGTTAAATCTCCAAAAATTGATGGAATTATTATTGCCACTCCTCCTGAATCAAGATTTAAGTTAGCAAAACAAGCTCTAGAGAATAATAAAAATTTGCTCCTAGAAAAACCCGTTTCAATGTCCTCCTCAGAAATTGAAGAGCTTCAAAGAATATCTTTAATTAATAATTTAAGCGTATGTGTTGATTTTGAATATAGAGCAGTACCCCTTTTCCTTCAGACAAAAAAACTTATTGATGAAAATATCTTAGGAGATATATATTTAGTCAAATTAGATTGGTTAATGGGCAGTAGATCCGACCCCAAAAGATCCTGGAATTGGTATTCATTGGAAGAAAAAGGTGGAGGAGTTATTGGCGCTTTAGGTACTCATGCATTCGATATGTTGAATTGGTTTTTTGGAGAAGCAATAAACGTGTCTGGCAAGTTAGCAACATCAATAAAAAAAAGACCTTTACCTAATTCATCTGATTTAAATGATGTTACGAGTGAAGATGTATGTTTAGCTAATATAGAAATATCAAACTACAGCTCGAATCTTATTCCATGTCAGGTATCTTTATCATCAATTTCTAAAAATGGTAGAGGATTTAGTTTAGAAATATATGGAAGCGAAGGTTCACTAATTCTTAAAAGCGAAAACCAAAAAGATTATGTACATGGTTTTAATTTAAAATATTCAAACAACGAAAATAAAATACAAAATCTAACTGCAGATTCAAGTTTTAATTTTGAAAAAACATGGACTGATGGGAGAATAGCTCCAGTTTTGAGAATTCAAAATTTATGGGCCAAGAGTATAATGAATGGAACACCTGTAATCCCAGGCTTATGTGAGGGACTTGCTAGTCATAAAGTTTGCGAAGCCATAAGAGAATCTTCCAAAAGTGGATTAAGTATCAAAATTTAAGGCTATACACTTATAAGTAGCAATTATCACCCGATAAAGTATTGGATTGATTTTATTTTTTTTTCATATTCTGGAAAAATCAATTGAACTGAATTATTAAAGAATGGCTTTAAATTATTACAAAAATGAGCTTAAAGAAAACGCTCAATTACTAGCTTCTAAAGGAAAAGGAATATTAGCGGTAGATGAATCCACTAAAACAGTAGGTAAAAGACTCGCTGGAATTGGTGTTGAGAATACTGAAGACAATAGGAAGGCATATAGAGGAATGCTTTTTACTACAGAAGGTCTTGGCAAATATATAAGTGGAGCAATCCTCTTCGAAGAAACTCTTTATCAGAATCACCAAGATGGCGAGTCAATGGTAAAGAAACTAAATGATTTAGGTATTATTCCAGGTATAAAGGTCGATAAGGGCCTAAATCCACTTCCAGGAGGAGGAGATGTAGAAACTTTTTGCTCTGGCCTAGATGGGTTAGTTGAAAGAGCCGCAAAATATTATGAACAAGGTGCCAGATTTGCAAAGTGGAGAGCAGTTCTGCAAATTACAAATGATGGTTGTCCTTCAAAACTATCAATTCAAGAGAATGCTTGGGGATTAGCAAGGTATGCAAGATCAGTTCAAGAATCTGGGTTAGTACCAATTATTGAACCTGAAATCTTAATGGACGGCGACCAGACTATTGAAAAAACTGCTGAAGTTCAAGAAGAGGTAATAAAGCAGGTTTATAGTGCCTGTCAAGCAAATGGAGTTTTTCTAGAAGGCACTCTATTAAAACCTTCTATGACTGTTAATGGAGCAGATTGTCCAACAAAGGCTGATCCTATGAAGGTTGCTGAAATGACAATTAGAACTATGGAAAGATGCGTTCCTGCATCTGTTCCTGGAATAGTTTTCTTATCAGGAGGGTTAAGCGAAGAAGCTGCTTCTGTTTATCTAAATAATATGAACACTCTTTACAGGAAAGCTTTATGGAATGTTTCATTCTCCTATGGAAGAGCATTACAGCACTCATGCTTAAAGGCCTGGAAAGGAAGCGACGTTGAAGGAGGTCAAAAAGCATTAATAGCAAGAGCTCAAGCAAACTCTGAAGCTTCAAAAGGTGCCTATGTAGCAGGATCTCAACCTTCATCTGATGAACAATTGTTTGTGGCAGGCTACACTTATTAACTAAAAAAACCCTAAAAATGTACTCTGGGTCATAAAATAAGTTTCTTTAATTTAGTATTTTGTATATCTAATGACGTGACATTTGATACCTCTTTATACTAAACTCTCGGAAACATGTGCTTTATATAGCATTTAACTTATTTTAATTATGGCCCTCGTTCCACTAAGACTACTTTTAGATCACGCTGCTGAGAATGGTTACGGTATTCCAGCTTTCAATGTTAATAACCTTGAACAAGTTCAAGCAATCATGGAAGCAGCATATGAAACTGATAGTCCTGTAATCCTCCAAGCTTCAAGAGGGGCAAGAAATTATGCAGGAGAAATTTTTCTACGTCATCTTATCCTTGCTGCTACAGAAACATATCCTAATATTCCAGTGGTAATGCACCAAGACCACGGTAATGAGCCATCAACATGTTACTCAGCAGCAATAAATGGTTTCACATCAGTAATGATGGACGGTTCTCTAGAGGCAGATGCAAAAACACCCGCTAGTTACGAATATAATGTTGCAGTTACTAAAAAAGTAGTAGATTTTGCTCATTCAGTTGGAGTTAGTGTTGAAGGAGAGTTGGGTTGCTTAGGTTCATTAGAGACAGGAAAAGGTGAAGCGGAAGATGGTCATGGATTTGAAGGTGAACTTTCTACAGATATGCTTCTGACTGATCCTGAAGAAGCTGCAGATTTTGTAGCTAAAACAAAAGTCGATGCTTTAGCTATTGCTATAGGAACAAGTCATGGTGCTTATAAATTTACAAGGAAACCTACTGGAGAAGTTCTTGCAATAAGCAGAATTGCTGAAATTCATAAAGCACTTCCAAATACCCATCTTGTAATGCATGGATCTAGTTCAGTTCCTCAAGAATGGTTGGATATCATTAACAAATATGGCGGTGAAATTCCTCAAACTTATGGTGTTCCTGTTGAAGAAATTCAAGAAGGAATAAGAAATGGAGTTAGGAAAGTCAACATTGATACTGATAACAGACTTGCTTTTACTGCCGCGGTTAGAGAGGCAGCATTTGCTGATAAGGCAAACTTCGATCCAAGACATTTCAACAAGCCTGCTAGAAAATACATGAAGCAAGTTTGTCTTGATAGATACAAGCAGTTCTGGTGCGAAGGTCAAGCAAGTAAGATCAAACAAAACAGCACTAATTATTTTGCTGATCTTTACGCAAAAGGTGATTTGGATCCAAAAGTAAAAGCTACTGTTTAATTTCCTCCCAAATTAAATAAAAAAAGGCCTCCAAAATTGGGGGTCTTTTTTTATTTCAATATTAATGATTTTAATGTAAAGATACCATCAGTCCCACCAATTGTCTCGTCGCATGCTCGCTCTGGATGAGGCATTAAACCTAGAACATTTCCCTTCTCATTAGTTATCCCTGCGATATCGAATGAAGATCCATTGGGATTATTTTTATATCTCAAAGCGATCAATTCATTATCTACAAGTTTCTTTAAAGTATCAGAATCACAATGATATCTTCCTTCCCCATGCGCTATTGGCAATTTAATTGTTTGTTTTTCATCTACATTATTAAACCAACCTCCTTTTGAAGAAACGATTTCCAGTTCAACGTCATCACAGATAAAATTAAGATTTTTATTTGCAACAAGAGCACCAGGCAAAAATCCTGATTCTGTCAAAATTTGAAACCCATTACAAATTCCTAAAACTCTTTTCCCACTTTTAACAAACTCATCCAAGGCATTTATTAATGGAGAGAATCTCGCAATTGCTCCGCATCTTAAATAATCACCATAGCTAAATCCTCCGGGTAAAACTATTGCATCTACATCACTTAAATCTGAAGACTCATGCCACAAGTATTTTGTTCTTATGTCTAAACAACCTTCCAATGCCCATGAAACATCACGATCACAATTAGAACCAGGGAAGACAACAACTCCTACAGTAAAATTATCCATCTTATAATTTTTCTAGTGAATACTCATAATCTTCAATAACAGTATTTGCGAATAACCTATCACACAATAAATCAATTTTTCCTCTTACTTCGTTTTCACCATTACCTTCTATTTTTACCTCAATCATTTTTCCTATACGTAATGATTTTATTCCCTCGGCTCCAAGTTTTATAGAGGCAGATTTGGTAGCTTCCCCTGCTGGATCTAAAACTGAGGGTCTTAGTCTTACAAAAACTTTTACAGCAAATTGGTCCAATTAAAAATTAATTTCTAATAGAAGATTAGTTTAAATTTTAATAAAAAGTACTAATGATTAATAAACAAATATTTTTACCTTAAGGTTTTTTGAGTTATTAGATGTTTATGTAGCCTCTACCAAAACATACTAAACAAGTTCTTCTTGAATTTTCATGTGTTTTAAAATTTCCAGCCCCTCCACATTTTGAACATTTTATTTTATCAATTGATGTAACTTCGTCAGATATTATTTGTTTTAAAGCAATTTTTGGATTTTCCATCTTGAGCTGTCTACTGTTTAAGTATCCCGACGGCTAACTATAATGTCAAATTGCTATTTTTGGTTCACTTAAAATCTTAAAATTCTCTTTAATTTTTTTATTGAAAGTTTTTATAGATTTTTCATCAAAGGAAATTATTACTAATTCAAGCCCAGCATTATCATTTGGTCTCCAACAATTGTCTGGAGCTTCTTCAAACCAAGTATTAATTTTCTTTCCAACAATTTGTATTTGTAAAGGTAATGATTTGTTTGGTATCCAAATACGTCCTTTTATTCGAAGAATGTTTAATTCATCCAAGATTTTTGACATCTTCTTTTCAAAGTCATTTTTTTCAAGGAAATAATTTAATTTAATTGAATCTGATACAAGTTCAACATGATTATGGTCATGTTCTTCAGTTAAAAACTCTTTATAAGTCTCTTTTTTAAAATTAAAATCAAATAGATAGTTCAAATCAATTTTGCCATTATTGGATTTAAGGACTGGTGTAGATGAGTTTAGACTTCCTTGAATTTTATGTTTTACAACGTCAAACTGATCATCATTTAAGATATCTGATCTAGAGACTAAAACGATATCAGAAACTTCTAGTTGCTCCTCAAAAAGTTCATCTATAGTGGCGTTGTGATCAATCATATCTGTTTCATTATATTGTTTTGTTATTTTATTTAAATCATTAATTGGTGAACCATTAAGCATTGATTCTCCATTAACGATACCGACAACAACATCAAGGTAAATGGAAGACCTAATTTCAGGCCAGTTAAGTGCTTGAATTAAGGGAATTGGCAGTGCCAAGCCACTTGTTTCGATAATTATTGATTCGATAGGAGGATTAAATTCTAGGAGAGCTTTTATTGATGGAACAAAATCATCTTGAACAGTACAACATAAACATCCATTGTTTAATTCGATTACGCAGTCGTCTTCAGATTCATCACATTTATCACAACTTTTAATCAAATCACCGTCAATTCCAACATCACCAAATTCATTAATTATTAAACCAAATTTTTTATTACTCTCTTTTAATAAATATCTTAGAAAAGTTGTTTTGCCTGAACCAAGAAATCCTGAAACAACTATAACTGGTATTTTTTTTTTCATTTTTTATGATTAACAACCTAAGCTATATTCTGTACTCTCTCCTGTAGAACTATTTGTGCCATTAGCAATCGCACATAATTGTTTTTGTTGTGTACGACTAAGAACTGCATCAGTAAAATCTGCACCATCTATTTTTGCTCCTTCAAAATTACTCTCCATTAATAAAGCATTTGTAAAATTAACATCCGAAAGATCTGCATCTGTAAAATCTGTTGCATAAGCTAGTGCATCTCTTAAATTGGCTCCATTAAACTTTGAATTTTGCAATTTACTATTATTGAACACCGCGCCTTCTAAATTACTTTCACTAAAATTAAACCCATTCAAATCAAACTTAACGTATTCGTTACCGCTTAAATCTTGACCATGCATATCTGGCTCTAAATTAAGGTCTTGCTGGTTTCTAATCTCAGGAGGTCGTTTAGCCCATGCAGAATTTACAGAATTAAAAAATAAAATCCCAACAAACAACAAAGTAATTAATGCATTCTTTAGTGAGGGTAAAACAATTGATTTAATCATAATAAGACTGTATTTTAGAACTTAAGTATTTAAAGTTTGTAAGAGTATCTTAAAGGAAAATATATGGCAATGTCACTAAAGGTTATTGTTCCTCCTCATCCATTAATAAAACATTGGCTTTCAATATTGCGAGAAAAAAATACTCCAGATATTTTGTACTCAACAGGATATGAGCAATTAGGGAAATGGCTTACATATGAAGCATTACGTAATTGGCTGCCATATAAAAAAGAAATAGTAAATACTGATAATGGGGGCACAGATGGATTCTTTATTAATACTGATTATCCAATAAAAGTGCTCGCAATGTTGCCCGAAGGGTTATCTCTTTGGTTTGGATCTAAAGAAGTAATTCCTAATTCAACCCTCTCATTAGGAGAACTTCCTAAAACTATTGAATCAAATGAAGGAGTTATATTTTATTCAGAACAAATAACGACAAAATCAACCACATTAGAAACCTTAATTAAATTAAAGGAATTAGGAGTTGATTCAAATAGGATTCTTTTAATAACTGCTATTTGCTCAAATAAAGGGTTAAATGAAATTGCGAAATTATTCCCGAATCAGGTAATTTACACTTCTTGCATAGATGAGGAAGACGAAAAAACACCATTATTGGTACCCGGTATTGGGAATCCTTTATCGCGTTTAAGTACTATATTTCAAGATAAGAACTAATATAGAATATAGGAGTAAATATTTTACCAATGTCTGAATACAGAGATTCGTCTTCAAATAATCTTTTATCATTAATAAGTGGTGCTTTTATTGGAGCAGCAGGTCTAGCATGGTGGTTAATATCCGAAGCAGACAAAAGAAAAGAGGAAAAAAAACAAAAAGCAATGATGTATTCCTCCAGAATTCAAGACGGCTCAGAAGCGATTGATTCAAATGAAAATATAAATGAAGTTGAGGGAGAGAATCTGGAGAAGAAAGTTGAGCAACTTAATTCTGCAATTGCTGATGTGAGGAAGCAACTTGAAGAGTTGGGGCAATAGAATAAAAAAGGTTCTCAAATAATATGAATAAACTCAGATCATCTGCAATAACCCAAGGTGTGCAAAGATCACCTAACAGATCGATGTTAAGAGCTGTTGGATTTAATGATGAAGATTTTAATAAACCTATTATTGGAGTTGCAAATGGATACAGCACCATAACACCATGCAATATGGGTTTAAATAAGTTAGCTCTAAAAGCTGAAGAGTCTATAAAAAGATCAGGTGGGATGCCTCAGATGTTTGGGACTATAACAGTAAGTGATGGGATTTCTATGGGAACAGAGGGCATGAAATATTCCCTAGTTTCAAGAGAAGTAATTGCTGATTCAATTGAAACAGCATGCAATGCTCAGAGTATGGATGGAGTACTTGCTATAGGTGGATGTGATAAAAATATGCCGGGTGCCATGATTGCGATTGCAAGAATGAATATTCCCTCAATTTTCATTTATGGAGGGACAATAAAGCCTGGGAAATTGCATGGAGAAGATCTTACTGTTGTTAGTGCATTTGAAGCTGTTGGACAATTAACATCAGGCAAAATTAATGAAGAAAGGCTAATCCAAGTTGAGAAAAATTGTATTCCTGGTGCTGGTAGCTGTGGAGGAATGTTTACAGCTAATACAATGTCTGCGGTTATTGAAGTATTAGGGTTAAGTCTTCCTCACAGTTCCACTATGGCTGCTGAAGATCTTGAAAAAGAACTAAGTGCAGATAAAAGTGCTGAGATATTAGTCTCTGCAATAGAAAAAGATATAAGACCTCTAGACCTAATGACTAAGAAAGCATTTGAAAATGCAATATCAGTAATTATGGCAATTGGCGGATCAACAAATGCGGTATTGCATATCTTAGCTATCGCGAATACTGCAGGAATAGATATCAACATTAATGATTTTGAGAGAATCAGACAAAAAGTACCCGTTATTTGTGACCTTAAACCGAGTGGTAAATACGTGACGGTGGATCTTCATAAGGCAGGTGGGATTCCACAAGTAATGAAAATACTTTTGAATGCAGGATTAATTCATGGCGATTGCAAAAACATTGAAGGAAAAACCATCTCAGAATACTTACAAAATATTCCAGATAAGCCTCCAACAAATCAAAATGTCATAAGAGACATTGATGACCCTCTTTATAAAAAAGGACATCTAGCGATATTAAAAGGTAACTTAGCGAGCGAAGGTTCTGTAGCGAAAATTAGCGGAGTAAAAAACCCTGTGTTAACAGGTCCCGCAAAGATTTTTGAAAGTGAAGAGGATTGTTTAACATCGATATTAAATAACGATATCAAAGCTGGTGATGTTGTTGTTATTAGAAACGAAGGTCCTGTAGGAGGACCAGGTATGAGAGAGATGTTAGCTCCAACATCTGCAATTGTTGGTCAAGGGCTAGGAGAGAAGGTGGCTTTAATTACCGATGGCAGATTTAGCGGCGGTACTTATGGTCTTGTTGTGGGTCACATAGCTCCAGAGGCTGCTGTAGGAGGAAATATTGCTCTAATAAAACAAGGTGATTTAATTACAGTAGATGCTGTAAAACAACTAATTGAAGTTGATTTATCTGACGAAGAATTAGAAAAAAGAAAAAAAGATTGGGTAAAACCTATTCAAAAATACAAAAGAGGAATTCTTTCAAAATATTCGAGAATCGTAAGCACATCAAGTTTAGGGGCTGTTACTGATTTATAAATCAGCTCAATTTTTTTTTCTTAATCAATAAAACTTTTTATCCTATTTGCTAAATTTTCCAATCTAGCGCTGTATTTTGGTGAATTGCATTTTTTCCCATTATTGCTATCCATCCATAATGTTTTAACTCCACACCATAATATTGGTTCATCAGGGAAGTTAAGCTTAGAGATTACTAAAACCAACTCTTTATTTGATTTAAAAAGTTCTAATTCAAGATCATAAATTTCTAATCTTTTACCTTCTTTATCTCTACATAAAATATTAACTGTTAAATCAATATCTTCATCTTCGAATTCGTATTCACCATTTATTTTTACGACAGAATGCACAAAAGGTTTATTTGTTAAATCTGCTGACTTAGCGATTAAGCTCTCTATATTTTTAGGTGGATTTTCAAATAACACTTATTGATTTAATTAAAACTTTTATTGAACCCTGTTTAAACTCATTATTAAGTAATCCATCATCACCAAACTTAGAGTGTAGTAGTTGCAATCTTTTAATTTTAGATGGCTTGAATTTAAATGGAAAACGTACTTTATTAGCTCTTACTGAAGGTTTTAACTCACTAAAAGGAATTTGAACATTTGTTGTCCCGAATTTTTTTGTTGGAAATGATTTAATCCATCTAAGTCCACCAGGAATAAATTCGGTTAGTCCTAGTAGATCATCTTCACAAGCGACAGCAAATTTAAAAGTTCTTCCTTGTCCATCAATATTTAATTCAAAGGATGAATACTCAGATACATTTAAAGAAGGTTTATATATAGAAGATCTACAACTAACAAATCCTCCTGCTTTCTCGACAATATTACCCTTTAATATCAAACCCGAATTTGAGGTTTCACAAAAAGCTGAACTTGATCCGCCCATAACAGTATCATTTAATGTTTTCCAACCATCGAACTCCTTTTTCTGGAATAAAAATTTTTTCTTACTCATTAAATAATTTAAATTATTAATAGACTTTAACTAAATTTCTAATTCTTTTGCTGATTCCTGATCACAAAATATTGAAATTTGATTAATAGATTTTATTAATTTTGATGGTGTTCTATCTGGTGGCTCTTTTTCATCTAATAACCTCCCAAGAGCAATTCTTTTAGAAGCTCCACTAACTAAAAATACTATCTTTGAAGAAGCTGAAAGAACCTTTGGAGTTAATGAAATTCTTTTTAAACCTTTACCTTCATTAAAAATAACAAAATCATCTACATTATTTTTTTGATAAGGGAATAATGAGGCTGTATGACCATCATCTCCAAGACCTAATAATGTTAAATCAAAAGTTGGAGGGTTTGATCCGCATTTTTCAAATAATTTAGAAATAAATTGATTTTTAGTAGTTTCATCATCAGCGTTTAAATCATTGAAAATTTCATAAAAATAAGCTTTAGATCCAAAATTAGTTAGCAAAGAATTTCTCAACATTAACGAGTTACTTAATTCTGAATTTGGATCAACACATCTTTCATCTCCTAAAAAGACATCAACCATATCCCATTGAAGATCATTATTAGATAAGAGATGATACACAGATTTGGGAGTTGAACCTCCACTTACACAAAATTTGAATCTATCTTTCTTTTTTAAAGAATGAATAATATGGCTTTGAATAAACTTAAAAACCGCTGTTGATAGTTCTAACTTGTCTTTGTATATATTTAAGGTGTATCCATTTTTGACCTTTTCAATCATTTCATCCATTCAGTATGAAAACTACCTTCCCTATCAATTCTTTCATATGTATGAGAGCCAAAACAGTCTCTCATTGCCTGCACAAGATTCTGAGGAAGTCTATTGGTTCTATAACTATTCAAATAATCTAAAGTGCTGGATAAACATGGGACTGGTATACCTGCCTTTGTGGATAGAGAAACTACCTCAGCTAAGTTATCTAATCTTGTCGCAATTTCATTATTAAACCAATCATCAAAAATTAAATTTTTTAGATCAGGATCTTTGTTATAAGCATCTTGAATTTTACTTAATAATTTTGATCTAATTATGCAACCACCTTTCCATATTTGTGCAATTGACGGCATATTCAAACCATAGTTATATACTGCAGATGCTTCTCTTAAAATATCCATACCTTGGGCATAGCTAGCAATTGTGGCAAGGACTACAGCATCAAATAAAGGTTTCATTCCATCTGATACATTTCCTAAATCAAAATCCTCTATCTCTTTAGATGGAATAGTTTTTTCAATCTCACTACGTTGCTCTTTTAAAGAACTCATTACTCTTGCATTTAAAGATGCATAAATAGTTGGGACTGATACCCCCAGTTCTAGAGCACTCACAACAGTCCATAAACCTGTACCTTTCTGGCCAGCTTTATCTAATATTTTTTCCACGACATCATCTCCAGTTATATCATCTTTTGTATTTAGACAAATCTCTGTTATCTCAACAAGATAAGAAGCTAATTCATCAGTATTATTCCAAATACCAAATACCTCTGACATCTGCTCTCCATTCATACCTTTGACTCTCTTCATAAGGTCATAAGCTTCTGCAAGTATTTGTTCAATTCCATATTCAATTCCGTTATGAACAGTTTTTACAAAATGACCTGAGCCGCCTGGGCCAACATATGCAACACATGGTCCGTCTTCAACTTTGGCAGCCATTTTTGTTAGTAAGCTCTCTATTGCATCATATGAAGCCTTAGTACCACCGGGCATCATGCTTGGACCCTCTAGAGCACCTTTGGCACCCCCAGAGACTCCCATTCCGATGTATCCAAAACTTTTACTTTCAAGAGTATTCACCCTTCTTTCTGTATCTTTAAATTGAGAGTTGCCGCCATCTATTAATAAATCTCCTTCCTCGAGATATCCAGAAATATTATCAATGACAGCATCTGTTGCTGGCCCAGCTTTAACCATCATAAGAATTCTTCTAGGTCTCTCTAACTTATTAACAAATTCCTGAAGAGTTTCAGCTCCTTCTATATTCTTCCCAAGGCCTCGACCCTGTAAGAATTCTTCAGTTTTTGAGTAAGTTCTATTAAAAACTACACTAGAAAATCCATTTCTCTCTGCGTTAAGAACTAAATTTTCGCCCATAACACCAAGACCTACTAAACCAAAATGTGCCTTGGACATAAAAAATTAAAAAACTCAATAAATATAGTGTGCATGCAACTAAACAAAATTGCTCAAAAAAAAATACTTATGTCAGCGAAAAATGATCGAAAAAATTTAAATAACAGTTCCGTTTGCAATAGTTGCATTTTTAACAACTACAACAATTCCATTTCTTATGTAGAAGCCTAATTCTGGCTTATCTGCTTCTTCTACTCGATCTTTATTAATTATCACAACATTATCCCCAATCCTTGTATTCTTATCGAGAATTGCTCTTTTTACAGTAGTTCCTTCACCTACTCCAAGAGGTGTTCCGCCTCCTTTTCTTAATTCAATCCTCTCTTCAGGCGATTCAAAGAAATCTGCCCCCATAACAAGAGTATCCTCAAGAACCGAATCACTTTCAATCCTGCTTCTTACCCCTAAAACACAATGTAAAATACTGCATGACTTCAAGATTGTACCTTCACAGACTATTGAATCAGTAATTTGAGCATCTACAAGTTTAGAAGGGGGGAGAAATCTTGGTCTTGTATAAATTGGAAATTTTTCATCATAAAAACTAAAAGGAGGTTTTGGTTGCTCAGTCAAGGCAAGGTTGGACTCAAAGAATGCCCCAATGGTTCCGATATCTTCCCAATAATCATCAAATACATAACTTTTAAGAGTATCTCCCCTATCAAGTGCTTCTGGAATTATGTCCTTACCAAAATCAGTATAATTAGGAAATTTATTTAAAAGATCGAAAAGGGTATTTCTACTAAAAACGTAAATACCCATAGAGGCTAGATAAGGTTTTTCGGCAGCTGACTCTTTACTTAATCCAAATTTTGAAGTATCTACTGCCATTGCCTTCAACTTCTCTCCAGTTGGCTTTTCACTAAATTCTTTTATATTGCCAAGATCGTCAGTTCTCATGAGGCCAAAACCCTCTGCTTGAGCTTCATCAACAGGTAAAGCTGCAACAGTTAAATCAGCACCATTATCTCTATGATGTTGAACAAATAAACTATAATCCATTCTGTACAGTTGATCGCCTGACAATATTAAATATTCATCAACATCCCATTCTTGAAATAACCATTGGTATTTTCTTACAGCATCAGCAGTACCTTCAAACCACTTAGGGCTATCAGGAGTCTGTTGCGCGGCTAAAACCTCTACAAATCCCTGACCGAAAGGACCATTTAAATTATAGGTTCTTCCTATATGTCTATTTAGAGATGCACTATTGAACTGGGTCAATACGTACATTTTTTCAATGCCTGAATTTATACAATTACTAATCGGAATATCTATCAAACGGTACTTACCTGCCAATGGCACAGCAGGTTTAGCCCTCATTTTTGTTAGAGGGTAAAGTCTAGAACCTTTTCCTCCTCCGAGGATTATGGCCAACACACGCTTCATTAAATCTAATGGAGAAGATATACAACTACTTAAAGTAACTGATTATGGGCATATTTAGAAATACAAATGGTCAGTTTACAAAGGTATTTTGATAAATCACTGGAAAAACTTAATATAAATCGAAAATATTTAGTTATTTTTATCCTCTTCTACCAAAGAAAACAATTTTTCAACGATTTTCAAAGAAACTTGTCTTTCCTCTCTTGATTGAGGACTTCTCAACTTGGTAACAGGCGTATGAAGTATTTTATTAATTATTCCTTTAGTAAGAGCTTCCACAACTTTTCTTTCACGAGCCGAAAAATCTGGTCCCATTCTGCTAAGTGCTTTTTGCAATTCCTCTTTTCGAATTAACTCCAAATCTGATCTAAGTTTATTAATTACTGGGACGGCCTCTAAACTTGCCCACCATTCTAGAAAAATGATCCTTTCTTCTTCTACTAAAGATTCAGCTTCCTTTGCTATTTTCTGTCTAAATTCTTGATTTCTTGAAACGACCTCTTGTAAGTCATCAACATCAAATGATTTTACAAATTCATGTTGTTTGACATCATTAGATATATTTCTCGGAACACCAATATCAATAAATTTAAGTCTATTGCTCAAATTTATTTTTTCAATTTTCGTGAGATCAATAATTGGCTCTTCAGAAGCAGTACTGGTGAAAACAAGTGAAGATAATGATATATTTTCTTCTAATTCGTTCAAACCTTTACAAACAATCTCTAAATCAGGGAAGTCTTGAGCAAGATTTAATGCTCTTTGAATATTTCTATTTAAAAGGATAAGTTTATGACATCCTTTTGATTTTAAATGAGTTATTAAAAGCCTACTCATTCGTCCGGCGCCAACGACAAGAACGTTCTCTGATTCCAAACTTACAAGATTATCAAAACCCTTTTCTTGACCAATTTTTAATTGAGCTAGTTCTACCGCTGCTGAACTAATTGATACGGCTCCAGTTCCTAAATTTGTTTCAGATCTTACTTTTTTACCTGTACTAACTGATTGAGTTAATAATCTATTAAGAATTGGTCCAGTAGATTGATTTTCTTGACCTAATCTCATCATTTTTTTTACCTGTGAAAGGATTTGTCCTTCACCTAAAACGAGGCTATCGAGTCCTGCCGAGACTTTCATCAAATGCAAAACTGCTTCTTCCTGTCTAAAACAAAAAAGATGTGGATTTAAATCTTCAAAAATAATTCCAGAATATTCTGATAAGAATTCTTTAATAGATGAAATTCCAGTATTTTTATCCTTTACTAACGCATATATTTCCAGCCTATTACAAGTACTTAAGATTGACACCTCTAAAACATCAGAGAAAGCTTTTAATGCTTTCAATGACTCTGTTATGGATTGGTCAGGAATACTTAACTTCTCACGCACTTCGACAGGTGCCGTGCGATGACTCAGTCCGACGACAACAATATGCATAAAATCAAAAGGTAATTTTTAAAGGCTGATACTCTTTGCACCATCTTTTATATGGACAGTATTTGTGAACCTTGCAGTACTATCTAATGTACTAATAACTAGACTACTTGTTCTAACACAATCCCTTTCAAATTTAACTCCGTCAAATAATAATCCATCAGTTATTCCACTTCCAGCAAAAACAACATTTTCTCCCGATGCCAATTCATTCGCTTCATAGATTTTATCTATATCTATTATGCCCATTTCATTAAGACGTTTTATGTTTCCTTCTTTTGTGTAATCAGCCCATTCAGAAGTTTGAGCGATTGCCGGATCATAAACTAGTTGCCCTTGAAAGTGTCCGCCAAGAGCTCTCATTGCAGCAGCTGAAATAACACCCTCTGGAGCTGCACCTATACCCATCAAGCAATGTGTTCCAGTTCCTGCAAAACCGCATGCAATCGCAGCTTGAACATCACCATCAGAAATCGGTTGTACTTTTGCACCACATCCTCGAATCTCTTTAATTAAATCTTTATGTCTAGTTCTATCCATTACAACAACAGTAAGCTCATCAATAGAAAGGCCCAAGCAATCACTAAGTATCTTCAGGTTTTCAGTAGCTGAATTTCTTATATCTACTTTCCCTTTGGCCGCAGGAGGCGCTGCTAATTTGTTCATGTAAAAATCAGGCGCATTGAAAAGACCACCCGTATCAGAGGCAGCTAAAACCGCCATAGAACCTCTTTGATTATTCGCACAGAGATTTGTTCCTTCACAAGGATCTACTGCAAAGTCAACCCCTGGGCCATTTCCACTACCAACCTCTTCACCTATATAAAGCATAGGTGCTTCATCTCTTTCACCTTCTCCAATAACAATTTTCCCTTTCATTTCAATTTTGCCCATTCGCAATCTCATTGCTTCTACAGCTGCAGCATCAGCTTCATCTTTTTGACCAAGTCCTGTTAGTTTTGCTGAGGCAATAGCTGCTTGCTCGACAACTTCGAGAATTTCTTGAATTAAAGTTTGATTCACAATTAAATTTTGAGGATTTTCTAAAAGGTTTTGAGTATGATCTCATAAAAAATGTCATTTTTTATGAGAATTATTATGCTAGGTAGCTTTTTTTAACTCTTTACAGGTGATACTTTATCAGGCCGTGACTTGAAATTAGGAATAAACAACTAAATATAGTATCTTTATTAAATATTTTAAAAATTAAATGACTGACTCAAATCCAACAATTTTAGCTGGTGTTAATAGACCAATTCAAATAATTCCTTCAGTTTTACCAGCAGATTGGGCAAATATGGGGGCATGTGTGAAGGAGCTCGAAGAAGCTGGGGTAGATAGAATTCAATTTGATGTAATGGATGGGAATTTCGTGCCAAATCTTACATTCGGTCCTGAAATGATTGCGGCGTGCAGGAAATATTGCAATGTCCCTTTTGAAACTCAATTAATGGTTAGTCAATACAACTGCGAAACCATGCTTGAATCTTATGTAAACGCCACAAAAGGGGCAAATGGTGAACCAGGAGTAGTAATAGCTCATGCCGAAGCAAATATTCATTTGCATAGAGTTCTCGGAAGAATAAGAGATTTAGGAGGATCTCCTTCTGTTGCATTAAACCCTCATACCCCTTTTGAAATGATTAAAAACATTATGGATATGGTTGATCATGTTTTAGTTATGACAGTTAATCCAGGCTTTGGTGGACAAGCTTATATACCAACAATGCTTAATAAAATTAGAGAAATAAGAAACTTTGTTATCGAAAAAAACTTAAATGTCGATATTGAAGTTGATGGAGGAATAAAAGCAAATTGGACTATTTCACAATGTGCAGATGCTGGAGCTAATTGTTTTATTGCGGGTAGTGGGATGTTTGCTTACCCAACATTAAAACAGGGATGTGATGACTTGAGAAAAGTTGCACAAGAAGCTCAAAAGGGGAATGTTCTTTCTGAACCTCAATAAATATTCTGGGAGATTAACAAATCACCCAAATATCCAGCCATAACTATGTAACCCTATTCCTAAAAAATTAACTCCTAAATAACATACTAAAACTACTAAAAAGCCTGTAGATGCTAATAATGCTGGTCTACGCCCTTGCCAACCCTTGCTTATTCTCATATGCAAATAAGCAGCATAAAACAACCATGAGATAAATGCCCATGTTTCTTTTGGATCCCAACTCCACCAAGTGCCCCAAGCTTCATTAGCCCAGACCGCACCTGAAATTAAGCCAAGAGTTAAAAGAACAAAGCCGATTAATATAGAACGATAACTTAATGTATCTAATTCTTCTGAATGAGAAAATTCAATAGGTTCAACTAAATCATTTACTGAATAGCTATTTGAAAGTTTAAATCCTCCTATTCCTGTAGAACTACTTCTGATTTGAAGCGGCTTATTCTTATTAATAAATAAAACGGACATTGAAAGTAAAGAACCTATTATTAATGCTGCATAACTAAGCATTACGACACTAACATGCATTACTAACCAACTAGACCTTAAAGCTGGAACTAAGTTGGACGATAATTTCAAATCCTCAGGTAAAACAAAACAAGCAAAAGCCACAGTCAGTAACTCAATAGGTATAGCAATTGAGGGAATTATTGGAGCTTGGTATTCTCTTTCAACCAATAGTTGACCTAATGTGATACCCCAAGTAAGGAAATAAAGAGATTCATACAAATTGCTAATAGGAAAGTGCCCAGAAATTGACCACCTAAAAAGTAACTGTAACGTTATTAATAAGTTAACTAAAATCGTAATAAGTCTTACAGCAGAAGAAGACTTTTTTTTAAAAACTGCACCCAAAGATATTGGTAAGTTAATTAATAAAAAATAAAAAACTAAAAGACCTAAAACTGAAACTGGTTCATATATTAAATTTTTAAAAAAATTATCTAGCATCATTTCTAGAAATTTCTCAAGCTTTAATTTTCAATGTCAAACAAATAATAATTAAAATCATTCTTATATGAGTAAATCTTTAATAATAAAGTTTAAATTTAATTTGTAAAAGGATTTCAAAGTTTGAAATTATCTCCTAAATAATACTTCTTGACTATTGGATTAACAGCTAATTCACTTGATGATCCGTTAGCTAAGATTTTCCCCTCACTTAATACATATGATTTGTTTGTAATTAAAAGGGTTTCCCTTACATTATGGTCTGTAATAAGAATCCCCACCCCGTCACTACTTAATTTAAGAATTAGTTTCTTTAGATCATTAACAGCTAGAGGATCGATCCCAGCAAACGGTTCGTCTAATAACAAATATTTAGGTCCTTTTCTACCTACAGTGAGAGCCCTAGCAATTTCACACCTCCTCCTCTCTCCTCCTGAAAGTTGATAACCATAACTATCTACAAAATTATTCAAATTAAATTCATTAATTAATTGTTCTCTTCTATTTCTAATTGCAGCTCTACTATAGGATGAATTTTGCAAAGCCAAATCTATATTATCCTTAACAGTAAGGTCTCTAAATATACTCGCTTCTTGAGTCAAATAACCCAACCCAAGTCTTGATCTAATTGGTAGAGGAAGATTGGTTATATTTTTCCCATTCATTTTAATTTCCCCTTTATCAGGTTTTATATTCCCAACTGCAAGATTAAAAGTTGTAGTTTTCCCAGCACCATTAGGTCCCATTAAACCTACAACTTCCCCTGGATTAACAGTTATGGAAACATCATTTACGATTAATCTCCCTTTAATTGAAAGGGATACATTATGAATCTTTAGGTTCATTTTCCTTGAGATCGATTAGTTTTCTTCTTAAAAAAAAAATTGAAATACATAATAATAATTTAATTGAAGATAAAAATATATTAATCAAAGAGGTTTCAAAAAAGGCTTATCGTTATCGTTTAAAAGTTCTTTATATTGTAATTTCCTTAATAAATCTTCCAAACATTTGCAGAAGGATTCAAGATCAATCCCTAAATCAATCTTGGTTCTTGTTTTTATTCTGCCTAAACCCTCTCCAAGCAAAATAGTGGCTCCATTTAAATTACCTTTACTTAAGTGAAACTGAGAAACAGATACTTGTAAAATTCCTTGGATAACTTGTCTTTCGTCACCATCTACGGAATTCCATATTTCTTCAAAAGCATCATGAGCCTCATACCATTTATGATTGTTAAAAAGATTTAAAGCTGTAAAAAGGGAATCTTGAAAACTTTTTGCACTTTCTTCGTTCATTAAACCATTTACTAATTTCTTTTCTTTTTATTTATTTTTCTCATTCTTATTGAATCCGGTGTCACCTCTAGCATTTCATCTGGACCAATATATTCGAGTGCTCTTTCCAGTGTAATATCAACAGGTGACTGCAAAGTATCAAGTTCTTCTGCCCCTGCAGATCTCATATTAGTCAACTGTTTAGTTTTACATATATTCAACTCAAGATCTTGAGGTCGATTATTCTCTCCAATTATCATTCCTTTATAAACTTTAACTCCAGGTTTAATGAAATATACTCCCCTATCTTCAGCATTTTTTAAAGCATAAAATGTGGCTACACCTTCTTCAAAAGCTATAAGGACTCCATTTCTTCTTGTTTCAAAGTCTCCTGTTTTAGGTTTATATTCATAAAACGAATGGCTCATGATACCTTCACCTCTGGTTATCCTTACAAACTCCCCGCGAAATCCAATTAATCCTCTTGATGGAACAAGAAATTCTAATTGAGTTCTACCATCTGAACTTGTCTGCATGTTTTTCATCTCTGCCTTTCTAGATCCAAGTTTTTCGATGCAAGAACCAACAGATATTTCAGGTACATCTAAAACCAAAGTCTCTATAGGCTCACATTCAACATTATCAATTTCTCTGAAAATTACTTGAGGTTGTGAGATTTGAAACTCAAAACCCTCTCTTCTCATGGTTTCAATCAATATCCCTAAATGTAATTCTCCTCTCCCTGAAACTGAGAACCTGTCAGGAGAATCAGTTTCTTCTACTCTCAGAGCAACATTTGTTAAGAGTTCCCTCTCCAATCTATTTTTTAATTGTCTACTGGTAACAAATTTCCCTTCCTTACCCGCGAATGGTGAATCATTGACAACAAAAGTCATATTTAAGGTAGGTTCATCAACTTTGATTAATGGGAGAGGATGAGGAGAATCGGGACATGCTATGGTCTCACCAATATTTACGTCATCGAAACCAGAAACAGCAACAATATCACCTGCAAATGCTTCATTTATATCAATTCTTTGTAATCCTTGAAATCCTAAAAGCTTACTAACCTTACCTTTAATTGTTTTTCCGTTTTCTTTAATTAAACTAGCCTGTTGGCCATTTTTTATAGTTCCATTGTGGATCTTTCCAATTACTATTCTGCCTAAGAAATCAGAATAGTCCAAAGTAGTTATTTGTAGCTGAAGAGGCTTATTAGAGTCACCTACTGGAGGAGGAACGTGTCTTATAATAGCTTCAAAAAGAGGCATCATATTGTCACTATTAGATTCCATCTCTTCTTTTGCGAAACCAGATAAGCCACTCCCAAAAAGATATGGGAAATCACATTGATCATCATCAGCTCCTAATTCCAAAAACAAATCAAGGACCTTATCAATTGCTATTTCTGGTACTACTCGTGGTCTATCAATTTTATTTACAAAGACTATAGGCCTAAGTCCTTTTTCTAATGCTTTTTTTAAAACAAATCTTGTTTGAGGCATAGGTCCCTCATTTGCATCAACAATGAGCAGACAACCATCAACCATTCCCAAAACCCTTTCAACTTCTCCTCCAAAATCAGCATGTCCAGGTGTATCTATAATATTAATTCTGGTATCTTTATAGTTAACTGCAGTATTTTTTGAGAGAATTGTTATCCCCCTTTCTCTTTCAAGATCATTTGAATCCATTACGCAGGTAGGAATGACTTCATTGTCTCTAAATATTCCTGACTGAGATAACAACGCGTCTACAAGAGTTGTCTTACCATGATCTACGTGGGCAATAATTGCAACATTCCTAATTTCTTTTATCGAAGATGACATTTATAGAATTTATATGAATAGTAGATTGACTTTATTAAGGCTAACTCAAAGTATGCTTATAATGAGAATTTTCTCTTTAAGACTTTGAAAAATATAATCTAATTGAATAATTAAATTAATCAATTAGATTTATAATTTTCTATTTGAGCTTTCAAAAACTTTTAATGCTTCAATTGAACCCTCATATCTCCAATGCCAGGGTTCGTAATCTATATATTTATTATCTTTGTTGAACGATAACTTAAAGTGAAACTTAGCTGCATTTCTTAATAACCATCTAAAGGCGTCGGTATTTTCGAAGTCGGTTTCGAAGTCTGTCTCTCTTTGAGTAGCATCACCAATATCGATTGCGAAACCTGTACTATGTTCAGAATACCCTGGAGGGGCTGAAACTCTAGCTCTTTCTGCCGCTTCTTGATTTCTAATAGATTTTAAAGAATAAAAGATATCGTTTTGCAAATTTATTGATCTATAACCACTCAAGAAAACTAAATATATCCCATCCTTTTTGGCTTCTTCTCTCATCTTTAATAGAGAATCGCGCATATCCATATGAACTTCAATATTAGGCTCAATTGAAACTAGTTTCTCTTTAGGAGTTTCGTTATAGGGAAGATGGCCTAAAATTCTGGTATTATTATTTCCTTCAACCTGAAATTTTAGATTATCAATATGTATTAATTCTACATTTCTAATAAATCGCAAAGCAGCGAAAGAAAACAAAAGAAGAAAAAATGGAGAAAATATTAATATTTTTTTAATTAATGTTGAATTTGGGTTATTTAGGTAAGTTCTTTTGGCAAGAGGTATATCAAATTGATCGATATCTTTGTTTAGTTCCAATATTTAGAAGTGAATTTGGAAAAGATATTTCGATATTAACTATTATTTTAAGAAATGCACTTTTATAGGCAAAAAAGATGTAGTTTTTATACAGTATTATTTTTTTTCATATGTTGAGGGTAGCTGTTATTGGTGGAGGTCCAAGTGGTTCATGTGCGGCAGAAATACTTGCAAAAGCTGGAATAAAAACTTGGCTCTTCGAGAGAAAATTAGATAATGCGAAACCGTGTGGAGGAGCAATTCCACTTTGCATGGTCGAAGAATTTGATTTACCTGAGTCGATTATTGATAGAAAAGTAAGGCATATGAGAATGATATCTCCATCAAATAGAGAGGTAGATATAAGTTTAGATAGAGTTTACGGGAAAAGTGATAATGAGTTTATAGGGATGTGTAGAAGAGAAGTTATGGATGCCTTTATGCGCAACAGAGCATCAGATCTTGGAGCTACATTAATAAATGGATTAGTTACTTCTATTGATACTGGAGATAATAATCAAGGGCCATATAAGCTTTCCTACTCAGATTTTACTAATGGAGATAAAAAAGGGGAACTCAAAGAGCTTACTGTTGACCTTTTGATCGGAGCTGATGGAGCCAATAGCAGAGTCGCAAAAGCAATGGACGCAGGAGATTACAAAGTTGCTATAGCATTTCAGGAAAGAATTAAATTGCCTAAAGAAGAAATGAGTTACTACGAAGATCTTGCTGAAATGTATGTCGGAACTGATGTTTCTCCTGATTTTTATGGGTGGGTATTTCCTAAATATGATCATGTTGCTGTGGGCACTGGAACCATGCAAAAGAATCAGTCATTAATTAAAGGACTTCAAGAAGGTGTAAGAAATAGGGCAAAGAAAAGACTTGTTAATGGTGAAGTAATAAAGGTAGAGGCTCACCCTATTCCAGAGCATCCAAGGCCAAGAAGAGTAGTTGGGAGAATGGCATTGGTCGGCGATGCAGCTGGTTATGTTACAAAAAGTTCTGGAGAGGGTATTTATTTTGCTGCAAAAAGCGGAAGAATGTGTGCTGAAGAAATCGTTGAAGCATCAAAAAACGGTCAAGTAATTCCATCAGAAAAAGATTTAAAAAACTATCTTAAAAAATGGGATAAAAAATATGGGACAACTTATAAGGTGCTAGAAATCCTTCAAAATATTTTCTACAGAAATGATTCTGCTAGAGAAGCCTTTGTCGAGATGTGTGATGACATGGATGTACAAAGACTTACTTTTGATAGTTACTTATACAAAAGAGTTGTCTCCATGAAACCATTACAGCAACTTAAAATCACAATGCTTACACTTGGTTCGATTTTAAGAGGGAAAGCCCTTGCACCTCTAAAATATAAACCCGTTGATAGTGCAGTTAGAGAAAATAAAGAAGTAGAAAAAATGCTAGAAAATTATTCAATAAAGGGAGGCATTAAAGTTAAGAGTTCAAAAGTGTAAAGTCGGCTATTTGTAGAGAATAATTTCTAATTAAGCTCAACAAATTGAGTCTATTATTTCTTATTTTTAAATCCTCTGACATTATTAGGACCCCCTTCTCATTATGAAATAAATCCTCGATAGTCTTTACATTAATCTCAAACAAATTTAGAAGTTCCGAATAATTGCAATAACCTTCCGAAAAAAGTTTTTCTAATTCACCAATAAATTCAAAAACTTTCAATTCACAATCTTTTTCAAAAAGTTTTGTGTTTACAAAATCTCTAGTTAAGAGAACGTCTCTTGAAAGATCACTATTATTTGCTAATTTGCTAACCCTAGTGATTACCTTCTGGATTTCAACAAAATTATCCTTTTCGTTAAAATTCATAATAGATTTAATCCTATTTTTAAGATCAACAATGTTCAATACTCTTTTTTGAGATGATTCATCAGAAGAGCAAACGGCCTTTATTAATCCTTTATTTAGTGATATTTCTTCTAGATGACTAACAATTCTTTGAACTAAAAATTCATTTAAATCATTAAATACTGCTTCTCTTGAGAAGTTTAAATTAGGAAATACAATTTTCCAAAAATCAATAAGTTCGTTGAATAATTTATCTAAAGGTAAATCAAGTTCATAATCCCAAATTATTTTAATCACTCCATTCAAATTTCTTCTTAAAGCATAAGGATCAGATGATCCACTGGGACGTTTACCAGAAATAAATATACTTATTAGAGTTTCGACTTTATCTGCAATTGAAACTATTGCACCATATTTTGTGGAGGGCAAAGCATCTTTATAAAAAGAAGGTAAATAATGTTCAGCGACAGCCAAGCAAACATCATCACTAAATCCCTCATATTTAAGATATTTACCACCCATTATTCCTTGCAGCTCAGGGAATTCGAAAACAATTTCGCTACATAAATCGTTTTTACAGTATTTAGCAGCTTCTATTATTTTTTTTTCTTCTAAAGACTTATCATTTAAAAATTTAAGAATTTTTTTAGTAACTTCCTCTATCCTTTCTACCCTCTGAAATATATTTCCAAGTCCTTTCAAATATGAAACAGATTTAAGCTTTTCATTTCTTTCGATTGAAGCAACTTTTTTGTCACTTTCTACGAAAAACTTGGCATCTGAAAACCTTGCCCTTAATACTTTCTCATTACCTTTGGCAATATTATTATTTGATTCTTCAAGACCATTTGAAATAACGCAGAAAGTTGTACTAATATTTTTTTCAGAGCTTAAATCTAGTTTAGAAAAACTTTCGTTTTTCAATAAAAGAGGAACGTATCTCTGATGATTTTTCATGACTGTCGAGAGAACTTCAACCGGAAGATCAAGAAATTCATCACTAAATTTGCCAATAATTAAGTCTGGCCATTCAACTAAATCAGTTAGTTCATTTAGTAATCCTTCTGAAAGGTCAGGTTTCAGATTTAAAGATTTAGATGCCTGATTTATTAAACTTTCAATTTTTTCTTTTCTTTCTTTTCGAATTGCTATTACTCTATTTCGTATCAATAATTCAAAAAAATCATCAGGATTCTGAACTTCTAAAACTTCATTGATTAGTCTATGACTTTTTGTTTTATTACTTATTTTGATCTTTGGATCACATTCATCAAATTCAAAATCAAGAATTTCATCATTATAAATAGATGCAATCCATCTAATTGGTCTTGAAAATTTTATATTCCCAGCCCCCCATTTCATAAATCGAGGGCCCTGAAGACTCTTTACTAATTTTGGGATGATCAAAGACAAAGAAATTTTTGTTGATAGTCCTTTTTCAATTTTCTTTCCAAATACAAAATCGCCCTTTTCTGTGTTTTTTATTTCTAGTTCTCCTACATCTATATCTAAGCTATTAGCAAATCCTAAAGCAGCATTAGTAGGACATCCATTTAAATAAGCTGAATTTGCTTTAGGCCCTTTTCGTTCTATTATCTTATCTTCTGCATAATCAACTAAACCTTCGAGAAGTAGAACTATCCTCCTTGGTGTGGAGGTAACAACTATATGTTCGAATTTGATTAACTTTTTATCCAATTCAAATTCTATTAGAGATTTAAATTGCTCTAGAACAGAATGAGAAAATTTTGCGGGCAACTCTTCTGTTCCTATCTCAAGTAAATATTTAGACAAGAAAAAAATATGACTTCACTTACTATAATTTACTACCAGTTAAATAAGCTTTTCGCTAATGTATAAAAAGAGATATTTTTTGGTCCTTTGATCAAGATTGAAAAAGTAAAAAAGAAAAAAGATTCTACCAAGGCAGAAACTGTTTGCTTGGCAAATGGACTAGAAGTTTCTAAATTTGAAAATTTTAAAAAAAGTAGTCAATTTCTTAAAGAACCACTTGCTACGGAATTAGTCAATGAGAGCGATCATTTTACCAATGATGCAGTTCAATTATTAAAATTTCATGGTAGTTATCAACAAGATAATAGGGAAAATAGAAGGCCGGGCAAAAGTAAAGATTGGCAAATGATGCTTAGGTTAAGAAATCCGGGCGGTGAAGTTCCTGGGAAACTATTTTTAGCATTAGATGAATTATCTGACAAACTAGGTAATGGAACACTTAGGGCCACTACTAGACAAGCCTTTCAAATGCATGGAATAAGAAAGGAGAACCTAAAGGAAGTAATTCAAACAATAGTAAATTCAATGGGCTCTACATTAGCTGCATGTGGAGACATAAATAGGAATGTTATGGCCCCTGCAGCTCCATTTGCTTCGCCAGACTATAAAATTGCAAGAGCACTGGCAAAAAAAGTTGCAGATCTTCTCACCCCAATGGCTGGTCAAGGTACTTTTTTAGAGCTTTGGGCTGATGGGGATTTAGAGTACACCATAAAGCCTGACAAAGATATTGAAGCAATTAGGAAGCTCCAATTTAAAGATAATGTTTTTAGTGGAATAAAAGATGAGCCTCTTTATGGTTCAACTTATTTACCGAGAAAATTCAAATGTGCTGTTACAGTTCCTGGTGACAATTCTGTCGATCTTCTTACCAATGACATAGGAATAGTGGCCTTTACTTCTAAAGATGGAAACTTAGAGGGGTGCAACTTCTATGTTGGAGGTGGTATGGGTCGCACACATAATAATGAAGAGACCTTTGCCAGAATTGCGGATCCACTTGGATATGTTGAAGAACCTAACGTTTATGAATTAATACAAAGTATTGTTGCTATTCAAAGAGATTTTGGTGATAGAAAATCAAGAAAAAATTCGAGAATGAAATATCTTCTTCATAGAAAAGGTATTAAATGGTTTAAAAAGATACTTTTTGATAAGTATTTCAAAAAAGAAATTAAAAAAATCAGAAAAGAACCGGATAAGGTTCTTATTGATTATCTAGGTTGGCATAAACAAAATAAAAACTCCTATTTCGTAGGTTTACCATTATTATCAGGGAGATTATCTGGAGATAAGAAGAATACCATAACAAGTATCGTTAGAAAATATAATTTAGATTTAAGACTTACACCTAATCAGGATATTTTACTTTGTAATATCTCCAATACAAACAAAGGTGAAATTCAAAAATCTCTTTCAAAAATTGGCTACGAAAATTTAGAAGACATTAATGAAATACAAAGACATGCTTTGGCTTGTCCTGCCTTACCACTTTGTGGTCTTGCGATGACTGAAGCTGAAAGGATATTACCTGAGGTATTAAAAAGGATTGAAAATTTACTTTTAGATCTAAAAATACAAAAAACAATATTATTTAGAATGACAGGATGTCCGAATGGATGTACCAGACCTTATATGGCCGAATTAGCACTTGTTGGGAGTGGACAAAACAAATACCAATTATGGTTGGGGGGAAGTAAAAATCTACAAAGGCTGGCTAAACCATTCTTACAAAGAATGGAACTTAACGATTTAGAAAAAACTCTTCAACCATTATTTGATAATTGGAAGGGTAATTTGGATTTGGATTTCGGAGATTTTATAAATACTCAAGATGAAAATTATATATTGAATTTACTAAATAAAAATCAATAGAATTTAAATTTTTCCATAAAGAGCATTTGCTTTTTTATTTTTCCAAGCCCATAACTGATCACCATAACTAAAATGCCACCATTCATTAGGATGTTGAGCAAATCCAAATTTAGTCATAATTTCCCTTAATAAATTTCTTCTACTATTCCAGATAATTGCTTCTTCATTCTTCATGTTTGCATAAAAATTAGGATTTGAGGTCTCATCCATTTGATCAACCATGCTTCCCATTTCAACAAGATTTCCTTCTTTATCTGATAAACAAACATCCAAAGCGCCCCCGGTTGAATGAGGGGGAGGACACCTAGTGTCATAAGAAGGATATGCCCAAAATTTTTCAACTTTTTTTAAAATGTATGGATAAGATTTTATATTTTCAAAAGAAATATCAATATCGAATTTTTCACACTCTAATAAAAATGCTCTTTTAAACATGAATTCCTGGACTTCTAAAGGTCGCCAACTGTCATAAATTAAAAGGTTAAAACTACTCTTTGATATCAAAAATTCATTTACTTTTAATAATCTTTTTACGACCTCTTCTCTTAATTTCCAAATAGAAGATTTATCTTTGTAAGGTGCTCCCAAATGAAAGTAAGGGTGGGGATCTAAAAATTTTAAGCAGCTAGGTATAGCTATTAATTTATCTCCATTATCTTTAATTGGTATTTTATTCCAAATTTTCAATTGAAATTTGCAATTGATTTATAGTGGCATATATATCATAAATTACAATGATAGTTTTCAATTTAAGAAATCATGAATGAATTTATTATCAGAATTATCAATAAGTATATTCCTTAAAACGATATTATCTTTTAAATCAGGATCATCACTTACAATCTTAATAGCCTCTTCACGAGCTTTATCAATAAGAAATTTATTGTTAGGTAAATTGTCTAGTACAAAATCAGGCAATCCGGATTGTCTATACCCTAAAATCTGGCCTGGACCTCTAAGCTCCAAGTCTTTTTCAGCAATATAAAAGCCATCATTGGATTTTTGTAAAACACAAAGTCGTTTATTTTCTAATCCATTTTTATTGGGGGTTACCAAATAACAAAAAGATTTTGTTGATCCTCTACCAACTCTCCCCCTTAATTGATGTAGCTGGGACAATCCAAATCTGTCCGAATTATAAATAATCATAATTGTGGCGTTAGGAACATCAATGCCAACCTCAATTACTGTGGTTGAAACCAATATATTAATTTCATTCTTTAAAAAAGAATTAATTACTTCATTCTTTTCTTGTGAACTTAATTTGCCATGTAATAATCCAACTTTTTTGTTAAAAAAGACTTCTTCTGATAAATGTTTGAATATTTTCTTTGCGGAGCTTAAATTCATTTTTTCTGAATCTTCTATAAGTGGCAAAATCACATAAGCTTGCTTTCCCTTATTGAGCTCATCTTCAACAATCTTAAACAAGTTGGTTAAATCATCTTCTGAAATTATTTTTGTAGTTATAGGAACTCTCCCAGGAGGGAGTTCTGTAATTTGACTCACATCTAAATCTCCATAAATCGAAAGAGCAAGAGTTCTTGGAATTGGTGTTGCTGTCATTGATAACAAGTTAGTATTTTTTCCTTTATTTAGTAATCTATTTCTTTGAGTAACTCCAAATCTATGTTGTTCATCAATTACGACCATCCCTAATGCATTAAAGATTACTTTATCCTCTAATAAGGCATGAGTACCTACGATGATATCAACTAATCCATTTTTCAAATTAGAGAAAATTTCTTTCCTCTTTTTTTGAGAAGTATTTCCAGTAAGTAGTTCAATGGAAACTAAAAGGGGGTTCAAATATTTTAATAAATTTTTATAATGTTGTTCTGCTAATACCTCAGTTGGGACCATAAAAGCACCTTGCAGATTTTTTTCAATGACAAGTAAAAGAGACGCTATTGCAATTATAGTTTTACCGCTTCCCACATCTCCCTGAAGCAATCTAGACATTGGTACGGGATTAGATAAATCTTTCTTAATTTCATTTAAAACATTTTCTTGAGATTTTGTTAATTCAAAAGGGAAAGTATTTAAAAATTCTTTTAATAAAGATTTCTTTTGAGGTAATTGTTGAGAAATTACATTTTTGTTCGTCTTTCTTTTTCTAAGTAGGAACTTTATTTGCAGTAGAAACAACTCATCAAAAACCAAACGTTTTTTTGACTCAATAAGTGCCTGTTGAGTTGGTGGAAAATGAATATTAATCAATGACTCTCCTTTTGACAATAAAGATAATGAATCAAGTTGCTTTTTATTTAAAATTTCTGGATATTGCTTTGCATAAATTAGTACCTTTTTCATAAGTTTTATAAAACTCATATTTGATAATGCTTCACCCAATGTATACAAGGGTAATATTTTGCCTGAGAAATTAAAATTATCATTGTTATCCTTAAGAATTTCAATCTGAGGATCTACAAAAGTTTTTCCATACTCTGTCAATTTAACCTTACCGGAAATTGCTAATTTAGTTCCAGGAGTATACAAAGATTTTTGAGATGTGAAGAATGAGTATGATCTAAATCTTCTTCCTAAAAAAAATTTTGTAACCTTTATTGAAGACGTTTCATCAGAAACTACAAAATTCATTATTGATAAATTACTATTTTTTTTACTCTTATGAATATAAAATCTTTTAACATTTGCGATGCATGTGTATAAATTATCTGGTTTTAAATTTATTATCTTTACTCTATTCGTATAGTCTAAATATGTTCGTGGGAAATAATTAATAAGATCTTTTATATGAAATATCCCTAATTCATTAAGCTTATTTTTATAAACTTTCCCAACATTTTTTA
>QCDS01000002.1 GCA_003278685.1 Prochlorococcus sp. AG-355-K03 | reverse complement strand
AATATTCATTTTAAAAGATGTAGATCCAAAAGATCCCACTGAAGAGTTGAGTTCCATATTGAGTAATTCTGAGGTAAATTTTGAAATAGAAAAGATTGAACGTATCTTAGATTCAAAAAATAAAAGTATGAATAAAAATTAATTAAAAATATTCAACAAAAAATGAAAATAACAACAAAAACTGAAGCATTAAATATTGTCGAGACCTCTTATTTAGCATCTCTTTCGTCTTTATTATGGGTTGCATTATATTATCTGCCAATTGGGGGAGCTTTATTAAGGTTGATTTTACCCCTCCCAATGATCTTGTTGCACATGAGAAGGGGAAGTAAAATTGCATTGGAAGGACTTTTAATACAATTTCTACTTTTATTCATAATTATGGGTCCTGTTAGAGGAACTTTATTTTTATTTCCTTATGGGATTTTGGCTTTTTGGCTAGGTTGGTGTTGGTTTAAAGAAAAGAGTTGGAAACTTAGTTTAACTGGGGGAGTTGTTATTGGAACCCTTGGCTTTTTAATAAGAGTAATAGCATTATCTACTTTGGTTGGAGATAATCTTTGGGTGTTAATTACTAGAGCGAGTTATGGTCTAATAGAAAAGTTAATTGGATTATTTAATTTACCTTTATATCCCTCAATTTTGAGTATACAACTAGGTGCAATTTTATTAATAATTTTTCAAGAAATAGTTTATGTTTTAACTGTACATGTAGTTGCCTATTCTCTGTTTCCTAGATTTAAATTAACCATCCCAGATCCTCCAAGATTGTTAAATAGCTTAGTTGATTTTAATAATTAAAAAAAGTAAGAATGTACAGTACAGAATTAGGGATAAATTTTTTTGGAAATGAATCCAATAAAAAAAGACAACTCAATAAGATAGAAATACTGAAAAAGAATATTAAAAATTTAAAAATATTTCTTATAATTGCTGGCACTAACACATCACAAATTCCAGGAATTTCCGCAGCAGGTATTAATCCAAAATCGAGGCGAACAACTGCTCTCGCAGATGCTGAATTTTTACTTGAGGGTGCTTCAAAAGATCATAAATATAAATTGCCTCTTCTCAATGCAGGAGTAACTCCGGCCCTAATCAGTCATGTTTGTTCAAAGCTGATAAATACTTATCCAGTTATTGTTCCTCTGGGAATGGGAGCAAAGCCTTATTTTAATCATTTGGTTGTAGAAGATAGAAATTTGGGCCCATCAAATTGTCTTACTACTGGTAAATCGATGACTAAAGAGAGAGTTTTAAATCTCTATGATAAAGGTCTTGCGATAGGAAAATCCTTAAAACAATCAGTTTTAATTTCTGAATCTGTACCCGGGGGCACCACAACTGCTCAGGCAGTAATGGAAGCTTTTGGTTTGCAGGTATCTAATTTAGTAGGGAGTAGTTTATTTAAAGCTCCAAGAGAACTAAGAAGACAGGTAATTAAAAGGGGACTTTTAAATGCGAATTTCAAGGCTGATTCTGACTCTTTTGATGTTGTCGCGGCAGTAGGTGATCCTTTTCAAGCTTTTTCAATGGGTCTATTAGTTGGTGCCAGGTTAGGAAAACAACCTGTAATATTGTCTGGAGGAAGTCAGATGTTAGCAGTCATTTTGCTTGTATTAGAATTTTTAGGTGAAAAAAATAAAGATGAATTTATTGAAGATGTTTTTATTGCCACAACTGGGTGGCTTGTGAAAGATAATTCTCTAAATGATTTAGTAAATCTAATTAATGAAAAATATGATGTCAAATTATTAGGTTTAGCGAGTCCTTTAAATTTTAAATCTTCAAAATACAAAGAATTGAAGGATTATGAATTAGGTCATGTAAAAGAAGGTGTAGGTGCTGGTGGAATATCATTGCTTGCTTTCTTAGATGGATTTAAAAATGAAGAAATAGTTTCATTGTGTCAACAAAATCTGGAAATGATGAAGGGCCTAGGTCAAATTTCTTTAGAGAAGGATTACTGAATGTTTTCAAAATTTGCAACCAGAAGAGAATTTTTAAATTGTGGTAAGCTTTCTCTTTTATTTTTCTTAAACTCTTGCAGTAATCTACCTAATAAAGTAAAAATTGCATTACAAAATTCTTTTTATCCAGAATCTTTTAAAGATACGATTCCAAAAGATTGGAAGCAGGAAAAAATTAATTTTGAAAATATTCAGCTACAAAAAAATAGAAACACAATTTTAAATTCTGACTTTACGTTAATAAATGATGGATGGATTTCTAGTATAGATTTTTCAGAATTTGAAAAAATAAATGAATATGCACTATTCGAAAATTTGGATAAGAGATCGATAGATTTTTTGGGAAGCTTTAATCAAAATCAGAGGAGTAAATTATTTCCTATTGGCGTAGTACCCTATACAATCATCATTAAAAATAATAAAGAATTAATAACTTCAGCAAGAACATCTTGGGATTTTCTTCTTTCTGAAAAATTAACTGGGAAAATTATTTTTCCTCAAAGTCCCAGAATAATATTTTCAATTGCACAAAAAATTAATTCATCTAATTCTTTAAAAAAACTCAAAAGCCAAGCTATGTTATTTGATGATAAAAATATGCTCAATTGGTTGATTAATTCTGATGCTCTTGTCGCAATAGTTCCTTATAGTCTTTGTTCAAAATATTTAAAAATAGATCCAAGGCTTTCTTTAGTTTTCCCTAGCCAAGGCGTACCTTTGATGTGGCATTTTCTACTTAGTCGATCAAATCTAAATAATGCAATATTAATGACATGGATTAAATCTTTAGAAAATAAATCAATAGTAGATAAATTAGTAAGCCAGGGTTGGTATCTTCCATTCAATAGTGATTATTTGCAAAGTAAATATAAAACTGAAATGCTCCCCATCTCAGGACCTTCTGAGAAATGTTGGGAAAATAGTTGGTCTTTCCCTGTCTTAACAAATGAACAAAAAATTAATCTTAAAAATATCTGGAATGAGTCCTTATCCCCATAATCTTTTTGTAGGATTTTCAATTAATAAGTTATGAGTTTCTTTTAATAAATTTGGTATATCTAATTTACTAGGACATTTAGGAACACATTTATTACATTCTTGACAAAATGAGGAATTTTTTTCTTCCCACCAGTGGCCAGCTTTTCCTATTAAATTGTATCTTTCTTTTGCAAATTCTAATTGGCCATAACCAATAGATATATTTCTTAAACGAAGTATTTCTGGAATAGGCACTTCATTTGGACATGGAAGACAAGATCTACATTGTTCACATTTGGTTGAGTTTAATCTTTCATTAGAAACTTCCTCAATTTTATTAAGGGCGCTTTTTTCAAGTTTTGTAAGCTTCTCAAATGAGTTTCTAAGTTTATGCGCAAATTCAAAATCTTTTTTGTTTGTCGCCCCCAAGGATAAAGTTGTAATGCCTTTTGCGAGAAGAAATCGATACGCTAATTCTAATGGATGAAAAGGCTTAGAGGCCTCTATCAAAATATCACTTGGAGAATACAATCTACCTCCTTTATCTGCAGGTGATATTGCTAAAACTCCCATACCTTTTTTTATAGCTTCCTCTGCTAAAGCAATTTTAGATTGATCTAAATAATGTAAATGAAGACTACAAAAAGTAAAAACTTCACAGTTAATTGCATCTTGAATTAGTGAATAACTTCCGTGAGAACTAAAACCCACTTGATCAACTAGTTCCTTCTCAAGTATCCAAGAAATGAATTTCTTAACCTCTCCAGAAAGAACCCAATCTAGATGTTGTTTTAAGTTGAGTCCGTGAATTGCAAGATTATTAATTTTCTCGCGATTTAAATTTTTAAGAGACTTTTTAAAATTATTTTTTAAAAAGTCAAAATCACCCTTTGGTAAAACTTTGGAAGTAATCACCCAATTTTTTTCTTTTATATTTTCTTCTATTGCTAATTTTTTTATTGAATTTCCAATAAGTGATTCAGCATCACCATAAGAGGGTGCTGTTTCTATGTGGTTAATTCCTACATAATATGCATTTTTTATTATGCTATACATTTTTTCTAGACTTTCAGTTGCTCGCATTGTCCCCAAAGTGAATAAGCTCACTTTCGCCCCTCTACCAAATGACCTTTTTTGTGAATTAATAATCATCTAAATATGATCAATTTCTTTTTATTTACTCTTTAATTTATTTATAGTTGAAAATGATTCAAAGTAAATTAAAGTAAATACAAAATTTTGCAAAAATATTTTTTTAAACTATGTTTACTGGAATAATTCAATCAGTTGGAAAACTAAGACAACAAAAAAATATTTTAGAAATTGAAATTCTAGATAATTTATTTGATATGGCAATTGGTGACAGCATAGCTGTTGATGGAATTTGTTTGACAGTTAAAGAGATTTTTCAAAATAAATTTACTGTTGATGTTAGTGAGGAGACATTAAAAAAAACAACTTTAGGAGTAAAGTCGAACTTGAATCAGATTGTTAATTTGGAGCCCGCTCTTAGGGTGTCTGACCGTCTTGGAGGGCATATAGTCAGTGGACATGTCGATGGCCTTGGAACAGTTGAGAATATAGAAAAATTAGAGAAATCTTGGCTCTTATCAATAAAGTGGAAAAACAATAATTTTTCAAAATATGTTGTTAATAAAGGGAGTATTTGTGTAAATGGTATAAGTCTTACAATTGCAAAATATGAGCGGGAAGGAGAAATATTTACTATTGCGATAATTCCTCATACTTGGCATAACACAAATCTGAATAAATTAAATATTGGTGAAAGCGTAAACCTTGAAGCAGATGCACTAATTAAATATGTAGAGAAATTACTTTTATTTAATAAAAATAGTAATCAAGATTTATCTTCTAATAATATTTCTTCCGAGTGGCTTAAAGAAAACGGTTGGTAAAATATATTGTTTAATTTAATGGAATCAGATAAATTGTTTTTGACTCTTTTTTAAGATCGATTTTAAATTCCTGACCAGGTTCTAGACCTAATTTTTTGGTGTAGGCATGACCAATTAATAGGTTCCCATTGCCATGAACTTTAGTTTTGAATTCTGTCTGTCTGCCTCTTGTAGCTCTATTACCATTTATCCCCAAACGACCCTTCCCTATTTTGTAACCCTTAGCTTCGATAAGCGCCCTATAGAAACTTTTTCTTAAGATTCTTCCACTTGGACCTACGTACCCACAACCTTTTGCTATCTCATCTTCAGATTTTTTACTTAATAACTTTGCTTTTTCAAGAAGTTCTTTTCCTTCTAGCATTATCTGACAAATTCATAATTATATATTCTTACTAAAAAGGAGAACTGTGGCAATATAAATTAATAAAAAATATATTTAATTTTTGAAATTTAGTTTTTTATAAAAGATACAAAATAATAAATAAAACAACCCATATTCCATCTACAAAATGCCAGTACAATTCAACAGCTTCCAATGGAAACATATTTTGACTGGTTAATCTTCCGCCATTTATTCTCGATTGCCAAGCAATAATTAAAATCATTAAAGTGCCTAAAGTGACATGTAATCCATGAAAACCAGTAAGAGCATAAAAAGTACTTGCAAATAAATTATCGGTTAATCCAAAAGGTAAATGAAAATATTCAAATAATTGACATATTAAAAATATAATTCCAAGAAAAGCAGTAAAAAATAACCATTTTTGGGAATCTGAGTTTTTATCTTTTAAAAGTGCTTTGCCTGCTTTATGGAAAGTTGCACTACTAACAAGTAACAAAATTGTATTGAGAGTAGGTATTGGTAGTTCTAATTCATAAATAGCACCATCTGGTAATGGATTTACTGCTTTATAAGTTAAATAAGCAGCAAAGAATCCAGCAAAAGTCATTCCGTCCGCAATTAGGAAAGTTATAAGACCAAACATTCTGAAGTCTTCATGTGTTTCATGAACTTCAGAATTATTTTTTTGAATTTCTTTTGAGCTATCTAGTGTTGTCATATGTTTTTATTTCTGTTCAGAAATTTCTTTACCGTAACCATATGGTTCTTCAACTAATGGAGCTTCTCCTTCCCAATTTTCAACTGGAGGTGGAGAAGATGTTAACCATTCAGGTGTAAGAGCATTCCAAGGGTTATCTCCAGCATTTTTTCCATTTCTCACACTAAGGAATACGTTAATTAAAAAAGGAATTGTACTTATAGCCATCAAAAGAGCACCAAGGCTACTAATTTGATTAACGAACTGGAATTGAGGATCATATTCTGCAACTCTTCTTGGCATTCCATTTAAACCAAGCCAATGTTGAGGAGCGAAGCATAAGTTAAATCCAATAAAAGTAATGATAAAGTGTAAAATTCCTAATTTTTCATTGAGCATTTTCCCAGTTACTTTGGGGAACCAATGATAAATGGAAGAAAAAATAATAAAAACAGTCCCTCCATAAACTATGTAATGAAAATGGGCTACAACGAAATAGGTATCATGTACGTGAATATCGAAAGGTACCTGTGCCAAAGCAACTCCTGTAATACCTCCAAAAACAAAATTTATAATAAATCCGCAAGAGAATAACATTGCACTATTAATGGAAATTTTACCTCCCCATAATGTTGCAACCCAATTGAAAAATTTTATACCTGTCGGAACAGCAATAAATGCTGTGGCGATAGTAAAGAATAATCTCATCCAAGGTGGGGTTCCACTCGTAAACATATGATGCGCCCAAACAACTAAACCTAAAACTACTATCCCCATTATTGAAAAAACCATTGTTGTATATCCAAAAAGTGGTTTTCTAGCATGTACAGGAAGTATTTCACTAACTAAACCAAAGGCAGGAAGCACCATAATGTATACAGCTGGATGAGAATAAAACCAAAATAAATGCTGATAAACTACGACATTGCCTCCTAAAACAGGATTGAAAAAACCTGTATTAGCGATGATATCGAAGCTAAGTAGAATTAAAGTGCCTGCTAAAACAGGAGTTGACAAAACAACTAATAGACTTGTTCCAAGCATTGCCCAACAATACATTGGCAATTGCATAAGTTTTAATCCTGGCCTTCTTAGTTTGATAATGGTCGCGATAAAGTTTATTCCACCAAATATAGAGCTGCCTCCAAGTAATAGAACGCTCAGAATCCAAATAATTTGTCCCGATTGAGGAGTAGTTATGCTCAAAGGAGGATAAGCCGTCCATCCAGCCTGAGCAGCACCCTCAACAAAATAGCTTGCTACCAGCATCAAACCAGAAGGAGGAATTAACCAAAAAGCAACAGCATTCAATCTTGGGAATGCCATATCTCTTGCACCTACATAAAATGGAATTAAATAATTTCCAAAAGCACCATTAACTACAGGCACTATCCAAAGGAATATCATTATTGTTCCGTGTAGAGTTAAAACTTGGTTATAAACATCTCTCGGCATAAAATCAGACATTGGACTAGCTAGTTCAATTCTAATGGCGCTCGCTAAGGTTCCTCCAATTAAATAGAAAAGAAAACCGCAGACTAAGTATTGTATTCCAATTACTTTATGATCAAGGCTAAAACTAAAGTATCTAAGCCAGCCTTTAGGTTGAAGGCTTTCATTATTAGTTTTTTGTGGATCAATTGATATTGTCATAAATTTACCTCTGATTTTTTATTTTTGTTAAACCATTCGTTGTAATCAGATTCTTCTTCAACAATTATGGAGGCTCTCATCCCTCCATGATATGGGCCACATAATTCTGCGCAAATTATCGGATATTTTCCTACTTTTGTAGGAGTGAAATTCAGAATAGTAGGTTGCCCAGGAATAATATCCTGTTTAATTCTGAACTCTGGCACCCAAAAAGCATGTATAACATCTTTGGATTCCATTTTCATTGATACTTTTTGATCAACAGGAACGTGTAGTTCTCCTGATATGAAATTGCCCTTGGGATAATTGAATAGAAATGCAAATTGCATAGCTGAAACTTCAATTGATAAATTATTTATTGCTATTTCATTATCAGAGGTTTGACTTATTCCAGCCCAAATTTTTTCAGTATTAGAACTCATCATTTCGTGGTTATGATTTAGTTCTTTCATCCCTCCCATTCGATCGTAGATGTTGTAGCTATATAAACCTATTAATAAAACAATTATTGAAGGGATAATTGTCCATACAATTTCTAAGCTTAAATTTCCCTCTAAGGCTATGCCATCGCCTATCTGATCATTTCTTTTCCTAAACTTAAATAAGCTATATATAACAGCTATTGTCATTCCTATAAAAATGATTAATCCAATGATGAAAAGAATTTTAAAAAGTTCATCGTAAATTGGTGCGTTAATACTTGCTTCAGCTGGGAGTAAATTTACATTAAAACCAATCCAAAAAGATATAGCAAAAACGAGGGAAATAATTAGTATTAAATAAAAGTTTTTATTTAACAATTGAGCTCTAAAAATTTGTATTTATATCCTCAAGATATTCATTTTTTTTAATCCTGCATCCTTTGTTAAAAGAAAAACATTTAAATTCACAACTTCTTAAGATTTATGAAATAAAAGGCGTATTATTAATAACTTTTTAGAGTTAATTGTCAGGGAAAAAAGATTAAATTAGTAAATTATTTTTTAAATTAAACATATTAATTTTTAATTAATGTTTGGTTTTTAAATCTAATTTATTATGCAAAGTAATAGGGTTTAACCATTTGATTAATAATCAATTATATAAATCAAAATATCTGACAATTTTTAAAAGGTTGGGAAGTCATAGTGTATTGGCACTTATCGCACTAATCGTAATTGGAGGTGCTACTAGAGTCATGGAGGCTGGACTTGCCTGTCCAGATTGGCCGTTATGTTATGGATCTTTTTTGCCTTTTAATCATATGAACTTAAGAGTATTTCTAGAGTGGTTTCATCGTCTAGATGCTTTTCTGGTTGGCATATTAATTCTTTTTAAATTTTCCCTTTCAATTATATGGAAAAATGAAATTCCAAATTGGTTACCTAAAACTTATTCATTATTACTTTTTCTCGTTATTGTCCAAGGATCTTTTGGAGCTTTAACAGTAATAAACTTGCTTGATTCATATACTGTTACTGGCCATCTTTTAATAGCTTTTCTACTTCTCATCACAACAATTTCAATAAATCAAAATTTAGAAAATGACGATATAGAAGAGCCATTGATTTGGTGGAGATTTTTATTGTTTTTTCCTCTTTTACTTACTCTTATTCAATCTTTTATTGGAGTAAGGCTTTCTTCAACCTGGTCAGCACATATTTGTTTATCTTTTAATAAACAATGTCTAATTCTAAATACTCATAAATTATTTGCTTTTCCAATTGCTTTTTCAATTCTATTGATTATTGCCACTGCAATTTATAAGAGAAGTTTGCTAAATGAAAATTGGAAATATCTCTCAGCACTTATTTTTCTATTGTTTTCCCAAATTGCTTTGGGTGTTTTTAGTCTTAAAACAAATTTGAATGAACCTATTTTTATTATCGGTCATCAACTTAACGCCTCTTTATTTATTGCGATATTAACAACATTAATTTTTAGAAATCCTTTTAACAAAAAAGGTCTAAACCACTCCCTAAATTCTCAAATGGTTGGTATCAATTCATGAACAGTAGTAACTTAGAAAACTTGAACTATAAATCTTCAATTAGGGATGAAGTTGTACCTTCAAGAAAAAAAATAACTTTGCCGCCTTGGCTTGAAGTAGCAAAACCCAGATTAATCCCACTTTTACTGGCAACAACTTTGGGAGGAATGGCTTTAACTGAAGAATGGCCTTTGTCTTCACCGAAACTTATCTGTACTTTAGGAGGAGGCGCTTTGGCAGCAGCAGCAGCAGGAGCTCTTAATTGCTTGTGGGAAATGGAATTAGATAAGAGGATGAAAAGAACTAGCAAAAGAGCCTTGCCAGCAGGAAAGTTGTCATCTCAGACTGTATTTTTAGCCGCTGTATCATGTACTTTGGCAGCTTCGATGCTTTTAGTAAGTGGTGTAAATTATTTGGCTGCGGGTTTAACTCTTCTTGGTTTATTTAGCTACGTAATTTTATATACAGTTATTTTGAAACCTCGTACAACAAAAAATATTGTTTTCGGAGGAGTTGCTGGTGCGATACCACCCTTGGTTGGAGCGTCTGCTGCCACAGGACATGTAGGTCTTAGTGGTTGGTGGTTGTTTGGTTTAGTAATGTTATGGACCCCAGCTCATTTTTGGGCACTTGCAATTTTGTTGAAGGATGATTACGCATCTGTTGGTATTCCTATGCTCCCTTCTGTTAAAGGATCTGTTTTTACTGCTAAAGCGATTTCTCGTTACGGATGGGCAACAGTTTTAATGAGTATTATGGGAGTCTTTGCTTTACCTGAAGGGGGTTTCTTATACGGAATTATGTTATTGCCATTTAATGGAAGACTTTTGCAATTAATAAATGAATTAAATAAATCTCCTGATGATCTTTCAAGAGCAAAGTCTCTTTTTAGGTGGTCAATTCTCTATATGTTTGGCATTTGTCTTTTAATATTAATTTCCAGGACTCAACTATCCGTAGAATTTGAGCAGCAATCTATGCAGATATTTTTATCTATAGTATCCCTGCTTAGTAATTAAATTAGATGTAAAATGTTTTTTAAGTAAATTGTAAGTTTGATGGATTATATAAAAGTAAAAGGGCTTTCAAAATCTTATTCAGATATCAAGGCATTAAAAAATTTATCAATGGAAATTGAAGCTGGCACATTATTCGGAATACTAGGTCCAAATGGTGCTGGCAAGTCAACACTAATAAAAATACTCGCTACTTTAATAGAGCCTGATAGTGGAGAAGTTTTTATAAATAATATTAATCTGATAAAAAATTCAAGGAAAATTAGAGAATTAATTGGTTATGTTGCCCAAGACATTGCACTTGATAAAATATTAACTGGACGAGAGCTGTTGGATTTTCAATCAGATTTATATCACATCAACAAAAATAAAAAATTTGAAAGGATAAATAAATTAATAGATCAATTAGAAATGAATGATTGGATTGATCGTAAGTGCGGAACTTATTCAGGGGGAATGAAAAGAAGAATAGATCTGGCAGCTGGACTTTTACATTTGCCCCAAGTATTAATTTTGGATGAACCTACAGTTGGTTTAGACATTGAAAGTAGAAATATTATATGGCAACTTTTGAAAGATTTGAGAAATAATGGAATGACCATTATTTTAAGTAGTCACTATCTTGATGAAATAGATAAATTGGCTGACAGATTAGTGATAATTGATGATGGAAGAGTTATAGCAAAAGGGACTCCTGCAGAGCTCAAAAATAAATTAGGAGGAGATAGAGTAACTTTGAAAGTAAGAGAATTTAGTAATCAGGAAGAAGCAAAAAATATATGTAAAATTTTATCTTCAATAGATGGAATTAGTCAGATTATCATAAATGAAGCTCAAGGTTTCTCGATAAATTTCGTAGCAGATAAGCAAAAAGATTTACTTACGAAGCTAAAAGTGGAATTGGCCTTCTCAAAGTTTGAAATTTTTTCTCTTACCCAAAGTCAGCCAAGCTTGGATGATGTATATCTTCAGGCAACTGGGAAAACATTATTGGATGCTGAAATTTCTATGGCAGGGAAAAGAGACCTAAAAAAAGAATCAAAGCAATCCATGCGATAAAAAAAATTTTGGTTAACTAACTATAATGAATAGTAATTACTGCTAATTATGGAATTACAACAGTATAATTTATTTTTTTTATATAAAGAAACATTTGCCTTAACAAAGAGATTATTTATTCAATTAAAAAGGAGACCATCAACTCTTTTAGCAGGAATATTACAACCAATAATTTGGCTTTTTTTATTTGGGGCATTATTTTCTAAAGCTCCTGAAGGTTTTTTACCAGGAGTTGATTCTTATGGAAATTTTTTAGGAGCAGGACTTATTGTTTTTACTGCTTTTAGCGGAGCCCTAAACTCTGGTCTTCCTTTAATGTTTGATAGAGAGTTTGGATTTCTTAATAGATTACTTGTGGCTCCTTTAACCAGTAGATTATCCATAGTTTTATCTTCTTTCTTTTACATAACAATCTTGAGCTTTGTTCAGAGTATTGTAATTATGATTGTTTCATACATTTTGGGTTATGGATGGCCTAACCTATATGGTTTAGGAATTGTATTTACAACACTAATTTTATTAGTTCTTTTTGTGACATCAATTAGTTTATGTTTAGCGTTTGTTTTGCCGGGACATATTGAATTAATCGCTCTTATATTCGTAATAAATTTACCTCTTTTATTTGCGAGTACTGCTTTAGCTCCAATCTCTTTTATGCCAAATTGGTTGGGCTGGTTAGCTTCATTAAATCCATTAACTTTTGCTATTGAACCTATTAGGACTGCTTATACACAAACTATGGATTTAGAATTAGTGGCTTTACATGCCCCATATGGTGATTTAACTTGTAAGAGTTGTATCTCGATTTTATTTTCTTTAACAGTTTTTTCCTTGATTATTATAAGGCCTCTGTTAAATAGAAAGTTAAATTAGAAATTTTATGCTTTTAAAAAATCATTTAATAGAAGTTTTTAAACAAGCTTCTTTAGAAAATAATTTTTTGCTTAAAGAAAATGTTGTTCTTAAGTGGGTCCATAGATTTGGGATTGATTCATTAAATGATTTATTAATCCATAGTTCACTACAAAAAGAAAATCAGCGTGAAGAAGAAAACCAAGAACATAAATCTTTAATTGATGAAGTGCATAAAGAAAATCAAAAACAGATCTCTTTAATTGATGAAGTGCATGAAGAAAATCAAGAACAAATTAAGCTTGAATTATCAAAAACTTTTGAAAATATTGAAGAAACAAAGTGGGAATCAAATGGCCTGGAAACTGGTAGCATCAATGAAATATCAAGCAAAAATCAAAATTCTAATAAAATAAATCAATTTACTGAAAATCCAAAATCACCCCTACCTTATATTAAAAATTTAAGAAAGTGGATTAACAACGATAAAAAAGCTAGTTAGCTTTTACATCATTCCTGGCATTCCCATGCCACCCATACCTGGCATTCCCATGCCACCCATACCTGGCATTCCCATGCCACCCATACCTGGCATTCCCATGCCACCCATTCCTCCCATTGGATCTCCACCTGGTCCTCCAGGGGCTGCGGCTTCAGGCTCTGGAATGTCGGCCATCGCAACTTCTGTTGTGAGGAGCATAGCTGCAATAGATACTGAATCTTGAAGAGCTAATCTTATTACTTTGGTTGGATCTAATATCCCTGAATCTTTTAAATCCTCATATTTTCCTGAATTAGCATTAAAGCCTTTGTTAAGTCTTTTAATTTCAGCGACAACTACATCTCCATTAAAACCAGCATTTTTTGCTATTTGTTTGGTAGGTTCCAAGAGGGCTTCTTTGACTATATTTATCCCTGTTCTTAAATCATCTGAAGATGTTTCAATTAAATTTAAAAGGTCATCTGATATTTCAATTAAAGTTTGTCCTCCTCCAGAAACGACACCCTCTTCAATAGCAGCTTTCGTAGCATTAAGGGAATCTTCGATTCTCAACTTTTTATACTTCATCTCTGTTTCTGTGGCAGCTCCTACTTTGATAAGAGCTACGCCTCCAGCTAGTTTAGCTATCCTTTCATTGATTTTATCTTGATCATACTCAGATTCAGTTACATTAACTTCTCTCTTTAATTTCTCTACTCTCGCTTTAACTAAATCTTTAGTGTCTTCGAAGGCAACAATTGTAGTTTTGTCCTTTGTGATAGTTATTTTTTTTGCTTTACCTAAATCATTAATCGATACTTTATCAAGTGTCATCGATTTATCTTCGCTAATTAACTTAGCCCCTGTAAGAATTGCAATATCTTCGAGGGCAGCTTTTCTTCTCTCACCAAATAACGGAGCCCTTACGGAAGCAACATTTAAAACCCCACTATTCTTATTTAAAACCAGAGTAGTTAAAGCCTCTCCTTCGATATCTTCAGCAAGAATTAGAAAAGGTGAGCCTGACTTCTGAATTTCTTCAAGTATTGGAACTAAATCAACTAAAGTTGAAACTTTTTGGTCAGTTATTAATATTTTAGGATTTTCAAGTTCACAAACTTGTCTTTCTTGGTCTGTTACAAAATATGGAGAACTAAAACCTCTATCAAAAGACATACCTTCAGTTATATCTAATTCTGTTTCTAATGATTGCGATTCTTCTACAGTTATTACACCATCTGAAGTAACAATATCCATTGCTTTCGAAATTATAGATCCAATTTCTTCATCACCTCCAGCACTAACTGTTGCAACTTTTTGGATGTCAGAACCACTTAATGAAATACTTTTGGAACTTAATTTTTCTAAGACAAAAGATAGGCCTGCCTCCATACCTTTTTTTAACTCCATAGGGTTTGCGCCAGAAGCAATATTTTTCAATCCCTCCTGAACCATCTTCTGAGTCAAAATGGTTGCTGTTGTTGTTCCATCACCAGCACTCTCTTTTGTCTTGGATGCAACTTGTTCTATTAATTTCGCACCTAAATTAGAGATAGGGTTTTCAATCTCGATCTCTTTAGCAACTGTAGATCCATCTCTTACTATATCTGGCGAACCAAATTTCTTCTCTATTACAACGTTTTTTGCTTTTGGCCCAATAGTAACCTTTACTGCATTAGCTACGAAATTCACACCTTTTTCTAGCGCTTCTCTTGACTCATTAGAAAAATTTAACTGTTTTGCCATGTTTACTCAATCTTTGTTCCTATTCTAATCTCCCATAGAATCATTTTTAAGGGGTCTTTAATTAAGTGGGGAAAGCCGAATTTCTTTTTAATGGGACATACAAATTAACTCAAATAAGAGTATCTTTAAGTTATGGAAGAAACAAATAATCTTATTTTTACTCTTACCGCAATCCTAGCGATTGCTATGACATTAATATACTTTCCTTTAAGATTTTTCTTGACATTAACTGCTAGAAGTCGAAGGCTAAAACTTTTACAAAAAATTAGAAGGTTAAGAGATGAATTGGGCCAGCCTTACGAAAGTACATAATTAAATACTCATACCTCCGTCTATGCTGATTGTCTGACCTGTAATGTACCTTCCTGCATTACTTGAAACTAAGAATGAAACTAAGTTTGCAATTTGAGTACAACTTCCTAATTTCCCTAAAGGGATAACTTTAAGTATCTCTTCAGTATTAAGTTTTTCAGTCATTTCTGTTTCTATAAAGCCTGGAGCTATTGCATTTACGTTTATACCTCTTGAAGCAAATTCTTTAGCGCAAGTTTTGGTGAATCCAATAACGCCAGCTTTGGCTGCAGAATAATTTGCTTGACCGGGATTACCAATTATTCCAACAACAGATGAAATATTTACGATACTACCACTCCTTTTTTTCATCATAAATTTTGAAGCATATTTTGTACAAAGAAAAACCCCTTTTAAGTTTGTATTTAATACATCATCCCATTGTTCCGATTTCATTCTCATCAATAGTCCATCTCGAGTAATACCAGCATTGTTAATAAGAATATCAATGGAGCCATTAATTTTTATGATTTCTTCAAAAGCTGAACTGACAGAATCCTCTCTTGAAACATCGAATTTTAATTTATGAGCTTTACCGCCTGAATTTTTTATTGAATTTACAACTTCTTCAGCCTTTTCATCAGAAGAAGAGTAATTAATAAAAACTTCTGCTCCAAAGCGACTTAGTTCTAAAGCAATTTCTTTACCAATTCCTCTGCTAGCTCCAGTGATTAAAGCAACCTTGCCTGATAATGAATCTGTATTGGACATTATGAAATTTTATAATTTTCAATCGTAGTACTATTTGTGTAAAGATATTGCTTTTATTTATAATTGTCTAGAAAATATTAAGACCTTCTATTGTGCACTTTTTAATACCAGCTGCAGGGAGCGGTAGCAGAATGAAAGCTGGAAAAAATAAATTACTTATTGATTTAGAGGGAGAGTCTTTGATTTATTGGACACTTAAATCTGTATTTTCTGCGAGCTCAACAAATTGGGTTGGAATAATTGGTCAACCGAAAGATAAAAATTTATTATTAAATTCAACAAAGGATTTTGCCAATAAAGTTCATTGGATTAATGGTGGTGACACCAGACAACAGTCAGTTTTTAATGGTTTAAAAGCGCTGCCAAAAGATGCTGAAAAAGTTTTGATACATGATGGTGCTAGATGTCTAATTAATTCTGAATTGATAGACCTTTGTGCCAAGCAATTAGATGAAAATGAAGCAGTAATTTTGGCTACTAAGGTAACTGACACAATAAAGATTGTTGATAATGAAGGTTTTATTAAAGAAACACCAGATAGAAATTATTTATGGGCAGCGCAAACTCCTCAGGGCTTTTTAGTAGATAGATTAAAAAAAGCTCATAAGATGGCAATTGATAAAAACTGGAATGTCACAGATGATGCCTCACTATTCGAAATGCTTAATTGGAAAGTGAAGATTATTGAAGGAACTTATTCAAATATAAAAATTACATCCCCTATTGATTTGAAAATAGCAAAACTTTTTGTGAAGAACCCCTAGTTAAAAAGGTGAATCGATATTAAGAATGCCATCATCACCATTTAAGGTGGCTTCGTATCCTAAAGGAATGCAAGCATTTCCCGATCTGTGGCCTATTGGGAGGTCAAAAAGAATAGGAAAATCAAACTCTTGGAGTCTTTCAATAATGCAGTTTTTTAGTAAATCTTTCCATTCAAGGTCGCAGGAATCATTAGAAAAACTTCCGAATCCAATGCCAGCAATTTCAGTAAGTGTTTTAGTCATTCTGAGGTAAGTCAACATCCGATCAATTTTATAAATATCTTCATTAATATCTTCAAAAATTATTATTTTCCCTTTGCAATCTGGAAAGTGATCAGTACCAATTAAAAAAGTAGCAATAGTTAAGTTAGAAACTAAAATTTCTCCTTTAGCTTTCCCACCTCTTAAAGGAATTCCTCGTATGTCCGCAACATATCCCTCAAAAAGTAAATTTCTTAATCTTTCAAGACTCCACTCTGGCTCTTTGAAAAGGCCAGTAACCATGGGCCCATGAATAGAACCTATAAATCCTTGAGAATATTTAGATAGTAGTAAAGAACATGTATCTGAGAATCCAAGCATTAAACCATGCTGCCAAGAAGGGTTTTTTTCTAATAGTCTTGCTGAACCCCACCCACCTTTTGCAAAAATGATTAGCTTACTATTTTGTGCTTTTTCCAGTTCTTCGAATCTAGTTAAATCATCACCTGCAAAATAACCAAATTTTTTTGATAGAGAATTATTTTCATTAATTTCCAAGCCCCAGTTTTTTAAGATTTCTATACCTTTTTGAAAATTTTCGTCTTCATCAATAAAAGAGCCCGGAGCTAAAATATCTATTTGATCCCCTTTTTTTAATCTAAAAAACATATTTAGAATTTATGAGGCAATAATAATTCCTAATAAAAGGAATCCTCCATAAATTGATTGATTTTTGAAGTGATTCCCAATATTTTTTATTGATTGCTTTTCCTCAGGAAATACTTTCAGTATATCTCTCTGCATTAAGATTGACGTTGTAAGCCAAATTGGCCAAAAAATAAAATCCATTTGATTAATAAATCCGCATAATGCGAGAAAACAAGAAGTTAAAAAATAGCAAATTTGAATAGTTATTCTTGTATTGTTCTGGAGGTTAACAGCGGAACTATTTATTCCAATTTTGATATCATATTTTTTATCTGCTAAAGCATAAATCGTGTCAAAGCCAAAAGTCCAAAAAATGGTAGCTAGCCAGCAAAATAATAAAATAATACTATTTAAATTGCCTTCATTTGCGGCCCAGGGAATTAAAACAGCAAAACCCCAGCATATGGATAAGATTAATTGAGGATATTTAAACCATCTTTTGGCAGAAGGATAAATTAAAATAATAGGTAAAGCTAAAAAAGCAAGTGAAACGGAAAGGATTCTTCCAGGCTGAGGTAGTGACAAAGTTAAAAAGAAGCTACATAAAATTAAAAAGAAAAGAATTGAATAGGCTGTTTTAAGACCAATTTTATTTGCAGCTAGAGGTCTATTTTTTGTCCTAACAACTCTTTGATCAATTTTTTTGTCCCAAATATCATTAACCACGCAGCCTAATCCACTTACTAGTAGTCCTCCCAGTATTATTCTTAGCAACATTAAAAATGTTGGATTAGCTTCTGGGGTTAAATATAAACTCCATCCAGCAGGAATAAGTAAGATCATTCTTCCAGTCGGCTTATTCCACCTTAATAATTCAAAAAAAGTACTTAATTTAACTTGTCGATTTTTATTTTGCATATGACCTATTGTATATTTCATAACTTTAAATAATCTTACTAGGATTAAATGATTTCTATTAATTAATAATCAATCTTGGGTATATTTATTAATGGATTAAAGATATCTGCATTTTATAAAAAGAAATGATAAAGAAACAAGATTTAAGATATTCACCAGAAAAGCAAATTTTAGTAGCTTCGATCGATATAGGAACTAACTCTACACATCTCTTGATAGCAGAAATTAATCTAGAATTAAAATCATTTTCAATAAAATTCACTGATAAATCAACAACTCGTCTTGGAGAAAGAGATGAGGAGGGAAATCTTACTGAAGAATCAATCCAAAGAACATTAGTTACTCTTAAGCGATTTAAGGAATATTGTAAAAGTAATGGAGTAAAACAAATAGTAACAGCAGCAACAAGTGCAGTTAGGGAAGCTCCAAACGGTCAAGATTTAATTAGAAGAGTTCTTGATGAAACTGATATTCAAATAGAAATGATAAGTGGTTCTGAGGAAGCCAGATTAATTTATCTTGGTGTTCTTTCTGGTATGGCTTTTGAAGATCAGACTTTTGTAATCATAGATATTGGAGGAGGATCTACAGAATTAATACTTGCAGATAAAAAAGACGCAATAGCTCTTACAAGTTCGAGAATTGGTGCGGTAAGACTTAAGAATGATTTTTTAAATAAAGAGTCTTTAAATTCAGAAAGAATGAGTTTTTTAACAACTTTTGTTCAAGGATCTTTAGAACCATCCGTTCGAAAAATAATGAGTAGATCTAAGGGAGATAAGCCTTTATCTATGATTGCAACAAGTGGCACTGCAACCTCATTAGGAAATTTGATTTCAGATGATTTAGGTGAATCAAAACAAAAGTTGCATGGTTATAAATTTAAGAGGGAAAGTTTACAGAATGTATTGGAAAAACTAATTAAATTGCCAGTTTCAGAAATCAAGAAAATACCTTCATTAACTGAGAGAAGAGCAGAAATAATTATTCCAGGAGCATTGATATTAAAAACTGCAATGGAGATGTTGAACTTTAATGAATTAACTATTAGTGAGAGGGCGCTTAGAGAGGGTTTAGTTGTTGATTGGATGCTTCGTAAAGGGATAATAAAAAACGAGTTAAATATTCAAAGCAATATTAGAAAAACAACCATTGTTCATCAGGCCAGAAAGTTTGGGGTAGATAGTATAAGAGCTGAGAAAGTTATCGATATTGCCTTTCAAATATACGATCAGACTAAAAATATCTTTCATAGTGATAATGACCCTAAAGCTAAAGAACTTCTTTGGGCAGCTTCTAACCTTTATAATTGTGGGAAATACGTGAATGTTGTTTCATATCACAAACACTCTTGGTACTTAATAAAAAATTGTGAGTTGTTGGGATATTCTGAATCAGAAACAAATATTATTGCTTCAATTGCTCGGTACCATAGGAAGACTCTACCCAAGAAAAGACATGAGTCTTGGCAAAATTTAATATCCAAAGAAGATAAAACATTAGTTCTTGAAATGTCATTAATCCTGAGACTAGCAGCAGCTCTTGATCAAAGACCTGGCAAGGTGATCTCCTCAGTTCAAATAAAATTGCAGGAAAATAGTCTTACATTTCAACTTTTACCTTTAAATAGAAACCATAATCTTCTTCTTGAAAAATGGAACTTAGGATTATGCCGAAATGTAATAAAAGAACTAAAGAATTTGGATTTAAAAGTTATTTAGTTTTTTTAATAAGTTCTTGTTTTGGAGTTTGATTCTGAGAAGAATCTGAAAATAAATTGAAAATTAAGGACGAGGCGATTAGTCCGAGAAAGCCTGAAATTAAGATAAATATTAGGAATCCTATTGGATTAAAATTCTTAGATTGCCTAGATTTATAATTTTTTTTGGAAACTTCTTCAACTATTTCTTCAATTTTCACTTCTTTCCTCTCTGTCTTGAATTCATCCATTAAAAATTTTGTATCAAGTTTTAGCTTCTGTGAAATGCGTCTAATCATTGCTTTGATAAATACTTTTTCAGGTAGTTTTTCTTCATTACCTTCCTCTATGGCTTCAAGTTGATGAGCTCCAATTTTTAAATCGGAAGCCAATTCTTCAATTGATTGATTTTTACTTAACCTAGCCTCTTTAATGAAATTTCCGATTTTCTTCAAAGAGGAATCTCCTCCTTTATTGTTGATTCCCGAAACAGATTTTATTTCTTTCAAAGCAGATAAATTTTTACTAATTATAGTAATTAATATTTTTCTATCAACTTTAAAATTATTTATTCCTAAAGAGATGCTTATAAGATGGATTATAAAGATTAGATCTTTTTTGAGAATTACTAATTGCTGGGCTAATTATGTAAATGGTTGTTCTAATTAGTTTTTTCTGAATAGAAAATTTTTCCATATCTTTTAATTCTATTAATGATGTCCAACCATCATCCCAAGATACTCTAAATCCAACTATCACTTTAGTCTCTGGAGGGTAAAACTCTAGTAAAATTTCTTGAGACCTTTTCACATGCCTAGCACTTAGATATAGACATATAGAGGAATTGTGTTTCGCAAGATCTTTAAGAGATTCTTTTTCGGGCATCCCTGTTCGACCTCCTGCTCTAGTTAAAATTATTGTTTGAGTTACGTCAGGGATGGTTAACTCAGCTTCATGATATGCTGCAGCAACTTGAAAAGCACTTACTCCAGGAACGACCTCGATTTCAATTTTTTCATTTTTTAAATTTTCGATTTGCTCTCTAATTGCTCCAAAAAGGCAAGGGTCTCCATCATGCAACCTTATAACAGTTTTCCCTGATTGAAATTTTTCTATCATAATTGAGGTGATTTGCTCTAAGTTAAGTGAACTCGTTTTTATTTTTTCAGAACCTTCTTTAGCAGAATCTAAAATCTTTTCAGGAATTAGAGAATCAGTCCAAATAATGACATCTGCAATTTTTATCTTTTTTAATGCTTTTAAGGTTAATAATTCTGGATCGCCTGGACCAACACCAATAAAGGATATTTTGTTATCCATTCTTTCTATTTTTCCCAGTATATGTTCTCAATCTTAAAAAAAATATTCCAATTAATCCAGAAGTTAATAGAAAAATACTTATAAATTGAGCCATTCTTATACCGCCATCACAGAAAGGTGGAAGTCCACCAATGCATAGTGGGTCAGTTCTTAAACCTTCAATCCAGAATCGTCCAAAGCTATAACTAATTAAATAAAGACAGCTAATAAAGCCAGGCCTGAAAAAACCTGTTTTATTTTGTTTATTAAAGGTAATAATAAGGACGATGAAAATCAAAAGATTCCACAATGACTCATAGAGAAATGTAGGATGAAAAAATTCATAATTAATAAATTCTAAAGGTCTATTTTGGATAGGTATAAATAATTTCCAAGGCAAATTTGTAGGAACTCCAAAGGCTTCATTATTGAAAAAATTTCCCCACCTTCCTATTGATTGTCCAAGAATAATCGAGGGTATTAATATATCAATAAAAGTTTTTAAATTAATTTTTTTCGACTTACAGAAATAGATAATAGATATTAATCCTCCAATTAGACCTCCATGGATTGCTATGCCTCCTTCCCAAACTGCAAGAAAAGAAGGTATTTGAATGATGTTATTGAAAAGTTCAAAAGAAGTAAAAAAGTACTCTCCGCTATATTGCCTCCACTCAAAAATTACGTAATAAGCTCTAGCTCCAATTATTGAAGAGATTATTAATGATGGAAGTATTTCACTAATGTACTCTGGGTTAATATTTCTTGCCTTTGCTAGTTTTTTAGATACAAATAGGCCTATTAAAACTGAAACCGAAATAAGAAGTCCGTACCATCTAATAGTTATAAATCCTAAATTTAAAAAAGTTTCTCCTGGAGATTGTATAAAAGCATGAAGTATAAGCATTTAGAGAAAGTTAGATACCCTCTGCTGCTTGCACTTTTTCTACTTGTTTTTTCTTTAATACTAAAAGTATTTGTGTTAAGCCTACACCAATGAAGAACGCAATCAATCCAATAACTCTATAAGGGCTCTGAAGTACAACCTCAGCATCTAATTGTCCAAACCCACCAACGTTGGGATCATTAGTAAGAGGGTCACCTACATTAATTTTATCTTGCGCTTTTACGATAAGTTGAGGACCAACGGGCACTGCTTCAGTAGTTATTTCACCATTATCGTTTTCTATATTGACTTGATAGCTACCATCTTCAATTGTCTCTATTGAATTTATAGTTCCTGAGGTGGAAGAAGTGAATACTACATTATTACTCTTGTCTCCAGTTGGATATACCTGACCTCTACCTCTATTGCCTCCAATATGTAACGAGTATTTCCCATAGTGATATTCTTTATTAGTGGATGGGTCAGGGGAAAGTACAGGGAAAACAATTTCTTTATTGGTATCGCCAGGTAAAGGCCCGACAATAATGATATTATCTTTTTCTTCACTGTAGTTAGTGAAATAAACCCCTTCTGTCTCCTCTTTTATTTCTTCGGTCCATCTTTCTTGTGGAGCAAGTTTAAAGCCATCAGGCAGCATTACAACAGCACCAACTTGTAATGGGACTTCCGAACCATCAGCCCCTATCTCTTTTAAATCATTTTTGTAGGGTATTTTGACTACAGCTTTGAAAACACTGTCTGCTCCAACAGATTGTGGAACCTCTGCAATTGTAGGCATCTGAGCTAGATGACAATTCGCACATACTATCTTACCTGTGGCTTCTCTTGGGGATTCGTAGTTTTGCTGAGCCCAAAATGGATAAGCAAAACTGATCTCTGGAAAAAATACAATGCTTGAAATGAAAAGCAAAGTACAGATAAATAAACTTGTTTTTTTCATGATTTGATTTTTAAGACCTTTCATTTTTTTTATGCCCACCATGGATTTTCATTAGTTCTAAAGTCAGTTTCTGACCATTGTTTGACGAGTACAGCATCATCTTCAATATCGACATGAGCTAGAGCTAAAGATAAAGGCGCAGGCCCTCTTACTACCTTCCCGTTAGTATCGTACTGACTGCCATGACAAGGACATATGAATTTATTAGCACCACTATCCCATGGGACAACACAACCTAAATGAGTACAAATTGCATTTAAACCAAATTCTCCTATTTCCCCACCCTCATTAACTATTAAATAAGTTGGATCTCCCTTTAGACCCTGAACTAAACTTCTGTCTCCTGCTTGATGGGTAGCTAACCAACCTGTCTTAGTTATTGGATTCCCTAATTCATCTTTAGCAGAAGTTCCACCTCCACCACCGCCTGCCCTTAGAGGCATGAAATAATTCGCTACAGGGTAAAGAGCTCCTAAAGCTACACCAGTTGCAGTACCAAATGTAAGAAGATTCATAAATTGCCTTCGACCCATAGAAGGGACATCATTGGAACTTAATTGAGTCATTCGCTACTTGGTTCTGTTATTTATTAGTTATTATGGATCAAATTGTTCAATTTCTGTTGCAAATAGATAGGACTTTTAATAATTTAAAGTAAAAGTTTAGGAAGTCTTAATTAATTGATTTAAATGAACCCATTGCTAGTAGATGAAGTTATACATTATTTGATTCATCGCTGGGGGAAAAAGTATGATTTTAGACTCTTTAAAAGAGGAAAATTCGTTTATTTTCAAATGATGTGGGGATTTCTTGGACAGGAATCATTCCCTTTAAGTGAAGATGAATATAAAAAATCGATAGCTGATAAAATCGAGATTTTAAATAGATGTGGATATTCAGAAGAAGTAAGGGAATGGCTAAAGAAAGTCAATGCTAAGCCTAGGTTAGGTAGAGCTGTCAGCTTGCAATTAGATCTTAATGAGAAGATGAAAGAGTTTTTGACTTAATATTTTCTGATAAGTAAGTTAATCCAGTACCCACAAAAAATAAAAATACAATCGATATAGATAGCAATGACATAGTCAATGGGTCAGTTGAAGGAGTAATCACTGCAGATAATATTGCAGAGGAAATTACAACTATCTTCCAATTTGAAATCATTTTTTCTGTTGTGATTATTCCAAGAGAACCAAGAATAAATTGTAATACTGGCAATTGAAAAGCAATTGCAGTGCTAGACATTAATAAGAGAACAAAATCAAAATATCTTTCTATAGACCAAGTTGGTTCAACAATATCAGCACCGAAACTAATGAAGAAATTTATTGCTGCAGGGACTAATATCCACCATGAAAAAAATAATCCTAAAAAAAATAAAAGACCTGAACCAAAAACTGCAGGCAAGATAAGGCTTTTTTCTTGTTTTGTTAAACCAGGAGAAATGAATAATATTATTTGATAAAAAATATAAGGCATAGAAACTATCAATCCGCTGTAACCTGCAACTTTAATAGCGACAAATAAAAACTCTCCTGGAGCAAGTTGTAGTAAATGAATATCACCAGCTGGAATTTCTAAAAAAGATATTAATGGCTTTATGACCAGAAAACTAAAGAATATTGAAATAAGTATTGAGTAAATTGAGTTTAGTATCCTTTGACGAAGCTCCTCTAAATGTTCACTAAAAGTCATCGAATCTGATAATTTTTTTTCACTTTGACCTGTACCTCTCATTATTATTTGATAAAAATTGTGTAAGAAAAAGGTTTAAAACTACTATTGTCAAAGTTCAATTTATTTTTCGATTAACTTAATTATTTGCTTAATTTAGGATTTGTTGGATCTGGTAATAAGAAAGGAGGGGCATCATTTAAAGATGATTCACCATATGTTTCATATTCTCTATATCCACCCATTTTCCCATTTGTTTTCATTAAAGCGCTTACGAAGGCAAGTAGTAAGAAAACAGTAGGAGCTCCAATTATTAAGGCAGCACCAAATAGATATCCAACAATAAATTCTGGAAAACTATGATTTCCTAAAAATTCATGAGTGCCTAAAAGAAAATCAAACATTTAGATTTAAAAATTTTTTTTATTATAAACTAAATTACTGTTTTAAGATTTTTTTTAATGTAATCTTCTCCTCTTGTAGGATTTCCCCAAATAATTTCTCCATTTTTAAAGGAAACGCAACCCGGTCCTCCGTTTTTGATTTTTTGCAAATCTTTAATCTTTACTAAATTAATTGGAACTTTAATGTTTCTTTTTGCCTTACTAAACAAAGCAGCTAAATCTGCAGCTATTTGAAGATCTTGTTCAGATGCTACTTGAGATGAAGACTTCAAAACCACATGACTGCCTGGTGATTCCTGTGCATGAAACCATAAATCGCCTTTTTTTGAGAACTTAAAGCTTATTAAATCATTTTGCCTCATATTTCGACCTACCTGAAGCTTTAATCCTGTGGGAGTGTCAACTTGAATTGGTGAAGACTCTATCTCATATGTACTTTTCTGATCTTCTCTTTGCTTCTTGATATTGATATTAAACTCGTCACAAATTTCTTCCATAATTTCTTCTAGTAGTTTGATTCTCATAGAAAGTTTCTCATGATTTAAAGAATTTAAATTTTCTAGAAGCGTTGTGAATTCGTCTAATCTCTCTATATTTGTTTTGTAAATACTTAATCTTTCTTTTATTAATTCTTTAGATCTCTTTAGTTTTTTTGATTTTTTATATAGTTTTTGTCCCTTTATAATGTCTTGTTTTTTAATTTCATGTGAGGAAAATATATTATCAGCTTTTTCTTTATATATCTCGTAGTTTTCTGATTTTGTCAGAAGATCATATTGAATATTTAAATTCTTTTTCTCAGTATTGGTCTGTTTAAAAATTATCCCTTCAATTTTCTTTTCCAATAATTCAAGTTTTTTTTGTTTCAGATGATAATCATAATAATTCTCTAAGCTTGTGCATAAATCTATTTTTTTTTCGAAATTAATTTCCTTATCAAAAAACCAAACGCAATAAAAATCTTTGTTGAATGTAGAAAAATTAAAGTTATTGTTTTTAAACCTGTTTATCCAAATCTTCCAATTTTTAAATATCTCCTTTAAGTCTGAGTTGCTAATGAAATCAATATTTTTTTCCATTATTTCTGGATCAACAGTTGCGCTAACAACCTCTAATTGTTTTGTGAGGATAGGGCTTACTCCTTGATAGGTATTTATTAAACAGTATTTCAAAGACTCAGGTACTATTGAAATTGAGTCTTTCCATGATTGAAAAGACTCATCTTCTTTAGGTTGTTTTTTGAGATTGACTGGAGGGTTAGAATAAATTGATCCTGTTGAAATTGTTCTAAAACTAGATTGACTTGATTTAATTTGTTTACCAACGGCAATTATTTTATGTTTATTATCCAGATAAAAAATATTACTATGTTTTCCCATTAATTCAAAAATTAAATACTTATCAATTTCATCTCCAGGTTTTTTTGCAAAACTAAATTTTATAACTCTCTCGAAATCATCTTGATCAATCGAAATTAAAGCCATATACTTTAATCCATATCTTATTTGTTTAGAAAGTGTGCTTTCTCTCCCAATCTTTTCTGGCTTATTTATCTTTAGTATTCTAGGAGAGTCTCCATTCCATGAAACTTCTAACCATGTTTGAGAATCAACTCCTCTGAAACATAATTGAATTGTATTAGGCTCTGGTTGTTGGGCAGTTTCAAACTTTGTAGGTAAGATATTTCTTGTCAAATAATGCAAGACAGATCTAATAGATGTAATATCCATTATCTGTGGAACACCTTTTTGCATTATTCCTTCTTAATTCACAAGACATTTATTTTACTGTAAAAAATTTAATATGAAAAATCAAAAAAAACTTATTATCCTTACTGGCCCCAGCGGGGTAGGCAAAGGAACGGTTGTTAAAGAAATATTAGGTAAAGAAAAAAATTTTTGGCTTTCAATATCTGCAACTACTCGAGAACCTAGAGATGGAGAGAAGGAAGGAGAAAATTACTACTTTTTAAATCAAGAAAAGTTTAAAGAAATGATTGAACGAAACCTGTTCCTTGAATGGGCTCAATTCGCTGGAAACTACTATGGAACGCCTTTGTCTTCTGTTAATGAGAAAATTGAAAAAGGATTCACCGTACTACTTGAAATTGAAGTAGAGGGTGCAAGGCAAATAAAAAATAAGTTTCCTAATTCACTGTCAATATTTTTACTTCCTCCGGATAAAGAAGAGTTAGAGAAAAGAATAAGAAATAGAGGTACAGAAAAAGAAGAGGCAATCAAAAAAAGACTCTTAAGGGCTAATTATGAGATTTCAGTATCAAATCAATTTGATTATGCATTAACAAATCACATTGTTGATGAAACAGCAAAAAAAATAATCAAGTTAATAAAAACTTGATTATTTTCTCTTTATCAACTCATTGGATGGAATAATAAATCTGGGAAAAACCTATTAAATTCAATTATTATTCCAGCTGTAAGGCTTAGCCAAATAGCTGCTACCACTGGAGCAGATCTGACAAATTTTGTGTTTAGAATTTTGAACATTTTTTTATGAAAGTTTAAAGATGTTTAGCGAGGACCATTAAGTGTAATATTGTTATCTTTCTCTCTTAAATCACCATTTCTTCCTTGTTTATTAGCAAGAAGAGGCCATTGCGCTCCTTTCACAAGACATTTTCTCGCTAAGTCTAGGTCAATAATGATCTCTAGATCTGCTGGATTCTTAGTCTTTTTTGATTCAATTAGATACTCTCTTCCTGACCAACCTATAATTCCGGCAATGTAAATGAACAATACTCCAGGAATAAGTAAATCTCCTTCATGACCTCTATTTAGAAGTGCTCCCCAAGGCTCAAGAGGAGGTCCAATTATTAAATGTGGAAGACCATCATCTCCGCATGATGCTTTTCCGTATCTTTCAAATCTTGCTATGTCTTTTTGTGTAGTGGCAGAACTCGATCTCTCAATGAATTTGGGATTTTCAGAGCATTTTGTGAGGGCTGAAGCAGTATATTCTGTGCTAGCTCTATCTGCGTTTAAGGCAGGCCCATTTGCAGCTAGAGCAATTGGGGTAATTCCGAGGAACAGAAAAACTGAGGTTATGATTGAAAAAAAGAATTTCATAAGTTGCAATCTTTAATTCCTTATAGTGTGTTAAGTAAGAAATTAATATTAAAATAGAACAAGTTGAATCAAAAATGCATAAAGTTTTAGCTATTGAAACAAGTTGTGATGAGACATCTGTCTCAATAGTTTCTAATATTGGCGATTCTTTCAAAATACATTCAAATATTATAGCTTCTCAAATTGAAGATCATTCAAAGTGGGGAGGAGTTGTGCCTGAACTCGCAGCAAGAAAGCATTTAGAATTGTTACCTTTTGTTTTGGATGAGGCTTTAGAAGAATCAAAAATCAAAATTGAGGAAGTCGATTATATTGCATCAACTGTAGCTCCTGGATTAGTTGGTTGTTTAAGAGTTGGTTCTATAACTGCAAGATCACTTTGCATGTTACATTCAAAACCATTTTTGGGAATTCATCATTTAGAGGGGCATTTATCTTCAATTCTTTTTTCAGAAAACTATCCAAAGAAATCTTTCCTTACATTACTTGTTAGCGGCGGGCATACTGAATTGATAAAGGTTGATGATAGAAGAGGAATGCAAAGACTTGGAAAAAGTTTTGATGATGCTGCTGGAGAAGCCTTTGATAAAGTTGGCAGACTATTAGGTCTTAGTTATCCAGGAGGACCGGCAATTGAAAAGATTGCTAAAAAAGGGGACCCAATGAAATTTAATTTACCAAAATGTAGGATTTCTGATAAAAAAGGTGGATTTCTTAAATATGATTTCTCTTTTAGTGGTTTAAAAACTGCCGTACTAAGATTAGTTGAGAGAATAAATTTGGACGGGAAGACCGTTCCAATTCCTGATATTGCTGCAAGTTTTGAGAGAGTAGTGGCAGAGGTCTTGGTAGAGAGAACAATAAAATGCGCGGAAGATCATAACTTGGATAATGTTGTTGTGGTTGGGGGAGTGGCTGCTAACAATACATTAAGAAAAATGATGATTAGTGAAGCTAGTAAAAAATCTATTAAAGTTCATTTAGCTCCCCTTAATCTTTGTACAGATAATGCTGCAATGATTGGAGCGGCGGCGTTGTTCAGGATCAAATTTAAGGATCATTTAAGTTCCCTTAAATTAGGTGTCGCAGGAAGACTATCAATTGAACAAGCAAATACCCTTTATGAAGAAAATCCTCCTTTCTAACTTCAATGAACAAACAACCTAAAATCGAGATTAAAGAGACAAAAAACTTCGTTGATAAAAAGGAACTGAATTTGTGGAAAAGAGGTTTTACCCCTCAAGCTGAAATATGGAATGGAAGGATGGCAACTGTTGGGATAGGAATTATTTTTATGATTATTGCTTTAATAAGCCAGCTTTCTTAGTAGAAATAAAATTCATTTTCTTCAAATTAGTTTTGAATGATTTAATAAAAATTACTCTTGTTCAGCCAATTAATTAAATTAAAAAGTATTCTATTTATTGGACTAGAGATAAGATTATTGATTTAATCAAAATAGGTAATATTTTTACTATTTATAATTTTATATGACGCCTGAAAGGCTTGGATTACTTTGGGGGATAACTGTATTTGCAGGTGCTTGCGCTCGATTATTTTCTTCTTTTACAGGATTCCCAAGTGTTGTTATTTTATTGCTTTCTGGATTATTCATTGGAAGATCAGGATTAGGACTTGTTGAGCCTTTAGATCTTGGGCAAGGTCTTGAAACTATTGTGGGGCTTTTGGTCTGTTTGGTTCTTTTTGAAGGAGGTTTAAATTTAAAACTGCCTGAGGGAAATATAAGAAATACTGTTTTGAAAATTTCATTAGTAAGACTTTTTATTTCATTATCAGCTGGAATTTTTATTGCTCATTGGCTGGCTGGCCTCTCATGGCAAGTCGGAGGAATATATAGTGCCATAGTTCTAGCTACTGGACCAACAGTTGTCTCTCCATTAGTGGAACAAATAAAATTAGCTTCCCCACTCTCGGAAGTTTTAAAAGCTGAGGGGTTGTTGCTTGAACCAATTGGCGCAGTACTAGCATTACTGCTTTTAGAATTGACTTTAGGGGATCTTCGTGGGATTAATGATGTATTTGTAGCATTAATGCAAAGATTAGGGGGAGGAGTTTTAATCGGATTAAGCGCAGGATGGTTACTATCAGAAATTTTAAAAAAAATAAAAAATGAAGCCTCATTTGGTATAGAGCTTCAAGTTACTCTTGGATTCATTTTCCTTGTGTATGGAATTTGCGAATATTTTTTACCAGAATCTGGCTTGCCGGCTTCAGTCGCGGCAGGTTTTTTTGTAGGCAAAAGAGAAGTTATAGATAAGGAGAGATTGGATAATCTAATAGGTGAATTAGCTCAATTAGCTATAACAGTTCTTTTTCCTCTTTTGGCCGCTGACGTTTCTTGGGGTGAATTAAGTCCGCTTGGCTGGGGAGGGGTTGTTTGTGTTTTTATGTTGATGGTAATTGTTCGCCCTATCTCTATCGGGATAGCAACAATGGGGAGAGAATTGAACTTAAAAGAAAAAATATTTTTAGCTTGGTTAGCCCCAAGAGGTATCGTTACTGCAGCTGTAGCTTCTCTTTTTTCTATCAGATTAGAGCAGGCTGGCATCCTTGGAGCTGGCCGTCTCCAAGGTTTAGTTTTTCTTACTATATTGATGACAGTAGGGATACAAGGTCTTTCAGCTAAACCTTTGGCAAATAGGCTTGGATTAGACCAAAAAAATAATTTAGATTGATTAAAGACATCTTTCAATTCGCTTTCTATCAGTGTTACTCTCTGCAAAAAGCTCCCAACTTTGAATTAAATCTGGCCCACTGAGAGATCCAAAAAAGGCTACTCTTAATGATTTCATTAATATCCCTTTTTTAATATTATGCATTTTTGAGATTTCGTTTATTATTTCTGTGGCTTTCTCTTTATTTAGTTTCTTAGTATTTTCCTCAATTAAGTAATTTAAGATTAGTTTTAAAGATAATTTGCTATCTTTGTTTTCCAGAAAATCTTTACCTTCTTTTTGAATTTTAGGTATTGAGAAAAATGGGCTTGCTTGATCAATTGAATCTTTTAAAAGAGTCATAGAGTCTCTAAGCAAAATTGCTAATTTATGAGCCCATTCTTGAGATGGTGGGACCCAACCATTATCATCCCAGTATTTACTCATGATCTCACTTAACTTTATTGATTCCATATTTTTTATATATTGAGAATTAATCCAGTTGAGTTTTTCCCAACTGAATTTGGCTCCAGCTTTATTTATTTCTGATAAGTCAAAAATTTCAGATATCTCTTCAAGTGAAAGTATTTCTCTGTCAGCAGATTTTGGAGACCAACCTAAGAAGGCCATATAGTTCGATAAGGCCTCAGGTAAATATCCCATTTCTTTAAATTCGTCGATTGAAGTTACGCAATCTCTCTTAGATAATTTTTTCCCTTCACTATTTAGTATTAAGGGTGTATGCGAAAAAATTGGCAATTTAAAATTTAATGCTTTATAAATCAATATTTGTTTTGCAGTGTTTGAAATGTGATCTTCACCCCTTACAACATGAGTAATTTTCATGAAATTATCATCAACTACAACTGCAAGATTATACAAAGGATCTCCAATCTCATATCCTTTTGCCCTTCTTGACAAAACTAAATCACCACCCAAATCCTTTCCTTGCCATTTGATTTCGCCTCTTATCTGATCTACCCATTTAATTTGAATTTTTTCATCAATCTTAAACCTTATTACTGAAGTCCTACCTTGGGATATGAATGTTTCAATTTCTTTTTTTGAAAGACTTCTGTGTCTATTATCATGCTTTGGCGGTAATCCTTTCTTTTTTTGTTTTTCTCTTAATTCAGAAATTTCATCTTCTGTTGTAAAGCACCTATATGCAGCTCCACATTCTATAAGCTTTTTGATATAACTTTTGTGAATCATAATTCGGTCACTTTGCTTTATAGGTTCTTCATCCCATCTAAGTCCAAGCCATTTTAAGCCTTCTAATATATTTTTTGTAAATTCAGATTTAGATCGAAGAAAATCTGTATCTTCTATCCTGATAAGAAATTTTCCACCTATTTTATGTGCATACAACCAGTTGAATAGTGCTGTTCGCGCTGTCCCAATATGAAATAAACCCGTTGGACTCGGGGCTAGTCTTAAACGTTTTTCCAAATTTCTTTTAGAAAAAACGGGACCGACGGGATTCGAACCCGCAACTTCCGCCGTGACAGGGCGGTGCTCTAACCAGTTGAACTACGGTCCCAAAGTTTTGTTCTAAATTTATTTAGAACTTCATTCTTAAAATTATCAGATCATAATACTTAATTTATGGTGTTGTAATAAAAAAAATTTATTAATTTGAGGATTTACAGAAATAGTTAGTTTTACAGCTGCCTTTGTAAAACAACTATTTATTTTTGAGGTCTAAAACCAGCAGGTTCTATTAACCTAACTTGGTTGCCTCTTGCAGTAAATTCTCTGCCTTGGTCACTTTGTACGACAACTCTCCCACCAGACTTAACTCTGATGACTCTTGCACGAACCCATCCTAAAGCTGCTGATTCGAGGACTTTAACTACGTCCCCAGGTTGAAGATCTAACTCCATCTTATGAAAAAATGATTTACATAATGTTGATCAAACGCGTCGTGGAGGACTTGAACCCCCGACATCAGGTTTTGGAGACCTGCGTTCTACCAACTGAACTAACGACGCATCTAATTAATTATAAGCGTCTTTGTGACCAATAAGTTGAACAATTTACAACTTTATCGATCAAAGCGTTGTTTTACGCGAGTAGCTTTTCCTACTCTATCTCTCAGATAGAATAACTTAGCTCTTCTTACTTTACCTCTACGTTCAACTTTTAGAGAGGCAACCTGTGGACTATGTAGCATAAATACTCTTTCAACACCTATACCCTGAAAAATTCTTCTAACTGTAATAGTCTGGTTGATACCCCCATGCCTTTTTGCTATTACAACTCCTTCATAAGGTTGGACTCTTTCTTTATTACCTTCTGTAATCTTTACTCCAACTTTAACAGTGTCCCCAACATATATTTCAGGTAATTCTTTTTTTAATTGTTCATTCTCAAATTCCTTAATAAGATTCGATGCGCTTAAGGTTTGCGTAGTCTCAGAAACCGTATTTTTTTCTTTTTGTTCAACTGCTACATCAACTGATGCGTCAGCTTTAATGCCGGTTTCTAATTCCTTCTCTTGTTTCTCTTTGGCCATTTTGGTCTTTATTGTCCTACAAGTTCTATATCTTAACCTTTTGACTCGCCTTTAGTAACCTTTTTGGTAAATGAAATTGTTTTTGAAAACATTTGGAATCCTGTGACGAGCATCCATAAAACTCCAAGGGAATTAAATATTACGTATATCAGTTCTCCATTATCTCCAAGCCATTCGCCCTCATGTAGAGACATTAACCAATGAACGTCTTCTCTAGAGTAACCTAGTAAATCTTTTGAAACCCTATAAAGAAGACCAGTAATTGAAGATATAAATAATGGAAGAAAAACCCAAGGCGCCAATGACTTATGAAATTGTCTAGAATTAAATAAAGTTTTCATTTTTGTTTCTTTTCTTTTGTTATTGATAGATTTAAGGTATCCAAGACAATAAAGGCTATCTTGAAGATATTTACCTATTACTATTATTTATTCCAATGAGACATTTTGCAGATCTTTTGTTAAATAAAAATAATTCCAAAGCTAATGATCAAGTTCCTTTTATTCAGAGGAGAAGAGGAATCGAAATAAAGTCTTCAAGGGAAATAAATTTGATGAAAAAATCTAGCAAGATTGTAGCAACTGTTTTGAGGGAAATTAATGATTTAATTAAACCTGGAATGAGTACAAAAGATTTAGATGATTTCGCAGAAAAGAGGATAAAAAGTTTTGGAGCTGTGCCAAGTTTCAAGGGCTACCATGGATTCCCTTCTAGTATTTGTTCTAGTATTAATAATGAGGTTGTCCACGGGATTCCAAGTAAAAATAAAATAATTAAAAATGGTGATTTGGTTAAAATTGATACAGGGGCATATTTAGATGGTTTCCATGGAGATAGTTGTATATCAATTTGCGTAGGAGAAGTTAGTTCAAAGGCTCAAAAACTTAGTGACATAGCTTATGAAGCATTGTATGCGGGGCTTTCGAAAATCAAGGCAGGGAATACACTTCTGGATGTAGCTGGGGAAATCGAAGATATTGTTGTAAAAAATGGCTTTAGTGTTGTAGAAGACTACACAGGTCATGGAGTAGGAAGAAACCTTCATGAAGAACCATCGGTATTTAATTTTAGGACCAGAGAATTGCCAAACGTCGTCCTTCGTGAAGGCATGACATTAGCAGTAGAACCTATTGTTAATGAAGGGACTAAATCTTGCAAAACACTTAATGATAGATGGACCGTAATAACAAAAGATGGAAAACTATCGGCCCAATGGGAACATACAATAGTTGTTTTAAAAGATGGTATTGAAATATTGACAGATCGAGATTTCTAGACACTAGGATTTGTACTTGTAGATAATTTGGCAATACAAAAAGTTAAAAAATTCTTTCAATGGGAAAAGTATGTAGGTTAAAGGGTTTGGACTAATTATTACTAAATAATTGTTTGAATTGGCTAAATCATAAATTTTTTTAGAAACAAATTTAGGACTCATTATTCCGAGAGGATTTAGTTCTGATTTAAAAGGCCCTAAGATGATTTTTTTTATTATTAATTTTTGCTTTGTATTTTTGTCCAGAAGATTTTTTTTGAAAGAAACTAATTGACCAATTAGGGATTTGCTAATCTCATATGACGGATTTAGGGCGGGTAATATTTCTGCTTCAGATGTATTTATCCAAATCTCTTTTTTTATTAGTGAATCATTTCTTAGAGCAATATCTTCAAATAAATTTAAAAATTTGAATTTGCTTAATGCATTTATCTCTATAGAGTTTTCATAATTGGAATTTTCTCTACTCAAATCATAGATACCATGGTTCAAAATTAAAATGTCTATATTTTCTAATTGTTTTTCTAATGACGACTCCTTTCCACATTCCCATTTAATCCATTCATTTGGAGATTCAAGATTTATTTCATAATTAGTTTTACTATGAGTAAATCCAATCACTTTATATCCTTTTTGACGAAACAACTTTGTTAATTCTTTCCCTAGCGCACCTGAAGCTCCAGTAATCCCTATTATTTTTTTGTTTTTGGTTGGATTTATCATTTTGCTTGATTTTTATGAAATACCAAAGAATTAAAATAAATTTACCAAAAAAAGATTATTTATTTTTTTATTTGATTAAAACTCATAAATAAATATTTGTTTAGTTCTAAAAAAAATATTATCTTAAACCTATTAATAAATAATTTGTTTAATTATGAGCGATATATTATTAATTGGTTCATGTGAGCCATTTAGTGGTAAGTCTGCAATGGTTCTCGGGATAGCAAAAAAACTTTTACAGAAGAAAAAAAAAGTACGCATTGGAAAACCTCTAGCAACATGTATTGAACTTACTAATCTCCCCTCAATGTCTTATGAAGGATTAATAGATGATGATGTTAAGTTTATTGGATCTACATTAAATATCGAAGAGGAGAATTTAATTTCTTCAGTAGGATTATTGGATAATATCTCAGCTGAAAAAAGAATCTTCAATAAAGACTTGCTCCCAGGAAAAGGTTTTGATCAGATTGAAGGATTGGTTAATGATGATTTTGAAGGTCTAAATATTTTAGAAGCAGCAGGAAGTCTTCATGAGGGTATGATTTATGGCTTAAGTCTCCCACAACTAGCTAAGGATTTAGATGCGAAAGTTTTAATTGTGAATTTATGGGAAGATTGTAAAAGTGTGGATGCATTACTTGATGCGAAAAAACAATTAGGTGAGAAATTGGCTGGAGTTGTATTAAATGGAGTTTTGCCGCAAGAAGTCGAAAAAGTTAAAAATGAAATAATACCCTCTCTTAAAGATCTGGATATTGAAGTGTTTGGAGTGATGCCTAAATCACCACTTCTTAGAAGTGTCACCGTAGGTGAGCTTGTAAGAAGACTAGATGCCCAAGTAATTTGTTGCCCTGAAAAAGATCAATTGCTTGTAGAAACATTAAGTATTGGTGCAATGGGGGTGAATTCTGCAATGGAATTTTTCAGGAGAAGACGAAATATGGCTGTAGTTACTGGTGCTGATAGAACTGATATCCAACTTGCTGCTTTGGAGGCTTCGACACAATGCCTTATTTTAACTGGCTTAGGAGATCCTTTGTCACAATTGATTCATAGAGCGGAAGAATTGGAGGTGCCAATTTTAAAGGTGGAATTAGATACTCTTTCCTCTGTGGAAATTATTGAACAAGCTTTTGGTCATGTCAGAATACATGAATCAATTAAAGCTTCTTATGCTATTCAATTAGTTCAAGAGCATGTAAATCTAAAAAGAATTCTCGAAAAGATAGATTTTCCCTGCAATTTTTCAGATAAATGCTAATTTCAAATATAGGAACTTTATTATTTTGAGTCGCTCTTTAGATCTACCAGCAACTGAAGGTGTTGATGCCTTAGCTCAAGAACTTGCAAAACTCCAAGATAATGGGAAAAGGAGAATTGCTTTTTTAGGTAGTAGACACGTACCGGTTGTAGATATCCATTTAATTGAGTTGATAGCAAGGTCTTTAGCAGAGGAAGGACATAATATTCTTACGTCTGGATCTCAAGGTGTTAATGCAGCTGTTATTCGAGCTGTTTTAGATATTAATCCTTCATTATTAACTGTTTTATTACCACAAAGTCTTGATAGACAAATACCCGAAATAAAGGATCAACTTGAGAGGGTTATGCATTTGGTTGAAAAAAGTGAAAATGATGAATTACCTTTGCCGCTTGCGAGTAGTCTTTGTAATCAAGAAATTATTACTAGGTGCGATCAATTAATATGCTTTGCCTTTCACGATAGTGAAACTTTGCTTAATAGTTGTAGATGTGCTGAAGAAATGGGCAAAGTTGTTAGTTTGTTATTTTTTGATTAAATTAACCCATTTCCCCTAATGAAAAGATGATTTATGCTAATAATATTTAGCGTTTAATAATTTACTATGGCAGAAAGTTTTTCATTTGATGTAGTTTCTGATTTTGATAGACAAGAATTAGTCAATACTTTGGATCAAGTTAAAAGGGAAATTTCCCAGCGTTACGATTTGAAATGCACGGATACTTCAGTTGATTTAGAAAAAGAAAATATTTTTGTAATCACCAATAGCGAACTTACTTTGAATGCTGTTAATGACATAATTAGACAAAAGGCAATAAAAAGAAACTTATCCTTAAAAATATTTGACTACGGTGACATTGAAATAGTTAGTGGTAATAGAATTAAACAGACAATTTTATTAAAACAAGGAATTAAACAAGAAATTGCAAAAAAAATCAGTAAAAATATTAGAGATCAAATTAAAAAAATTAATGTCAGTATCAATGGAGAAACACTCAGAGTTGCTAGTAAGAGCAAAAATGATCTTCAATTGGCAATTAAGCTTGTTAGTGAGTTGGAGGAGTCTTTGAACATTCCTCTAAAAGCTAATAACTTTAGGTAAAATATTTAGCAATATTATTTTAAAAATATGTCAGATTATTCAAAATCTCTCATTAACTCATTGATTAAGAATGTAAAAGAATATCCTCGTTTTTCAAAAGAAGAAATAGAGAAATTTTGTTGGATGGCGGTACATGAGCATAAGCATGGTGTGTTACCTTCTGAATATGATATCAGGGAAATAGATGAGGATCTTTATTTAGAACTTTTGCAAGAATTTAAATCAAATATCTATTAATTTAAATCTATATTTAGATTTATAATTATTAAAAAAATATTTTAATTAAATGTCTTACTAATGCACTAATTAATCTATTTAAATATGATTAATTAAAATAATAAACTTAATGTCAACATCCTTTAAAAATGTCACACCAACAGGTCCTGGTGGGACAGCAACATTACTGATTGTATTGTCTTTTACTGGCTTTCTTTTGCTCACCCAATCATTATTTGTTGTACCTTCTGGACAAGTTGCAGTAATTACAACACTAGGGAAAGTGAGTGGTCCCTCTAGGAGAGCTGGTTTAAACTTTAAACTTCCATTTGTTCAGTCTGTATATCCATTTGATATAAAAACTCAAGTTCAACCAGAAAAATTTGAAACTCTAACTAAAGATCTTCAAGTTATTAGAGCTACAGCTACTGTTAAGTATTCAGTAAAACCTAATGAGGCAGGAAGGATCTTCGCAACAATTGCAAGCAGAAATAGCGATGTTTATCAGAAAATTGTTCAGCCATCTTTGCTAAAAGCTCTAAAATCAGTTTTTTCTCAATATGAGCTAGAAACAATTGCTACTGAATTTGCAGTAATTTCTGAAAAAGTAGGTGATACCGTTGCAAAAGAATTAAATTCATTCGATTATGTAGATGTTAAAAGTTTAGATCTCACTGGATTAGAGATCGCTGAAGAATACAGAGCTGCGATTGAACAAAAGCAAATAGCTGGTCAGCAATTATTAAGAGCAAAGACTGAAGTTGAAATTGCTGAACAAGAAGCACTTAGATATGAGACATTAAATAGAAGTCTCGACGATCAAGTACTTTTTAAATTATTTCTCGACAAATGGGATGGCAGTACTCAAGTTGTTCCTGGCTTGCCAGGTTCAGAAGGAGGTACTCCACCAGTAATAGTTGGTGGTAGAAGATAATTATTTACAAAAAGATCTTTCTAAACTCTTTTATCATTTACTTATTTTCCTTAGGGAAAGACTAGTAAATGATTATTTTTTAATTGCATTAAAAGATTCGTCAAAAGCTTCAATAGTTTTATCAATTTCTTCTTCGCTATGAGCTAGTGATGTAAAACCAGCTTCAAAGGGGCTTGGGGCTAGGTAAATTCCTCGTCGAAGCATTTCTCTATGCAACTTTCCAAAAAGTTCGGCATCATTTGTTTTTGCTTCATCAAAGTTCCTAACTGGCCCATCGCATAAGAAAAATCCAAACATAGCACTTACATTTCCACCGTTAATAGCAATACCGTTATTTTCTGCTGACTGAATTATTCCTTCTATTAATCTAGAAGTTGTTGATTCAAGTTTATCGTAAGTACCATCTTGTTTGAGCAGTTCAAGAGTTTTTATTCCAGCAGTCATTGCCAGTGGATTGCCGCTCAAAGTGCCTGCTTGGTATACCGGCCCTGAAGGGGCTACCATTGACATTATTTCTTTCTTGCCTCCATAAGCCCCAACAGGCAGGCCTCCACCAATTACTTTCCCAAGGGTTGTTAAATCAGGAGTAACCCCAAACTTTTCTTGAGCTCCTCCATAACTTATTCTGAATCCAGTCATTACTTCGTCAAAAACTAATAAGGATCCATTTTCAGTAGTTAATTCCCTTAATCCCTCCAAAAATCCAGGTTCTGGAGTAATAAATCCAGCATTACCAACGATAGGCTCAAGAATAACCCCCGAAATGGCATCAGGATTTTCAGAAAATAATTTTTTTACTGCTTCAAGGTCGTTGTAGGGAGCAGTAAGTGTGTTAGCAGTTGTTGTCCGTGGAACACCTGGAGAATCTGGTAAACCCAGAGTGGCTACACCTGATCCTGCTTTCACTAAAAACATATCCGCATGACCGTGATAGCAACCATCAAATTTAATAACTTTATCTCTTCCAGTAAATGCTCGCATGAGTCTCAAAACAGCCATGCATGCTTCAGTTCCACTGTTAACAAATCTAACCATTTCTACAGATGGGACTGCATCTATTACCATTTCAGCAAGTTTGTTCTCTAGAACGCATGGAGCACCAAAGCTTGTGCCTTTCTCAATTGCTTCCTGTAATGCCGTTGTAACTTCAGGGTGGGCATGTCCGCATATAGCAGGTCCCCAGCTACCTATGTAGTCAATATATCTATTTCCATCAATATCCCAAGCGAAAGGACCTTTGACTCTATCAAAAACAATTGGCTGACCTCCTACAGACTTAAAAGCTCTTACTGGAGAGCTTACTCCTCCTGGCATAAGTTCTTGGGCGGCAGAGAAAATTTCTTCTGATTTTGTGTAATTTAATATGTCAGTCACAATTTAGCTAAGTGATGTTTTGAGAAAAATCTAGTCATGTTCTAAATTAGAAATAAGAAAAAAATTTGTCAATCAGATTGAAATTCTACATTATGATATTTTTATTGCGATAGTTTGGATTGTAAATTATTAATTTTAAAGAAATTATTATTAAAAACAACCTAACTTTAGATAACTCTTTATTAATAAGCGTTTTCAAGCATTAAAGAAATTTAATTTATTTTATTCATATTTCGAAGAAATTATCCTCATCCTCAAAAAAATCTGCATTTATTTCGTTTAAGTTAAGATTTATCATTACTGGAGCATGATCACTTGGACGCAAATTACCTCTAGGGGAGCTGTCTATGACACAACTTTTAAGTTTTGATGAAAGTTCTTTGCTGATATATATATGGTCTATTCTCCAGCCTTTATTTAATTCAAATGCATTGTTACGGTAATCCCACCAACTCCAATAGCCAGTATTTTGTTCATAAATCCTAAACGAATCTATTAATCTTTTTTTCAGAACATTATTAAGTGCATTTCTCTCAATCTCAGATGCCATTATTCCTCCTTCATATTTCTTTGGATCATGAATATCCAAGTTAGAAGGAGCAACATTAAAATCACCCATAAGGCAAATTAATTCTCCTTTTTTTTCTTGATCATCCAAAAATGAAGATAAACAATTTAACCAATTAATTTTGTATTCGAATTTATTAGATTCTAGAGAAGATCCGTTTGGCACGTAAACATTTATGATTTTAATGCCATTAATATCCGCAGAAATCAATCTTTTTTGATCTAGGAAAATTTCGATATTTTGATCAAAGTCCGTACAACCGTAAAATCCTTTTTTAACATTTTCTGGCTTTATTTTAGAAATAATAGCTACACCATTGTATGATTTTTGCCCGTAGACCTCTACAAAGTATCCTAACTTTTCAAAAGGTTCAGTAGGGAAACTATTATCCATCACTTTTGTTTCCTGCAAACAAAGAATATCTGGATTGGCTTTATTAATCCAATCTATTATTTGTGAAAGTCTGGTTCTTATAGAGTTTACATTCCAAGTTGCTATTAACAAATTTCTACCAAATTATGTAAAATTAAACTAGCAGAAATTTTTGGTGTTAAAGAATTTTGAAATTAAATAAAATGAAAGATTATTTTTGCAAAATTCTACCTAGACAAATAACTTTTATAATTTTTTTTACTTTATTAATTTCCTTGAAAGGTGATTACCTAAATGCTGAATATTTATTTGAAGAAATAGAAATTGATGCCTCAACTAAAACAGAAGATGATAGTTCAGTTATTCCAACTAATCCTTTTGAACTTGTGGAAATGATTAGGAGACAAAATAGTTTGAATGATGCTACTGATCCTTCTGATGCGATTGACGATGCGTTAAAGTCCTTTAAAAGTATTGAGGAAAATTAAGAAATTTAATACGATAAATTGTTATTCCCAAATTTTTAATATGTTAAAAAACCCTATCCCAAAAGTTACAAATCAATTACAGCATAGAGCAATAGGAATTATTAATGGTAAATTTTCTCCCATTAGTAGTGAGCAATTAAATAGAGGCTATTTAATAGACAATAACGATGAAAAAATTGAAACAGTAGTACTTGGTAAAGCCTTATCACTTTTAAAAAAGCATATTGATTTAAATAAAAGTTACTATTGGATTGTTTATCCAAAGAATAAAAATACTCAAAACTTGCATTTACAGGTTGCAGGTATCTGGGATCCCTACCAACTGAATGATTTCCCCAATGATTCTTCAAAAACTAACTTCTCAAAATTATTAGAAGAATTAGATCTTAAAGACAATTATTTTTCTGTTAGAGGAGAATTAGTTTTTGTAAATACTCAAAAGAAAGAAATTGTTATTAAAATTTGTCCTGCCATAAAGTCAAAAAATTTAAAAAATAAAAATTTTAAATTAGTCATAAAAGGAGAGCTTTCTCTTGAACTTCTGCATAGCTTTGTAAGTTTAGATATCAACAGAGATGGAAATTCTCTAAAACTAATAAAGTACGAAGTGATTGAAAAAAATCTTTCAAAAAAATTAGGATGAAAGGTTGATTTCCGCCTCAATTTTACCAGTCAAGAAATCTTTAATTTATGGATGATATTTTAATTGAATGTTCTCCAGGGATCTCTGGAGATATGTTGTTGGGAGCTTTTTATGATTTAGGGGTGCCTAAAAAAGTTATTGAACAGCCACTTATTGATCTTGGTTTAAAGAATTTATATCAACTGGACTTTAAGGAATCAAAAAGCTGTTCAATCCGAGGCATCAAGGCAAAGGTTGAGTATATTGACTCAGGTCCTAGCAAAAGAACTTGGAGAAGTATTAAGGAACTTATTTTAAATGGCCACTTAGAAGATAAATTAAAAAAAATAATTTATGAAGTATTTGAATCTTTAGCAATTGCGGAAGGAAAAGTTCATGGCATTAAATCTGAAGATGTTCATTTTCATGAAATTGGAGCTATAGATTCATTGGTGGATATCATTGGGGTATGTGCTGCCTTTAATTACTTAAATCCAAAGTGGGTATATTGTAATGAACCAACGTTGGGGAAAGGTTTTGTTCAAACTGAACATGGTAAATTATCTGTACCAGCTCCTGCTGTAATAGAGCTAGTAAGACAAAAAAATATTAAGGTTTTATCAAACTGTGGCTCATCAATAGAGGGTGAACTCTCAACACCAACTGGTATTGCATTGCTTGCTAATCTAGTCGACTATCTAGAACCTCCTTCAAAATATTCTATTAACTCCTATGGAGTAGGTATTGGGAACCTTAATTTCCCATTCCCTAATTTGGTAAGAGTTTATAAAATTGCTTCATTTAATAATTCTTCTGATAATGATAATGAACAAATTAGTCCAAAGTGTGAAGAGATAATTATTCAAGAAGCATGGATTGATGACCAAACATCCGAAGATATATCTAATTTCCTGGAGAAACTTAGAATCGAGGGAGCTTATGACGTTTCTTATCAAGCTATCAATATGAAAAAAAATAGAATTGGATTTTCTATTCAAGCAATCTTGCCCATAGAGAAAAAAGAATTTTTTAGGCGATTATGGTTTGATTATTCCAATACTATTGGAGTTCGTGAGAGGACTCAGTCAAGGTGGATATTACTTAGACGTAGAGGAGAATGTTCAACGATTTTTGGGAATATAAAAGTTAAACAAACTTTGAAACCAGACGGATCAATAATTATGAAACCAGAAAATGATGAGGTTTTAAGATTAAATTTAGAGCATAAAATATCAACTTACGAAATAAGAAAAATAATAAAAGAATCAAGTAATAAATTTAAAGCATTTGAAAACTGGAAATGAGATTTAATATAAGTAATCAACAACATTCGAAACTCATTAAAAAAATTAATTTTGGAAATTTAAAGAATATTTTCTTTATTTCAAGCTTGTTATATTTTTGCATCTATTTTTTTGATAATATTGATCAAGTTTCTTTTGATATCAATTTAGAAAGAAATGGAATTAATCTAGTTTTTTCATTTTTATTTTGTGTTTTAAGTATTTACTTAAACGCGTATGCATGGAAATATATAGTTAAATGGTTCGGGAAAGAATTTAAAAGTAATAATTTAGTTTCCTTCTATGTTTTAACCAATATTCTTAAATATGTTCCAGGAGGGGTTTGGCATTTTGTTGAAAGATTTAATTTTATAAAAAAAATAAGTAATCCACAGATTGCTTTTTATTCGACTCTTATAGAACCTTATTTTATGTTGAGTGGATCTTTTTTCTTGGCATCAATGGGATTAATTTTTTCACCACTTTATTTTTTTTTAATTTTTCCTTTATTATTCTTAAATAGAAAATTTATTTTTTTGATATTAAAAATATTAGGGTCTCTTAAGGGGAAAGTATTTGAGGTTTTGAGACTTCCAAATTCAAAGGGCCAATTTGAAGAGAGAATAAATATAGTTTCTTTTTTCCCTTCTAGAGCTTTATTTCTTGAAATTGGTTTTGTTTTATCAAAATTTATTGGGTTTTATATTTGCTTAAATACTTTTTATACAAGTAATACCCTGAACATCATATTTTTATTAGTAATTTTTTCTTTGTCATGGTCCATAGGCTTGGTAGTCCCAGCAGCTCCAGGAGGAGTTGGCGTTTTTGAGGCTTGCCTCCTTTTATTTGTTGGCAAAAGTATTCCAGAAAATATAATTCTTATAAGTTTAGTTTATTTTAGGGTTATATCTACCTCGGCAGATTTGTTGTTAAGCTTACCTTTCTTAATAAGAAAAGTGTCTAAAAGAATTTAGTGATTTTTCTCTAAACTTGGTATCAATGTCATTGATGCAATAAGGCCTAAAGTCATGATAAGAATGGCTGGCAATATTGCCTCTACCATTCTTTCATCTCCAGCATATTGATAAATTCTCACAGATAATGTATCGAAATCGAATGGTCTTAAAATAAAGGTAATAGGTAATTCTTTTATCGTGTCAACGAAAACCAAAAGTGATCCTACGAATATTGGTCCTTGGAGAAGAGGTAGATGAATTCTTTTGATGATTCCCAGCCAATTCTCTCCTAGTCCAAGTGCTGCTTCATCAAGACTAGGAGAAATTCTCTCAAGACTAGAATCAATAGAACCCTTAGAGATAGTTAGAAATCGGACAAGATAACCCCAAATTAGTAAGCAAATGGCGATAAAATTAAATTTTGAAGAAGAAATGCTTATTAAAGATAAAGCTAATACAGTACCTGGGATTGCGTAACCTATTCCCGCAAGATTTGTTAGTATTCCTAGTAAAAAGCTTTTATTTGCGCGTCTGACTAAAGAAATTATTAAGGAGAATAGCATCGCTATTAATGCAGTTAAAAGTCCTAGACCTATGGTCCTTAATGATAGGCTAAGTAATTCTATAGATAACCCTTTTTGAATTAGATCTATATTGAGTAGAACCCAAAAACATGGAATCCCAAAAGAGAAAATTGGAGGAAATAAAGATATGATTATTGCTAAAAAAGCTCTAGTTTTGTTTAATTCCCATCCTTGAGAATCTTTTGATGCAGGATTTTCACTCCACCTCTTTGATCTTTTTCTTGATAACTTTTCGAAAATAATTAAAGTGAAAATCATTAATAAGGCTACCAAAGATAATCCAGTAGCACTTTTTGGATTACCTTCAATTATCCAATTTTCAGCTATACCAGTAGAAATACTTGGTATGTTTAATAATGCAAATGTACCTAACTCATTCATTACTTCCATACACATTAAGCTTATTCCTGTTATTAGTGCTGGTAACGCCATTGGGAATGCGATTTTAAAGAAGCTGCTCCAAGGCCCTACTCCTAATCCTCTACTAGCATTGATTTGATTAACTCCAAATTTATTAAAACTTTCGTTAGCAAGAATGAATACATATGGATAAGTAGAAATTGAAAGTATTAATACCCCCCACCATAAACCAGTTACTTGATACCCAAAAATACTTCCTAAATCCTGCAAAATAGCTGTTATTAGATATGCTGGTGCCGCTAGTGGAACTAGCTGACAAATACGGAGAACTTTTCTGAACTTAAAATCACAATTCGAAAGTAACCATCCATTCAAAGTTCCTAACCCGCCGCCAAAAAAACTTGTCAATATTAGAACTTTTAAAGTGCCTAATACCTCTTCTCCTCCAGCAATGCCTAATGAAAAATTTCCACTAATAATGTAATCAATTCCCTCTAGAAGAAAATTGGAAATTGGAATGATTACTAAGAGTGAAACAATAAACGAAGTGAAATAAAGAAAATTTAATTCTGTTAGTGTTTTTTTAAACCCTTTAATGCGTATTTTCAAAAATTAATTAAATCCTAATATGAACTCTAATCTGAATTAAATCTACATGATGACAGTTGATTTTTAATAGTTTGGTGATCTAAGTTTTTCCCAATTAATACTATCTTGTTAGATTTTTCTTTTGTCCATTCCTCATCATCTAGAGAAAACCGCTTTCCAGATAGGTGAAAAATGTGTTTTCTTTCACTTTCCATAAACCATAATATTCCTTTTGCTCTAAATACATTTTGTGAGATTTGATTATCTAAGAAATATTGAAACTTCCTTAAAGAAAATGGTTCAAATGTCTCATATGAAACTGAGGTAAAACCCTCGATATTATTGATCAAATCGTGGGAATGAGAAGAGTGATCGTGGGAATGAGAAGAGTGATCGTGGGAATGAGAAGAGTTATCTTTTGAATTTTGTTCTATATTTTTTTTATTTTTCTCGAATTCAAAATTATCCGTCTCAAATAGCCCCACGCTCATTATTGTATGTAATGCAACTTCACTATTAGTTGATCTCAAAATCCTTGGTTCTTTTTTAATTTTATTTATAAACTCCTCTATTTTCTTTAATTGTTTTTCATTTACTAAATCAGATTTATTAAGAAGAAGGATATCTCCGTATAAAATTTGAGAATAGGCAACACTTGTATTATTAATTTCAAAATCAAAATTTTCTCCATCAATGACAGTGATTATCGAATCTAATCTTACTTTTTCTCTAAGATCACCAGCCGCAAAAGTCATGGCTACTGGTAATGGATCTGCTAATCCAGTTGTTTCAACAATCAAATAGTCTAATTTTTCAGCTCTTTCTAAAACTTTGGATACGGTATTTAATAATTCGCCATTGATAGAGCAACATATACATCCATTATTTAATTCGATCATATCTTCTGAGCCTTCTATTATTAAGTCATTATCTATTCCGATCTCTCCAAATTCGTTAACTAAAACAGCTGTTTTAATACCAACTTGATTTTTTAAAATATGATTTAGAAGTGTAGTTTTGCCAGAACCTAAAAATCCACTAATAATAGTAACTGGCAATAAATTTTTAGACATTTTGAATAGTTGAAAACAAGTTTATATTTTTATTGATCGAAAATTTTGTTGATTTCCGAAGCTAATGTTTGATCCAGATTCGTAATACCTCCTAGATCATGTGTATTTAATTTAATTATTACTTTTGCATAAACATTCTCCCAGTTAGGATGATGATTATATTTTTCACAGATTAAAGCAACCTTAGTCATAAAAGCAAAGGCTTCAATGAAATTAGAGAAGTTAAATTCTCTTTGGATTTGTTTAGATTTAATTTCCCAGCCAGGTATTTTGACAACTAATTTATTCAATTCTTCATCTTGCAAAATGTAGGGTTCCATTTAAGTAAGAAATCTGACTTATTACATTATAAATATCTCACTTTTTCTCACCAATTATATGTACATTTATGATTCTTTCCTTTTGATCAAATCGATGTTCCCATAAATAAACTGCTTGCCATGTGCCAAGCATAATTTTTCCGTCTTGAAAACTCAAAGATAAACAAGTGTTTGTTAGGGATGTTTTAATATGTGCTGGCATATCGTCAGCCCCTTCTTGATAATGTTTATAGGATATTTCTTCTCTATTTTTTGATAAGGTTAAGTAAGAATCATAGGGAACTATCGATTGCATATACTTTTTTAGGTCCCTCAGTACATTTGGATCTGCGTTCTCATTAATAGTTAAACTGCAACTTGTATGAAGTGAAGTTAAATTTAAAATTCCGGAATGAAAATTATTTTTTTCAACACATAAATTTAAATCATATGTGATATCAATAAAACCCTCGCCATGGGTTATAAATTTTAATTTTGAAAATATTTGTTCCATATAAGTTAAAACTTAATTAATCAATATCCTATTATGGACAAAGATGCATGTTTTACTGCAGACATTAAAATTTTTATCTTAAGATAAATTTAGTTTCCATTTAAATCTTTGGCTGAAACTCATTGGAATAAGCTGGGTGCTTACCTTAAAGAAACACAAATATTAGGTTCAATCCAAAATACACTTTATTGGGATCAGAATACTGGAATGCCTAAGAAAGGTGCTTCTTGGAGGTCTGAACAACTTACTTATATTGCAAAAGTATTGCATGAAAGAAATTCTTCCGAGGAATTTTCTAATTTAATACAATCTGCTAAAAATGAATTAGCAGATATTGAACGAAATTCCGATAATCAACTTTTCATAAAAGATAAAGAAAGAAATATTAGTCTTTTATTGAAGGAATTTAATAGAGAAAGAAATTTAGATCCTAAATTAGTTGAGTCTCTAGCAAAGGCAAAATCTAAAGGGTATGAAAGCTGGCAAGAAGCTAAGGAAAAATCAGATTTTAAAATTTTTCTTCCTTTCTTTGAAGAATTAGTTAAATTGCGGATTGAAGAGGCAAAACAAATATCTATTCAATGTTCACCTTGGGAAACATTAGCCCAACCCTTTGAGCCTGAATTAAATTTGAAATGGTTGAATAAAATTTTTCAACCTTTGAAAGAAACCATCCCAGGCTTGATTAGAGCAACTAACAAGTTCCAAAAAAATCATTGGGATTTAAGTCCAGAATCTCAAAAAAATTTATGTTCTAAATTACTTGACGAGTTTGGAAGAGATAGAGATCTCGTTGTTGTTGGACAATCTCCCCATCCTTTCTCGATAACATTGGGTCCTAATGATTTTAGGATCACTACAAGAATTGTTGAAGGTGAACCATTATCAAGTTTTTTAGCAACTGCGCATGAGTGGGGACATTCTATTTATGAGCAGGGTTTGCCATCTCAAAGTCATCAATGGTTTGCTTGGCCTTTAGGTCAAGCAACCTCTATGGGTATTCATGAAAGTCAATCTTTATTTTGGGAGAATAGAATAGTTAAATCCAAATCTTTTTCAAAAAGATTTTTTAAAAAATTTGTTTCGGCTGGATGTTCTCTTAATAATTATTGTGAACTATGGAAATCTATTAATCATTTGGAAGCAGGATTAAATAGGGTTGAAGCGGATGAATTGACTTATGGCTTACACATATTAATAAGAACCGAACTTGAAATAGATTTAATTGAAAGAGGGTTACCTGCTGAAGATATTCCAACAGAATGGAATAAAAGATATGATGAACTACTAGGAATTAAACCATCTAATGATTCAGAAGGTTGTCTTCAAGATGTTCATTGGAGTGAAGGGGCGTTTGGATATTTTCCCTCATATTTGTTAGGACATGTTATTAGTGCGCAAATATCTTCTCAAATGGAAAGAGACATAGGTTTGATTGACAGCTTAATTGAAAATGGTGAATATCAAAAGATCATCTTTTGGTTAAAAAATAATATACATAAATATGGCAGATCAGTTAATTGTATGGAGTTGGTAAGAGCTGTAACTAATGAAGAACTATCGCCAAAATATTTTATTAATCATTTAAGGTCAAAAATAAATGATTTTTGCTGAAACATTACTTTTAAAGAATTTGGTTAGGTGTGAGGATGTAAGATAAACAAAAATAATTTCTTGATGGCAAATCTAAATCAGCCCCCAAGCAGGGTTACCCCAAATTTATTGCATATACTAAATGCTTTCACTGATAGCTCAAATACAATAATAAACACTATTGTTGAATTGAACTCTAATACCATTAATAAATATGAATTAATTACAGAAACGGGCCATCTTAAACTTGATAGGGTAGGTTATTCATCGCTTGCGTATCCTTTTGCTTATGGATGTATTCCAAGGACATGGGATGAAGATGGAGATCCACTTGATATAGAAATTGTTGGAGTAGCTGAGCCATTGATACCCGGATCTATTGTGGAAGCAAGGATTATTGGAGTGATGAAATTTGATGATGGTGGAGAGGTGGATGATAAGGTAATAGCGGTTCTCGCGGATGATAAAAGAATGGATCATATCTCAAGTTATGAAGACCTTGGAGATCATTGGTTAAAAGAAACAAAGTATTATTGGGAGCATTACAAAGATCTAAAAAAACCAGGAACATGTACTGTAAATGGTTTTTTTGGGATACAAGAAGCTGTTAAAGTGATTAAAGATTGTGAAGAGAGATACAAAAAAGAAATTGATCCTAAATTAGTAAATTAACAAATTTTATTTTTCTCTAAATTTTTTAAATATTTCGTTTAGTATTTCTCCGGCACCTTGCTGTTTTAATTTTTTAGCTAGTTCTTTGCCTACTTTTTCGGGATCATTAATTTTGCCAATATATTGATCTTTAATAAGCCTTTCTCCATCAAGAGATGCAACCATACCAGTAAGGCAAAGTTGTTCATTCTGAATTTTACTATTCACACCTATTGGTACTTGGCATCCACCTTCAAGCTCTCTTAAAAAAGCCCTTTCTGCTAGACATCTTTGACTGGTGGGTTTATCTTCTAAGATATTTATAATTTCTAAAACTTTTTTATCATCAGATTTACATTCAATGCCTAGTGCTCCTTGGCCAACGGCATGAAGGGAAATTTCACTTGGGATAATCTGGTGAATTCTTGATTCAAAGCCTAATCTCTTTAAACCCGCGGCTGCAAGAATTATACAATCAAATTCTCCTGTATCTAATTTTTCAATTCTTGTAATAACATTTCCCCTGATATCTTTGAAAACAAGATGTGGGTACTTATTTCTTAATTGTGCGAGTCTTCTTAGAGAGCTTGTTCCAACAATCGAACCTTCAGGTAAGGTTTCTAGTTTATAACAGTCATTTTTTTTGTTTACTACTAAAGCATCTGCAGGATCCTCCCTTTTTGTAATGCATCCTAATTTAAGGCCATTAGGCAAATTGGTTGGTAAATCTTTCAGAGAATGTACAGCTATATCTGCATGTCCTACGAGCATTTGTGCTTCAAGTTCTTTTGTAAATAAGCCTTTATCGCCTATTTTTGCTAAGGCTACATCGAGGATTTTGTCACCTTGAGTTGCCATGGCTTCTATAGATACCTCTAAATTGGGAATATTGCTCTCTAATTGTTCTTTAACCCATAAAGTTTGAACCATTGCTAGTTTGCTTCTTCTACTAGCTATTTTCAGCTTAAAATTAGTCATTAAATATTATTTTGAGTTTGAATTAAAATAAAGTCGAATCTATTTTAAGCTATTCTTTTGCAAGTTTCTAAAGCTGAAAATTATACTTAACTTTTTTTATTTTATATATTCTTTTAAAACACCATTTCTATTTGGATGTCTAAGTTTTCTTAAGGCTTTTGCTTCTATTTGTCTAATTCTTTCTCTAGTTACATCAAAAATTTGACCAATTTCTTCAAGGGTTTTCATTCTTCCATCATCAATTCCATATCTCAATCTGAGAACATCTCTTTCCCTTGGACTTAGAGTGGCTAAAACCCCCTCCAAATCTTCTCTTAATAAAGTTTTAGAGACATCTTGCTCTGGATTTTCTATATCAGCCTCTATAAAGTCCCCGAGTCTTGAGTCCTCTTCTTTACCTATTGGAGTTTCTAAAGAAATAGGAAGCTGCGCACTTTTAGCTATAAATCTTAATTTTTCAATTGTCATTTCCATACTCTCAGCGATTTCTTCTTCACTAGGTTTCCTGCCAAATTCTTGGCTAAGAACTTTGGTGGTTTTTTTAATTCTGGATATTGTCTCGTATAAGTGAACTGGCAATCTAATAGTTCTACTTTGGTCCGCAATTGCTCTTGTAATGGCTTGGCGAATCCACCAAGTTGCGTATGTAGAAAACTTGTAACCTTTCTCATGGTCAAATTTTTCCGCTGCCCTAATTAGACCCAAACTTCCTTCTTGGATTAAGTCTTGAAATGATAAACCTCTATTCATATATTTTTTAGCAATGGAAACAACTAATCTTAAATTTGATTGAACCATTTTTTCTTTAGCTCTCCTACCTAAAAGAAGTCTTCTTCTAAATTTGGAAAGAGGCATATCTATTAACTCAGCCCATTCTCTAACTGATGGGAAATGTCCTTTTTCTGACTCATATTGAGTTGCCAGTTCTTCTAATTGGAGTAAGTCAGCAATTTTTCTTGCAAGTTCAATTTCTTCATCTGGTCTTAAAAGTCTAATTCTTCCAATTTCTTGGAGATAAACTCTTATTGAATCTTCAGTGTAGATACCTTTTGGGCCAAGTTTAATATTCCCAAGCCCTTTATCATCTTCTTCGGACTCACTAAATTCATTAGTATTATCAATACTGCTTTCGTTCAACTCAGGTGATTTCTCTAAACTTTTATCATTTTTGTTGATATGTTCTTCAACGGCTGTTCCTAAGTTTGTATTAATTTTTTTATTGATCTTTTTTGAGCTTGGCTTGGAATTCTTTGATTCAGCTGCTACTGGACACATGATTTACTCCTTTCTACGGTGAATTTAACTAGATTAAATTTTATTTAGGGCTAATTTGTACATTTAGTAGTAAATTTCCCTGTTAATTTGTAAAAGAACTTTTCAGGAATTTGAATAAAAAAGTTTTTTTAAACTGTTGAAAAATTTAAATAGTGCTATAGATTACCTAAAGTAAAAAGTCTTGGGATTTCTCAGACAGGCGGATCATTTTTTGAATTTTCAGTCAATGATCAAAGCTTCATGTCTCCCTTAAGAGCAGGATACTTACAATGTGCAAAAAACACTTTGTGGAATGTTCAACAATCCAATACTAAGAAAAAGTTTTGAAGCCGGCAAGTAATCATTTATTAAATATCTCCTACAAATTGGAAATTTTGCTTGATATAGGTAGTATTAATGAAAGCTTTTACTATTTAGATGGAAATAATCTTGGGGCAGAAGTTGGGGATATTGTAAGTGTGAGACTAAGAGGGAGACTATTGAATGGGTTGGTGATCTCCAAAAAAAACTTTTCGGAAATTAATAAAGATGAATCAAATTTTACTGGAGGAAAAAGTATAAGCTATTTATTTGTTGAAAGTATTTTGCAGAAAAAAATAATTGATGACTCTTGGAGAAAATTGATGGAGTCCCTAGCCTCTTTTTATATGGTTAGTAACTTAAAAATGTTTAAAACTGCATTTCCTCCTGGCTGGATTGGTAAAAATAAGAAAATTTCTCAAGGTTTAAAAGATCAAATATGGATTGAAACTAAAAAAGAATTTGATGTTAAGAAATATGGATTAACCAAAAAAGAATTTTTTTTAATTAATACTTTGCCTGAAAAAGGTAATTGGCAAAGTGTATTAATAAAGTCTGGTTTTAATTATTCTTTGATTAACTCAATGGTCAGTAAAAATTACCTTGTTAAATCTAAGAGAAAAAAAAGTATAAATACTAAATCAAATTCCTTTTTAAATGATCATATTGCAACGAAAAAACCAAATCCTTCAAATGAGCAAAAAATTGCATTTCAAGAATTTCAAAAAATGAAACCTGGCGATGCGTTACTTCTATGGGGAGAAACAGGTTCAGGTAAAACAGAAGTTTACATGAGAATTACTGAAGATCAATTTCTTAAGAAAAAAAGTTGTTTGATTCTCGCCCCAGAAATTGCACTTATTCCTCAACTTATTGATAGGTTTAGTATGCGATTTAATAATGTTGTTTACGAATATCATAGTAACTGTTCTTCCAGTCATAGAACTATAGTTTGGAATAAAATTATTAATGCTAATGAGCCTTTAATAGTAATAGGAACGAGGTCTGCAGTCTTTCTTCCCATCAAAAATCTAGGGTTAATAATAATGGATGAAGAACATGATGTTTCATATAAACAAGATAGTCCTATGCCTTGTTATGACGCAAGAGAGATTGCTATTGAAATAGCAAAAAGGAATTCTGCCAAGTTAATTTTTGGGAGTGCAACCCCATCTATGAAGACTTGGAAAAAGTGTATTTTTGAAAAGGATTTTAAATTGGTAAGAATGACTCAAAGGATATCCAGTAATAAGATTCCTGAAATAAGAATTATTGATATGCGTGATGAGTTCAAGAAGGGAAATATGAAAATTTTTTCCAATGAATTATTACATTTGCTTCCTAAACTCCGCTTAAAAAATGAGCAGGCAATAATTTTGATCCCTAGGAGGGGACATAGTGGTTTTTTAAGTTGCAGAAACTGCGGATATTTAATAAATTGCCCCAACTGTGACGTTCCTTTATCAGTGCATCTGGGTTCAAAAGGGAAAAAATGGTTAAGTTGTCATTGGTGTGATCATAAATCTAGATTGATCTATCGTTGTCCAGATTGTCATTCAACTGCCTTTAAACCTTTTGGAATAGGGACACAAAGGGTAATAGAGTTTTTAAATGAAGAGTTTCCTGACTTAAGAGTACTTCGCTTTGATCGAGATACAACATCAGGAAAGGATGGGCATAGAGATATTCTTTCAAAGTTTTCTAAAGGAGATGCTGATATTCTTGTAGGGACTCAAATGTTGGCAAAAGGGATTGACATTCCTAATATTACTCTTTCAGTAGTTATTGCAGCAGATGGGTTGCTTCATCGCCCAGATATTTCGGCAGAAGAAAAATCATTGCAATTATTTTTACAATTAGCAGGCAGGGCAGGCAGGGCTCAAAAAAAAGGAAAAGTAATTTTTCAAACATATAAACCAAACCACCCGGTAATTTCGTATCTTCAGAAAAGAGATTATGAAAGATTCTTAGTTGAAAACTCTAGATTAAGAAAAGATGCTAATTTATTTCCATTTTGCACGATTTGCCTTCTTAAATTATCAGGTGAAAATTATGAATTAACTGAATCAATTTCTTTAAAATTAGCAAAATATCTACACGATTTTTGTGAGAAAAAGAACTGGAAATTAATTGGTCCTGCTCCTAGTTTAATTGCTAAAGTAGGTAAAAAATTTAGATGGCAGATATTAATTCATGGGCCTGAAGGAACAGAGATACCTTTACCTGATAGATCAATATTATGGAAACTTATTCCAAAAAATGTTTTTTTAACAATTGATGTTAATCCAGCAGAGTTGTAATTACTTTGATGGAAGTTGAGGCAAATCTGTACCTAACTTAAATCTATAAAATCTTAATAAATAAGCTAATACCGTAATTAATAAAATAATAGATATTCCAATTAAAAGTTTGTTGAAGCTCCAGAAAGAAAATTCAAGACTATTTGTCTGCCCTTGATTTAAATTCCAAATTATAAGATTTTTCTTGACTTCTATATTTGTATTATTTTTATCAGTAATACTAGCTTTATTAGGATTGATAATTTTAAAAATGAGTTCTAAATTATCAAAACCTTTAATAGAATTTAGGTCCAAATCTAACCTATAAAAATATTTTTTAAAAAAAATGAAGTTTTTCTGAATAGCATTAATTTCTATATTTGTTAATCCTCCCGCTAACTCCCCGGCGGTATTTTGTGTGATTTTAAGAACTTGCTTTGTATTTTCTAGATTGAGATTTTTATGTTTCAAAGAAAAGGTTGATTCGCCTTGTTCAATTACTGCGTCAGGAAAAACATCTTTCATTTCCTTTTCAAATTTTAATTGCCAAGGAAATTTATTTATGTATTTACTCTCTATCACTAAATTATTGGTTATTGAGTCAAGTTCACTAAGGTCAAGAGTATCTTCAACTTTAACGCAGCCACTTAAAAGTGGAATTAATAATAAGAGTATTAAAAAAATGATTAGTGAAAAGCCTCTCCGAAAGGGTTTTGTTTCACCAGTTGGTGTCTCAGTTACATTAATAAATTTTTTTTTCTCCAATACTTCTCTTTTTTTGCGCAGTGAGTTGAGAGATTTTTTAGTTAGCGATGGGTCGCTTTCAAACTGTAGGTTCCAATTTTCTGGTTTTTTAATGTCAGGAGAATCTATAACTTCCATTAAATATTTTGCATTTTCTCTCGTCTTATTATCGTAAGATTTTAGAAGTTCTTTACAAAATCTTTTGGCCTCCTCCTTTTTGTTGATACCACAAAGTGCAGTAATTAAGATTGTTCTTAAATTTACTCCCTGTTTACTTGACAAAGGGAATGATTCGATCAGAGGCAAAAGAAATTCAATACAAAAAAGATACTCACCTTTAGCTAAAGCAAGTTCTACTGTTTCTAAAACTTGCTCATAAGTTTTCATAGGTTAGGCGACTATCATTGTACCTATTCCGGAATTTGTAAAAATCTCAAGAAGTAATGAATGCTCTATTCTTCCATCAATTATGTGGGCTGCTTTGACTCCTTGTGCTAAAGCTCTTATGCAACATTCTGTCTTTGGAATCATACCTTCAGTCACAATTTTTTTATCAATAAAATCTCTTGCCTCTTTGAGATTCGTTTTTTCAACAAGACTATTTTTGTTATCTTTTTCTTTTAAAATCCCTTGCGTATCTGTAAGAAGAATAAGTTTTTCCGCATTTATTGCAGCAGCAATTTCTCCAGCGACAAAATCTGCATTAATGTTATGGGAAATACCCTCAATAGTTGATCCAATACTAGAAATTATCGGGATATATCCTTTAGAAATAAGAGGATCTAATATTTCAGGATTAATTTTTGTGACTTCTCCCACTAACCCATGGCTCCCATCTCCTAATTCTCTAGATTGAATTAAATTGCCATCAAGACCTGATATTCCCACAGCTAAGGATCCAGTTTTATTAATGCCTTTTACGATTTGTTTATTAACTCTACCCATTAGAACCATCTCGACAATTTCCATTGTTTTTTGATCAGTAATTCTTAATCCATTTTCAAATTTTGGAGATATTTCTAATTTTCTTAACCAATTATTAATCTCGGGACCGCCTCCATGAATTACTATCGGACAAACACCCACGGTTGATAAGAGTGCTATGTCTCTAAAAAAAGCGTTTTTTAAATTATCTTCTTCCATTACAGAACCACCATACTTTATAACAATTTTTCTACCTGAGAAACTTTGTATATAAGGAAGTGCTTCGCTTAATATTGATACTCTTTGAGAATCATTCATTATTAAAAATCATTAAAACTTGATTGAATTGAGAAATTAGGTTTTTACAAATATATCCCTTTATTCAATAAAAGAGAATAAAATCAAATTCATTTTTATTATCGTCGATAATAAATTCTGATTCAAGACCTTTGACGAAAAACCTATTTAATCTTTCTTGTTTTTCAATCCATTTTTCAAGAGGGACTGCGTTTAATTCGAAACGCATTCTGAGACCATTTTTGTCTTCCTTTGTAATTTCTTCTATTTCTTTTAATTGAGGGGGGTTATCCTCGTCCCATAAATTTAAAGATTCTAATGACGATTCAAGATGAGCTTTTATCCCATACCTCCATCTTGTAACATCTTTAACTAGTGCAGTTAATTCTTTTGGTCTATTAAATTTATTTGTCGCAAAATTTGTCTTGTCAAACAACTCTACAGGAGGTATTTCGGAAGTCTTTAAGCCTAATCCAATTAGAAAAATAGGTACTCCATAAAAAAAAGTAGGTACACTTAAATTCACTGAGTCTGTAAAATAAGCAGTCATTCCAACAAAAGCTAATATACCCCCAGCGGTTACGATTAAATTTCCAGGCGATAAGTATTTCTTCATTTTGATTATGTAGAATGAGTTTTGAATGTGCTAACAAGTATTATGCAAGATCCTAATACTACAAATCAAGGAGATTTAATTTTTAAACTTGATCAAGATAGAGCATGGTTACTAAAAAATCTCGATATTGGTAAATGGCCAGAAATCAGAAACGAACTTGCTGCGCTTGAAAGAAAAATAAGCAAACTAATTATAAGTGTTCAAGAAAATAATGTTGATATTTGATTTAAAAAGGTATTTCGTCAACTTCAGGTACTAGAGGTGAACTATCCCAACTAGATTTTTTGGCGGTTTCTTCTTTTTTAAATGACTCATTATTTTCTTTTTGATCAGACTTCATAACATCAACTAGCGATATTTGATGAATCTTTGAAGCTGTTAGTTCAGGTTGCTTTTCTTTTGTTCCGTCTTTTCTAGTGACAGAATTCATCTTTAGACGTCCCTCAATAACAATATTTTGCCCTTCCTTTAGTTCATCTACCATTTCTTGGGCAATATTTCCCCATCCTATGATCTTGAGATCTCTGGTTGGATCTTCACTCCGTAATCCTTTAAAATTAACAATCATTTCTGCAATTGGAGTTTGATTTTCTTTGGTATACCTCATTTGGGGAGCGCTGTTAATTACCGCCTGAATTAAACAATGATTCATTACTTACTATTTAATTAAAGACATACTGATGCAGAATCAAGAAAATTGCTATAAAAATGTTTGGATCCTATCAGGAACTTCGGATGGTCCTGTAATAGCTAATAGGCTTCTTGAACTTAATTATTCAGTCTTTGCAAGTGTTTTAACTTATAAAGCAGGGCAAGCTTATATTGAAAATCCAAAGTTACATATCATTACGGGTAAATTAGATAATAAAGCTCAAATAATTAATTTCATAAATAGAAATAAAATCAAATGCGTTGTCGATGCTACTCATCCGTTTGCCGTAATAATTTCTAAAAATCTTAATAATGCATGTAAAGAGATTAATATACCTCTCTTACTATTGGAAAGAAAATCTCTAATAAATAACACTGATAATTTTTTTTATATTGATGATTTAAAAGATATAAATAACGTTGATATAGAAAATAAGAATATTCTTCTGGCAATAGGATCAAGATTTCTTAACGATACAGCTAATTATTATATGAATTGCAAAGCAAATGTATTTACGAGGGTACTTCCGACTTATGAGAGTATAACTAAAGCTTTTGGATCATGTATTAAAAATGCAAATATAGCGATACTTGAACCGAGTAAAAATAAAAAAAGCATTCTAGAAAAAAAACTTTGTGATTTTTGGGAGATAGATTATGTTCTATGCAGAGAATCTGGAAGTTACTCTCAGAAAAACTGGGAGAGTATAGTTTCGGGAAGTAAAATGAAGTTATTTTTGGTTAAAAGGCCGAAAGTTAAAAATGATTATTCTCACTCTTTTGATCAATATCACAATTTGATAAATTACATAATTAAAAAATATTGATGTTTAATTCATGATGGAATTATTAGTTATGATCACAACTGAATCAAGTAAAGAAAATGCTTTGCGAATGGCTAAATTATTAATACAAAATAAACTTGCAGCTTGTGTTTCGATAAAACAAATTTTTTCAATTTATAAGTGGGATGATGATATTGAAGAAACTAAAGAGTTTGAAATCACTTTAAAAAGTAAACTTGAATTAAAAGATAATTTAATTGAATTCTTAAATAAAAAGTCCACATATGATGTCCCTCAAATTATTTACAAAAAATATCATTCTGAGGTGAAATATTATGATTGGTTAAATAAAACTATTTGATTAAATTTATTTTATTAACTCTTTAAGATTAATATCTGATCTTGATCCTAATTGCGTAATTATTTGTCCTGCACAAATTGAAGCTATCTCTCCGCATTTTTTGAGGGAACAATTGTTTATTAATCCATGGATAAATCCTCCCGCATAGATATCTCCCGCCCCTGTAGTATCAATAATCTTACCTTTCGTTATTGACTCAATTATTTCAACATTATTGTTGTTAACTATGAGAGAACCATTGCTTCCAAGAGTTACTATGACTAATTCACATAAGGAATATAGGTCTTCTTGGCAACTTGCTAATTTATCATTTTTAAATAGACTTAATACCTCAGATTCATTACAAAAAACAATATCTACATATTCATCAATTAATTCCAAGAAACTCTGACGATGTCTATCTACACAAAATGAATCAGACAATGAAAGGATTATTTTCGTATTAGATTGTTTTGCAATTTGGGCGGCTTTAATAAAAGCTTTTTTAGCTAATTCGCTGTCCCATAAATACCCCTCTAAATATAGGTATTTACTTTCCTTGATTACACTAAAGTCAATGTCTTCTGTTTCAAACTCTATAGATGCTCCTAGGTAAGTGCACATAGTTCTTTGTGCATCAGGTGTAATCAAAATGATTGAATGAGCTGTTGAAGCACCTTTAATAGTTGGTGGAGTATTAAATATAGTTTTACTTTGTTTAATATCTTCAGAAAAGAAATTTCCAAATTGATCATTTTTCACCCTTCCAATAAACTGAACATGATTATCTAATTCTGCCAAACAAACAACGGTATTTGCTGAGGATCCCCCTGATATTTGTTTGATCACTTTGCATTTTTCTAACAATGTCTGGGATTGATCAGAATTAATTAGATTCATTGATCCTTTATCCAGATTATTAATCTCAAGAAACTCATCTTCAATATTTACAATAATATCTACTATTGCATTGCCCAGGCCAATGAGATCAACCGTTTTATTATGTTCAAAATGTCTAAAGGATTCCTTCATTAATTTGGAATTAAATTACCTTAGAAGTGCTCTTTTAGGACCATGAATTGGGTCTTCAATTACTATGGTTTGATCTCTATTCGCCCCCAAAGAGACAATGGCAATTGGAACCTCCATTAATTCAGCTAAAAATCTTAGATAATTCATAGCATTCTGTGGGAGATCAGATAGTTTTCTGCAATCTGCAGTTGAACATTGCCAACCTTTTAATTTTTTGAAGATTGGCTTACATTTTTTTAAGTCATCTGAATTTGTAGGAAAGTAGTCTATTTCCTCACCATCGAGATCATATGCTATGCAAACTTGAATCTCATCTAATTCATCTAATACATCTAGTTTCGTAACGGCCAAACAATCAAGACCATTTACAGATACAGCATATTTACCAATAACTCCATCAAACCACCCACATCTTCTCCTTCTACCAGTAGTAGTTCCAAATTCACTGCCTCTATCACAGAGTTGATCATTAATACTCCCTTGCAATTCCGTTGGAAATGGCCCCTCTCCTACTCTTGTGGTGTAAGCCTTTGCGACACCTATGACTCTATCAATTAAGGTGGGACCCACTCCAGCTCCAATACATGCACCTCCTGATATAGGGTTTGATGAGGTAACAAAAGGATAAGTCCCATGATCTAGGTCAAGTAGAGTACCTTGAGCACCTTCGAAAAGGATATTCTTCTTGTTTTTTGAAGCCGCATGGATAGTCCTCGTACAGTCAACTACATGCTTTGATAATCTTTCCCCATATTCAAGATATTCTGCAACAATATCTTCTAATTTAAGTGGTTTAATGCCATAGATTTTTTCTAGTAGACCGTTTTTTTCTCTTAATGGAATTTCGATCACATCTTTTAGTCGTTTCTTGTTAAGCAAATCTCTTATTCTAATGCCATTTCTTTGTGATTTGTCCGCATAAGTTGGCCCAATACCACGTCCTGTTGTCCCTATTTTGTTTGAACCTCTATCAGCCTCCATCACTTCATCTAAAATTCGGTGGTAGGGCATTGTTACATGTGATGTTGAAGAAATTTTTAACCCTGAGATATCAATTCCATTATCAATTAACATGTCAATTTCTTTAATCAATATTTTGGGATCTACAACAGTTCCCGACCCAATTAGACAAGAAGTATTTTTATAAAGTATCCCAGAAGGAATTAAATGCAATTTTAAGACTTTATCATCTACAACTATAGTATGACCTGCATTTACTCCACCTTGGTAGCGAACGACAACATCTGCCGAACGACTAAGTAAATCAGTTATTTTACCTTTTCCTTCGTCACCCCATTGGGCTCCGATTACAACAACATTGGCCAATTTTAGAAGAGCATTATTTTTGTGCGAATATATAATATATTCAAAAATCTTGGTTTACTTTTAAAAAGTAAATGAATTGTATCAACTTTCTCTTAGAACCATTTTTTCAGCAAGAGAAAATTCTTTGGTTAAACGCTCCTTAAGCTTATCTGGTAAAGGTCTACTTGCAAAGTTTTTGTAATGACCTGCCATAGCATTTAATGCTGTTTGCATGGTGGTAAATGATTGTGTTTTATTCACCATCCCTCTATTTCTGTATCTGGAAATATAGTCAGTTATAAGTGTAAGAGCCTCACTTCTTACTTCATCTTTATTTGGAGAATCTTTTGGAGTATCAACAGCTGTTTGTAATGTTTTAACAACTGAAATCGTATCTTTTGTATAGTCACCTGTCATGGAGGTTTTTGCAGCTATAGAAGGGGAACTAAATAGTGTAAAAACAATAATTAAGGATATTGAAAAACATATAGCTTTGATGAGATTTTTAAAAATTAATTTTGATGTCCATTTCAGTAACATAACTTAGCTCCCTAAAAAAATAAGCCTTAAGACTTTTTATTGTACATTATTTCTGATTCGGAAATAAATGTTTCCAACAATTTATCAGTACTAATTTTAAACTTAGTATTATTTGTTCTAGATAAAAGTTCTACTTCTTTATTAACAGAATCTCTGCCAATAATTATCTGAAAAGGAATACCAATTAATTCCGCATCTTTAAATTTTACTCCAGCTCTATCGTTTCTATCATCAAGAAGGACATTTATTTTATTAACTAAAAAGTTGTTATAGATTTGCTCAGTAAGTTCTCTTTGAATTGGATCTTTTAGGTTTGTTGGAATAATAATTACTTCAAAAGGAGAAATTTGGATAGGCCAACAAATCCCCTTTTGATCATGATTCTGTTCGATAGCAGCTTGAGCTATTCTTGTCACTCCTATTCCATAACAACCCATCCATAAATTTTTTAACTGACCATCCTTATCAGAAAACTTTGCATTTAATTTTTCACTATATTTTTGACCTAGCTGGAAAATATGTCCAATCTCGATTCCTTTTTTTTCTTCAAGTTCTTCATCATTATCAAAACTTACTTTATCTCCTTTTTTGGCATTCCTGATATCCTCAATTAGATATTCTTTCGAAGCAAAAGAAAATTCTTGAAAAACTTTATGGAAATTAACTTTATTTCCACCACTTATAAACCTTGATAGGTCAGTTGCAGAATGGTCAATTATTCTTGTCCATTTTTTATCCCAATTAGAACTAGCTTTAATAGTCTTATTATCTAAATCTGGCCCGATAAAACCTAAAGGAAAATCAACTAGATTTTTTTCGATAGTATTTTTGTCTTCAATCTTTTTGAGATTAAGGAGATTAAAATTATAAAGTTTATTAATTAAGTTAAAAAGCTTTACTTCATTAATATGTTGATCGCCTCTTATGCATGCAAGAATTGGGACCTCAAATTCACCTTCGAACTGTGCAAGGAATATTACTACTTTAATAATCTGACTAGGGTCTAAATTATTATTATCGCAAACTTCTTGGATAGTTTTTTGATGAGGAGTTTCCAACCACTCTGCAATATTATCTTTTAATGGAATAGGTTGAGTGGGTATAGAAACAGCTTTTTCAATATTGGCAGCATAAGAACCACTTTGAGTAAACAATATGGAATCTTCCCCAGCATCAGCAGTGACCATAAATTCTTTAGATGACGCTCCACCAATTGCTCCGCTATCAGCTTCAACCCCTACTGTGTTCAGTCCACAAGATTTAAAAATATTTTCATAAGCATTGCCTACCTTTTCATAGAAAGAAGCCAGATCGTTTTCTGAAGAATGAAAAGAATAACCATCTTTCATTATGAATTCTCTACTTCTCATCAATCCAAACCTTGGCCTTATTTCATCTCTAAATTTTGTCTGAATTTGATAAAAACATTGAGGCAATTGCTTATAGGAGTTGATTGTCTCTGATGCAATACTCGTGATCACCTCTTCATGAGTTGGAGCTAAACCAAATTCTTTACCTTGTCTATCTTTGAGATTAAACATTATTCCTTCTCCTGCGGTATATCCTTCCCACCTTTCACTTTTTCTCCATAAATCTGCAGGATGAAGTTGGGGTAATAGTAATTTTGTACATCCAATACTATTAAGTTCTCTCTCTATCAATGCGGATATTTTTTCAATAACCCTAAGCATTATTGGCATGTATGCATAAATACCGCTGTTAACTCTGCGAATATACCCAGCTTTTAAAAGTAATTGATGTGAAATAATCTCAGCTTCAGAAGGTGTGTCACGAAGTGTCCCCAGAGGAAATGAGGTTGTCACGCGCATACAAAAAATCCTTAATAATATTTAATTTTATCAATTAAGGTGAAAAAATAATTTAAAGTGTCTTGAGTCCCTCAACGCCGCTAGTCTAAAAATATTGTTTCTGCTAACTTCTTCAGTAATGAAGTGCAAACTCTTTTAAAAGTTCATTATTACTAAAACATTTTCTTAAATTTATGGAAAATATAGATTCCAATATTTCTAGCGAAGAGGAATTAGTAGGTATTGATGAAGTTCAAAAATTTCTAAACAGATCAAGAGCTTCTGTCTATAGGTATACAAATACAGATTTAAGAAATCTAAACCCTAGCTTTAATCCAAGAAAATTAAATCCCGAATTTAGAAATGATCAAAAAGATCCTTTAAAGTTTCATCCTAATGAAGTAGCAAGATTTGCAAAAGATATTTTAAGAATTAAGGAGGTTACTGTAGAGGTCTTTAATACACCCTCCTCCGCGGCTCAAAATATACTGGTGCAAATATTAGATGAACTAAAATCTATTAGGTCTTTACTAGAAAAAGAGTAATTAAACATTTGCTAATCAATGTTTTGATTTATTAACATTTTGAATGTAGAATAATTATGTTTAATTATCTCCTTAATCTTTACCAATTAAGAGTTCTTGAGTTACACGAAATCAAAGCAGTTTATTCAAAGTAAATCAAGCGAAGAATCTTCTCATGATTCTGCTCGAAGTGATTTTGAAAGAGATGATGATGACCCCTTAAGTATAAGGAGTTTATCAATAACATCTCTAGGTATTATTTTTGCCTTTTTGACAATTTTTTTACCTTCAATAAGCATTTTAATTGGAAGACCTTTATCTCAAGGAAACGAGATAATCCATAATCACGATTTTAAAAAAGATGGACCTTAGTTCAATACCTCCATCTCCAATGAAGGGAATAGTAAATATCGTTGTTGAAATACCTGCAGGAAGCAGGAATAAATATGAATATTGCTCTGATGCTGGAATAATGGCCTTAGACAGAGTATTGCATTCTTCAGTGAGGTACCCTTTTGATTATGGTTTTATTCCAAATACCCTCGCTGATGATGGTGCTCCTCTTGACGCAATGGTGATAATGGATGAGCCTACTTTTGCTGGTTGTTTAATAAAAGCTAGACCTATTGGAGTTTTGGATATGTATGATTGTGGGGCATATGATGGAAAACTTCTATGTGTGCCTATGGCTAATCCTAGGCAGAATAATATAGTGAGTATTAATCAAATTGCTCCTAATCAGCTTGAGGATGTGGCTGAATTTTTTAGAACAAGTAAAGGACTTGATGGAAGAACAGTTCAAATTGAAGGTTGGAGGGATTTTGATGTGGTTGAAAATTTATTGAAAAATTGTATACCCCTAAAAAAGAAAACCTTTAAAGTACTTAATAAATCAAAAATTAGTAAATTAAATTGAAAAAAATAATTTTTTATAGTTATTTAAAATGCTCTACTTGCATAAAAGCTGCAAAGTGGCTTAAAAGCAAAGATTTCGAATTCCAATTAATTGATATTATAAAAGAACCACCTCTTGTTAATTATTTAAATCTAGCTTTAGAACAATACTCTGATGATAAGAAAAGGATTTTTAATGCAAGAGGTAAAGCCTTTAAAACTCTTAATATTGATATTAATAGTTTATCAAGGGAAGAAACTATTCAACTTCTTTTAAGTGATGGCAAATTAATAAAAAGACCATTTTTGATTTATGAAGGAAAAAAAGTAATATTAGGTTTTAACGAAATTGAATATGCCAAACAAATTATATAAGTTTAAAAAATCAAAACTTTTTTAATTTTATGCCTGCTTCTATTAAAAGTTTTTTAAAAGAGTGGGGTATATTGATCACATTAACTTTTTTTGTTTCTTCTTGTAGATCATTTTTCGCAGAACCACGTTACATCCCCTCTGGTTCAATGCTCCCAGAATTGCAAATAAACGATAGGCTTATTATTGAAAAATTTACGCTAAGAAACTCTTTGCCAAAAAGAGGAGATATTGTCGTTTTTAACTCACCTTACTCCTTTGACCAGAAATTAATTTCATTAAGATCGAAGCCTCTACCAAAAAAAAGATATTGTTTTTTGATGAGTTTTCCTCCAATGTCGTTTATTCCTGGTTTGAGGGATCAAGCTTGCGATGCTTATATTAAAAGAGTGGTCGCACTTCCAGGCGAAATTGTCAGTGTAAACAAGAAGGGTGAATTAATAATAAATAATAAATTAATTACTGAACCTTACGTCTCTTATAAGTGCTCATTATCCCTCTTTAATAGATGTGGTGAATTTGAAAATATAAAAGTTCCTAAAGATCATTTTTTAGTTTTAGGTGATAACAGGTCAAACAGCTGGGATGGTAGATATTGGCCTGGAAGTAAATTTCTTCATAAAAAGGAGATAATTGGCAAAGCATATTTCAGATTTTGGCCTCTTAGTCAAATTGGTTTTTTCAATAAATAAACTCTTTTTTCTACCTCTGTCTTCATCAAAATATATTTTAAAAAGACTTTATTTAAAGTGCTCCAGAAGCAGTTGAATCAATTATTCCTCCTAGGTGGGTTGTAATGTTTAGAGCGCTAATCACAGGGGGCTTATTGCGATCATTAAAAAGGTCAATAATAGTTATGCCACCATTACCTTGTTTTATCATCCAAATATTTGAATAACTAATACTAAGTATGTTGCAAATTAGAGTTTTATTGACTGCATCATGAGCAACTAGGAGGCTTAGATCATTATCCTTTTGAGATAAACAAATTTTGTCAAAAGCCTCTACGGACCTTTCTGATACATCTTTTATAGATTCCCCTTCGGGCATTATTACTTCTTCAGGTTTATCATGCCAATTTTTTAGTAAAACAGGCCACTTTTCTCTAATTTCTGATTCCAGTTTACCTTCCCATAATCCGTGACTAATTTCTACAAGTGAATCTATTCTTTCTATTTTTAAATCTTTTCTATTTTGAAGGATTATTTGTGCAGTTTCATAAGGCCTATGCATTGAACTTGAAAATGCCTTATTAAAAGAAATATTTCTTAAATATTCAAAAGTCTTTCTAGCTTGACCTTTACCGTTTTCATTTAAAGGGATATCAATTTGGCCTTGGAATCTACCTTCTTTGTTCCAATTAGTTTCACCATGTCTTATTAGAAATAATCGGGAATCTCCTATTTGATTTGGAATATTTTTATTAAGATGGGAAGTTTGATTTAAGCATTCAATTTGGGTCTTAAAAGAGTTATCTTTCCTTGAAATATTGAGTATCGAGAAAGAAGCATTTTCTAATCTTATTTTCCTGAAACCTTGCTTAGGCTTTCCTAATAACAAAAGGATTAAACATCTGAGAATTGCATTATGCCCTACGACTAAAATATTTACATCATCTTTGTCTAGATAAATTTTTAAAATGTCTTCTACAAAATTTGTAGCTTGAAAAAATAATTCTTGAATAGGTTTATAAGTTTTATTATCATTTCTTTTTAAGATTAGATTTTCTGGATCATTTTTCCAAATAGGATAAATTTCTGGAAATTTCTTTTTTATTTCATCAATTTTAAGCCCAGACCATTCACCAAGATCTACCTCTAGCAAATTTTCATCGAATACAATATTTTGTTCTTTATTGAAGTTCTTTTTAATTGTTTTTGCAGTTTCTGCCGCTCTTTTAAGCGGGGAGGAATAGATTTTATCGAAGTTTATTTTTGATAATGCTTTTCCTGCTTTTCGTGCTTGTTCGTATCCTTCATCAGTTAATAATGAATCATCTGTTCTTCCTTGAATTAATCCTTTTGCATTGAAACTGCTTAGTCCATGCCTAACTAAAACTAATCGTATAGCCATTATATAAATTTGAAAATTAAGGTAATTTAATCATCTCATGGCGTGATTAAAATAGATACATAAATATAAGGAATTTCAATGATAACTAAGTATGGTTTTCGACAATATAATAAATTATGATCTTTAAAAATGTTTCCAAGTCAAAACTAATTTTAGCCTTTATTTCTATAGTCATAACTTTTTTTGTATGGCAGCAAGGCTTAAGAGATAGTTTAAATAGACCATCTGTTTCATTTGATATAAGTCAAAAAGAGCAAGAAATTGCTGAATTATCGGTCCAATCAATACCTGTAAACCTTAAAAAATTTTTTATCATTAACGATCCGGTTGATCAAATAAATAAATTACTCTCTGAGGTCTCTTTTGAAGAACTAACAGAAAGAAATAAATTAATTCGAATAATTTCTTCAGAATCAAATGATCCTATAATCTATAAAAATATATCCGAAGATTTTGAAAATAAAACCTTTAAATTTCTGATTGATGAGATAGAAAAAAAATCTAATAATAATTCATATAAACCAAATTCTAATAAATTTGATTTATTTAAAAGTGATAGATTTTTATATCACCTTTTAAGCAGGAAATTTGATTTTGACGATAGTTCTTTAATAACAAAATCATTTTCAAGCAAAATGTTTTTAAAAATATTAGCCATCAGACTAATACCACTTTTAACAATAATTACTGGCTCTATTCTGGCTTTAAAAACATTATGGACCACCTTATCTTTGAAAAAGTTAGGTTGGCAAGAAATTAAATCTTTAGATTTAGAATTAATAGATATGGTCTTATTAATTGCAGGTGGATTTGTTGTTTTAGGAGAAGTCATATCACCCTTGTTTTCTATCAGTTTGGTTGAAATTTTTTCTAAAAATATCTCTAATGAATTATCTCAATCTTTAAAAATATTCTTTGGATATCTTTTTATGGCTATTCCGCCATTGGGGATAGTTTATTATCAAATTAAATCTTTGAATGGTGAATTTATTTTTAAAAAGGATTATTTACAGTTCAATATATTGCCAATAAAAAATGCAATTATTCAGGGAATTAAAGGTTGGTTAACAATAGTGCCTTTTGTTTTATTGATTTCTCTAATCATGAATAGTCTGATCGATAATCAGAATGGTAGTAACCCTTTGCTGGAAATTGTTCTTAATAATAATAATTACTTATCATTTTTTCTATTATTTGTAACTACAACTATATTAGCTCCTCTATTTGAGGAGATTGTATTTCGCGGTATTTTACTACCAACTCTTTCAAGAGATTTTGGAGTAATTTCGGGCATCATAATTTCAGCCTTCATCTTTGCATTAGCTCATTTAAGTTTGGGAGAAATGCCTCCATTATTTGTACTAGGAATTGGATTAGGAATCACAAGAATTGCTTCAGGGAGTTTGTTTTCTTCAGTGATTATGCATTCTTTATGGAATGGATTGACCTTCTTAAATTTGTTCTTATTGAGGACATAAAGAATTTAATTTTTACTTGCGAACCAAACAAAAAGATGTTTATTTAATTAATAATACTCCTTTCATTTAAAAAATAAATCATTGATGAAATCTTATGGGAATCAACTTAATTTAAAAAAAAAAGTTCCATATGAAAGTAAAAAAGATTCCGAAAAAATATCCATAATCAATATCAAATTAGTACATCAAATTTTCGACACCATTAATATATCTCTATTGGTATTAATTTTTACCTTATTTTTCTTATCTTTTGATAGCCAAAGGAAATGGTCAAATATATATAAAACCTTATCTAAAACAAGAGCTATTAATAATAATCTCATTGATTATATTTCTAAAATTGAGGAATTCTATATAAGTGAACTTGAGTCTCTCAACATTTATAGAAAAACTAAACCTGAAGATTTAATTTATCTAGATAAACTTACTGAAAAAAAAGAAAATACATTTAAGAAAAATTTAAGTACATTCATAGAAGGTTTTAGTGATAGCAAATTTCAAAGAGGATATTGATGAAAAAATACAAAAAAATTGTTCGTCTAGTACCCCTTGATCAAAGAAGATTTAAATTTCTCTATATTTTTAGCTTACTATTAATTTTTTGTTTGTTTGGTAGGTTAATTAAATTGCAGGTCTTTAACGCCTCTGATTTGCAAAGGAAAGCTAGATTAATACAATCTTCTAAAACTAACTCCTTAAAAAAAAGGAGATCAATCGTTGATAGAAATAATAGAGTAATTGCTTACGATAAACCGCTCTATAAATTATGGGTCCATCCAAAATATTTTAATTTTCCGGGTGATTCAATTAACAGAGTTCGCAGTATTGAAGAAGTTATAGAAAAATTGTCACCTATCTTGGACATTAATGATGAAATACTCTTGAGGAAATTTAATAATAAAATGATTGGTATCAAGCTTTTAGATAAAATTTCGGAAGAAAAGGCAGAAAAGATTAAGAACCTTCAAATAAGCGGAATTGATTTGTTTAAATATTCGCAAAGATATTATCCACAAGGAGAACTTTACTCTAATCTTGTCGGTTTTGTTAATGATGAGAATGTAGCTTCAGCGGGTTTAGAACTTCATTTAGATAATGAAATTAAAGTTTTTAATAAAAGTAATTTTATAAAAAGAGGAGGAGATGGAACTCCTCTACCGGACAATTCAGCACCAGGTGATTTCATTCCTGATTACAAAAGTTTAGGCCTAACTATAGATTCAAAATTACAGAAAGCGTCATACAATGCATTATCAAAGCAAGTAAGCAAATGGAAAGCAAAGAAGGGATTTGCCATAGTTATGGATGTAAATGATGGTCGGATTCTCTCTTTGGTTACAGTCCCATCATATGATCCAAATAAATTTTGGCAGTATGATTCGGAACTCTTTAGGGGGTGGTATTCGCAAGATTTATTTGAGCCGGGCTCAACTTTTAAACCTATTAATCTTGCCTTAGCTTTAGAAGAAAAAGTCATCCAGAAAGATGGAGTTGTTGAAGATATTGGAAAGATTAATGTTGGAGGATGGACACTTTCTAATTGGGATAAAAAAGGTAATGGATACATTGACTATCCAAAAGTTTTGCAGGTTTCAAGTAATGTTGGGATGGTAAAAATTATGCAAAATTTAGATCCTACAATTTATTGGGATTGGCTACAAAATTTAGGTATAAATAAAAATTTAGAGACTGACTTATTTGAATCAACTGCTGGCCAACTAAAGAGAAAAGATTTATTTGTAAATCAATCTATTGAGCCTGCTGTCACTTCTTTTGGTAAAGGCTTCTCAATCTCTCCACTTAAATTGGTTCAACTTCATGCGGCTCTTGCAAATGGGGGTTTTGAAGTGACTCCTCATGTGACCTCAACTTTCAAAGAAAGATTTAATAAAAATCCAAAAAGACAATTTTTTTCACACGAGGTCACTAAAACTGTTCTTGAATGGATGGAGAGCGTAGTTGATAAAGGTAGTGGATCTGGAGTAAAAATCGAAGGTTATAGGATAGCGGGGAAAACGGGCACTTCTCAAAAAGCCTTAAATGGTTCGTATACAAGCAAAAAAGTTTGTAGTTTCGTTGCAACCTTGCCAGTTAATGATCCAAAATATGCTGTCCTTGTAGTCGTTGATGAGCCATCTAAATCGTATGCATATGGTTCAACTGTTGCAGTACCAGTTGCAAAAGAAATTATCGAAAGTTTGATAGTAATTGAAAAAATACCTCCTAAGATTAAAGATCATGGAATGATTGTTAAAAAACCCTAAAATTTTCCGATTTTATAAATATTTAATTCACTATCTGATGATTTCATGAGGAATTAGAGCTAGTTTGTAAATATATGATTATCTAGACATGAAATCAATTTTAGAACAATTGTCCTCAATGACCGTTGTTGTTGCTGATACTGGAGATTTAGATTCGATAAAAAAATTTCAACCAAGAGATGCCACCACGAATCCATCGCTGATACTTGCTGCTGCTAAGAATCCTGATTATGTGAAATTAATTGATAAAGCTTTAGAAAGTTCAGAAAATGCATTGCCCCAAGGGTTCTCCAAAATTGATTTAATTAAAGAAACTGTTGATCAAGTTTCAGTATTTTTTGGAAAAGAAATATTGAAAATTATTTCAGGGCGTGTATCTACAGAAGTTGATGCAAGACTTAGTTTTGACACCGAAGCTACCGTAGAAAAAGCGAGAAAATTGATCAATCTTTACAAAAATTTTGGAATCGAAAAGGAAAGAATTTTGATTAAGATTGCTGCAACTTGGGAGGGAATTAAGGCAGCTGAAATTTTGGAAAAAGAGGGTATTAGGTGCAACTTAACTTTACTTTTTAACTTCTGCCAAGCGGTAACTTGTGCCAATGCAAAGATAACTTTAATTTCTCCTTTCGTTGGCCGTATATTGGATTGGCATAAAGCAAAAACTGGTAAAACTAGTTTTGTTGGTGCTGAAGACCCTGGTGTTATTTCAGTTACACAAATATACAAGTACTTTAAAGAAAAGGGATTCAAGACAGAAGTAATGGGAGCGAGTTTTAGAAATCTTGATGAAATAAAAGAATTAGCAGGTTGCGATCTTTTAACAATTGCACCAAAATTTCTTGAAGAACTGAAAAAAGAAAAAGGAGAATTAGTTAGAAAATTAGATTTAAGTTCCCAAATAAATCATTCTATTGACTACGAATTTGAAGAAAAAGATTTCAGATTAAGTATGTTAGAAGATCAAATGGCAAGTGAAAAGCTTAGTGAGGGTATTACTGGATTCAGTAAGGCTATAGAAGAATTAGAAGAGCTGCTACTTAAGAGATATTCAGAAATTAAAAATCATAAATTGATTTCTGCTAACTAAATTTAAGTTTGAATTGAGAAAGAATTAAGACTCACTTTTTGTTAAAAGTCTTCTGATAACTCTTTTTGCAATATCTTCGTAACTCATTTCTCCTGATAATATTTGAGCAATACGTTTAGGTGCTGTTTTTCTTTTGACACCTAATTGGTATCCAGTTTTGGGAAATCTATAAAATACTTGGGCTATTCTCCTCCCCCAAGCCATAGATTTCCCCCAAATGTTGTTAATTTTTTTCGTGTAGAGATTTAAATTGTCCTCTTTTCCTGATAGGCACTGATCTATATATTCTGCAGCATAAAAACTGCTAATTAAAGATGGTCTAATTCCTTCAGCTAAAAATGGATCGCATAGAGATGCTGCATCTCCAACTGATAGAACTTTGTCACCATTAATTGAATGGAAGCCATTCCATATTCTCAGTTTCTTACTAATTGTTTTATGAGGAAATTCATCAAAACCGAAGCTTCTGATTACTTGTTTATTTATGGTCTGATTTTCTAGGAGACCATTATTTATAAAAGTACCTAAACCAATATTTAAGCTTTCTCTTAGGGGGAATGCCCATGCAAAACCATATTTTATGAATCCAAACTCAAATCTAACTGCATCTCTAGGTATTTCACCAAGTCCTTTCAATCTTAATGAGATTGTGTTCGCAAATCTCGGTTTTCTTGGCCCTAAATTGAAATAACCCGCCCATTTCGATTGAGACCCATCTGCAATCACAAGAAATTCTGTAATATATTTTATTTCGTTGTTGCAAGTAATTTCCCATTTATCATTTTTTTTTATGATTTTTTCTATTAATAATGGTCTCATTATCTGAGCTCCATTACTCAAGGACTCATCAAGTAATAATTGATCAAGCTTCTCTCTTTTAATAATCCAAAATGGGGATTCACAAGTCAAATCAGCAGTTACATTATCTGAAGCCTTCCATCTGAATTCAACATTCTTAATTTTTGATTCTATGGAATCTTTTATATCTAATGGAAGAAATCTTTGCATTGAAGACGCCATTCCGCCTGCACATGGTTTGTAATTTTGGGATTTTTCTTTTTCGATAATTAAAACTGAATATCCTTTCTTTGATAGGTTTAGAGCGGTGGAAGATCCTGATAAACCTCCGCCAATTATTACGACGTCAAATCCTTTCAAACTTTAAGAATTTCCTTTTCTTTCTCAGACAATTTGGTTTCTATTAAAGCAATATTTTTATCAGTAATTTTCTGAATTTTAGATTGGTTATCTCTTGATTCGTCAATTGAAATGAGACCATCTTTTTCGTCTTTTTTTTCTTTATCAACAGCATCTCTTCTGATATTTCTCAAAGCTACTTTTCCTTCCTCTGCATATTTAGAGGCTAATTTACAGAATTCTTTTCTTCTTTCTTCTGTTAAGGGAGGAACATTTATTCTTATTACTTTACCATCATTATTTGGAGTAATACCTAAATCACTCATGGAAATAGATTTCTCAATCGCTTGTAAACATGAAATATCAAATGGTTGTATTGAAATCGTTTGTGAATCAACAGTGCTTATTGTGGCAAGAGATTTTATTGGTGTTTCTACTCCGTAATACTCAACACTTACTCTGTCTAGCAATGAAGCATTAGCTCTGCCTGTCCTGATTGTATTAAAGTTTCTTTGAGTGGCTTCAATACTTTTATTCATATTTTCTTGAATTTCTTGTTCTTTCATAATAAAAAAATTTAAATAAGCTTTAACTTATTAATGAACCTATAGGATCCCCAGCAACAGCTTTAGAAATGTTCCCTTTTTTGAATATATCAAATACCATGATAGGAATATTGTTATCTTTGCATAGTGCAATTGCGGTACTATCCATTACTGCGATTTCATCGCTAAGAACTTGCTGATAACTAAGAGAGGAATATTTTTTTGCATCTTTAAATTTATTAGGATCACAATTATATACTCCATCAACTTTCGTTGCCTTCATAACAACTTCTGCATTTATCTCCGCTGCCCTCAGAGCCGCTGTAGTGTCAGTTGTGAAAAATGGATTTCCGCATCCACCTCCGAAGACCACAACTCTCCCTTTTTCAAGGTGTCTCATAGCTCTTCTTCTGATATAGGGTTCGGCAATTTCCTGCATTTCTATTGCAGTTTGAACTCTGGTTGCAACTCCTACTCTTTCTAAACCATCTTGAAGTGAAATTGCATTCATTACTGTCGCGAGCATCCCAACATAATCAGCTGTAGCCCTATCCATGCCATCTGCAGACCCTTTAAGCCCCCTAAAAATATTCCCGCCTCCAACAACTATTGCAAGTTGCACATTATTTTCGACTACTTTTGAAACATCCTCTGCAATTGACTGGACTATAGCAGGATCAATACCATAAGGTTTTTCACCCATTAGTGCTTCACCACTAAGTTTTAAGAGAACTCTTTTGTAAGCCATTCAATAATTGTACTTTTAAGACCTTAGCAAGTAAATGCACCAAATTTATTTTTTGTTCAGATATTGCTTGCGTCTTTAAACATTTCTAAACTTGCCTAAAGAAAATTTTAAATAATAATTTACTTCAACTAAAATTCAACACACTTTTGTGCTTTTATTCCTTGTTCTTTAAATGGATGTCTTATTAGTTTCATCTCTGTAACTAGATCAGCGTAATTTATGATTGAATTAGATGCACCCCTTCCAGTTAAAACTATATGATTCTTTCTATTATTTAAGCTTTTTAAAAAAGTGATTATTTCTTCGGGAGCAAGATAACCAAGTTTTGTGGCAATATTAATTTCATCAAGAATGATAAGTTTATAAGATTCGTTTTGGATGTATTTTTTGGCTAATTGCCACGCCTCTTGAACTAATTTTTCATCTCTTATTCTGTCTTGAGTTTCCCAAGTAAATCCCTCTCCTAATGAATGCCAAGATAGGTTTGTAGAAAAGTTTTTTAGTGCTTTTTCTTCTCCAGTGGTCCAGCCACCCTTGATAAATTGAATTATCGCCACTTTATAACCATGCCCTATAGTCCTTAAAGCCATACCTAAAGAGGCAGTTGTCTTGCCCTTGCCATTTCCTGTAAAAACAATCAATAATCCTTTTTTTGTTTTTCTAATTTGTAGTCTTTCGGCTTGAACATCTTTTCTTTTCTGCATTCTTTTTTTATATGAGCTCTCATCACTGTCCGGTGATAATTTACCTCCCATTCCAAGTTTATTTGCTTGATTATCGAGGTTAAAATTTTTCTCGGAAAATGAAGGTTTTTCTTGCATTTGACCCTTAATTTTATTTAATTATTATAAATCTTTAAATATTTTTAACTCTTTTAACTTTTAAAAGTGCATTATTTACTGCCTGTTGTTGATCTCTTTTAGTAATCCAGTGGTGATAAGTTTGAGTATGTAAACTAACCGAATGTCCCATCATTCTGGCAGCCACAGTATCAGGTAAATCATAAAAAATTGTTCTAACTGCCCAAGCATGCCTTAGATCATAAGGTTTTATTTGCAAAGAGTAACGCTTAAACTGGTCTGTAATTTTTTTTCCAATATTCTGCAGGGTTGTAACTTTAAGGTCTCTATTAATGTTTGGTAAAAGCTCTGGATTTTCGCCAAGTTTTGATAATTCAAACTTTTCCACCCATTCAGGATGAAATGGCCAAACTTGATGTTCTCCAGTTTTAGTCGTAGGCAAAACTCTTATAATTTTGTCCCCAAAATTAGTAAGAGAACTTAAATCACAAAAAAATACTTCATGATTCCTTAATCCATATGTAGCCATCAAACCAAAAACAAATTTCCAAGACCTATTTGGTATCGTCTCCCACAGTTTCTCTATTAATTCGTCTTTAGGTAGATCCCTAAATCCTGCTTTTTTCAGACCATATCCTCTAGAATTTAATTTCCAATCTTGTGGGAGTTTAATATCCAAAAACTTAGCCAAAACACTTAAAGAAGTAGCGCATTGTTTCCTACTTCTGGTACCTTCCTTATAACTTTCAAGTGTTTTTTGAAATATTTTTTCTAAAGCTGCATTCTCATTGTCATTGTAAATATTTAAGACTCTTTTCATATATGGTTTGTAAGAACTTCTCCAAGTAGTTTTTCTAGTGCTGGTTCGAAAATCACTTTTATTTTCTTTAAAAAAAAATTCCTCAAATTGATTTAATCTTTTTGGGAATTCAAAACCATCTTTTATTTCCTTTTTATAAGGTTTACCTATCCAATTAATCCAATCAAATTGATTTAATTCCAATTGCAAATTGATTAATTGTAATTTTTTTTTGGCTTCCTCTAATCCAGAAATATCAGCCTTTAAGCCAAGAGATATTCTTTGAATTTTAAAGTTATTGTTATCTTCTTTGGAAGGTAGTGAACCACGAATATTTAATTTCTCTCCTCTTTTCTCAATTTTAAGCTTGCTGCCTTGAGTAGCAAATTTATCATTGACATTATTAATTTCCTGAATTACGTTCATTAACTTATATAATTGACCATATAATGACGTTTTTAATGTTGATTTTCAATCTCCATATATTTTAAATGGATAAAATAGGCGTCTTACTAATGAATTTAGGAGGGCCTGAACGCATTACTGATGTCGGCCCATTCTTATACAATCTTTTTTCTGATCCAGAAATTATCAGGACACCTTTTCCTGTTTTTCAAAAGCCACTGGCTTGGTTAATTAGCACTCTTAGGAGTACTACTTCGCAACAAGCCTACCTTTCAATAGGTGGAGGTTCACCTATCAGAAGGATAACTGAACAACAAGCAAGAGAATTACAATCTAAATTAAGGGATAAGGGGTTTAATGCCACTACTTACATCGCTATGAGGTATTGGCATCCTTTTACCGAATCAGCAATTGCTGATATGAAGGCAGATGGCATAGATCAAGTTGTTGTGATACCCTTATATCCGCATTTTTCGATAAGTACTAGTGGTTCGAGCTTTAGAGAATTAAAAAAATTGCGCGATTCTGATGATGAATTCAAGAAGGTTCCAATGAGATGTGTAAGGAGTTGGTTCAGTCAATCAGGTTATTTAAAGTCTATGGTTGAATTAATTTCTGAACAGATTTCACTTTGTGAATCACCTTCAGAAGCCCATATATTTTTCACTGCTCATGGAGTTCCTAAGAGTTACGTAGAGGAAGCTGGAGACCCTTACAAACAACAAATTGAAGATTGTTCTTTATTAATTATAAATGAGCTGGAAAAATGTTTAGGTTATAGTAACTCTCATACACTTTCTTATCAAAGTAGAGTAGGTCCTGTTGAATGGTTGAAGCCTTATACAGAAGAAGTGTTAGCTGATCTTGGAAGGTCAAATGTTAATGATCTGATTGTGGTCCCTATAAGTTTCGTTGGAGAGCATATCGAAACATTGCAAGAAATTGATATTGAATATAAAGAAATTGCTGAAAAGGCTGGTATTAAAAACTTTCGGAGAGTTAAGGCTCTGAATACTCATCCTACTTTTATTGAAGGTCTTAGTGATCTAGTGATTTCCTGCTTGGAAGGACCTCTGGTTAATATAGAGGAGGCTTCTAAGTTGCCTGAAAAAGTTAAACTTTATCCTCAGGAGAAGTGGCAATGGGGTTGGAATAATAGCTCAGAGGTGTGGAACGGAAGGGTTGCAATGATTATTTTTCTTGTACTTTTTATTGAACTTATTTCAGGCTCTGGACCTCTACATAAATTAGGCATCTTATAAAGAAAAATTGATATTTATTTGAAAATTTTTAAATTTTTTTAAAGATTTTTTTGAATATATTTCTGACATTACATTTCTAAATGAGGCAAAAGTATTTAATTGAGTTTAATATTTATATTAAATATTGAATTTCTTTAGTGACCCTTACTTCGAGATCCTTTTCAAAGGGTAGTTCAAAACATGAAAATCCAGTTTGGATAACTGGTGCAGATGCACTAATGGATTCCTTAAAAATTCATGGAGTAAAGGTTATATTTGGATATCCTGGGGGAGCCATTCTACCAATATATGACGCTGTTCATAAGGCAGAACAAGATGGTTGGTTAAAGCACTATATGGTTAGGCATGAACAAGGTGGTTCACATGCGGCTGATGGATATGCAAGATCTACTGGTGAAGTAGGAGTATGTTTTGGAACCTCAGGTCCAGGTGCAACAAATTTAGTAACTGGAATTGCCACTGCTCAAATGGATTCAGTCCCTCTAGTTGTTGTTACAGGTCAAGTCCCAAGACCAGCTATTGGGACAGACGCTTTTCAAGAGACTGATATTTTTGGCATAACTCTTCCAATAGTGAAACATTCATGGGTAATAAGGGATCCTTCAGATATCGCGAAAGTAGTTTCTGAAGCTTTTTTTATAGCCTCATCTGGAAGGCCTGGCCCTGTTTTAATTGATATACCCAAAGATGTAGGTCAGGAGTTCTTTAATTACCAGAGAGTTTTACCTGGTGAGATTATTCCTAAAGGATTTAAAAGGAATGGAGAAATTAATGATTGCGATATCAATAAAGCAATTAAATTAATAGAGGATTCTGAAAGACCTCTTCTATACGTAGGAGGTGGGGCAATTTCTTCAGGAGCGCATGATGAAATAAAAACTTTGGCAAAGAATTATCAAATACCAGTTACCACAACCTTAATGGGGAAGGGTGCTTTTGATGAAAAAGACAATTTATCAGTAGGGATGTTAGGAATGCATGGAACTGCTTATGCAAATTTTGCTGTTACAGAATGCGATCTTTTAATTGCTATTGGAGCAAGATTCGATGATAGGGTGACAGGAAAATTAGATACTTTTGCACCTAATGCAAAAGTAATTCATATAGATATCGACCCAGCAGAAGTTAATAAAAATAGACGTGTAGATGTTGCAATTGTTGCTGATGTTTCAAAAGCTGTTCTGAAAATTAATGAACAATCTCTAAAAAATAAATTTACTTGTCAGACGAAAAACTGGTTAGAAAAAATTGATTTTTGGAAAAATAAACACCCTTTATATGACCCGCCTAAAGAAGGAGAAATTTATCCTCAGGAAGTTCTTTTAAAAGTGAGGGAACTTTCACCAGAAGCTTATATAACTACAGATGTAGGACAACATCAGATGTGGGCTGCTCAATATCTTAGGAATTCTCCAAGAAAATGGATTAGTAGTGCAGGCTTAGGAACTATGGGTTTTGGATTGCCAGCGGCAATTGGAGTAAAAGCAGCCTTACCTAATTCAGATGTAATTTGTATTGCAGGAGATGCAAGTGTCTTAATGAATATTCAAGAATTAGGAACCTTATCTCAATATGGTCTAAAGGTGAAATTGATTATTATCAATAATCGCTGGCAAGGGATGGTAAGACAATGGCAGGAAAGTTTCTATGATGAAAGATATTCCTCATCTGATATGAGTTGTGGGGAACCTGATTTTGTAAAACTTGCTGAGTCTTTCGGAGTTAAAGGATACTTAATTTCTGATAGAAAACAATTACAGAATGAATTTAAAAATGCGCTTGATCATGACTGCCCTGCCTTGATTAATATCCTTGTCAGGAGAGGTGAAAATTGTTATCCAATGGTTCCTCCTGGTAAAAGTAATGCTCAAATGGTTGGATATGTTAATTGTGAAGACTAATTTTTTTTAGAATTCTTCATTTTAAAAAATTAACTTTAAGATAATTTAAAAACTTATAAATTTCTGAATTGAAAAAATTATCAAAAATTTTAATTATAGTCTGTTTGATTATTCTTAATCCTGTAGTAGTAAACTCGGCCGAAATTCTTCAAATTAAAAGTTCAAATACTATTTTGGTGGGGGATCAAAATAGAAATTTAAATATTGGATTATTTTGTGTAAATGTAAATGAAAATGATGAGATTGAAGCAACTAATCTACTTAAGAGTGAATTTCCAAGGGGGAGCAAAGTGAAAATAAAGCCTTTTGGTTTCAAAGAGAACGTTTTATTAGCTAAAGTTTTTAATATTAAGGGTACTAAGGAGATGACGGAATTATTGGTCGCTAAAAACTTAAGTAGTGAAATTTGTCCAAGTTAATTATGTTTATGAGCAAATAAGATTCCATTGTCGCGAGATTGTTTTGCTCCTTCTCCAGGAATAAAATTCATTATTTAATTTGTATGTGCATAAATTTGAGACGTCTATACTTGTATGAGGGATGTTCTCATTTAAAAGTTGTCTATAGGCAGATCTTTTTAGATCAAGTTGATTAAAGTTTTGCTCTTGGAAGTGATTTGAATCACTAAAACAAAGATCTTTTTTAGTTTTAGTCAATTTGACAGTTATGTTTTTGTTTTCGGCCTTTTCATAAAATTTTTTGAGCGTCATTTTATCAACTAGATAATGTTCCTTGGAAATCGCTGGTCCTATCGCAACAAGTAAGTCATCTCGAGATGTCCCAAAAGTATCGAAAATTTTTACCAGATTTTTTATTATTTTTTTTTCTAAACCTTTTCTTCCACAATGCAAGGTTGCTACATTTCTTGTCCTTTTATCTGCAAAAAATATTGGCATACAATCAGCTGTGTAAACCCATAAGTTTTGACTGCATTTATTGCCAACAAGACCATCTGCATCAGTCTTAGTTCCTTTTTGAGAATGAGATCCAAACACTATTACATTACTGTGAATTTGATTGGAAACACAATTTACGGATTTTTCATTAAAGTGATTCCCTAATAATTGAATATATTTCTCAGAGCAAGACTTCGTGAAGTATGCATGTTTGAAATTATTTTGACTAAGAATAGGTGATGAATAATACTCAAATTTTTTATTTTGGATATAAATTTCATCTTTTGAGAAATATATTTCTTTGTAAGGAATAGTTCCTCCTCCTAAAATGAATTTATGAAATTAATTCAATATCTCTTAAGATCCAGAATCCTGCAAATTTTTCGACATAAGGCGTTGACTGTATGGAAATAAATTGATAACCAAAAGAATTTTTTTTATTCTCTAAAAACTTTGTATTCAAAATGTTTGAATCTTTTTCAGGTAAATCAGTTACCAGCCACTTATCATCTTCTGAAGCTTCAAGTATGAGTTGGTTCTTATTTACGACTAATTTAATAGGTTCTAAACAACTAAACCATGCAGAAAGTGCCAAAGATCTATCTTTGCTAAAAAGTCTTAATCCTGGAACTAAGTAATTATCATCTATATCTTGCTGAATTGGGAAAATATCTCCAAATTCCATAGGCCAGTTTTCTGCTGATTTTAATTCGCCAATTGATATTTCAGAGATAGTTAAAGCATCACCCCTTACTGCTTCTGGTAGAGGTGTAGGAGGGTTTTCCATTTTAGAAGTAAAAGTAGGAGCTAATACGCCTCTTACGTAACCTTTTTCCTTTGGATAAATCTCTTTTTCAAGAAATTCGATTCTATCTAATAAATTGTAAGTTCTCCTACTTACAATGGCCTCAATACTCACGGCCTCAAGAGATTTCTTAATGATCGATTTCATTGACGACCTCCAGAATCGAACTATAGAAGGTTTCTCCCACCCTTGTTTTTTTGCTTCACTTATTGCTTCATTTAGTGCCTTTGTAAGCCAAACTGAATTTACTTCATTTGCAGGGCACTTTTTATTCCAAAGAAAAACATCTTCTGTTTTATAACTTCTTGTAGAGCAAATAATTAATTCCCACCTTTTTTTTCCATTTGATTCAATAATTGGTCTTGAGTAAAAGTCTAATTCCCAATCTGAAATTTTTAATTTAAGACTTGACTCCATTTTTTTATTAATATTCATTTATCTTGTTCTTTTTTATCGAAGAGTGCTTTAGTTTTTAGTGCTCTTTCTGTGGCTTCTTGCATAACTTTTTGCTTATCAATAATTAATTCTCCCGCAGAATTTTCTAGGAGTGCTGTATTGAGACCAATACGACCTTTTTCTAGGTCTATTTCAGATATTAAAGCTTTTATCATTTCCCCTTCCCTAAAAACTTCTCTTAAAGAGCGAATGGATCCATTTGTTATCGAGGATTGATGAAGAAGTCCACTAGCTCCACCTAAATCTATAAAGAAGCCATATGGTTTTACTGCTAAAACTTCTCCTTCAATTAATTGACCCAATTCTAAACTTGTAAGTTTAGAAACTAATGATGCTTTCTTTTCAGAGAGAACTAATTTTCTGGATTCTGGATTCACCTCAAGAAAAGCTGCTTTTAGGGTTTTGCCAACAAAAGATTGATAATCTTGACCATCTTCTAGTTGGGATCTTGGGATGAATCCTCTTAATCCATCTACATCACATGTAAGCCCACCTCTGTTAAATCCATTAATTAAAACGTTAATTAATTCTCCATTTTTTGCGGAACTTGATAGTTTCTCCCAACTTTGCCTGAGAATTAATGCCCTAGCGCTCACTGTTACCATCCCATCAGCATTTTGTTCTTTGATAACCAAAACTTCCATTTCAAGGCCTATAGAAAACTTTTCTTTAAAGTTAGTGATTACACCCAAACCACATTCTTTTTTGGGCATATAACCAGGTGCTTTTCCGCCAATGTCAACATATAGTCCATCACTTTCGATTGCTATAACCTTACCTGAAATTGTTTCTCCTGTAGCCCCAATTGGCTCATTTGCATTTAAAGCTTCCAAAAAAGCACTTTCATCAAAATCGAATTCATCAACTGTTCTTTCCAATTGAAAATCTGTGTTTTGCTTAGAAAAATTAAGGGGTCTAGTTAAGTCTTGTTGAGTTAAATTTTGTTGGGAAATATCAAAATCCTTGGTGTTTTCATTATTGTCCTCAATTTCTTTTAATAAATCATTATTTATGATTTGCGGTTTGATTGCGATATCTTCTTTTTTAATTTCTTCTTGAGAATTGGTTAGCTCATTATCTTTTTTTTGAGTGTCTTTCTTGCTTATGTGAAGTACCTGAAGAGGTTTTTTATTGCCCTTTGGTTGGATATTATCTTGGGCATTTTTATTACTGACTCCCATCGTAGGTAAAATAAGAATAATTAATTATTAACATACTCTAAATGTTAGTACTCAAAATTAAAATTAATGAACTTTAAACCAATACCTAATAAATTTGAATATTTAAATTGGCAAGAAATTGAGTGTGTTGCAAAAAACAAAAGATCAACAGTGATTTGGCCATTTGGTGCTCTTGAGCAACATGGGCCGCATTTGCCTCTAGCTACAGACAGCATTTTTGTTGATGAAATTATTAGCGAAGTTTTTAAATTATTCTCTGCCGATATTCCATTAAAAAAACTTCCAACCCAATATATTGGTTTTTCTCCAGAACATAAGGGTTTTGCCGGGACAATTTCACTTTCCTCAAATTTAATAACCTCAATGATAAAGGAAGTCGGAGGTCAATTATCTGAAATGGGTTTTAAAAGATTGATATTAATTAATGGACATGGAGGTCAAATTTCACTACTTAATACCGCTGCAAGAGAGCTAAGAAGTGCCGCACCAGGGATGGCAGTTTTCCCTTGTTTTTTATGGAGTGGTGTAAATGGATTGAGTGAATTGTTAACAAAAAATGAGATTGAGAATGGTCTTCATGCTTCTTTAGCTGAAACAAGTTTGATGCTAGCTTTGAAACCAGAATTAGTAGGTGATGAACGCCCAAATGAGGGTAATAAAGTAGAGATCCCTGAAGGTTGGAGTCTAGAGGGCAATGCGCCTACTGCTTGGCTTACTGACGACTTCAGTAAATCAGGAGTTATTGGAGATAGTAGAGGAGCAAATGAGTCTTTAGGGAAAAATTTAAAGGAATTATTGATTAATCATTGGTTCAAATTGATTATGAATCTCATGCAATCAGATTGGCCAAACAATTCTTAAATAAGTTTAAGTAATAAATGTGACTTAACAATTGAAACTATTTTCATGATATTTAAATAAACTCTCTATAATAATGTAATATTCATGCATAATGAGCTAAAGATTACTGACATGCAAACTCTAGAATCAAATAAAAAAACTATTGAAGAATCGACTAATCCGATTTCTTTAGATTTACCCGACTTCACCACAGATTCTTATAAGGATGCATATAGCAGAATAAATGCAATTGTTATAGAGGGAGAGCAAGAGGCTCATGATAATTATATTTCCATAGCAACTTTAATCCCAAATGAGTTAGAGGAGTTAACTAAATTGGCGAGAATGGAAATGAAGCATAAAAAAGGCTTTACGGCATGTGGAAGAAATTTAGGTGTAGTAGCTGATATGGAATTCGCCAAAAAATTCTTTTCTAAATTACATGGTAATTTCCAAGTTGCTCTTGAAAAAGGAAATTTGACTACCTGCCTTTTAATACAAGCTATTTTAATTGAAGCATTTGCAATATCTGCTTATAACGTCTACATAAGAGTTGCGGATCCTTTTGCAAAAAGAATAACAGAGGGAGTGGTTAAAGATGAATATCTTCATTTGAATTATGGTCAAGAGTGGCTTAAAGAGAATTTATCTACTTGTAAAGAGGAATTAATGGAAGCTAATAAGGTTAATCTTCCCTTAATTAAAGCGATGTTAGATGAAGTAGCAGATGACGCATCAGTTTTAGCTATGGACAGAGAAGAATTAATGGAAGAATTTATGATTGCTTATCAAGATACATTGATGGAAATAGGTCTAGATAATAGAGAAATTGCAAGAATGGCTATGGCAGCTATCGTCTAATTACATTTCTAATTAATTAAGGATTTTAATAATTAATCAATTCTATTTAAGTAGTTACCTCTGTGCTATTGTTCATAACATCGTATAGAAACCATTTATAAATTTTAAATGTTTGGGTTAATAGGCCACTCAACCAGTTTTGAAGATGCAAAAAGAAAAGCTTCGATGCTAGGCTTTGATCATATTGCTGATGGAGACTTGGATGTTTGGTGTACTGCTCCTCCTCAGCTTGTTGAAAATGTAGAAGTTAAAAGTGCTACTGGAATATCTATTGAAGGTTCTTATATAGATTCTTGCTTTGTTCCTGAAATGCTTTCAAGGTTTAAAACGGCTAGAAGAAAAGTACTAAATGCTATGGAACTAGCTCAGAAAAAAGGGATTAAAATTACCGCTTTAGGAGGATTTACTTCTATTATTTTTGAGAATTTTAATCTTCTACAGCATAAACAAATTAGAAATACTTCATTAGAGTGGGAAAGGTTTACTACTGGCAATACTCATACCGCCTGGGTTATTTGTAAGCAACTAGAAATAAATGCGCCTCGCATTGGGATAGACCTTAAAAAAGCAACTGTTGCTGTAATTGGCGCTACAGGTGATATTGGTAGTGCGGTTTGTAGATGGCTTATCAATAAAACTGGGATTTCAGAACTTCTTATGGTAGCAAGACAACAAGAACCACTAGAGCTGTTACAAAAAGAATTAGATGGTGGCACCGTAACAAGCTTAAATGAAGCATTGCCTCAGGCAGATATTGTTGTATGGGTTGCAAGTATGCCTAAAACTATTGAAATAGATACAGAGAACTTAAAAAAACCATGTTTAATGATTGATGGCGGATACCCCAAAAATCTTGATGAGAAATTTCAGGGTGAAAATATTCATGTTTTAAAAGGAGGTATAGTTGAGTTTTTCAATGATATTGGTTGGAATATGATGGAACTTGCGGAAATGCAAAACCCTCAGCGAGAGATGTTTGCTTGCTTTGCAGAAGCTATGATTTTAGAATTTGAAAAGTGTCATACAAACTTTAGTTGGGGAAGAAATAACATTTCCCTTGAAAAGATGGAGTTTATTGGAGCAGCATCTTTAAAGCATGGTTTTTCTGCGATTGGACTTGATAAGCAGCCTAAAGTATTAACTGTTTAAATTATGGCTAAACGTTATCTCCTCGATTTTGAAAAGCCTCTTGTTGAACTTGAGAAGCAGATAGAGCAAATTAAAGAATTAGCTCGAGATTCAGAAGTAGATGTTAGTCAACAGCTTCTGCAGCTTGAAACCTTAGCTGCTAGAAGAAGAGAAGAAATATTTAAATCTCTCACCCCTGCTCAAAAGATTCAGGTAGCTAGACATCCTCAAAGACCTAGTACTTTGGATTTTGTTCAAATGTTTTGTGATGACTGGATCGAATTACATGGAGACAGAAATGGTGGTGATGATATGGCACTAATTGGGGGGATAGGTTCGATAAATAATAGACCAGTGTTGATGTTAGGGCATCAGAAAGGAAGGGACACAAAAGAAAATGTAGTAAGAAACTTTGGGATGGCAAAACCAGGAGGTTACAGAAAAGCTCTTAGATTAATGCAGCATGCAAATAGATTTTCTTTGCCAATTCTCACATTTATTGATACTCCTGGAGCTTATGCTGGTTTAAAAGCTGAAGAACAAGGTCAAGGTGAAGCGATTGCGAGAAACCTTAGAGAGATGTTTGGATTGAAAGTTCCAATTGTGGCTACAGTTATTGGAGAAGGAGGTTCTGGAGGAGCACTTGGAATAGGTGTTGCCGATAGGTTATTAATGTTTGAACATAGTGTTTACACAGTTGCTAGTCCGGAAGCATGTGCATCAATTTTGTGGAGAGATGCTGCGAAGGCGCCAGAAGCTGCTTCAGCACTTAAAATCACAGGTAAAGATTTACTTAAATTAGGTATAATAGATGAGGTATTACCAGAACCTTCTGGTGGGAATAATTGGGCTCCTTTAGATGCTGGTAACACACTAAAAGAGGCTATTGAGAAACACCTTAATGCTTTACTGCAAATGCCTGAAGACGAATTAATTGAGGAAAGATATAAAAAGTTTAGGGTTTTAGGTAAATTTATCGAAGCAAATAATATTGAAGAGATTTATAGTGAAATCCCCCAAAAAACTGAATAACTTGAAACTAGCTTTTATAACGGGTGCTACGAAAGGTATTGGTAGATCTACCGCAATTACTTTTGCAAATGCTGGCTGGGATTTAATTTTACTCTCCAGGAATATGGATTTAATGGAGAAACTAAAGAGCGAACTGTTGACCACTAAATCAAAAGTTAACCTAGTAAAATGTGATCTATCTAATTCACTAGAAATAGAGCATTGTGTTAAAGAGGCAATTGAGAAGTATGGGTGCCCTTCAGTATTGATAAATAATGCCGGTTGCGCATTTAATGGCCCTTTAGTTGAAATGGAATTAGGTCAATGGGCACAAACTATTCAAATAAACCTCACAAGTGTTTTTCAAATTTGTAGTTCAATAATTCCTCAAATGAGAAAAAATGGTGGTTTAGTTATTAATGTTAGTAGTCATGCCTCTTATAATGCATTCCCCCAATGGGGAGCTTATTGTGTCTCAAAATCTGCACTAGCTATGTTTACTAAATGCTTAAGGGAGGAGGAGAGATCTAATTCAATAAGAGCGTGCACAATAACTCTTGGTTCAGTAAATACTCCTCTTTGGGACTCCAAATCAATCAATTCTGATTTTGATAGAACTTCTATGCTTTCCTCAAAAGAGGTTTCAGAAACCATTCTCTACATGGCTCAAAAACCTGAATCACAATTGATCGAAGACTTGACTTTGATGCCTTCTGGCGGAGCCTTTTAAACATTCTGCTTATCTGATTAATCTTAAAACAGTGATTTTTTTAGTGTTATTTGAACCCGATGGAACAAGAGAATGTGATATAATATATAAGCAATCAAGCTTTTGGAAGATACAGTTAATTAAGTTGCATACAATTTTCTGTTTAGAATTTTATGACCTCTACATTACCCAACGATAATATTAGAAACTTTGACGACCAGATTACTAATAAATTAATTTCTGAAATTATAAGAGATAGAATCAAAAATTCTGGTACAAGATTTAGTGCTAACGATAATATTTCTGATTTTATAAATCCTGGTGAATTAGAAATTTTAGAGAAAGAAGTAGCCTCAAGAGTTAAAGACTTATTAAAGTCTCTCGTAATTGATGTTGAGAATGATCATAATACCCAAGAAACTGCTGAAAGAGTTTCAAAAATGTATCTGAATGAAGTTTTTAAAGGTAGATATCATGAACAACCTAAAGTTACAAGTTTCCCAAATGACAAGAATCTTGATGAAATTTATACAGTTGGTCCAATTTCGGTTAGATCCGCATGTTCACATCACTTAGTTCCAATTCTAGGAGAGTGTTGGATAGGTATTAAACCTGGAAATAAAGTGATAGGACTTTCAAAATTTGCGAGAGTTGCTGATTGGGTTTTTTCAAGACCTCATATTCAGGAAGAAGCTGTAATGATCCTTGCAGATGAAATTGAAAAACTGTGTGAACCAAAAGGTTTAGGCATTATTGTAAAGGCTCAACACTATTGTATGAAGTGGAGGGGAGTCAAAGAACCAAATACCAGTATGATTAATTCTGTGGTTAGAGGCGATTTTAGGCATGATTTAAGTTTAAAACAAGAATTTTTTGAACTTGTAAAACAGCAGTCCGCAACTAATAATTACTAATTTCTTTTTAAATATTTAAAAAGATCTTCTGTTTTTTTAATATTTTTTAAACCTGGAGATATTTCAATACTACTTGAAATATCTAATCCATCTGGTTTAAAGTCAGTGAGGATTTGATCAATCCATTCAATTGATATTCCACCTGCCAACCACCATGGTTTGCTAAATTGCAAATTCTTTAAATAAATAGAATTTATTTTTTTCCCTGAACCTCCATAAGTTTCTTTATTCCAAGAATCAAGTAGTATTGCATCAACAAAATCCTCAAAAGGTTTTATTTTATCTAAGTCCTTTTCTGTTTTTATTCTGAAAGCTTTCCATAGGCCAATATTTGGAATTTTTTCCCTTATTTTTTTGCAATAATCAATATCTTCATCTCCATGTAATTGAATTATAGTTTCAGTAGGGTTTCCTAAGAATTTTTTAATAATTAAGTCTATTGGACAATTTTGTACAACTGATACCCTCTCGATCTTTGGATAAAAATTTTCTAGGGTTTTAAATATTTTTTTCTTAATTTCAGCTGATACATACCTTGGAGACTCTTCAACAGAAATAATACCAATAGCATTCGCTCCTAATTTAGCGACTTGAAGAGCTTGTTCTTCAGAAGTTAGTCCACAAATTTTAACTAGAGGATTAGTCTTGGGCATATCATTATCATGCATGTAAGATTAATATTATTGCTAAATATAGCGGAGATTATTTTTGAGAAGTTGGCAAATTTTTAAAATATGGGGAATTCCCTTTAAAGTTCATCCCTATTGGTTTGTTATTCTCTTTTTATTCTCATGGAGTATAAGTAATCAGGTCAATTTATCTTCTGGCGATATCTACAATAATAAAGAAGCTTGGATTATAGGGTTTTTAACTTCTTTTTTCTTATTATCTTCAATTATTTTTCATGAGGTTTTTCATACTTTTGTTTCACTTAATCAGGGTGTAAAAATAAAAAAAATTACTTTTTATTTTTTAGGAGCAATTTTTCAAATAGATAAGTATTGTCATACTGCTTTAGGTAATATAAAAATTGCAATTGTTAGACCTCTTTTATGTTTTGCTACAGCATCTATCCTGCTTTTAATTAGTAATAATAGTGCATCTCAAGAACAAATAGCAGTTAATGTAATTTCAAGAGTAGGTATATTTAATTTATTCTTAGGCTTCTTAAATTTGATTCCAATTGGTTCTTTAGATGGGGGGAATTTATTAAAAAGTATTATTTGGCATTTCTCAGGGAGTAAAAATAAAGGAAGAAATTTCCTCAATAAAGTAAATTTATTATTATCTTTTGTGGTTTTATTTTTTGGGATAATTTGTTTATTTAGATTTAACTTTTACTTTGGTATTATTCTTTCTTTTTTGGGCTTGTTTGGAGTTAATTCTTCAAAATCTGAAAGTCAATTTTTTAAAATTGAGAACATACTAAAATTTAGTAAAGTTTCTGAGATTAAATTAAAGCCTTTGAGGAAAATTGAATACGATTCAAATTTCTCAGAATTTAATAAATTAATAAAAAATAAGAAGGATGTATCGGATAAATATTTTTTTGTTACGAATAATGGTAGATGGAGTGGTTTTGTTGATGAGAATATTTTAAAAACTGTTTCCTTAAAAAAATGGGAACGGAACTTTGTTGGAGATTTTATGAAACCAATCGATAGTTTTGAAAGTGTATCTTGTAACGATAAATTATGGAAAACTATAGAAAGACTAGAAGCAAAAAGCGAAGGTTTTTTATTGGTTCTCAATACTGCAGATATGCCCTTGGGGATAATAGATAGGTCAAAAATTGGAAACTTTGTATTGAATAAATTAGGGTTTAATTTGCCTTCAGAGATTGTTAACAAGTTAAACATTAAAAATCATTATCCCCTAGGAATTGAATTGCCAAGAATAATTAATTCAATGAAGCAGAAAGGAGATCTTTAATAATTCTTGTCATTAAAATTTTCTATTTTTTATTATCTATGGCAATATTTTTGAAATTTATATTTGATTTGTTTTTCACGAATGTATTTCTCATATGTTTAACTATTTCATCATTTGTTAGTTTTAAATTTACTTTTGGTGGAGCTTCTTCTTTGAATAATTTGAACCACAAATCTCTTGAAGGATTTGTTTGAATTTCTCCATGTTGAAGGAATGCGCCTTTTTTACGAAATTGAGCACTACCTATTCTCTTAAAACCATCCTGATCAACTAAATCGGAAATTAATGAAGTCCCAAAACAATTTGTTTTAATGCTTGATTTTCGTAAATTACCATATTGTAAGTTTAGACCTAATTCTCTAAAACTTTTAATTAACCAATTATTAACCATTTCATAGCTAAAGAATTTATAGTAAGTTTTTTTAAATGTTAGTGCATATGTTATGCCTCCTGAATGCAGAACAGCACCCCCTCCAGAGGGACGTCTAACAATATTAATTTCCCCATTTGATAATAAATTTTTCCAATGACGAGGAATTTCCTTTTGGTGATAGCCAATTGAAAGCCAATCCCCAGTCCAATAGTAGAACCTCAATGTGAGAATTATTTCGGGATTCGAAATTGTCTGATCTAAAGAATTTAAATCTAAAGCCATTTGATCAAATCCAGGTAAATTATTTGTTGAAAAAATTAAAGCCTGATTTTCAATTCCCAAAATTAATTTTGTATGTCTATTTATGATAATTTTCAATAAATTTTTTCTTTCAATTTGTTAATTACGTAACATCATTTTGTAATAGTGTTTCAAATCTTCTCATTTCGGTGGAGAATATAGAAAATAATCTTTTTACCATGGAGCCAACTCAAACAATAAATCTTATTGCATTAAGCCTTATAGTAGTTATGCATGCAGGAGTTTTAGCATTAAGACTAGGAATTAGTTTAGGTAGGAACTAAAGTCTATTAGAAAATTTAAAATTTATAAGGTAATAATAAAGTAAGACTGAATTTATTTATTCAGTAAATATCGAGTAATTAATTTGTCAAAATCTTTTTATAAAAATAGTATTCTCATCAAAAAATATTTTGGGTCTGTATTTATAAAAAGACAACAGAAACAGGATAACTTTGTATCATTAATTTTTTTAATTATAAAAATTAGCTTTTCACTTTTAGCAATAATAAGCCTGATTAAGCTTGGCTATAGTTCTAAAGTAAGGTTGACCAGATTAAGGGAAATTGAAGAATCATTTTTATACGAAAAATATAGATTTAATCTTTTAACAGATAAGTTTGATGATTTATTCTCTTCTGAAGGTGAGCAAAGATTTATGAAGGATCAGGATCAAATAATTTCTAGGGACATTATCAGAGTAATATGGCGTTGATAAGGATGAACTTGAATCATTCTACTTTTCATTTTTCATTTAACTTTTTTGCTAGTGAGTAAGAACATTAAGGGTTTAGTCCTAATAACAGGAACAACTTCAGGAGTTGGATTAAATACTCTAAAACCTCTTTTAAGATTTGGATGGGAGGTTATAGCAGTTAATCGATCAAATAAGAGAGCTATAAAAATAGCTGAGGAATTCTTGACAAAAGAGGAAGTTGAAAATGTTCACTTTATAGAAATAGATCTTTCTAACTTGAATGATGTGAGAAAAGGTTGCGATGAAATATTAGAAAGATTTAAGAAGCCAATAAATTCTCTTATTTGTAATGCAGCAGTTTATAAACCGAGACTAAAGAGACCTGAAAGGTCTGCGCAGGGGTTTGAAAACTCTATGGCAGTAAATCATTTTGGGCATTTTCTTATGATAAACCTACTTATGGAAAATATTTTATCTTCTGAAAGAGAAATTGTTTTAAATGGCAAATCAACTGTGTTCAAGCCAAGAATTACAGTATTAGGGACTGTTACGGCTAATTATTCAGAACTTGGAGGAAGGATTCCCATTCCTGCCCCAGCTGATTTGGGAGATTTATCTGGATTCAAAAATGGTTTTTTATCTCCAATAAGTATGGCGAATGGAAAGAAATTTAAACCAGGCAAGGCTTATAAGGATAGTAAACTTTGCAATATGGTGACCGTTCAGGAATTATCAAAAAGATATCCTGCAGAGAAGATTATTGTAAATTCTCTATATCCTGGATGTGTTGCTGATACAAAACTTTTTAGAGATACACCTTGGTTATTTAGATTCCTTTTCCCGATATTTCAAAAATTCATAACAAAAGGATATGTTTCACAAAGACTGGCAGGAGAGAGAGTCGCTCAAGTGTCAACTAATAAAGAATTCGCTAAACCATCAGTCCACTGGAGCTGGGGAAATCGTCAGAAAACTGGTAGAAAAGCTTTTTCTCAAAAGTTGTCAAAAAGAATAATTGATACGAAGACCTCTCAACAAACTTATGATTTAACACTCCAATTGGTTGGATTAGATTAATTTTGACTAATCAAATCCTAATAAATCAAAAATTTCTCTATCTTTAAGTGGATTACCTTCTAAGGGTTCTACGTTTTCAAGCATATTTTTGGCAAGAGATAAATATTCATTTTGAACTTCAATAACATCTTCAGTAGGCTCCATCTCAAAAATGGTGCATTTTTTTAGTCTTGATCTTCTAATGGCGTCGACATCTTTAAAGTGGGCCATAGTTTTTAAACCTGTTCTCTCATTGAATTTATCAATTTGATCGGTTTCTTTTGATCTATTTGCAACTACCCCACCTAATCTGACTTTATAATTTTTTGCTTTTGCTTTAATCGCAGAGACAATTCTATTCATAGCGAATATTGAATCGAAGTCATTTGCAGTAACAATTAGACAATAATTTGCATGTTGCAATGGAGCTGCAAATCCTCCGCAAACGACGTCCCCTAGGACATCAAAGATAACAACGTCAGTATCTTCCAATAAATGATGTTCTTTTAATAGTTTAACTGTCTGACCGGTTACATAACCCCCGCACCCTGTCCCAGCAGGAGGACCTCCACTTTCAACGCACATTACGCCATTAAAACCTTCAAACATGAAATCGGTTGGCCTCAATTCTTCGCTATGAAAATCCACCTCTTCGAGAATATCTATAACTGTAGGAACCATTTTGTGTGTCAAAGTGAAAGTGCTATCGTGCTTCGGATCACATCCAATTTGTAGAACCTTTTTACCTAATTTTGAGAATGCTGCAGAAAGGTTTGATGATGTAGTTGATTTTCCGATGCCACCCTTCCCATAGACGGCAATAACTAAAGCCCCTTCCTCAATATTTATTTTTGGATCTTGCTTTACTTGAACACTTCCTTCTCCATCAAGAGGTCTATTTATAGTACTTGTCATTTAAAGCTTAAAACGCATTATTATTTATATTCTTGCAGCGCAAATACACATGAAATATGTTTCTAAACAAATATGTATTTAATTGTATTAAAAGTGTGAAATATATTCTTATAACTGAATTTTTAGGATTAAATCTATTAGATTATGAGTGAAAATACTCATGACTTAATTATATTTTATTAGTAAAAATTAACTGAAATATGCTTTAGCATCGTAAAGAGTTTCATCGCTTATCTCTGGAATTCCTCTCAAGATTGCGTATTTTTCAGTATTTGTTTTAACTTTACCTCTTACAAAAAATGGAACTTTTATTAATTCAGCTCTACCAGATTCAGTCCAGATAATTCCTTCTTTACTATTTTTTTCTTTTCTCTTCTCAGAATTTAAAGAGTCATTTGTGTTCGTCGCTGTATGTCCTAAATGGCTTTGATGACCATCAACAAACTCAAAGTCATGTTTGAACATATCAATAAGATGCTCTTCTAAGCCCATCATTAGGGGGTGTACCCAGTCATCAAAAATCACATTTGCTCCTTCCCATCCCATTTGAGGACTATATCTTGCAGGAACATCTTGAACATGCATTGGAGTACTAATTACTGAGCATGGAATGCCGAGTCTTTTTGCACTATGCCTTTCCATTTGGGTCCCTAAAACCAGTTCAGGGGCGGCCTTTTTCATGGCATCTTCCACTTCTAGATAATTATTAGTTATCAGAGCTTCTACATTAAGATCTTTTGCAGTAGCTCTTACTTGCCTGGCCATCTCCCTACTGTATGTTCCAAGACCCACTACTTCAAAACCCAATTCCTCCTTAGCAATTTTGGCTGCTGCAATTGCATGTGTTCCATCACCAAAAATAAAAACTCTTTTACCAGTTAGATAATTTGAGTCAACTGATTTTGAATACCAAGGAAGTTTTGATTTATTTTCTAATTCTTCTTTATTCGTTAAAGGAAGATCTAATTTCTTATGAACTTCATTTATAAATTCAATTGTATTTTTTATTCCAATAGGAATAGTATTCGTATATTCCATGCCAAAGTTCCGTTTAAGCCATTCACATGAAGCTTCAGCAATTTCTTGATAAAGACAGATATTTATTTCAGCATCAATTAGTCTTTCAATATCATCAGGACTAGCACCTAATGGAGCAACTACGTTTGTATCTATGCCTTGTTCCGAAAGTATGCGTTGAATTTCGATTACATCATCTCTGCATCTAAATCCTAGTAATGAAGGGCCAAGTATATTAACTTTTGGTCTCCTACCTAATTCCCTCCACCTAAGGGGATTTATTTTGTCTGAAGAACTTACTTTTTCTTTTAAAAGGGTTCTTGTTAGTTGATAAAAGGTTTCTGAGGCCCCCCAATTTTCTTTCTTGCTATAAGCAGGTAATTCAAGATTAACAATCGGCATATCAAACCCCATCCCCTTCGCAAGTGCTCCAGGTTGGTCTTGGATAAGTTCTGCTGTACAACTTTCTCCGACTAAAAGAGTTTTGGGTTTGAATCGTTCAACCGCTTCCTTAATATTTTTCTTCACTAACTCTGCTGTATCGCCTCCAAGGTCTCTAGCCTGAAAAGTTGTGTAAGTTACTGGAGGCCTTTTCCCCCTCCTCTCGATCATTGTAAAGAGAAGATCTGCATATGTATCTCCTTGGGGGGCATGAAGTACATAATGAATGTCTTTCATTGATGAGGCAATTCTCATAGCACCTACATGTGGTGGTCCTTCATAAGTCCAAAGAGTTAATTCCATAGTTTTTAATGCGTTACTAAAGTTTTTGAAGTTAGTATTTGATTTCTTTTTAAAGGTTTGGAGAAGAGACCAGCCAAATCTGCGGCTTGATCAATGCCATGAATTGGACTGAATACCATTTCTATTGACCACTTAGTACTAATCCCCTCCGCCTCAAGTGGGTTAGCTAAACCCATGCCACAAACTACTAAGTCTGGATTAGATTCTCTCACTCGATCTAATTGTTTTTCTACATGTTGCCCTTCAACAATTTTTGTATTATCAGGTAATAAATTAATCTCCTCTTTCATTAAATCCTTATTTAGGTAAGGAGTGCCTACCTCTATAAGATCCATTTCGCATTCATTATGCAAGAATCTTGCCAAAGATATCTCTAGTTGCGATTCAGGAAGAAGAAATAATCTTTTTCCCTTAAGTATTTCTTTGTGTGAATCAAGAGCAAGTTTTGCTCTATTGATTAAAGGCGAAATAATTTCATGAACTTTAAGTTCACTAATTTTGAAAGCTTTTGCAGCAGCTAAAAACCATTTTGTACTTCCTTCAATACCTAAAGGAAATGGAGCCGAAATTATTTCACAACCACGATGTTTTAGGTCTCGAACGGTATCACTTAAATAAGGCTGAGTTAATAAAACTTTTGTATTTTTGCCAATCTTTGGTAATTCTGTTGATTGACGGGGTGGGAAGCTCTCAATTTTTGAAATTCCTAAATTTCTAAAAATCTTTTTAAACCTATCCTCTACATTATTTGCAAGAGTCCCAACTAATAATAATTTCTCCTCATTTGATGACTCCATTAATGGAATTAAAGCTTTTAAGGCGCCATCCTCTCCTTGGGTAAAAGTTGTTTCTATCCCACTGCCAGAGTAATTAACGAATCTCACTTGACCTAAAAATCTTTTATTTAATTTCTCTGCGACAGTGGCAAGATCTAATTTGATTACCTCACTTGGACAAGATCCAACTAGAAAAAGAGTTTTTATTTCTGGTCTTCTCGCAATAAGATCATTTACCACTCGATCTAATTCTTCATGAGCGTCAGCAAGACCAGCAAGATCTTTTTCTTCGAGAATAGCCGTCCCAAATCTTGGCTCAGCAAAAATCATAACTCCAGCAGCGCTTTGAATTAAATGAGCACATGTCCTTGAGCCTACAACAAGAAAAAATGCGTCCGGCATTCTTCTGTGGAGCCAAACTATTGAAGTTAACCCACAAAAAACTTCCCTGGGCCCAGTTTCCTTATTAAATTTAACTTTACTCATTAAAAATATTCAAGAGCTTATATTTCAAGCTTGCATAAACTTTTTAATTTAAGAAAGTAATTAATAAGTTCTCTTACAAAATGAACACATTTAAAAAACTTATATGAATGTTTAAATACTTAAATGAGAATTATGAAAATTATTTTTAGGGTATATTCTAATTTCTGTAGAAGGAATTTCCTTGACTTGTTTTTGAAAGCTTCCATACATTTCTAGCTATTTTCGTAGCTAATAATCCTGCTCTTTCTAACTTAGATTTTCCTGGCTTAGCTCCAATTAGAGCTGTCACTTCTGAAGTGGTCAAAGGTGCTCCAGTATTTATAGCTAATTGGGTTAACTCCAATCTATCTCTAAGGTTCTTAAGATTTACTTTCTCAATTTTATCTTCTTCTAACCAGCTAAAAGATGGGTCTTTCTGAGATAGTTTTTGCATCAAGCTTAGGCTAACTAATCCAAGAGTTTGATCAGGAGTTAATTCTTTTTCAGTACCAGAAACATTTGGTTCTTTTTTTTGAGAAGTTCCCATAAAAATGCATATCTTTTACTTGAAGTTATCGTTTTGTGGTGGGCATGCAAGTAAATTTAATAGAAAAAATGAACCATTATCCGTTATAGTCGCCTCAATGGAACCAACTTCTAGCTTAAACAGAGGGAAACGAAAAAAAGGGAGTTCTCTTGTCACAGGATCTGAGGTGCAATCTCAGGCCAGTGGTGCTAGCTGTTTTATTACTACCGATTCAGAAAAGTCTCTGGTATCCAGACAAGCAAGTCAAGTTGAGCAAATTGAGTTAAGAACATATGTTTTTTTAGATTCTCTACAACCTCAATTAGCCGCATATATGGGAACTGTTAGTAGAGGTTTTTTACCTATTCCTGGTGATTCATGTCTTTGGATGGAAGTATCACCCGGGATGGCTGTTCATAGAGTCACTGATATTGCCCTAAAAGCAAGTAATGTAAGACTTGGTCAGATGATTGTTGAAAGAGCATTTGGATCTCTTGCTCTTTACCATAAAGATCAAAGTACGGTTTTACATTCTGGAGATGTTGTTCTAGATGCTATTGGGAGCGAAGTTAGAAAAAGAACAAAACCTGCTACGAGTTGGACTGAAGTTATTCGAGCAATTACTCCAGACCATGCAGTTTTAATAAATAGACAAAACAGAAGTGGATCAATGATTCAATCTGGAATGAGCATGTTTATATTAGAGACTGAGCCAGCTGGTTATGTTTTAAAAGCAGCTAATGAAGCTGAAAAGGCATCTAATATAACTGTTGTTGATGTTAAGGCAGTTGGAGCTTTTGGTAGATTAACTCTTGCCGGGAAAGAAGGAGATGTAGAAGAGGCTGCAGCTGCTGCTATAAGAGCAATTGAAGAAATTTCAAATTATTGAGAATTTTAAATTTAAACTTTTTTTTAACTTAAACCTATCTCTTTTTTTAAAAAAGGTGACATAATTTTTGCAGCTTTACCTCTACTCCCTAATTTATTTAATTGTGATTGTGAGAGCTCACCGTAAACACAGTTAGACTCTCTTACCCAAAAAATAGATTCGAATTCCCCGTTTGGATATTTGGGGTTCTTAAGAATTTCTCCCCAGCATATTCCTGTTGTATCTTTAACTAAGTTTCCTGAAGGATCGCACAAAACCATACAACTTATAAATCTTGCACTCCTATAAGGACTATCAGAAAGTTCATTAATTAATTTTTTAATTTTCTCATCATTAGTTTTTGCATATCTAGCAGAATAAATTCCTGGCCGACCATCTAAAACATCTACTTCAAGGCCCGAGTCATCAGCTAATGCCCAAGTTTTAGTCTCTAAAGCAGCTGCTTTTGCTTTTAGAAGTGCATTCTCAAAATATGTGTTTCCAGTCTCTTCGACATTTAAATATTCTGGTTGCTTCTGAACCTTTAAAGACAAAACATCCAGCATCTCTGAAATTTCAGATACTTTTCTTTGATTGCCACTAGCAATAGTTAGAACTGGAAGGTTCAAAATAATAAATAAATTTATTGTGGATATTATCTTACTTCAAAGCTTGATACGGAGACAGGAAAGGTTGAACATTCCACACCTGTGTAGACAGGGCCTGTCTCGTACGGAAATAACATAATGTAAATTTTTTCTTAACACAACAGTATGTTTTGATGTACTAACTAATTTGCATAAGTATTGACATATCAATAGTACCAAGGGTGATAAGTTTAACTTATGAATGATAGAAAAAACATTAATGGAGATTTTGTCGAAAACGCTTGACTTATAAGTACTTAATGAAGCATTCTTCGAATTGAACATTCCACATTTAGTATTTAGTAGACAATGGCTACAGAAACAATGGGTATCGCTCTCGGCATGATCGAGACACGCGGACTTGTACCTGCAATCGAAGCAGCAGACGCAATGACAAAGGCAGCAGAAGTTCGCCTTATTGGTCGTGAATTCGTTGGCGGCGGTTATGTCACAGTATTAGTTAGAGGCGAAACAGGCGCAGTTAACGCAGCTGTAAGAGCTGGTGCTGATGCTTGTGAAAGAGTTGGTGACGGTTTAGTTGCTGCTCACATTATTGCTCGTCCTCATAGAGAAGTTGAACCTGCTCTAGGTAACGGTGAATTTCTTGGTCAAAAGGACTAATTAAGTAAAGCAAGATTTATAAATCTTGCACAATAATTATTTTCCCTACACAGACCTAAATTTATCCTTATGAGTAAGAAGTATGACGCAGGGGTAAAGGAGTACAGAGATACCTACTGGACTCCAGAATATGTACCCCTAGACACCGATTTACTAGCCTGTTTCAAATGTACAGGTCAGGAAGGTGTTCCAAGAGAAGAAGTTGCAGCCGCTGTCGCAGCTGAATCTTCAACAGGTACTTGGTCAACAGTTTGGTCCGAGTTACTTACTGACTTAGAATTTTATAAAGGACGTTGTTATCGAATCGAAGACGTCCCTGGCGATCCTGAAGCTTTCTATGCTTTTATTGCATATCCTTTAGATCTTTTTGAAGAAGGCTCAATTACAAACGTATTAACATCTCTTGTAGGAAACGTTTTTGGATTTAAAGCTTTAAGACACCTACGTCTAGAAGATATTAGATTCCCAATCGCTTTCATTAAGACTTGCGGTGGTCCACCAAATGGAATCGTAGTTGAAAGAGATCGACTTAACAAATACGGAAGACCTCTACTTGGTTGTACCATTAAACCTAAATTAGGATTATCTGGTAAAAACTATGGTCGAGTTGTATATGAATGTCTTAGAGGCGGTCTTGATTTAACTAAGGATGATGAGAATATTAATTCTCAACCGTTCCAACGTTGGAGAGAAAGATTTGAATTTGTTGCAGAAGCAGTTAAGCTTGCTCAACGAGAAACTGGAGAAGTTAAAGGTCACTATCTAAACTGTACTGCTAACACTCCTGAAGAACTCTATGAAAGAGCTGAATTTGCAAAAGAGCTAGATATGCCAATCATCATGCATGATTATATAACTGGTGGTTTTACTGCAAATACTGGATTAGCTAATTGGTGTCGTAAAAATGGCATGCTTCTGCATATTCACAGAGCTATGCATGCTGTTATTGATAGACATCCAAAGCATGGTATTCACTTCAGAGTTCTTGCAAAATGTTTGAGACTATCTGGAGGAGACCAATTACATACTGGAACCGTTGTTGGAAAACTAGAAGGTGATCGTCAAACAACACTTGGTTATATTGACAACTTAAGAGAGTCATTTGTTCCTGAAGATAGATCGAGAGGTAACTTTTTTGATCAGGATTGGGGTTCAATGCCTGGAGTATTTGCAGTCGCATCAGGTGGTATCCATGTTTGGCATATGCCTGCACTACTAGCGATCTTCGGGGATGATTCCTGTCTTCAGTTCGGTGGAGGAACACATGGTCATCCATGGGGTTCAGCTGCTGGAGCTGCAGCTAACAGAGTTGCTTTAGAAGCTTGTGTAAAAGCCCGTAATGCTGGTCGCGAAATCGAAAAAGAGAGTAGAGACATTCTTATGGAAGCTGCTAAGCATAGTCCTGAATTAGCTATTGCTCTAGAAACCTGGAAGGAAATTAAGTTTGAGTTTGACACTGTCGACAAGCTTGATGTTCAGGGTTAACTCAAGTTTCGAAATTGAGGAGATTTATTCTCCTCAAACTTATTAAAATCTCGTTTTTACGAGAAATTTCATTCACATTTTTGATTAATTATGCCTTTCCAGAGCACAGTAAGCGACTATCAAACAGTTGCAACCCTGGAAACATTCGGTTTTTTACCACCGATGACCCAGGAAGAAATATATGACCAAATTGCGTACATAATTGCTCAAGGTTGGAGTCCAGTTATTGAGCATGTTCATCCTAGTGGATGTATGCAAACTTATTGGTCTTATTGGAAACTCCCATTTTTTGGGGAAAAAGATCTTAACTTGATCGTGAGCGAATTAGAGGCATGCCATAGAGCATACCCTGATCATCATGTAAGAATCATCGGATACGATGCTTACACTCAAAGTCAAGGTACAGCTTTTGTAGTTTTCCAAGGACGTTAAAGCTACTTATCGTAGTTAATATCTTTCT
>QCDS01000001.1 GCA_003278685.1 Prochlorococcus sp. AG-355-K03 | reverse complement strand
GGGGAAAGAAAAAATGTATTGGGTTAATATTTGGCGGGCATTCCAATGAACATGAAGTATCGATATCCTCTGCAAAAACAGTTTTTCAAGCATTTAAAGCACAAATAAACATAGAACGCTTTAAGGTTAAAGCATTTTACATAAACAAATATGGAGATTGGCTTGATAGTGATATTTCAGAAAAAATTCTAATTGGTGAAATTGAAAACTATAAAACAAAAAAACAAGAAATTTTTAATCAAGAAAAAATTAACTTCCTTGACGGAATTGAATTTCAAAATATTGATGTTTGGTTTCCTCTTTTACATGGATTTAATGGAGAAGACGGATCAATTCATGGCTTAATTAGATTTACAAAGAAACCTTTAGTCGGGTGCGGAATTATTGGCTCTGCACTTGGAATGGATAAAATATTGATGAAAACAATTTTCTCAAATCTTAAACTTCCACAAGTTAATTATCTAGTTTTTCAAAATGAAGATCTCAAAGATAAGCAAGTAAAAAATAAAATCGTTAATGAAATTTTAAAAAAATTAAAATTTCCTGTTTTTGTTAAGCCATCTAACTCTGGATCATCTCTTGGCATCTCCAAAGTCAAAAATGAATCGGAAATATTACAGGCATTAGAAAAGGCTCAGGAAATAGATCCAAGAATCTTAATAGAGGAAGGTTTAGAGGTAAGGGAGATTGAATGCGGAATAATTGGGAATTCAAAACTCTTAACCTCTGAGATAGGCGAGGTAAATTACAAAAGTGATTGGTATGATTACGATTCAAAATATCACTCAAATAATAAAATAATTATCCCAGCCGAAATAGATTCTAAAATCACAAAAGAAATTAAAGAAATTGCTATTAAAAGTTGTAGAGCACTAAATATTTTCGGTTTTGCAAGAGTAGATTTCTTTTTAGAAAAATCTTCAAATAAAATTTTACTAAATGAAATAAATACAATTCCTGGTTTTACAAAAAACAGTATGTTTCCGATGCTTTGGGAAGCTTCAGGTTTAAAAATTGAACAACTTGTGGCTAAACTGGTAGATATATCTTTAGATTTGTAATTTAAATCAAATGTTGCATGGACTACTTTGGTTACCATTACTTTTAATCTTCATTTTATTAACTGCACTTGGATGGTTAGAAAGAAGAAGGCAAAATCTTTTTAGAAGTTGGGCTAGTGATTCTGAACTGTGCAAGTTAGATAGTTCAGGTGCAGCGTCTTTAAAAAATGGGGAGTTAAAGTGGAGCGCATTTGAAGCTGGTAAATTTGAAGAAAAAGATTGTTTTACAATCAAGAAACTGGAATTAGTTGAATTAATGGCACTAACTTCAGGTGAAGCTCCTCTAACAAGTGAATCTCAAGGTAAGTGCAGGTTGAGATTAGTAGGCGATGGGAAAGAGATGGATGTACCATTTTCAGATGCAGAGCAAGCGAGAGAATGGATGGATCAACTGATGGAAAAAGCTCGATGTGATTTGTGAAAAACAAAAAACGAATCAAAAATAGAAGATTTTTTTTTCTAATTTCTTTTTTATTTTTAACAAGCTTTTTAAGCATAAAAACACTCAAAAAAGTTGATGCTCAGGACATTAGGATTTCTGGTAGTGAATTATTTTCGCAAAATGATGTGATAAAAAATTCATCTTTAAATTTTCCTATCCGATTAATTTTTGTTGAAACTAATTTGCTCGAAAAAGAGTTAAAACAAAATTTATCTCTCAAGAATGTTTCGATAAACAGAGAACTATTTCCTTTTGGTTTGAAAGTTCATATTAATCCAAGAACTCCAATAGCTTACGGCGAGAGAATATTAAACGACGAAAAAATATTAGGCTTCATTGATAAAGATGGAATTTTTATGAATAAACAAAATGTGGATGAAAAAAGTTTGAATAAATTAACCATAAAAGTTTTTGGGTGGAAAGAAAAATTTAAAAAAATATTATCTGAAATTTTTATTGCTATAGATAATTATGAATTAGCGATAGTTAAAATAACTTTTTCATCCGATGGGTTTCTAACTGTTGAGGAAAAAGATTTAAATACAATATTCTTAGGATTTAAGCCAAATTTAATCAACAATCAATTTCAAAAAATCAATTATCTTAAAAATGAATTTAAGAAAAATAGCTTTTCAAAAAAAATAGATAATATTGATCTTACCAATCCAGATAAACCAAAAATAAAAGTGTTCAAACCCTAATATTTGAAAAAAGATTTTGAGTAATTTTTTTTAATTATTGTAGTGTTTATATGGGTTTTGCATTCAAAACAAAATATTTAATAAATAAATATTTTTAGGATTTTCCTCAACAAATTCCTACAGATGAGCGCAGTAAGTTCATAATGCACCCAATACTAGTAAAAGATTCCTATTAAGAGATGAGCTTCGGTAACAATCCAAACTTTGATCAATCGAGAGAAATCCTTCCAAGCCAAAACGCCAAAATAGAAGTTATTGGTGTAGGTGGTGGTGGCAGTAATGCAGTCAATAGGATGATAAATAGTGATTTAGAAGGTGTTTCATTTAGAGTCCTCAATACCGATGCACAAGCCCTACTACAATCCTCTGCAGATAGTAGAGTTCAACTTGGACAAAACCTCACTAGAGGTTTAGGTGCAGGTGGGAATCCAAGTATTGGGCAAAAAGCAGCCGAAGAATCCAAAGAAGAGCTTCAACAAGCTTTAGAGGGATCTGATCTAGTTTTTATAGCCGCTGGTATGGGTGGAGGAACTGGTACAGGTGCTGCTCCCGTTGTTGCAGAAGTAGCCAAACAAAGTGGAGCTCTAACAGTAGGAATAGTAACCAAACCATTTTCTTTTGAAGGTAAAAGAAGAATGCGTCAAGCAGAGGAGGGGATCGCAAGACTAGCTGAAAACGTTGATACTCTTATAGTTATTCCAAATGACCGATTAAAAGACGTCATAGCAGGAGCTCCTCTTCAAGAAGCATTTAGGAATGCTGATGATGTTCTAAGGATGGGAGTAAAAGGCATTAGTGACATAATTACTTGCCCGGGATTAGTTAATGTTGATTTTGCAGACGTTAGATCAGTTATGACTGAGGCTGGCACTGCTCTTCTCGGGATAGGTATAGGTTCAGGAAGATCGAGAGCTATAGAGGCGGCACAGGCAGCAATGAATAGTCCTTTATTAGAAGCAGCAAGAATTGATGGAGCCAAAGGCTGCGTTATAAATATTACTGGAGGCAAAGACATGACTCTAGAAGACATGACCTCTGCATCTGAAATTATTTATGATGTTGTTGATCAAGAAGCGAATATTATTGTTGGTGCAGTTGTCGATGAGGCAATGGAAGGGGAGATACAAGTTACTGTAATTGCTACAGGATTTGAAACAACCCAACCATTAAACCAGCAAAGAATAAAAAACAGATTATCTAATCAACCCTTATATAATTATTCCGACAATAAAGAATCAGGAGCGAGTATTCCTGAGTTTTTGAGATTAAGGCAAAATAAAAAAGATATAGGTTAAAAGGTAAAATAGAGTGACCCGGTTATCTCGCCTGCCTCAAGCATCCCTTGTGGCTGCTACCTTCCGGTCCTGACCAGGTTTAGGCGTTAAAACCGCGAAAGGCCGAGTCAAAATTATATTAGCAATTCTTGATTAAAAAAGATACATAAATTTATTATGTTACCTTCAGACCTAGTTAATTATAAAAAAAAATCTCGCAAAATCATTGCACTAACTGCTTGGGACTCCATATCAGGATCTATTGCAGAACAAGCAAATGTTGATCTCGTACTAGTAGGAGATTCATTAGCAATGGTCTGCTTAGGATACAAATCGACATTGCCAATAACTTTAGAAAACATAATTTATCATACTAATGCTGTTACAAGAGGTTTTAAGAAAAAAATTGAGGAACAACCTCTAGTCGTTTCAGATATGCCTTTTCTGACTTACCAATGTGGTGAGGATAAGGCTGTTGAGTATGCAGGAAAAATCATTCAGAGCACTTATGCAAAAGCTGTAAAAGTGGAAGGAGCTGAACCAGAAATACAAAAAGTTATTTCTAGATTAATAAGAATGGGAATCCCTGTTATGGGTCATATAGGTCTTACACCACAAAGCTATCTAAATATTGGATTAAGAAAGCAAGGAGAAAGCTTAGCAAGCCAAGAAAAAATTAAGAAAGAGGCTTCAATTCTTGAAGAATTAGGATGTTTTTCAATAGTTCTTGAACATATTCCTGATTTGCTTGCTAAAGAAATACAAAATTCTTTAACAATTCCGACAATAGGTATCGGCGCAGGTAATTATTGCGATGGGCAAGTAAGAGTTACTGCAGATTTATTAGGCCTCAATGATGATCAACCCCCATTTTGCCAACCAATTATCCAAGGAAAGAAATTATTTAAGGATAAATTAAAAGAATGGGTAGACTCTGAAAGACTTAGTTAATATCATCCCACCACTTAAACATAGAAACAAGAACTTGATTGCTAAGTTCCATGCCATTAGGTTCACTTAAAAAGAATCTATTCCCCTTTCTTACTAGAAGTCCACTTTCAAGAAATCTTGCCCATTCTTGAAGCAATTTACTGAAGTAACTTTCAAATTTTTTGTTTTCCCAGTTTTGTTCTTTAAACACTTCTTTGATATCTACACCCTCTTTGAGTCTTAATCCCAACATTATTTTCTCATCAAGTTCTTTATAAACAAACTCTTTATTAGTTAAGGATGAATCTAAATAAAGTTCATATTGTCTAGTTACCCATTCTTTATATTCTTTGCTAACTCTTGGCCTAGTTAACTTTTCCCCCCAAGGCGAACTAGTTGAACCTTGACCAAAACTCCACCAGCCTAAACCACTCCAATAAACTCTATTATGTCTAGATTGATGTCGCGGAAGACAATAGTTTGAGATTTCATATCTTGAATAACCTGAGTTTTTTAAAATTAAATGGGTTGATTCACTGTTTCTAAAAGCTTCTTCATCACTTGGGAGTTTTAATTTTCCTAAACTGACTAATTTTTTAAAAACAGTGCCATTTTCAATATTTAAATCGTAAATAGATAAATGCGGTGGTGAAAATGTTATTGCTTTTTTTAAGTCATCTTGCCATTCTTTAAATCCACTAAGTGGCAAGTTTTGAATTAAATCTAAACTCCAGCTTTTTATTAACCCAGAATCAAATTCTCTCTTCAACCATAAACAAGATTTTTCTGCATCTTCTCTAGAATGACGCCTTCCCGACTTTTGAAGTATCTGATTATTAAAACTTTGTACTCCTAGACTAAATCTATTTATCCCAGCATTTATGAATCCAAAAAGATCATCTTGAGTAAAACTAGCTGGATCAACCTCCATAGTGATTTCAGCACCATAGTCAATTCCATAATTTTCTTTAAAAAGATCAATTAATTCTTTGATTTGGATTGGATCTAATATTGATGGTGTGCCACCTCCTACATAAATGGTCGAAAGAGGTGATTTATGCTTAATTGACAATATTTCTTTATATAAAAACTGCAAATATTCTTGAACAGTTTTGCTTCCATAACCTGTTAAAGTTTCAACTTTGTTTCCTAATGGAATAACGGCAAAATCACAATAAAAACACCTTCTGTGGCAAAAAGGAATGTGCACATAAGCACTTCTTGGAAACTTATTCATAATATAAATTCATTTTTAAGCTCCAAAATCGTATTAAGGATCGAAAAAAATAAGATCCTTATTTACTCAATTAATAAATCCTAGTAGATTATAGATATGACAGATATCTTAGTATTAATTTTATTTGTATTGTCTGGAGCTGCTTCAGGATGGCTTGGCGTTGATTTATTGCCAGTAGACATACTCAAACAGGTATCTAATGTAGAAGGTTTTAGAATTGTTTTAGCAATAATTGGTTTTTTTGTAGGATTAGCAGCTGGTTTTGTATTTCTTCAACTTAGAAAGACGTTTCTTGATCAAATAAGAACAATGCCTACGGATTTACTAATAAGTAGGTCCGTTGGATTAATTTTAGGATTACTTGTTGCGAATCTCCTACTTGCTCCAATACTATTAATTCCCTTCCCTAGAGAGGTTTTTTTCGCAAAACCATTAGCAGCTATATTAAGCAACATTTTCTTTGGTGTGCTTGGTTATAAGTTGGCAGATACCCATGGAAGGACATTATTGAGATTATTCAATCCAAATAACACTGATGCATATCTAGTCAATGAGGGAATTCTCCCTGCTGCAAGTCCAAAAATTCTTGATACTAGCGTAATAATTGATGGAAGAATCAATGGTTTATTAAGTTGCGGCTTATTGGAAGGGCAATTAATTGTTGCTCAAAGTGTAATTGATGAATTACAAACTTTAGCTGACTCAAGTAGTAATGAAAAAAGGTCGAAAGGCCGAAGAGGTCTCAAGTTATTAAAAGAATTAAGAGATTTGTATGGTAGAAGACTTGTAATAAACCCAACAAAGTATGAGGGTAATGGGGTAGATGAAAAACTCCTTAAAATTACTGAGGACATGACAGGAACTTTAATTACGGCTGATTATAATCTTTCTCAGATCGCTGAAGTTAAAGAATTAAAAGTTATGAATTTGAGTGATTTGGTTATTGCTTTAAGGCCAGAAGTACAACCAGGAGAGTCACTTAATATAAAAATCGTGAGAGAAGGCAAAGAAAAAATGCAAGGTATTGGATATTTAGATGACGGCACAATGGTTGTTATTGATGAGGCAAAGAATTTTGTTGGAAGCAGATTAGATATTGTCATCACAGGAGCATTACAAACTCCTACTGGAAGAATGGTCTTTGGAAAACTAATAAATAATCCTGAGTCAAACAAATCTTTTAAATCACCAGCGACACAGGGCTAAATCTAGCTAGAATCAGTTCAATCTTAATTTTGTGATACAAATGACTGTATCTGCTCCTTATTACGGCGAAAACACCGTTATGAGGACCCCGCCCCCAGATCTCCCCTCTCTTTTACTGAAAGAGCGAATTGTTTATCTTGGTTTACCGTTATTTTCAGATGATGACGCGAAAAGACAACTAGGAATGGATGTTACTGAACTAATCATCGCTCAACTTCTTTATTTAGAGTTTGAGGATCCAGAAAAACCAATCTATTTCTATATCAATTCAACTGGGACAAGTTGGTACACTGGTGACGCAGTAGGTTTTGAAACAGAAGCTTTTGCTATCTGCGATACAATAAGCTACATTAAGCCTCCAGTACACACGATATGTATCGGACAAGCAATGGGGACTGCTGCAGTTATTCTTTCTTCTGGCACTAAGGGGCAAAGAGCGGCTCTTCCACATGCTTCTATTGTTTTGCATCAACCTATAAGCGGGGCAAGAGGTCAAGCAACTGATATCCAAATAAGAGCTGAGGAAGTTTTGAAAAATAAAAAATCAATGCTGGAGATTTTATCTCGTAATACTGGAAAGACCATCGAAGAACTCTCAAAAGACTCTGACAGGATGAGTTATCTCAACCCACAAGAAGCCCTAGATTATGGAGTTATCGATAGAATACTCACAAGTCAAAAAGATCTACCAAATAAAATTTAACACTCACAAAACTACTTTAAAATCATGCCAATAGGAACTCCAAGCGTGCCTTACAGACTTCCAGGAAGTCAATACGAAAGATGGGTCGACATATATACAAGATTAGGTGTTGAAAGAATTCTTTTTCTTGGACAAGAAGTGAATGATGGTATTGCAAATAGCCTTGTTGCACAAATGCTTTATTTAGATTCTGATGATAATTCCAAACCTATCTATCTGTATATAAATAGCCCAGGAGGATCAGTAACTGCTGGCTTGGCAATTTATGACACTATTAAATACGTAAAAAGTGATGTAGTAACCATATGTGTAGGCCTAGCAGCCTCTATGGGAGCGTTCCTATTAGCAGCTGGTACAAAAGGTAAAAGAGTTGCTTTGCCACACAGCAGAATAATGATTCATCAACCCTTAGGAGGGACATCCCAACGCCAAGCAAGTGATATTGAAATAGAAGCTAAGGAAATTTTAAGAATTAAAGATATGTTAAACATGTCTATGGCAGATATGACAGGCCAATCATTTGAGAAAATTGAAAAGGATACTGATAGAGATTATTTTCTAAGTGCGGAAGAAGCAAAAAATTATGGATTAATTGATAGAGTAATTACACATCCAAGTGAAGCAAATCAGTCTTAAACTTTCTAAATTAATATTTTAATTTTAATTTTTAAATTAATAATTTTTTTGGTTTATTGCTTCCTTAATGTCTAAAATATTAATTATCAATTGCAAAGAAGCTACAACTAATGACCCAACTCTTCTACGACACAGATGCAGATCTAAGTCTTTTAAATAATAAAACAATAGCGATTATTGGATATGGATCACAAGGTCATGCACATGCCCTAAATCTTAAGGATAGTGGTATGGATGTAATTGTTGGATTATATAAAGGAAGTAAGTCTGAAAGCAAAGCTATTAGCGATGGTCTACAAGTCTTTAGCGTTGCTGAAGCTTGCGACAAAGCAGACTGGATTATGATTCTCCTTCCAGATGAGTTTCAGAAAGATGTTTACATTAAAGAAATAGAACCAAACTTAAAAGAAGGAAAGATATTAAGTTTTGCTCATGGCTTCAATATAAGATTCGGACTTATCAAACCTCCTAGTTTTGTAGATGTTGTAATGATTGCCCCAAAAGGACCCGGACACACTGTTCGTTGGGAATATCAGAATGGTCAAGGAGTTCCAGCATTGTTTGCAGTAGAGCAAGATTCTTCTGGGAGTGCAAGATCATTGGCTATGGCTTACGCAAAAGGGATTGGAGGAACGCGAGCAGGAATTCTTGAAACAAACTTCAAAGAAGAAACAGAAACTGATTTATTTGGCGAACAAGCTGTCTTGTGCGGAGGATTATCAGAACTCGTCAAATCAGGCTTCGAAACTCTTGTAGAGGCAGGATATCAACCCGAACTTGCTTACTTCGAATGCTTACATGAAGTTAAACTTATTGTTGATTTAATGGTTAAGGGAGGCTTATCTCAAATGAGAGATTCCATTTCAAATACTGCAGAATATGGAGATTATGTGAGTGGTAAAAGACTTATCAATAGCGATACAAAGAAAGAAATGCAGAAAATTCTAAAAGATATTCAAGATGGAACTTTTGCTAAGAATTTTGTGGAAGAATGCGATAAAAACAAACCCTTAATGACAAAATTAAGAGAAGAGAACTCAAAACATGAAATTGAGAAAGTAGGTAAAGGTCTGCGTTCGATGTTCAGTTGGCTGAAATAAATTTATTTTTAATATTTCTTGGATCGATTGGTTTTGATTTATTGACCGGCGACCCAAGATTCTTAATCCACCCTGTTCAAGTAATTGGCTTTTACATAAAAAAAATATCTGATTACCTCATAAATAATTTTGGGGAAAATAAAAATATATTGTTTTGGGGAGGTTTAATAGTAGCTATAACCACCATAGTAATAAGTTTTGGTTTGGGTAAATTGATAGAACTCAGTTATGTCCAATCAAAAAATAATTTTTTTGGTGGATTGCTAATTTTTTTTGGACTTTCAAGTTGTATTGCGACTAAGGGACTGATTTCAAGTGTGAAAGAGATTGCAGAGCTAATAGAACGCGAAGAAATTAATGACCAAAACAATGGAATAATCAAAGAGAAGGTACAAAGGATAGTTAGTAGGGATGTAAGTTCATCTTCTTTAGAACATCTTTTGAGATCAAGTACAGAGAGTCTTACCGAGAATTCTGTTGATGGAATATTTGGGCCATTATTTTGGATTTTTATTGGAATTATTTTTATGAAATTTTCAATTTACCTGCCAGGGCCTTTATCACTTGGTTTTTCTTATAAAGCCATAAGTACTTTAGATTCAATGATAGGTTACAGATATGATTATTTTCGATATTTAGGTTTTTTCAGTGCAAAAATCGAAGATATTTTTACGTTTGTTCCTTCAAGATTAGTTTTAATTACATTACCTTTAGTTAGTCCCAAAATTAATGAGTATGGATCAATCATAAAAAAAAGCTATCTTGATGGTAAAAAATATGATTCGCCCAATGCTGGGATTTCAGAAGCTATATTTGCTTATATTTCTGGAATAACATTGGGTGGAAAAAGTAAATATAAAAATGAGATTATTAAAAAGCCAAAGATCAATGCGAATGGAGATAATTGCAATGGAGAGAAAATTAAATTAATTTGTCAATTAATTTTGAGATTACAATTATTATGGATAATAATTTTTGTCTTAATTTTTTTTATAATTTCAACTTTAATTTAATAATAAACTAGTTTTAAAATTACTAGAATAAACTATAAAAACTCTATGCAAGAAAACGGCTCTCCAATAGAAAATCAAAATGATGATTTTACTAATACATCATCAACTGATAATGAATACTCAAAATGGGTAGACAATCAGGGAGATGAAGTAAAGAATGTTTTTGGATTTAATAGCAGTGCTGAACTTGTAAATGGTAGAGCAGCAATGATCGGATTCTTAATGCTCATATTAACCGAGTTAGTTTTTAGCGGCAGACCTGTTACTTCTTCAATTTTTGGTATTAATTAAAAATGGAAGCAAAACAATCTAATCCAATAAAAGTATTCTTATACATATCTGTTTGGGTAATTATTTGGGGTACTGTAGGATCTTTAGTCGATTTTCCTCTATATAAAAATAAAATCTACTCAGAAGGAAGCATATATCAATATCTTACTTTCACAATTACAGCTTTAATTTCTATTATATCTGCAAAGTTTTTTTATAAGAAAATTGATTTATAAAAACTTGTACCTAAATGTCTTAATAATTTTTGCTGGCTCTTTACTTTCATTGGACTCGTAAAGTATCCACTGATGAGTCTCAGTATCATGGTCACAACCATAATTTCCAGATGAGTTATCGTAACTTGAAAGATATGAATGACAATTTTGGTCTGCCTCAAAAGCGGAGTTATAACCAGTTAGAAAATATATCAAAAATAGAACAGCTATAAACAAAAAAAATACTTGAGAAACTAAATTAACTACCTTCATAAGATATTCTAAAATTTAAATATATCATCTAATAAAATCTTTAGATCTAAAAATATAGCTAACGTCCAACATTAAATACAAAGTCATGGAACTCTTGATTCTTTAAATACAGGATGACTAGCAATACTAAAATGATATTTAAGCCTATTACTATTGATCCAAAAATATTTATTTGTTTTTTACCTGGCAAAGTATAAGTAAATTTCTTGCCTTTAAGAAAACCAGCTAAGCCTTTTTTTTCTTTTATTTGAGTATTTTGATTATTATTCTTAACTTCATTATCAGAAAAACCTTTTACCATTACAAATAAAATAACAAATTTATAATATTCCAAAAAAATAAATTATTTTAATAATTAACAATTTTTAATCACATATGGGATCATTAATGAAATTTTCTCATTTGAGAAATTATTAAAAAAATAAGCTTCAATAATTTCCGTTTGCAGCCCCAATAAACTTGATTGACATTTGAATCTATTTTGGTCAAATACTACTAATTGAAGTTTTTCTATTTCAGAAACTAATTCTTTACATATTTGGGTTCGAGAATCTTTAAAACAATCACTAGATTGTTTTAAAATCTTAGACTTTGTTGGTATTGTTTCGGCCATAACAAAATTAGATAACAACAAAAATTTAAGGAATAAAATAGTTAAACATTTCATCACTTCTTAAGATTTCAAAATTTTGGATTCCTCGTTAAGAGTATTGGGCATTGAGCTAATTACACCTTTTTGCGATTAAAAAAAAGATGCCCAAAAAGAGCACCTTGTTATTAAAGGAAGAAATAGATTAAAAAAATTACCCTTGAACTCTATCCTTAAAAAGTTTACCTGCAGAGAATGTTGGAACTCTTTTAGCGGGTATTGCTATTTTTTCGCCTGTCTTAGGGTTTAAACCCTGTCTTGCAGAACGATCCCTTGGTTCAAAAGAACCAAATCCTAGTAAAGAGACTTTTTTGCCTTCCACTACTGAATCAACAATAGTTTCAATAGCTGCATCAACAACTAAAGAAACATCCGTTTTTGTGAGCTCTGTACGAGCTGCAACAAGATTTACTAAATCAGCTTTGTTCATTGAAATTTAAATTAAAGCTAGGGGTTAAAAAAAGATTTAAATCGAGTTTAAAGCTCGAACTTTCACATCATATGGAGCAAATACAAATACGGCAACCGAAAATGAAGGCGGCGCAAAGCTTTATACAAATTTTAGGGACATTTTTAGCAACATTATTTATTTCTTATAATCGCGCTTTTTCATTAATAAAAAATAGCCTCTTTATTTAGAGAACAGCAAAAAGCATTGGTAGCACTAGATTTAGCATTAAAAATCTAACTACGTTTAGCAAAGGGGGAAAATGTCAAAGGGGGGATGAATTTAAGAATTTGAGCTATTTATTATGTTTTATTAATTTTCAGATATATTTCCTTCTCATCACATGAAAAAACACAATTTGTATTTTGAAATCAAGAAAAATCTAGTTTTCTCATTATTAAACTTTCTCTATAAATCGTTTTATGCACTGAGCAGATGGATGAAGAAATTGTAATTAATTAGAAAATGAATACTCTCCAAGATCTAATAAAGTTGATTAGTGAAGCTTTAAATTTGAGTTTTTTTTTAAATTTTGCATCTATTATTCAAATATCAGTAATATGAATAAATTATCTCAATATTTAACTAATCAATGATAAAGAAAAAGTGATTCATCTCAATAAAGGTAACCCATTTCCTTTAGGGAGTTCTCTAACTTCACAAGGGATTAATTTTTCCTTAGTAGCCACAAATGCAGAATATGTAGAAATCTTATTGTTTGAGAAAGAGGACTCTATTTCCCCAAAAAGCACATTCAAATTAGACCAGACTCATAATACAGGTCCATACTGGCATGCGGAAATAAAAAATCTAGATGAAGGTTGCATTTATGCTTTTAGAGTGAAACAAAAAAATAATGAGATTAATAATAACTACGAAAAAAAAGTATTACTTGATCCATGTTCAAGGGGTATTACCGGATGGAGAAGTTATAAAAGAGAAAATGCATTAAAAAATCAAGAAAATACTAATTCTTGTCTTAAAAGTGTTGTTTGCGATAGAAAATTATTTAATTTTAAGGATTATCCAAGACCCAAACATTCTTGGGAAGAAACAATTATTTATGAACTCCATATAAAAGCTTTCACTGAATCAACTGATAAAGATGAAAGTTGTTTTAGGAAATTTTTGAAAAAAATTCCTTATCTCAAAGAACTTGGTATTACAACAATTGAATTACTTCCAATTTTTTGTTTTGATCCTACTGATGCCCCAAATGGTCTAAAAAATTTTTGGGGATATAGTCCAATTAATTGGTTCACTCCGCATTTTGAATATCTTTCGAACGAATCTCCCGAAAAGAATAGAGAGGAATTTAGAAGATTTGTAGAGGAATGTCATAAAGCAGACATTGAAGTCATCTTAGATGTTGTATACAATCACACTTGCGAAGGTGATTCAAAAGGGCCAGCAATATCTTGGAAAGGTATAGATGAAAATCTTTATTACTTTATTGGAAAAGATAAAAATTATCAGGACGTCTCTGGATGTGGTAATACTATTGCAGCAAACAGAGGATTAGTTAGAAAACTAATAATTGAATCTTTAAAATGTTGGGCGAGTGAATTAGGAGTTGATGGTTTTAGATTTGATTTGGGAATTGCCCTATCAAGAGGAGAAAATCTTTCACCGCTTGATAATCCTCCAATTTTTGAAGATATAGAATGTGAACCAGAACTTATCGATATCAAGTTCATAAGTGAGCCATGGGATTGTGGCGGTTTATATAAATTAGGTGATTTCCCATCAAAGAATACTTTCACTTGGAATGGTCATTTTAGAGATGACTTGAGGAGATTTTGGAAGGGGGATAAAGATACAGCTTGGAATATGAGCGATAAAATAAAAGGGACGCCATCTATTTATAAAGAAGATAATATTTTTCCAAAGTCGATAAATTTTATTACTTCACATGATGGATTCACTCTAAAAGACTTAGTAACTTTCAATAGAAAACATAATTTTGCTAATAGAGAACAAAATAGAGATGGAGATAACCATAACAATTCTTGGAATCATGGTACTGAGGGACCAACTACGAACTTATTAATAAATGATTTAAGAAAAAGACAACAAAAAAATCTTGTTCTTAGTTTACTTATCTCTAAAGGTGTTCCAATGATACTTATGGGTGATGAAATAGGAAGATCACAAGGCGGGAACAACAATTCTTGGTGCCAAAATAATTTATTGGGCTGGATGAATTGGGAACATGGTCAACAAGATTTGGAATTATTAGAATATTTTAAATACGTTATAAAAATCCGAAAAAAACTAATAAACATTTTCAATCCATCATTCTTCCCTAATAATCAAGCCAATGAAAATATTCCAACATATCATTGGCATGGAACAAAGTTAAATAGCCCCGATTGGAGTAGTTGGTCTCACACAGTTGCCTTTAGCATTAACAAAGACAATACTAGTCCGCTGGTCTGGATAGGGTTAAATGCATATTCAAAAAGTATCGATTTCCCCTTGCCGAAATGTAAATATAATTGGTTAAAAGTTATCGACACTAGCATGTCTGAGATTATTGAACCCTTAACTATTAATGAAAAATCTGTTTCTGTAAAGAGTAGAAGCTCTTTACTAATCATTTCAGAAGAAGTATTTGGGGCAAAAAATAATTTATTTTAAAAGCGGGCGGCGGGAATCGAACCCGCATCTTCAGCTTGGAAGGCTGAGGTTTTACCACTAAACCACGCCCGCATTAAGTAATAGAATTACCATTGCAATAATACATTATCAAACAATAAACAAAGTAAAAAGATTGGAAAATTCACACTCGAAAAAAAATATTTCTAGATCAACAACAAGATTAATGTTCTCTTATGGGCTAGGAGATGCAGGCACAGGTTTAGTCGCGACACAATTTGGGTTTTTTCTTTTCAAATTCTTTATTTCTGCTGGTTTACCAGTAATAATTGCAGGATCATTATTAATGTTAATAAAGATATGGGATGCAGTAAATGATCCGTTAATTGGATGGTTAAGTGATCGTACTAAATCAAGATGGGGGCCTAGAATCCCCTGGATGGTAGCAGCATCTGTTCCCCTTGGTTTCTCTTTAGCTGCGATATGGTGGACACCCACTGGTTCAGTGCTAACGAAGACTATTTACTATGCCATAATTTCTATAGTAGTAATGACTGCTTATACAAGTATTAATCTTCCTTTCGCAGCTCTCTCTACTGAAATTTCTGAAAAAACAGCAATAAGAACAAGACTAAACGCATCTAGATTTACTGGCTCAATAATCGCAGGACTAACTGGTTTAATAATTGCTGGAGTTGTATTAGGTTCCGAAGGATCAGCAAATAATGAATATTTTTTAATGGGTAAAATAAGCGGATGTATTGCAGTTGCTGCAACATTAATTTCTTGTTGGGGATTAGCTCCATTCGCAAAAAAAGCAAGAAGGCCTTCAGGAAAAGTTGAAGCTATAACACTTCAATTCAAAAGGATCTTCAGAAATAAAAAATTTCTAAAAGTTATTACGCTCTATATTCTTCTCTGGTGCGCCCTACAATTAATGCAAACAGTAGCATTAATCTATGTCGAGGATGTACTGAACGTACCTTCATATATTGCAAAGTGGATCCCAATACCTTTCCAAATTAGCGCTTTAGTGGGTTTACAAATATGGACTAGAGTATCAAATAAATTGAACAGGATTTCAGCGTTAAACTATGGAGCGATTATGTGGATTATTTCATGTACAGCAGCTTTATTTTTACCTTCACTATCAAAAATTTCAGGAGCTGGAGATAGTTTATTCCTAAATGCCAGCAACATATTTCTGTTCATTCTTTTAATTTTCATAATCTGTCTTATTGGCATTGGAGCTTCAACCGCTTTTCTTATCCCTTGGTCACTACTTCCTGATGCAATAGACGAAGACCCAGAGAAACCAGCAGGATTATATACTGCTTGGATGGTACTTATTCAGAAGATTGGGATCGCGTTTAGTGTTCAGTTATTAGGCTTTTTATTGTATTTATCAGGTTATCAATCATGCTTTGTTGATAAAGATAACCTAAATATTATTGAACAATGCTACTCAGCACAATTAACTATTAGATTATGTATTGGTTTTATACCCTCAATATTGGTAATCATTGGTCTTTTAATCATGAGAAAATGGGATCGAAAATTAATTACAAACTAATATAAAGATATGTATTACCTTGATTTTTTCAAAAGACTTCTAAGCAGCCTAGTCATTGGAGGGCAAGCAATTAATTTTATCTTTAAGGGTAAAATTTCCAAAAATGATCTCTTTGAGCAACTTATGGAGTCAGGTCCTGGCAGTTTGTTAATTGTATTAATTACGGGAATTGCAGCAGGTACAGTTTTTAATATTCAAGTTGCATCACAACTTACAAGTATGGGGGTTTCAAGTGAAATTGGAGGTTTATTAGCAGTAGGCATGGCAAGAGAAATGGCTCCTCTTCTAACTGCTACTTTAATGACTGGAAAGGTTGCAACTGCCTATGCTGCTCAACTGGGTACTATGAAAGTCACAGAACAAATTGAGGCAATAACCATGTTAAGGACTGAACCAGTCCAATATTTGGTAGTTCCAAGGTTACTATCGATGGTAATAATGTCTCCAATACAGTGTCTTTTGTTTTTATCTGTAGCTTTATGGAGTGGACAAATTTGGAGCACAATTTTTTATAAAGTTCCTCCAATAGTTTTTTGGACATCTGTAAGATCAGGCAATGTGAGTTTAACCAGTGCAGACTTAACTTCAATGTTAATAAAATCTGTAGTGTTCGGATTACTTATTTCAATCATTGCTTGTGGATATGGACTTACAACCAAAGGAGGTCCAAAAGAAGTTGGAACAAGTACAACAGGCGCAGTTGTAATGACTCTTGTTACTGTATCTTTAATGGATGTATTACTAACACAAATTTTATTTGGATAATTCTATGTTTAATTCTAAATCAAAAAAAGAGGAGCCAGTAATAATATCTCCTTCATTTCAGTTGCCAATCATTCTAATAGTTTTAAGTTTTATGCTTTTGTTTTTAAATATTGGTTCTTTGCCAACAATAGTTTTTGCTTCTTTTAGCTTTTTTTTATTACTTCAGTCATTCACCTTAAGAATAAAAATAACAAATGATGATTTTATCGTTTTACAATTAGGGAAAGAGATTAGAACTTTTCCATTCAAGAACTGGATATCATGGAAATTCTTTTTCCCTATAATCCCAGGTATTTTTTATTTTAGAGAAAAGTCCAGTCCTCATTTATTACCAATTTTATTTAATCCAAAGCAATTAAAAGATGAGCTCATAAAAAAAGTTGACTCCCTAGAAATTAAAAATTCTTAAAATTCAGACTTTGCCTAATCATCAAAATTATTTAAATGACCAATACAGAAATTTCCGACAATAATCCTGAAAAGGAATTAAAAATAGATAAGTCAATTTCAGATGATAAAACAAAACAAATTAGTAAGAAAAATACAACTCAAAATAAAAAAATTACACCGAAAAACGATAAATCAACTAAATCTTTTGATGAAATTTCTAATGAAATTTTTAGAGATCTCTTTTCAAAAAAAGATTCTTTAGTTAAAGAAATAAAAGAGTTAGAAACAAAAAAAAATGAAATAGAAAAAGATATTGAGTCTAATTTTAAAGGACAGTCAGATAATATTGCTAAAAGAGTTAAAGGCTTTCAAGAGTACTTAACTGGAGCTTTGCAGAATCTTTCACAAAACGTAGAGAAACTTGAATTAGTTTCTCAACCAATAATCGTAAAGCCTTCTCCCCTTGATGAGAAAAAGCAAGACAATAGCACAAATAATGTAGTTAATATTCCTGCTCTTTCCGAGACATTTAAGCCAGATGAAGAGATTATAAAAAGTTGCTTTTCAAGTTTCACAGAACAACCCGACTTTTATGCAGAACCTTGGAAATTAAGACGGAGTCTTGATTCCTCAGATATAGAAATTATGGATGATTGGTTCTTTAATATGGGAGGAAGAGGTTCTCTTGAAAGTAGAGGATCTCGACAAAAAAATGCCTTGTTATCAGCTGGCTTAATATCTATTCTTGGCGAATTATATGGAGATCAATTTCAGACTCTTATTTTAGCTTCGCAGCCTGAACGATTAGGTGAATGGAGAAGAATTCTTCAAGATTCACTTGGTCTAACAAGGGATGACTTTGGACCTAATAGTGGGATTGTTCTTTTTGAAAGACCTGAAGGTGTCATCGAGAGAGCTGATAGATTAGAAGCGAATGAAGAATTGCCATTTATTATCATTGACGCAGCAGAAACCTCTGTTGAAATCCCAATACTTCAATTCCCATTATGGGTTGCATTTGCCGGTTCAGATAATGAAATTTACGATGATCTTGAACTAAACTAAGCTTTATGAATATCTTAATAATTTTTGCAAGTTATCTTTTAGGATCACTTCCGACAGGTTTTTTAATTGGGAAATATCTCAAAAATGTAGATCTAAGAACTATAGGTTCTGGATCTACAGGTGCAACAAATGTCTTAAGAAATATTGGGAAATGGCCAGCACTTTTTGTATTTATCATTGACGTTGGGAAAGGCCTTATTGCAGTAAAAATTGCTCAATATTACACAGATCAAGGATTAATAGAAGTTATAGCAGGGATATCCGCTATCTCAGGGCATATTTGGCCAATATGGCTTAGAGGTAAAGGAGGGAAAGCTGTTGCAACTGGATTAGGTATGTTTTTAGCTCTTTCTTGGAAAGTTGGACTCGCATCTCTTGGCATTTTTTTAATAGTCTTAACAAAAACTAAATTTGTTTCTTTATCAAGTATTTCAGCTGCAATCTTACTTCCTATTTTTATGTTTTTTTACCTAGGTAAATTTTTGCACTCATACTTTTTTATAAGTTTAATTGTTGCATTATTAGTAATCTGGAAACATAGAACAAACATAACAAGATTGCTTAAGGGAGAAGAATCCAAAATTAATCAGAATCAATAGATTTAAATATTTCTATTAAAGCTTTATTAGGATCTATAGCTTTTGAAATTGATCTACCAATGACCAACTTAGAAGCACCATTATCTATAGCTTCATAGGGAGTCATAATTCTATTTTGATCATCTTTATTGTCAATATTTAATCTGATACCTGGTGTAATAAGTTCAAAATTATCCTTATAAATAGATCTCAACATTTTTACCTCCCAAGGGGAACAAACACATCCATCTAATCCAGCATCAAAAGACAACTTTGCAAGTCTCAATACATTTTCTTCAATTGAATTATTTCTATCAAGATCAGTTTGAAAATCTTTAAGAGAAAAGCTTGTTAAAACAGTTATTCCTACAACCAATGGAGGGTTTACACTGACTGAGATGGCTCCTTCTAAAGATGCTTTTTTCGAATCCTTAAGAGCTTTTAAACCTGCTGAAGCATGAATAGAAATTATATCAACCCCTAATTTTGAAACTTGGAAACATGCTGCAAGCATGGTATTTGGAATATCATGAAATTTTAAGTCTAAAAAAATTTTTTTATTTAAACCTTTTAATATTTCAATAACTCTTGGACCTTCCCTAACAAAAAGTTCTAAACCAACTTTAACCCATTTAATATTAGGACATTTTTCCAAAAGTAATTTTGCTTGACTTACATCTAATCCATCAATTGCCAATATTATTTTATCTTCTGAATTAAATCTGTTATTCATCAATTTTCAGTTTTCAAACCTCTTAATTATTTTTTTCCCAATTTGCAAAATTTTTCCTTCCAAATCATTTTTTGAATTAAAAACTAAATCAGGATTTATTACTTTTTGACTATCAATTTTTACACCCCCACCTTTAATAGATCTTTTGGATTCGCTGCTAGATTTGAAAAGTTTTAGAGCACTTAATAAGTAGAAAAACTTTACTGGAAAAACTACTTCTTTTAAAGAAATCTCTGGAATTTCTCCAACTTTTTCTTTGTGTCCAAGGAATAATTTTTCGCAATTTGATTGCGCCTTTAATGCTTCTTCGGCCCCATGGAATAAGGTAGTAACTTCTAAAGCCATTCTTCTCTGTAATTCACGAGGATTTGAGTTTTCCAGAAAACTTAAATCTAATTCAGTAAGTAATTCAAAATAGGTGGGTATTATATTATCGGGTACTTTTTCTAATTTTGAATACATTGAAAGAGGATCTTCAGTTAAACCGACGGTATTAAATTCAGATTTACTCATCTTCTTCACTCCATCTAAACCTGTCAAAATTGGCAGCAGAACACCAAATTGAGGGTCTTGTTCAAAATGCCTTTGAAGGTCTCTTCCTATTGCAATATTAAATTTCTGATCTGTGCCTCCAAGCTCAATATCTGATTGAACAACTACCGAATCATAACCTTGTAATAGTGGATATAAGAATTCATGCAAAGAAATTGGAACTTGCGCAGTGTACCTTTTATTAAATTCTTCCTTAGCTAGCATTTGACTAACTGTTGCACTCCCCATTAAGTCAATTATGGAATTAAGATTTAATCCTTTTAACCATTCACTGTTATATCTGATTTCTATTCTATCTTTTGAATCAAAATCTAAAATAGATTCATTGGCTGGCTTTCCCATCCCTAGTTGGGTTAAGTATGTTTTTGCATTATCCTTAACTTGTTTTTCCGATAACTGAACTCTTGTTTTATTTTTTCCGGTTGGATCTCCAATTTGAGCAGTAAAATCCCCAATAATTAAAACTGCAATATGTCCATTATCTTGGAATGCCCTAAGTTTTTTAAACAATATGCTGTGCCCAAGATGAATATCGGTTCCAGTTGGATCGATGCCGAGTTTAACCCTTAATTTTTTATTATTTTTTTTCGCATGATCAATTATCTCCGAAAAGGTTTGATCTGTGCCCTTAATTGGAAAATATTCTTCTATTCCTCTTGACAGCCATGATGGCAATTTTAAATTATCTGTCATGAAGCTTTAACCGTTAACTTTAAGAAGTTTTATCAAGTTCATCTTTCATTCTTATTAAGGTTTTATTCATTTGATCGAACATTTGATCAGGAGTAATCCCAAATTGACTTAACTGTGTCTTTAATTGTTCTACTGTCATTTTTGCTTGAAAATCTTCAGACAATTCAAATCTCTTCATAAAAACCTTATAACGATCCATAAGAGATTCCATTTTTTTTATAAACATTTTTTTCCCTTCTCTGTCAAATTTTCCATAATCAGAGCCAAGTTTCATAAGCTCTTGGTAATCTGTAAAAAGCTTTTTTGCTTCTTCTTGAACGATGTCTGACTCAAAGAATCCCATTTCTATTTTTTTACTTCGCAGATTAAGGCTCAATTACAAGATAACAAGAATCTTATAAATTGATTAGAAGATTAATAAATTTTAGTTTATAAATAATTCTTTGATTTATATTTTTTCAGAATTAAATTAAGTAAACATGTTTTATAAATATTGGAAAAATTTAACGTAAATAATATTTCAAACCAAAATAGACAATTTGAATTATTTGGTTCAGATGTAAATACATCAATAAATTTTCAACACTCAAATAATCTAAAAATCAAAGGCGAAATCCTAACTGAATGGAGGGATAGAATATATAATCACCAATTCAAAATTTCAAAAGATACTCACAATAAAACTTTGTACCAAACAAGTCTTCCTACAAATACAATTTCCGAAGAAAGAAAAATTGATCCGTTTTCCTTGCAGCCATTATCTTTGAACTTTTGGAGAACCAATCAATATATACACAATGGGCCAGCAATGTATTTTGTAATTGACTCGATGGAGAGTTCTAAAATAATCCTCTATATAGGAGAAACAAATTCAGCAAATAAAAGATGGAAGGGAGAACATGACTGTAAAAATTACCTTATGAACTATAAAGAAGCCCTAGCTCATAACAAACTCTCAAGTCACCAAGATATTCGTTTCTTCTTAGATGTACCTAAAGAAGTAAAATTAAGACGTAAATTAGAACAGCAACTGATATATTTATGGTTACCACCTTTTAATAAAGAAACTCGAGATAGGTGGGCAACTACTTTCACAAACAATTAAAAGTTAATTAAAATCAATTTACAAATGCAATTTTCCACATTCCAAAAAAATCTAGATAACTGGCAAGGTGCTTCATTAATTTTTGGAGTTTTAGAGGAAGAAATTGCAAGCCAACTTGAAAACATAAAATTTGTTATTGACCCAAAGTTATTACTAAAAAAAGTTACTCAAAAAAAATTTAAAGGAGAAAAAGGAAAAACTTTAAGCTTTGAATTTTTAGATCAAAAATTAGAAACTTTATTCATAGTTGGTCTTGGCAAATCAAAAGACCTAAATAAAAGTGATATAGAAAACTCTATAGGAAATCTAGTTAGGAAAACTGTTGATAAAAATGAAAAAATGAGCATCTTGCTACCTTGGGAATTTATAAATTCACAATTAGAAATAAATCAATTAGCAGAGTCTGTCAGATTATCCGCTTACAAAGATAACAGATTTAATAAGAAAAAAGATGAAAAGAAAGTTCTTAAAGAAATAGAGTTTTTGAATTTGAAAAAATTTGAGAATATTAGCTTTGAAGAGACAGCACAAATATGTGAAGGTGTAGAACTAGCAAGAAGACTTGTAGCCGCCCCTCCAAATAGCCTTACTCCTCAGGAAATGTCTATACAAGCTTCTCAAATAGCTAAAGATCATGGTTTGGGAGTAAAAATTTTAGAGGCAAAAGATTGTGAAGATTTAGGAATGGGTGCATATTTAGCTGTAGCAAAAGGATCTGATCTAGATCCTAAATTTATACATCTTACTTTAAAGTCAGAGGGTCCTATAAAAGAAAAGATTGCGCTTGTTGGGAAGGGTTTAACCTTTGATTCTGGAGGATACAATCTGAAAGTGGGAGCCTCTCAAATTGAAATGATGAAATATGATATGGGCGGAAGCGCTGCAGTTTTAGGAGCGGCAAAAGCACTTGGGGCAATAAAACCAAAGGGATTAGAAATTCATTTTATTGTGGCATCTTGCGAAAACATGATAAATGGATCTGCAGTACATCCTGGTGATGTAGTTAAAGCATCTAACGGTAAGACAATTGAAATAAATAACACTGATGCTGAGGGCAGACTTACATTAGCTGATGCTTTAACTTACGCATCAAATTTAAAACCAGATTCAATAATAGATCTGGCAACTTTAACAGGAGCTATTGTAGTTGCATTAGGGAATGATGTAGCTGGATTCTGGAGCAATAATGATGATTTAGCAAATGACCTAAAAGCCGCATCATCACAGTCTGGAGAAGAATTATGGCAAATGCCTTTACAAAAATCTTATAAAGAAGGTTTAAAGTCTCATATAGCTGACATGAAAAATACAGGTCCTAGAGCAGGTGGCTCAATAACAGCTGCTTTGTTTTTAGAGGAATTCTTTGATAAGGAGATTAAATGGGCTCATATTGATATTGCTGGGACTTGTTGGACTGACAAGAATAAAGGGATCAACCCATCAGGTGCAACCGGTTTTGGAGTTAAAACTCTTGTTCAATGGATTAAAAATAAATAACTATATTTAAATCATTCATTCCAAAGATTTGTTGATCTAGCATTATCTCCCCATAATTTATCCAACCTCTGATCTCTCCCACATGAGAATCTATAGAACTTATATTTTAATTCATTTCTCTCAGCAAAATCCTGATGATATTCTTCAGCTAACCAAAATTTACCTTTTGGTTTTAATTCTACAGATATTTTTTCTAATGGCACACGCAATTCATTAGAGGCGGAAACAACTGCATTTATTGCATCACTTTCCTCAGTTACATCTTTGAAAAAGATCACTGGCCTATAAGAATCTCCACGATCACAAAATTGACCCTTGCCGTCCAGAGGATCAATATTTCTGAAATACAGCCTAAGTATTTCGGGTAAAGTTACCAATTTGGAATCATAGTTTACCAAAACTACTTCCTGATGTCCTTCATGATTTTCGTAAGTAGGATTTTGCAAATCTCCACCTGAATAGCCACTTTGTACAAAATTTATCCCCTGTAATAACTCTAAATCATGTTCTAAACACCAAAAACAACCTCCTGCAAGAATCAATTCCTCTGCAAAAGCGTTTACAGGGTTAACAAATATTGAAAGAGCAACTATTAGAGATAAGAGGTATTTCATTTTTTTATTATAAAGTTCAAATAATAGAATTAATAATTTCTTTAGCAGCTCTCTGGACTACGCCCTCTTCTCCTAATTCTTTTTTTAAAAAAGCATAACCTTTTTTAATTTTTATTTTTTCTGACTTTCCCTCAAGAATCCTACAAGATTTGTAAAAAATTTTCTTTTCGTCAAACTCTCTTTGCACAAACTCAGGGATTATTAATTTATTAACTAACAAATTTACAGGTGAAATAAATCTTACTTTGAAATTGAGAATTTTTCTAGCGATAAAAGCAGTTACCCTACTGACTCTATAACCAACAATCTGCGGTATGCCATATAAAGCTAATTCCATATTAACTGTCCCAGATTTGCAAAAAGCAATTTTAGTGAGCGAATAAATATAGGGCTTTAATTTTGCACTATTTTTTTGAGAAATCACATGTCCTTTAACTTGATATTTCCTAAAGGCTTTTTTAAATATTTCATCAAAAGAACTCCTGCATGAGGGAATATAGACAACCAAGTTTGGATATTTTTGTTGTAATTTTTTAGCCGCTTTCATAAATGTAGGTAATACATATCGTAATTCTTGAGGTCTTGATGCTGGCATCAAAAGCAGGATATTTTGATTAGAGCGAAGGTTAAGAATAGTTCTGGCATCCTTCTTTAGAGGAAGTTTCTTTGTCAAATCAATCATTGGATGTCCCACCCACATAACATTTCCGCCCCTCTTTTTATAGAATGCTGCTTCTTTCTTGAAAATCGCGAAAATTTTATCAGAAAATTTTATTAGATTTGTTGTAGTGTTATTACCAACCCTCCAAGCCCACTCTTGAGGAGCAATATAGTAAAAAATTGGAATTTTAGTTTTCGATCTTTTTAATTTTGTTCCAATTTTTATATTGGGGCCCATATAGTCAATAAGAATTAAGCAATCTGGAGGATATTTTTTTAGTAATTTATAAAATCTTTTTTGAATTCTTATTGTTGGAAGAATAAGAGGTAAAGCCTCCCAAATTCCTATTGCACTAATTGATGTAGTATCTTGAAGAATTTTTACTCCTTCTTTCTTCATCCTTTCCCCACCTAATCCGCAAATTTCTAAATCTATCGATTTTTTTTTAGATTCCTCTAATAATGCTTTTGATAACAAACTTCCGTGCAAATCTCCAGAGACTTCTCCAGTACTTATAAATATCTTTTTATTCATAAATTCACTATAGGCATTGGTCCTCGTCTTTCCTTAGATATTGACTCTTTTAAGAAATTACATAATTTTGAAGATGAAATATCTAATTCTCCTTTCATCACTTTTTCTAATGAATTTGAAATCGCATCATTAGATTTAAAAAGGAAATTCCAAGTAGTTTGCAAAAGTTTTAAATCAAAATCTTTATTTTCCATTAAACCACTTCTCTTAATTCCAATCCTATTTAAACCTCTCAATCTTCCTGGATGCCCTTCGGCCAAGCAGAAAGGAGGTACATCTCTATCTACTCTAGTCATCCCTCCAATCATTGCTAAATATCCAATATGTACAAACTGATGAATACCTAAACAACCGCCAATAATAGCTTTATCTTCAATCTTCACATGGCCTGCAACTTGAACACTATTTGATAAAACTATCCTATTACCAAGTTCACAATTATGGCCGATATGAGTGTAAGCCATCAACAAATTATTATTTCCAATAATTGTTTTTTCGCCTTCATCTGTTGCCTTATTAATAGTTACACATTCTCTGAAAGTATTATTATCTCCAATAATTACTTCAGTATGGGCCCCTTTGTATTTAAGGTCCTGGGGATCAAGACCTATAAAAACACTTGGGTAAACTTTATTGTTAATACCAATTTGAGTTCTTCCTGAAATAACAGCATTCGGGCCTATTTCGGTTCCTTTCCCAATAGTCACATCAGGACCGATAATAGCTCCTTGAGAGACAACAACCCCATCATGTAATTCGGCACTTGGATCAACAAAAGCATTTGGGTGCACTTTTACCCCACTAAATTTTGAGTTAAATTCATTATTTTTATGATCCATATCCCTAATCAACTAATGAAAACATTAATTCTCCAGCACAAACCAACTTCCCATCAACGTGCGCCTCACCTTTAACCTTCCCAAATCTTTGTCTTTTAATAGACAATAACTCACAAGAAATTATCAATTGATCTCCTGGCACAACTGGTTTTCTGAATTTAACATTATTGATTCCAGCAAAGACGAAAAGTCCTTTAGGAAGATCAGGCATTTGCGTTACAATTATTCCACCTACTTGAGCCATTGATTCAACAATAAGAACCCCAGGCATCAAGGGTCTCTCAGGAAAATGTCCCTGAAATTGAGGCTCATTTATAGTTACATTTTTTACTGCAACTGCTTTCTCCCCAGGAATATGCTCTATGACTTTGTCCACAAGTGCGAAAGGATATCTGTGAGGTAACAAACCTAGTATGTGCTCAGAGGAAAGTTGATTATTTTCACTGGATAATTTCTTTTCCAAAACAATTAAAGATAAAGTTAGTTTTTTAGCGATGAGGCCAATAAAGCATTTAAAGAATGTGATCCTTTATAAACTAAAATTTGAGCCTTAGGTAACCCTACCAAAGCCAAGTCCCCAATTAGGTCTAAAATTTTATGTCTTATTGGTTCATTATCAAATCTTAATGGTGGATTAACCCATTTATCACCGTCACAAACAAGGGCATTTTCCAAACTTCCACCTTTTATTAATCCAAGTTCACTTAACTCTTGAAATTGATCTTTAAAACCAAAAGTTCTAGCAGGAGCAATCATTTCAACAAAATTTTTTGGATTTAAGTCAATCACAAAAGTTTGATTCCCAATTGCTTTATAGTCAAAATTTATTGTGGATATAATTGTAGTTTTTTTAGAAGGGGTTGCTGCTATTACTGAACCTTCTTTATTTAAAATTATTGATTTATTAATCTCTTGAAAGAAATTATCTGGTCTAGGTGCCTTTTTTATACCTACTTCTTCAAAATCTTTAACCCACTGGATTGCTGATCCATCTAAAAGAGGAATCTCTTTCCCATCAACCTCAATATGAATGTAACTTAACCCACACCCAGCCATTGATGATAGTAGATGCTCAATAGTATATAAATTTCGCCCTCCCAATTTAACTGCCGTACAAAGCATGGTACTTCCGATTAAATCCTGAGTTAACTTAAAAATGTCGCCAGGTTTATCCTTGAAAGAGACATAATATCCTTCTTTTTCATAAGGAGAAATTGTAACTCTTGTTTTTTCTCCACTATGAAGGCCTATACCTTCTCTGGAGATAGGACCAGACAAGGTATAGCAGAAATCATAATTAGTAGGCCAAGAAAACACTTAAAACTTCCATCCAACTCCAAGTGTATATCTCCAATCTCCACTTAGGTCCTTACTAGCGACATCTAATCTTAATGGCCCAATTGGCGTTTTTACTCCCACCCCTCCTCCAAGCGAATAACCAGAACCAGATTTCTGTAATAATTTGCCAGGTTTCCCTGGAACATCATTTTGAGATCCTAAGTCACTTCCTGCATCAACAAATAAGGCTCCTGATATCATTCTCCAAACAGGAAATCTATATTCTGCAGTACCTTCAACAAAACTTTTACTTACAGCTAAATCACAAGATCCCCACCCTCTAACTGATGATGTTCCTCCCATACAAAATGATTCATAAGGAGGCAGTTCCCCAAGAATAGTTCCTGCCTTAAATTGAAAACCAATAGTTTGAGGACAATCGTCACTAGTAGCTTTACTAGATTTACATGCTTTGGTTAAATTGATCAGTTTTGTGGGTATAAAATAAGAATATGATGCTCTCATTCTATTAAAAGTTGGAGAATTTTTTCCCATTGAAACAAATTGTTCAGTACCAAAAGTAAATTTATTTCCTGCAATTGGGTTAATGGAACTGTTCAAATTATTTCTAGAAGTACTCGCGATAACACTCACTAATGTATTTTCTTCAGGGCATGAACCATCATTTGGAGTAAATCCAATACAGACAATATCATTTATATTTCCTGTTGTTGGAGTCTTATCACCATAAGGTTTTTTATTGCCATCACCATCAATCATCTTTACTTTCTTAAAGTTCATTCCTGCAAGAACTCTCCATTTAGCAACCTTAAATGGATCTCCACCATTTAATGGCCTTGAGAAAGAAAAACCACCTCCTGTTTTTTCTAAAACTATTGACGAAAAAGTATCAGAAGTTGAAGTAGTAGTATCATCTACTGCGTATATGCGCCCATTATTTTCACTTTTAAATTCTTGTGGATAATCTCTGCTTAAAAAAAGATTTGTTCTAAAAGATGTTTTATGTTTATCTCCTTTAATCCATGGATCAGATAATGAAAAATTATAGGTGGTTGAATATTCTCCGAAATTTAGATTCAAATTTGTAGACCATGCTCTTCCTAGAGTATTTGTTTCTTGCAAACCAATTGAGGCGAAGACACCTGAACCATTGCTATATCCTAGTCCACCGGTCAATGATCCTGTTCTTTGTTCGCTCAAGTCTAAAAAAATTATGACTTGACCAGGATTTAAATTGTCAGGACCAAGGGAAACTTTTACATCATCAAATAATGATGTGGCATATAGTCTACCGATATCAGCTTCTAAAATTTTTCTATTAAAAATAGTGCCAGGTTGTGTTTTTAATTCTCTCTTAATGACCCAATCTTTTGTTTTCCCTTTTCTAGGTTTTCCATCAATAACAAATTCACCATCAGAATCAGGGAATCTTATTTTTACCTCAGATATAATACCCTCAGAAACTTTTAATGTTACTACTCCGTTTTCAGAGATTCTATCGGGGCCACTAATTCTAACTAAAGAATAACCCTCTTTTTCATAACGTTTTTTTATTATTTCTAACTTATTTTGAAATTCATTTAAGTTAAGAGTTGTCCCATAAAAATTATTAAAAATATTATCTACATATTTATTAGAGATTACAGAGTTTTTTGGTTTAAGTTCAACTTTTTTCAAAATTGGATTAGGCACTACATTTACTATTAGCCTCACACCTAGTGGTCCATCTTGAGACTTTATATTAACTCCTGAAAACCAACCACTAGCATAAATTGCGTTGAGATCTTGATTTAAAATTCGATTATCAACAATACTTCCAGGCTTTATGCTCATAGAATCATATGCTGCCAATTCAAGTTTTCTACCCTCAGGATGATTTTCCCAACCTTCGATAATTATTTCTGAGATAACAACACTTTTTTCATTAATATCATTATTATTTTCAGCAAGAAGAAATTTCTGTTCTTTTTTGAAATCATTAACTTGAAAAAAAACATTATTAATATTTGATATTTCTAAGTTTTTTATTGATTGATCAAAGTCACTTGGCAAATACTTAGCAGCCAGTTCTGAATTATTTGATATCAACATCAAGGGAGAGCAGGCAACATTTATGAAAACCTTTCCAAATTTTAAAAAATGTTTTTGCATAGTACTTGTGATTAAGATAAATGAGTCATTATTTATTTAATTAGGTTTGAGGAAATCGTTTATTCTTCGGTGAATTTCACTATAGGCTTCAATTAGACCACCTAAATCATTTCTAAATCTATCTTTATCTAGGCTTACTATTATATCATTTTTTTGATTTAGATCCCACAATCTACAATTATCAGGACTTATTTCATCCCCGAGGAGAATGTTATCTTCAGAATCATAACCAAATTCCAACTTGAAATCCACAAGTTGAAGTTGAATATTTTTAAAAAAACTTTTTAAGATTTCATTAATTTTTAGAGTTAAATTTATTATCAACTCTAAATCATGAGAGCTTAATATATTCATTAATTCAATTCTATCTTTTGTAATAAGGGGATCATTAAGTTCGTCATTTTTAAGATAAATATCAATTAATGGTTTTGACAGGAAAGTGCCAGGTTTAATAGTGGTTTGTTTGCACAAAGAACCATAAGCAACATTTCTAAGAACAATTTCTAATGGAATTACTTTTATTTTTTTTGCAATCATTATATTTTCATTTTCAAGTTCAATAAAATGAGTTTGAATATTCTCCTTAATGAGAATCTCAAAAATTCTTGCACTTATTAGGCAATTAAGTTTGCCTTTCCCTTCAAATTTTTGTTTTTTCAGGGCATTAAAAGCAGTTGCATCATCTTTAAATTCAATCTTCACTTCATTTGCATCATCATGAGTAAATACTTTTTTTGCTTTGCCTTCATAAATTAACTCATATTTATTATTCATTAATTTAAGACCTCATATTGATTACTAAAGCAGTTTTTGTAATTAACATAATTATTAGTGATCAGCTTCAAAATGATTTTATTTTCATTTTAACTGATTATTCATCGAAACCTCATAACTTTAAAAAACAAATATATGGTAATTCATTCACCTAGTTCTAGGAACTTTATTAGATTAGAAAATATATTAATAATAGGAAATGGAGGAAGAGAAAACTCTTTGGCTTGGGCTATTCAAAAAAATGAATTAGTGAAAAAAGTTTATTTAATACCGGGTAACGCCGGTTCAGAAAGAATAAATAAATGTGAAAGAATAAAAATTGATATAAATAATAAAAATGAACTAGTCGAAAAACTTGATTTTTTGAAGATAGATTTAGTTGTTATCGGACCAGAAATACCTCTTGCGAATGGATTAGCTGATTTTCTACGCAAAAAAGATTTTAAAGTATTTGGTCCTAATAAAGATGGAGCAAAACTAGAATTTAGTAAATCTTGGGCGAAGGAATTTATGCAAGACGATAATATTCCAACTGCAAAATTTTGGAAAGTCAATTCTATAGAAGAAGCCAAAAAAATTATCAATTCATCACCAATTCCGCTTGTTGTAAAAGCTGATGGTCTAGCTTCAGGAAAAGGTGTTTTTATTCCTAATTCAAAAGATGAATGCATTAAAGCAGCAGAGACAATTTTTAATGGTAGATTTGGCAACTCTGGGAAGGTAGTTGTTCTTGAAGAAAAAATTCAAGGGCCAGAAGTTTCAGTTTTTGCTTTATGCGATGGAAAGAGATATACATTACTTCCAACGGCCCAAGATCACAAACGACTTAAAGAGAAGGATAAAGGTCCAAATACAGGAGGTATGGGGGCTTATTCTCCTGCTCCATTATTAACAGCAGATTCCCTTGATAGGATTATCAAAGAGATAATTGAACCAACAATAAATGGGCTAAATAAAAGAAATATTGACTATAGAGGCGTAATTTATTTTGGGTTAATGATCACAAAATCTGGGCCCAAGGTTATAGAATATAATTGCAGATTTGGTGATCCAGAATGTCAAACAATTATGCCCTTGATGGATCAAAATTTTGTATTCCTTTTAGAAAAATGCTCAATGGGAACTTTAACTGGTGATGAAAAAATTAATGCTTCTCACAAAGTTAGTGGTTGTGTAATAGCGACCTCCAAAGGTTATCCTCACGAATATAAAACTGGATATCAAATAAAAATAGGTAAGATTGACTCATATGATTGTCAAATTTTTGACTCAGGTACTTCTTTTAGTGAAAGTGGGAAATTATTAACTGCTGGAGGAAGGGTCTTAAGTATTGTCTGTCAAGATAAAGACTTTGATATGGCTTTTGAAAAAGCATACAAAAATTTAAAAGAAATTCATTTTGAGGGTATTTATTTTAGAAATGATATCGGTCATCAAGTGAGAAAAAACTTTTCCAAGGAGAATTAAGCTTATGGTGGATACCAATAATCGAGAAAGTAGAAAATATAACATTACTGATAATGAAGATATTAATAATAACTATTGGATTAATGGAGTTCTCGCTTGGTGGAGTGGTTTCAGTTTAAGAACAAAGTTGTTAGCCATAGCAACTCTTGTCGTAAGTCTCCTAATGACAGGAATAACTTTTTTTGCATTAAATAGCATTCAAAGAGATGCAGGAATGAATGATACTAGATATGCTCGAGATCTTGGCTTATTGTTATCTGGGAATGTTACAGAATTAGTCGCTAATAACCAAAAAAAAGAAATTTCAAACGTAGCTGAAAAGTTCTGGAGATCAAGTCGAAACCTTCGTTATATATTCTTTACTGATGCTGAAGATATTGTTCAACTTGGGATACCAATCAGTGCAACACCAACAAGCTCAGACAGCCAGTTTCAGCTTACTCGAAAATTAAAACTACCTTCAGAATTGAAAAAGAGACCACAATTCCCTTTAGTTAGGCAGCATGCGACACCACAAGGTCAAGTAACAGATGTATTTGTCCCAATGTTGTGGAAAGGAAAATATCTTGGAACTTTAGCTTTGGGAGTCACCCCTAATAAAAAAGCACTAGCCAGTGCTGCTTTAACCAGAGAAGTAACCATTGCAGTTTTTATCTCTATTTGGGTTTTAGTAATTCTTGGAGCTGTATTTAATGCCCTTACAATTACAAGACCAGTTAGAGAGTTAGTAAGAGGTGTTAGAGAAATTTCAAAAGGAAATTTTAAGTCCAGAATTTCTTTACCCATGACAGGTGATCTAGGAGAACTCTTAAATGGATTTAACCGAATGGCAACACAGTTAGAAAATTATGACGAAGCTAATATTGAAGAACTAAAAGCGGCACAAATTAAGCAGCAATCATTAATAGCTACAATGGCGGATGGTGCAATATTATTGGACTCAAAAGGCAAAATTGTACTTACTAATCCAACAGCAAAGAGATTATTTCGTTGGGAAGGAAGATTTCTAGAAGGTAAACATTTTTTAAATGAAATCCCCGAAATTTTATCCAATGACTTACATACGAATATAGAATCTATTTTAAACAGGAAAAAAGAGAAGGACGATTTAAGATTCAGTTTAGGAGAACCAGCAAGAACCCTAAGAATTGTCTTGCAATCAGTCTTAGATACAAATAAAGTTGAATTAAAAGGAATTGCTGTAACAATCCAAGATTTAACAAGAGAAGTTGAACTTAACGCGGCACAAAATAGATTCATAAGTAATGTATCGCATGAATTAAGGACACCACTTTTTAATATCAAAAGTTATGTAGAGACCTTACATGATTTAAAAGAACAGCTTTCTGATGAAGAACAAATAGAATTTTTGGGGATTGCAAACTCAGAGACTGATAGGTTAACAAGACTTGTAAATGACGTATTAGATTTATCTAGATTGGAGTCAGGGAAAATTGTTCAGCTAGAGCAAATGGACATAAAACCAGCAATAGAGCAGACTCTTAGAAATTATAGACTCAATGCTTCAGAAAAAAATGTTTCATTAGCTCATGATATAGAGGAAACTATTCCTCCAATTCTTGGGAATTTTGATTTACTTTTACAGGTTTTTGACAATTTACTAGGTAATGGATTGAAATTTAGTCCAAAAAATAGCTCCATAATTATAAGAGCTTATACTTGGCCAGATTCTTGTCCTGCTTTCCCTCCAAGTATTAAAAATGATGCAGCCCCTCAATGTGAATTAGTTTCACCACTCCCAAAAGTAAGAATTGAGATTGCTGATACTGGCTCAGGTATTTCTCAGTCTGATCAAGAAAAGATATTTGATCGTTTTTATAGAGTAGAGAATTCAGTCCATACTGAGCAAGGTACCGGTTTAGGTTTATCTATAGTGCGGGGGATTATTGAAAAACACGGTGGGGAAATTCGTATGGCTAGTGAATTAGGAGTAGGAACAACGTTTTGGTTTGATTTAGCCTTGGCACAATCTGATAAAGATGAATTATTGACAAAAGCTATTAATAATTCAGATTCTTTTCCAGGTTCTGAAGTTAAAGAAATTATCTAATTATTATCTATTCCTTTAAAAACATTTTGAACATTTTGATCCGGCACAACTCTGTGAGGAGCACCACTAAATATTTGTTCAAAATTAGAAAAAGAATCCCTTATTTCTGGACCACTATTTGTAATGATAAACTCTCTTATTCGTTTATCATGCCATGATCCCCGCATTTTAAAAACATTTAAGGCACGTGCCATCTCACCTTTTATTTCTACATATTGAAGCAACAATATAGTATCTGTAATTGTTGAGATATGAGAATCAGTTATAGAATGACTTCCCATAAATTCTTCTGCAGTATTAGTAAAAAACCCTGCTATTTCTTCTTGTTTTGTATAGCCGGTTACAGCAATTACAAACTGTCTAAATGCGTTCAAACTTACACCTCTGGCCAAAGCAGAAAGAGAATCAATTGCCATTCTTTTTGGTTTAAATTGATTAATTTGCGTTTTTATAATTTGTAAGTGATCCTCTAAACCAGTTGATTCAGGATATGCACAAATAATTTTTAATAATCCATCACTTTCCATTTTTTCAAAATCTATTCCCCAGCTAGTCGCATTCCTAAGCAATTGAGCCCTAGATTCTTCATATGCAAAAAGTATTGCTCTTTCATTATTGTTATAAGCATCTTCAACAAATTTTGATACAAGCATTGTTTTACCTGTACCAGTTGCTCCAGTAGCGAGAATTATGGAATCTTGAAAATATCCTCCACCACACATATCATCAAGATCTTTAACACCTGAGCTAATCCTGATATTTGAGGATCTCTGCGTTAATCTCATTGCTCCTAGGGCAAACACACTTATTCCATCCATTCCCATAGTGAATGGATATTCACCTTTCATGTGTACAGTACCTCTTAACTTCAGAACTTCTAGAGTTCTTCTTCTCTTCTCTGACTCAAGAACATTTCTTAATAAGACAACATTATCAGATACAAATTCTTCTACACCATATCTGGCAATTGGTCCGTAATCATCCACCCTTTCTGTAGTCATAACTGTCGTCACACCTATTTCTTTTAATCTTGCTATCAATCTAAATATTTCTCTTCTTACTATGTAAATAGCATCATACTGTTGAAATACAGCAGTCATTGAATCTATTGCGACTCTTTTAGCTTTATATTTTCTAATTGCATAACTAATTCTCTCAATAAGACCGGATAAGTCAAAGTTACCAGCTACATCCTGACCGTCAGGATCAGGAGATGCATCCAAAATAAAAAGTTTATTTTGATCAATTAATTCTTGTAAATCCCAACCAAAACTTGCGGCATTTCTAATAATATCCAAAGGTGATTCCTCAAATGTTACAAAGATTCCAGGCTCATCAAAATTACAAATTCCATGGTGTAAATATTGCAGAGAAAAAACAGTTTTACCAGTTCCTGAGGTACCACTAACGAGTGTACTTCGAGATACAGGCAAACCACCCCTACAAACATCATCAAAGCCTTCTATTCCAGTTGGTAATTTTTGTACTTGCATTTTATCTGATTTGCTAAATTTCTTATCATTCATAGTTTTGTGCTAATTAAAAAAAGATGAAATAAATTTTGAATTTATTTTTAATTTTAAAAGGTTTATATATATATTATTTATCTCCACTATATTCAGTTTCACTTAATTCATCAAAAAGTAGATCTAAACCAATTAAAACTTTCTCTCTGTCTGATAGATCACCTATTATTTTTCTAACTGGTGGCGGTAAAATTTTAGCTAAAGTTGGAGTTGCTAAAATTTTATCTTCTTCTGCAAGTTGTGGTTGCTTAAGTACATCGATAACTTTCAAAGCATAAACTCCTTTGAATTCATTATCTAAAATTTCTCTTAAGGTATTTAAAGCTCTCATCGAATTAGGAGTATTGCCAGCAACATACAGTTTTAAAATATATGTTTTCCTTGCTGCCATCGTTATAGTTCCTGAATTGATATAAAAGATTTAAAACAACCCTTGACTTATTACACTACATAATAAGAAAATAAACAAACTATTATGATTGCTTATTAGGCTTAATCAAATTATTAATTTGAGCCTAGTAGCGTCTTTAAGATATGACAAATTCTAAAAACTCCTCAAACAATTCTTCTGAAAGTAATGAATTGTATGCAATAGCAGAAACTTCAGGTCAACAATTTTGGTTCGAAGTTGATAGATACTACGACATAGACAAGTTAAATGCAAAAGAGAAAGACAAGATAACACTTGAAAAAGTTTTACTTTTGAAGGATAAGGACTCAATAAGTGTTGGTAAACCATACGTTAAAGACGCAAAAATTGAATTAGAAGTGGTCTCTCATAAAAGAGATAAGAAGATTCTTGTTTACAAGATGCGTCCCAAAAAAAAGACAAGAAGGAAGATGGGACACAGACAAGAACTTACAAGAGTTATGGTAAAATCTATTACAATAGGCAATAATGCTCCTAAGTCTTCTTCTAAAAAGGAAACTGTCAAAAAGGAAACTAAACCAAAATCCGAAAAATCTACAAATTAAACAATTCTAATGGCACATAAAAAAGGAACAGGTTCTACTAGAAACGGAAGAGATTCAAATTCCAAAAGATTAGGTGTAAAAGCTTATGGCGGAGAAAAAGTAACTGCTGGATCAATTTTAATTCGCCAAAGAGGTACATCCTTTTTACCGGGTATCAATGTCGGAAAAGGTAAAGATGACACCCTTTTTGCACTCAAAGAAGGAACCGTAAGTTTCGAAAGCATTAAAAGAAATTTAAGAAATAGAAAAAGAGTTAATATAGTTATCTAATTTTCTTATAAGCTCTTGTAGTTATAAGAATAGGATGAAATACTTCTAAAAAATTTGATTGAAGAGTCTCAAAAAATTTTTCAACAATTTGAATGTCGTCGATATGAAAAGGATATTCATTTTTTTCTCCTTTGAAAAAATACCAATTAAATAAAGCAATAGAATTAAGATCCATAAACTTATTGAAAATCTCAATTTGTGAAGCTGGATCAGCAAGATGTTCCAAAACATCAAGGCAAATTATCGTATCAAATTTAGATATTTGTGTATCTTGAATTGTCTTGCAAAAAGTAAGTTTTTTTGCGACTCCTAATTTCTTTGCCCTGTATTCAACAAAATTTCTATTTGTCTCATTAATATCTACAAAAAAAACATGCTCAACTTTTGAAGACATAGCGTTAGCTAAGGCATGCGTTCCAATTCCTCCTCCAAAATCTAAAACCAAATCTCCAGAAAATCTCTGCTGAAGTTTTAAAGTATCAGCGATGTATTCCCTACTCGTGAGATGCCAAGCAGCTAAATCAGCTACATGCCGATCTCCAACTATTTCAGTATAAAAATCCGAAACATCATTCAAAGCGTCTCCAGGATGTGAATTTGCCAAATTCATCTTTGCATTTGCAAGGAATCTATCTAAATCACATTCTCTTATAGATAAGTATTCCATTAAATGTGATTTCAAATTAAAAGCATTGTCTAAAAACTCTTTTAAAATAAATTTATTGTTTTTCAATTTCTTTTTCTAAATTTCCAATATCAAAATCATAGGATGGTTATAAATCTTTCTCAAAGTATTCTTAATATTAAAAATGGAAACTAAAGATGGATTCTTAGTAATTAATAAAGATAAAGGATGTACTTCACATGATTGTGTTAAACAAATAAGGAAGTTACTAAATACAAAAAAGGTCGGTCACACAGGAACTCTTGACCCAGAAGTTATAGGAATATTACCAATCGCGATAGGCAGTGCAACAAGATTTATTCAATATCTACCTCAGGGTAAAACTTACATAGGACAAATTAAATTAGGGATAAGAACTAACACTGATGATATTCACGGAGAAATAATTAATCAAAAAAGTTGGCCTAAAATCAGTGATGAAAAATTAGATCAATACTTAAATAGATTTAGAGGAATTATTAAACAAATTCCGCCGAAAGTATCTAGTGTGCACATCAATGGTGAGAGGGCTTATAAAAAATCTTTCAGGAATGAAGTTTTTGAATTAGCACCAAGAGAAGTAAAAATAGACGAACTTACTTTAATGAAATGGGACCAAATAAACGGAATAATAGAAATAAAAGTTAAATGTTCAGCTGGCACATACATAAGAGCAATTGCAAGAGATTTAGGAGAAGTTCTTAATTCCGAAGGTTGCCTTCTACAGCTAAAAAGAATTTCAGCTTGTGGCTTTGATGAACAAAACTCGATAAAAATATCTGATATCAAAAAAGATAAAAAAAACTCGAAAAATTTCATTATTCCTACAATTTCTGCTCTTAATCACATTTCATCATTTGTCTTAAGTACTGAAGAACAAATCAATTTTTGGCAAACAGGTAGAGCAATTAGAGTTGATATTAAATACTTCCAGGAAAACAAATCTTTTGACTACAAAAAACCCATAAAAGTAATAGATAAAAAACAAATCCTACTTGGGATAGGTTTCTTAAATGAAGAGCAAACTAATATAAATCCAAAATTAGTCCTTAATGCTAAATAACTTCTATAGGTAATCTTTTCTAAAAGGTTTAACCTGCACACCTTTATAAAAATGCTTTAATATTCTTTCAGCTTTTTGGCCTCTAGACGCCAGATATTTAGCCCCCCACTGACTCATTCCGACTCCATGACCTGATCCTTGTCCAAAAACTATCAACCCTTTCTTTTGAGGAGTATTGTTGTTTAATTCTTCCTCAAAAAATTTAAATCTGATAAAATTACTTTTCAGGCCTAATCTTTTTCTAAAATCTACCCCAGATATTTGATCAGAACCATAAGCCCCAATAAGTTCTAAATTTTTTACCCTCCCTGTACTAGTAATATCTAGAATCTCTATATTTTTTAAACCTCCAATCTTTGGAAATAAATTTATTAATTCATTACTCGTAATTTTTTTTTGCCATCTAAATTTTGGATTATTTTTATCAAAATCTTTCACACTTGATAAATATGGATATTTATTTTTCCACACATCTTGACTATTTTCTGTCATTCCACCTGAGCTGCTATGAAACAAAGCATTAATTAATTTATTTTTATACGTTAAAACCAAAGATCTTGTGCTTTTAACGGCTCTGATGGTTTTATAAGTTCTTGATTCTAAGCCATTATAGACTTGATTTTTCTGGGTTGAATCTATATCAAATAAATTATTTCCCTTTTGCTTTAAAGCATAAGTTCTTGAGGCAATTGCTTGTGCCTTTAATGCTTCAATAGGCCATTTTGTTGGCATTTCTGAACCCACAACGCTATTAAGGTATTTTTCTATTCCTAAAACATTTACTACCAATATTTCGGAGTCGAGTACAAAGAGATTAAGCTTACCAGCAAATCTCTTCTGACCTACCCAAATACCTCTTCTATCGGAAGAACTCACTTGAAATATTTGATTAATTTTTAAGTCATATTTTTTTTGTTTATTCTTATCAAAATATAAAATTTTTCTATTTTTATCATTTTTCAAAGTTAAACCTTTTATTCTTTTGCGTGAAAAAAATTTACCCTCTATTGTTAAAGGAATTGATCTATCTGATCTGATCCTTAAATTGTTATTTTTTGATATCAAAACTCTAATGATTGGTTCTCTGGATGCAAAAACACTTTCACTCTGAAAAATACAAATAAATAAAATACTTATCAGGCAAGATTTTCTATAGTTATTTTTAAATTTAAGTATCACTTTGTTTAAAAACAAATGCTTAATTTGCCTAAGTTTGACTAAAAGTCTAAATTTAATCCAGATATAAAAATAAAAATATCATAAATAAGTGAATATTACCTTCTTAGGAACAAGCTCAGGTGTCCCAACCTTAACGAGAAATGTTTCTTCCCTAGCACTTAAATTATCACAGTCATCAGAAGTTTGGCTTTTTGATTGCGGAGAAGGAACGCAACATCAAATAATGAAAAGCAATATTAAATCTTCACAAATCAAGAAAATATTTATTACTCATATGCATGGTGATCATATTTATGGTTTGCCTGGACTTTTAGCTACCTTAGGTTTATCAGGAAATAGTGAGGGTATTCAAATTTACGGTCCTTCAGGGTTGCGAAGTTTTATAAATTCATCACTAAAAAGTAGTTTTTGCAAATTGTCTTTTCCATTAAATTTTGTGGAAGTTGAAAATTCTGCATCAGAAAATAAAATCCTATTTGAAAACAACAAAATAAAAGTAAATTGTGCCTGCCTTAAACATAAAATACCTGCTTATGGTTATAGGGTGAGTGAAAAAGATAAACCAGGTATATTTGATATCAAAAAAGCAGAGTCTCTAAAAATTGCTCCTGGACCAATTTATTCAGAACTGCAACAAGGTAAAAAAGTCGTATTAGCGGATGGAAGGACATTTGATGGGAAAGAATTCTGTGGACCTCCTAGAAAAGGTGAAAGTTTTGTTTATTGCACAGATACAGTGTTTAGCGAATCAGCTGTTTCACTATCAAAAAATGCCGATTTACTCGTACATGAATCGACTTTTTCAGTGGAGGATGAAAGCATGGCATACGAAAAATTACATTCCACAACAATCATGGCTGCCAAAACAGCATTATTATCTAACACAAAAAAATTAATTATTACTCATTTAAGTCCAAGATATACTAATAAAAACGCAATTACTCCAAGCGATTTGCTTAAAGAGGCTCAAAAAGTTTTTCCAAATACTCAGCTTGCAAAAGATTTTCTAACGGCAGAAATAAAATAAACTGCAACAGTTCGTTAGCAGGAGCGTTGTAAATGACCAACCCATGAAATAATAGTCTTAGGTTTTTCTATATGATGTCGATCGAAATGGTCTCTATTTTTTCATCACTACATAAGTCTTGTAAAAGACTATTTATTTTTCTTCCATTAATTATTGGGTTACTTATTAATCCAATATCTGCAAGTGCACTCTATCCTAGTGATCCTTCATCAGTTGACGTTCTAAAAGATGATCTTCACGGTGCTGACCTTCATAATACTGAATATGTTAAATATGACTTATCTAATCAAGATTTAGGAGAAGCTAATCTTCAAGGTGCATATATGAGTGTGACGACTGCAAAAAACTCTAGTTTTAAAGGAGCCAATATGACGGACCTTATTGCATATGCAACACGCTTTGATAATGCCGATTTTACAGATGCAAATCTTACCAATGGCGAGCTAATGAAAAGTGTTTTTGATGGAGCAATTATTGATGGGGCAGACTTTACTGATGCAAATCTTGATCTTTCTCAGAGAAAATCATTATGTGAAAGAGCTAGTGGAACTAACTCACAAACTGGAGTTAATACAATTGATAGTCTTGAATGCACTGGCTTAAAAGGTTACATGCCGCCAAAGCCAAAAGCATAATATTTAAAGCTAACCAATTTCAGAAGGGAAGATATTACCAGGTTCTTTTGAGCCTGGTTTTTTGCTATACCACCATTCTTGTATATCAGAAGAAAATTTCTTTGAAAAAAGAGTTATAACTGTCTCAACAGGTTTTGATCCAGGCTCCAAAATCTGAACTGAGTAAGATGGACATTTTCTTGAAGCCATATCAGCAACGAACCTAGACCCTATTCTTCTCCAACTAGGCTCCTTACTTCTCCAAGCAAGCCTTGAGCAGGGCCAAGGTAACTCTTCCCTATCATAAAGTCTGCAACAGGGGCCAATTACCTTATAACTGTACTGACCACCATAACTTGATTGAACACTGCCAGTCTTGAAAAATTCAAATTTATCCATTCACAAAAAAAAGCCACCTTCATAGAGGGTGGCAGAGAAATAATCAATAATCAACTCAGAAAAGTTAAATTTTTATAATTAGTACAATTCTTCCTCAGCATGAGTTGTAATTGTTACGTCAGATGTTGGATAAGCAACACAAGTAAGAACAAAACCAGCTTCTAGTTGGTCGTCATCCAAGAAACTTTGATCAGACTGATCAACACTACCTGAAGTAACTTTTCCAGCACATGTTGAACATGCACCAGCTCTGCAGGAATAAGGAAGGTCGATACCTTGTTCTTCAGCCGCATCGAGGATGTATTGGTCATCAGGTACTTCAATAGTTGAATTGAGACCTTCACCTTCGCTGATGAGAGTAACTTTGTAAGAAGCCATTTAAATAAAAAATTGTTGGTAATTAATACCTATCAAATACATTTTTAACATCGATTAGGTCGATATGTGAGATTTTGAAGTAAAAAATGACACAATAAAATGTATGAAAGAGTATCTATAAGAAAAACTTATACTTAGGTTGGATTGCTGGCTTTTTGCGCAGAAATGCATGCCCAATCTTTTCTAGTTGATACATCCAATAATTTCAAGTCATGCTGAATTAATATTTTTATAATTTCATCCTTTTGTGAATTCAGAATTCCACTGAAAATGACTTCCCCATTGTTTCTCAAGCACTTATAGATATTTGGAATCATTCCTTTTATTACTTCAGCAAGAATATTGCATAAAACAAAATCAAATTGTTCGAGTTGATTTTTAAAAATTACCTCATTAAAAGATCCCAAATATGTATTTAATTTGTTTAAATTACCGAAATTTAGTTGGAAATTAGATTTTGTTGAATTTATAGCTAAATAATCATTATCCACTGCACAAACCTCATTAGCGCCAAGTAATCTTGCGGCGACACTCAAAATCCCGCTACCGCTCCCAATATCTAATACCTTTTTATCAGAAAATAAAATATTCTCCATTTTTTCCAAGCAAAGATAAGTTGAAGGATGACTTCCTGTACCAAAAGCTTCTCCGGGATCAATTTTTATGATTTGTTTATCTTTAAATTTTTTATTTAGATTTATCCAACAAGGCAATATTAAAAAATGATTTCCTACTAATTCAGGAGCCCAATATTTCTTCCAACTTGTTAACCAATCCTCCTCTTTGATAATACTCCATTCAAAAAATTTATTCTTAGGGGGATTAATGTTTAAAAGTTTGCTAATTATTTTTTCAAAACCACTTCTAGAACTCTCATCCCAATCATCAATTGGAAGCCATATATTAACTTCTTTTTTATTTTCATTTTTAATTAAATATTCAAATGAAAAACTAAATATTCCCAGATCATTTAATTTCCAAATAATAATTTCTTCAGAATCACTTTCTATCAGAAAAGTTAGTTTATACCAATCTTTAGTTTCCATTAACTAGTTAAAGCCACTTCATAGAGTAACTGGATTAGCGTTGGTAATCCCATCTACTTCAATAATGGTATCAAGCAACTTATTAGGTATTGGATCATCAATACTTAGAACCATAACAGCTTCGCCTCTAACAATTTTGCGCCCAACTTGCATTGAGGCAATATTTACATTATTGCTACCTAATAAAGACCCCAGCTTGCCAATAATGCCTGGCATATCTCTGTGCCTAGTAACCAACATATATCTGCTTGGTGATACATTAACTGGGTATTGATCAATACTAATAATTCTTAATTCCCCATCAGCAAAAATGCTTCCCGCTACGCTATGGTCGCCGTTATCTCCATAAGTGGTTAACTGAAGCGAACCACTAGCAAATTCAGGTCTTGCCTCATCTTTATTCTCGACTACTGAAATACCTCTTGAATCTGCTTCTAGCGAAGCATTCACATAATTAATCCTATCTCCCAAAGCTTTACTTAGAAGGCCTTTTAGACTAGCTATTATTAATGGCTGAGAAGGATGTTGAACAAATTCACCTTGAAGCTTTACTTCTAATTTCTGTATCTGCCCACCTGAAAGCTGGCTTATAAGCAGACCCATGGTTTCAGCCAACTGCAAATGAGGTTTCAGACTATCCATAATATCAGGGCTCAAACCTGGAATATTTACTGCAGTTCTAGCAGATAAACCAAGCAAGACATCCCTTATTTGTTCCGCAACATCAACAGCTACATTTTCTTGTGCTTCCCGAGTAGATGCTCCTAAGTGGGGGGTAAGAATAAGATTCTTTTCAACCTTCAAAAGTGGTGAATTAGATTCCAAAGGTTCTTTAGAAAAGACATCTATTGCAGCACCTGCAATCAATGATTGATTCAAAGCTTTTGCTAATGCCTCTTCATCAATCAAGCCTCCTCGAGCACAATTAATTAATTTTGCGCTACTTTTCATATTTTTAAGCACCTCCATATTGACTAAATTCTCTGTCTCTGGTGTGCGAGGTAAATGCAAAGTTACATAATCGGATTGTTGGAATAAATCTTCTAGATCAGTTAGCTTAACTTGGATTTGTTGAGCTCTTTCAGTTGAAACAAAGGGATCATATCCGCAAACTTCCATTCCTAATGCATTAGCAACTTTTGCTACATGAGCACCAATTTTCCCTAAACCTACTACACCTAATTTTTTCTTATAAAGCTCATTACCAACGAATTTCTTTCTCTCCCATTTACCTAACAAAGTACTACTATTAGCAATTGGAATATGCCTAGATAAGGCCAACATCATAGCTATAGTATGTTCAGCCGCTGCTATTGTGTTACCCCCTGGAGAATTAACAACAAGCACTCCTTTTTGCGTAGCAGCCTTAACATCTACATTATCGACTCCAACTCCTGCTCTCCCAATGATTCTCAGTTTACTTGAAGAGTTAATAATTTCTTCGGTCACTTGAGTACCAGAGCGAATCATTAAAGCATCATAATCTTTAATAATGGAAGCTAACTCAGAGTCTGAAATCCCTATCTTCTGATCAACCTGAGCAACTTGTGAAAGAATATCGATTCCTTTTTGATCAATTGGATCTGTAATGAGAACTTTTGTCATTTAAGATTGGTTCTTTAATCTTTTACTTTAACTTAATCTATAGTGTATGTATCTTATTTTATTAATTTGAATAACACACAAACATTTGAGGATTGAAATTTGACTAAAAGTATTGTGATATTTGAAGACATTAATAAATGTATACAGCTATTTGATGTTCTCAACGAAAAATCAGTAATGCTCTCTGAAGCTATTCTGATCCCACCAATAAGTGAGAAAATATCATCAGATGAAACAGAATTGCTAAATGCAAAAGCAAATATCTTATTCAAATCTCAAAATTTTGAAGATATAAGAATCTTAAATCCTAAACTTGATAGGAAGATCAGGCAAAAAGATATGAGTAAATGGCTAATGCCGTTTGGGTTTATAGCTGGAATAGCTTTTTCTAATATGACAAATTTATCTACCTTCAGCTTTCTTGGTTTAAATAACATCGGGGAATCTCTCATTGGAGGACTTTTAGGAATGGGTTCAGGATATTTAGGAAGCATTGTCTCTTCTGCAAGTATCAACATTAATAGAAATAAAGAGTTAAGATCAATCATTAATTCTAATAAAGAGGGTAAATGGCTTGTTCTACTTGAAAATCAAATTGGAACTGAATTACCTTGGGCTTTGATAAAACAATCAGAAGCAAAAGATATAATTTTTTTAGAAGGCTAAATGATTGACTTAAAAGAAATCTTAATAAATTCAAACTACAAAAAAGAAACTGAGGAATTAATAAATATTGCTAACTTAGCTTACAAACACTGGGAAACTTATTGGACTGGGTTTAATTCAACTTATGTTTGCGAAGAGATTTTAAAAGATTTTGAAAATTTAAATGATTTCAAATTTTTTATTTATGGAGGATTTTCTTCCTCTCAAAGATCTAGGATAGCTTGCTTTAGAGGGGATAATATTCTTGTGGAGGATGCGCTAAAAAGTAATTTTCCAGCTCAAGGAATAAAAATTAATGGAAATTTTTTATTTGATAATGCTACACAAGACGATTTTAGATCCCTCTTAATTGAAAATGGGGTTAATCAATTAAAAGTTGGAGATATATGGACTATTGGCGATAGGGGAGCACAAGGGATAATTGATAATTTAGATATTGAGCATCTAGATGAAAAGATTTTTTATTTGAGAGACGTAAAAGTAAAAATTAATATAGTAGGTATAGATGAATTACAAATACCTTCTGGAAGATCCAAAAAACTTGTCAATACAGTAGAAGCTTCAACAAGATTAGATGCTATAGCTTCAGCGGGCTTTAGGGTATCACGAACAAAAATTATTGAAAGGATAGAAAATGGAATGCTCAGATTAAATGGAAGCAAAGTTAATAAACCAACAATTAATCTAAAAATTGGCGACAAACTAGAACTTGAAAATAAAGGATTTATTGAAATTTTAAATTTAGAAATAACCAAAAGAGAACGATGGAAAGTTAAATTACTTAGAAAATGAAACTCAACCTGCTATTTTCTTATAAGGGGAATAAAAAATTTCTTCAATTTGGGCGATTAGCTCAGTGGTAGAGCACTACCTCGACACGGTAGTGGCCACTGGTTCGAATCCAGTATCGCCCATTAAAACTTTTGACGACTTAGGTTAGATCCACAGAAAATAATTTCATTTTTTAGATTATTCAAAAAGATGAAACTTAATCAAATAATTAATCTACATAAGGGGCTCACTGCATTTGTAGTGATAGGTCTTATGGTTATTTTTGATAATTTTACGATCGCTCCTTACGTTTATTTAGCTCTGCATGGTACTTATGGATTACTTTGGCTTTTAAAAGAAAAGATATTCCCAGATCCTTATTTTAAAGAAAAAATCAATTTTTTAACTTCAGTTACTGGTTTTATTTTCCTTGGAAGTTACTGGGTAGCTCCCTACATTCTTATCTCATCTGAGAAATCTGTTCCAAATATTGTAATAGCTGCTTCTGTATCTATAAATATAATTGGTGTGTTTCTACACTTTGCTAGTGATGCCCAAAAATATTTTTCTCTTAAATTAAAAAAAGATCTAATTAAAGAAGGATTTTTCGAAAATATAAGAAATACAAATTATTTAGGAGAAATACTAATTTATCTATCATTCGCCATCCTCTCAATGAGTTTCGTTCCATTAGTAATTCTTGTAATATTTTTCTCTATAGTTTTTCTACCAAGAATGATAAAAAAAGATAAATCGCTCTCAAAATATGATTCATTCGAAGAATACAAAAAGAAAAGTGGTCTAATATTGCCTAAATTAAATGCCTGATAACAACTTACCCAGTTGGAGGCAAGATTTAAAATCTTCTAGAAAAAAAGAGGGTAAATCACCCTCTAATAGATGGATACAGCTTGCAACAGTAAACGAAGAAAATGAGCCAAGATTAAGAACAGTTGTTTTCAGAGGATGGCATAAAGATAGTTCAATGATAATTTTCACAGATAGAAGAAGTGAAAAAATTGGGCATTTAAAATCCAACCCTAATGCAGAAATATTATGGTTCTTTTTGAAAACCAAATCACAATATAGATTTAAAGGAGAAATACGTGAAATAAGTGATAACAAAAATTATTGGGATTCATTATCAGAAAAATCAAAATCTTCTTGGTTTTGGGGGTCTCCTGGAGAGAAAATAAACCCAGAAGGCCAATCTAATCATGAAAGATTATCCAATCTACCCAAGTCAGAAAATTTTGTGGTTCTAAATTTTGAAATATATTCAGTAGATCTTCTTAAATTAGAACAGCCTGTTCATAAACGATATCTTTGGGAAAAGGTTAAAAAATGGGAAAAAGTTGAAATTAATCCTTAAATATTTCTAAATTGTATATTTAGGTTGAAATACAGATAGTGATAAGTCAGTTTTAAAAAAGAAGTATTATTTATATGAATTTCTCAGGAATTCCAGAAAACCCTTTTATTTTTCTATCTTGGGTGACTGCCATAGGACTTTTTATAAGTCTTTGTGAAGCAACGATTAAGATAAAACTAGAGAAAAGAGACAGTTATCGAAAAAGGTTAGAACTAGTAAATAGTCTTTATCCTAAAAAGTTAGCTTGAAGTATCTGAGAGTATGTTCGCTTGTAGAAATTGAAATAAACCACCTTTGCTTGTTTCTTCTTTAACTTCAACTTGCTTCGAAGATTTTGCTTTAGTTGAAGATATAATTTCCTCCACATCTTCTGATTTCAAAATTCTGATAATAACTTCATCTAAGGAGAAATTACCGGGACCTGTTAATGCGATTGAAGTTGCTGAAGCGAAATATAAAAGTAAAAGCTCTAGTAAGAAAATATTAAAACCTGAAGTAACAAGCGCATGATATATAGCGACAGAAATTGTTCCAACAATTGCCAATGCTCCGAATCTTGTGGCTAAGCCAATAATTAATAACCAACTACCACCTATTTCTGAAAATGCTGCTATGTATGATAAAAAAATTGGGAATGGGAGATGTAATGGTCTTACAAAAGCATCAGCGAAATTTTCTATGTTTGCTAATTTCTCATAACCATGATGTATAAGAACAGTTCCAGTTATAACTCTAAGAATTAATAAAGCAGTATCTTTGCTAAACGACTTTGTAAGAATTGTTGAAAGCACTATTAAAAAATTATCCTTAAGTAAAAATAACTAGTCACAGTATCCATCGTGGATTAAAGAGCAAAAGTCGCACCTAAATAAGTATTTATACCTACTTACCAAACGGGTTGCTTTGTGATTAGGAATTCAACTAAGTTAAAAATTATTTTTTTGAAAAATTTTCTAATATTCTCTGATTTATTTTTGGAATATTTTCTTTAAATTTAAAAAACCCTCTTTTAGCAAATTTCCAAGCAAATAAATCTTCATCCCTCACAAGATTAAAAATTTTTTTTTGGTGTAAATTTTTAAACTCAGTTATGAAATCATAATTTTCTCCCACTCCAGGATAAATAATGTCTATTTCGTTAGTATTTTTAAAAATATTTTCCAATGAATAAGGATCAATCTGTTCAACATTATCGAATTGCTCTAAAAATTCAGAGACCAAATCTTGTTTAAATTTCAATACAGATTCAGACAATTTAATTTGTCTTTGTTCATTTTTTAAAAGGATAATAAATACTTTTTTATAGCTTGGAAGTAAATTTTTAAGGGTTGCAAGGTGTAGATCATTTTCAAACATAATCAGATTATCTGATTTAGGATGCATATCATTTTTATAAATCTCATCTTCAAATGGGATTTGACTAGATTCTTCGAGAAAAATTTGTTGATTACTTATTTTTTCTACATTAAATCTATTATTTGAAAACCTTCTGAGGTTTGATGATGAAAAAAGATATTGTTTTCCCTTCGTTTGCAATCCTCCGACCCACCTCCAGCTAAGGAGATTAGATGAAGCATCTCCATCAAAAAGATATTTAAAGAAAAACTTTGCTCCCAATTGCCAAGGGAGGCCTAAATTAAATATCCAAGTACTCGCAAACCACATTCTTGTATGGTTATGCAAGTAGTTGTACTGCTTTAATTCATGTACCCAAGAATTAAAAAAATCTAATTCTGTATTGCCATTAATTGCACTTTCATATAACTCATAATCAAAATCGAGATTGTTTTCTGAAATAAAATTTCTCCAAACTTTAGGTCTATTTTCCATCCACCCTTTCCAGTAAACTCTCCAAAATATTTCTTCAACAAATTTAGTTGAATTTTTGATTTTGTACTTACTTTTAATATCATGAATCAGATCATATTCTGATAATATTCTATGAGTAATGAAAGGCGATAATTTTGAAACTGAACTTTCGTTATTTGGTCCAAAATCAAAATTTCTTAATTTTGCATAATCATTGATTTTGTATTTCGCAAAATTTTCCCAGGTATTTTGAGCTTTTAATAAAAATGACATTTTCTCATAACTCTAAAAAATTTTTTTTTGTATTGATAGAAATTTCAAAAATTTGCCTTTAAATTAATTCTTAAAATTTTCTGTTCCACTCTTAAGTAAATATGTTTGATTGAAGTATTTAATTTAAACGTCTTATAAATACATTTTATACTCTTAAATCGCTCTCTGCGTAGGAGGATATTTAGTGGTCAATTACTTTTTAGATCTAATTTTAATTTTCAAATCTTTAATTAAATGAATTTTTCTAAAAGATTTTTAAATATTTATCAAAATTATTATGAATAATTTACTAGTGAGAAATGTTAAGTATCTAGATGAACAATACAGAATAGGTGAAGGCATAATTTCGGATGATGCATTTAAGCAACTTGAAAAGCTCTTTATTCCTGTTGATCGAAAGCCTAACTACTTTAACCAAAAAAATAATAAACTTTTGCCAAAATTAGCCAAAGAAAACTATAAAGAATTTTTGGAAAGTTTATTAACAAAAACAAGATTAAGCATTCAACCAAAAATTGATGGCTGTGCTATTGCAATTAGATATCTAGATGGCAAATTTAATAAAGCTATTACAAAAAAAGGATTTGATGTCTCAAGCAAAATTAAACAAATTAAAAACGTCCCCGATTGTATTCCTATCAAACGAGATTTTCAAATTAGAGGCGAACTATACGCTACAAACCAAGTTGCCGGAATTTCCCAAAGAATTACAAGAAAATACCTTAAGGATAAGAAAGGGATTGGAGAAAGTCTCCGCTTTTGCTGTTTCCAAATACTTAATAGAAGACTTAATCAATACGAAACCCTTAATTATCTTAAAAAATGTGGCTTCAGCACCCCTGACAGTTACTTCACAAATCATACAAGCGAAATCCAAATATATAAAAAAAATTGGTTAGAGAAAAAAATATTTGCGAAATATCCAACTAATGGGATAGTTGTAAAAATAAATAGTAGGAAATTACAGTTACTTAGAGAGAAAAGTTTATCTCAAAATAGCGAATGGCAATATGCAATTGAAAAATAACACTAAATAGTACCTTCAATAAGAGCTCACGATACTGACTTCCAGTATTTACAGTAGAAAAGTAATTAAATTTTGGTTAAATTCCAAAGCAATATGCAGGATTACTAAATGACTGCCACTATTTCAAGACCTAAAATCTCTAACTGGGAAACATCTAATATTCCAAACCTTACAGGCAAAACAGCGCTAATTACTGGTGCGAATAGTGGTCTTGGATACTACACTGCAAAGGCCTTAGCAGAAAAAAATGCTCATATTGTTATAGCTTGTAGATCACTTGAAAAAGCTAATCAAACTATCAAAAAACTTAAAGGTCTTAATCCTGAAGGATTATTTACACCTTTAGAATTAGATTTGTCAGATTTAAAAAATATTGTTGAAGTTCAGTCCAAAATTTTTGATAATTTTGAAAATTTGGATTTACTAATCAATAATGCAGGCATTATGCATCCGCCTAAAACTCTTAGTGCTCAAGGATATGAAATACAATTTGCAGTTAATCATCTAGCTCATATGCTTTTAACTCTAAAGCTACTTCCAATTATTGAAAAAAAAGAAGAATCTAGAGTAGTGACGGTGACTTCCGGAGCACAATTTTTTGGCAAAGTTGGTTGGAAAAATCTGAAAGCCGAGAACTATTACAATAAATGGGAATCTTACTCCAATAGCAAATTGGCAAATGTAATGTTTGCTCTGGAACTAAATGAAAATTTAAAGCACAAAAATATACTTTCTCTAGCTGCTCACCCGGGAATTGCAAAAACAAATCTCTTTACTGCTCAAAAACCCAATCCAAGTCCATTAGAAACATTCTCCTTGGAATTATTAAGCCCTATTTTTCAAACTGCTGAGATGGGTGCTTTACCTCAACTTTATGCAGCTACTTCACCAGACGCAAGAGGAGGTGATCATTATGGTCCTAGATTTAATTTCAGAGGTCATCCAAAACTATCCCCTACTTCGCCTTTCGCCATGAATAAAAAAGAAAGAAAAAATTTATGGGAAAAAAGCCTTGAAATACTTAAAAACTTCTTATAAATTTTTCATTTTTACTAACTTTAGAAAATACTTCAAGATATGTAATTCACTTTCTGAGAGTTTCATAAATTCTGTTAAGGCATCATAATTTTTTTCATCAATTTTTTTTGACAATTGAATAAAAGCATCATGGTTTTCATTTACAAAGCGCTCAGCAATCTGAGACGGAGTTAAACCTTGTTCAATTAATTCACCTGGAGCATTTTTCTCCCACTTTTCATAAAACCAAGAGAACCAATATTTTGCAGTATTATCTTCCATTAATTAACTTTTCTTTGGCGAATAATGTATATAAATACTGAAGAAAGATCTCATGATTGAATTAACCTTTAAACGCAATTAATATAAATTCAATTATAAATTTAATGATAGATAATAATCATTCAAGTAAAAGAAAAAATATTAATCTTGTAATTGGATTAGGTAAATCTGGATTTTGGGCTGCCAAGTATTTGAGCAGCATCAATAAGAGAGTAATTGTTTGGGAAAGTAAAGATGGGATAGAATACTTAGAAAGAAAAGCAGAATTAGAAGAGCTTAATACACTAGTTTCTCTGAATAAAGAATTTGTATTTGAAGAAATTCAAACTTTTATGAATGAGATTGAATCTGTTGTTGTAAGTCCATCAATACCTTGTGACCATCTAACTATTATTGAATTAAAAAAAAGGGGAATTAAAATAATTGGAGAAATTAATGTTGCATGGGAAATTTTAAAAGACACAAATTGGATAGGTATTACTGGCACTAATGGCAAGACTACTGTTACTCATTTACTAAGCCATATACTTTGCGATACTGGATTATATGCTCCTTTTGCTGGAAATATTGGTACACCTTTATGTAAATATGCTTACTCCAAAAAACACAAAAAAATTGATTGGCTTGTGGCTGAATTAAGCAGTTATCAAATAGAGATATCTCCAGAAGTAAAACCTAATATTGGAATCTGGACAACCTTCACAGAAGATCATCTTGAAAGGCATAAAACACTTGAGAAGTATTTCAACATCAAAAAAAGCTTGCTAGATAAATCTGATTTTAGAATTTATAATTATGACGATAAAAACCTAAGAAATCACTACAGTGCGCTATCAAGAGGTGTTTGGATAACAACTAGTTTCGATAAATCAAATTTTTTTCAATGCGATTATTGGATAGATGATCAAGCATTCATTATTGAGAGAGGAAAGAAACTATTCAAACTTGAACATTTTTCTTTAAAAGGAAAGCATAATCTTCAAAATCTTTTACTGGTAATTGCAGCAGCAAGAAAAATTGGATTATCTGGAAAGAAGATTAAAGATTCTTTATCTAATTACAGACAATTACCCCATAGGATGGAAACAATTTATAAAAATAACAATCTGGAAATAATTAATGATAGTAAAGCTACAAATTTTGACTCATCTATTGCAGGAATAAGTTCAATTGAAGGTCAAATAATAATTATTGCTGGGGGTAGATTAAAAGGCAATGAATATAGTGAGTGGATAAAAGTTTTAAAGAAAAAAGTTAAATGTGTTTTCCTTTTTGGAGAAAGCTCAAAAGTCCTAAAAATGGCACTTATTAATGAAGGATTTAAAAAAAATATTTTTGAATTTTCAGAACTGAAAGAGCTTTTAAATTTTGTTTTTCATTATTTACAAAATAATAGGGTTGAAACATTATTATTCTCACCTTCATGCTCTAGTTTTGATCAATTTAAAAATTATGAAGAGCGTGGAGATTATTTCAAGAAACTAATAAGTGAACAATTAAAGGTTAATAAATCCATTTTTTTTTCAAGTATCATTTCGTAATTTTCAGGTCGGTCATCACAACCGTTTACCCTCTAGCAAATATTCACTTAATTAGTTAGATTTTGACTATAAAATTAACTACTATCAATGAGTGAATCTAACAATTTACCTCAAGCAATAAGCCATAAAAAATTAAGTTACTTGATGCTTAAGGCACAAAAAGATTCTCATTTTTCTGATGAATTCGCAGAAATAGAAAGTCCTGAAAAAAGAGAATTTGAAGAGTTAATAAACAATTGGGAAGCTTCAACTAAGAAGGTAGTTAATGAGTTGTCAAAAAGAAAAGAGAATTTACTAAAAGATAAATCATCAAATTCTTTAATTGCTCTTGGTGCTATGGAAGTTCACCTTAACATGGCTTTGCAAGCCTTAAATGCATTTAATAAAGGAGTTGATGGATAATAGTCACAGATAAACTATAAGGAAGGCATCGAAAATAAGAGAAAATCTAGCTCTTTTTCAGTATCTATAGAGACATCTTCATAATTATTAACTTCAAATCCCAAGCCATCTCCAGACTCGAGACATATATTTGAATTTGAATCTTTACTTTTTAATAAAAGATTACCTTCTATTATTTGTATCCAATTATATTTATCGATTTTTAATGGCAATTTTTTTTCTTTAATTGGCTTATATTTACAACGCCATAAAGAGATACTTTGATTTAGAAAAAGCTTATTATTTTTACCGTCTTTGTAATTAAAAATAAGATTGTCCCACAACTTTTCATTTAATGAAATTTGATCATATCGAGGTTTGATATTTTCTTTTTGAGGGTATATCCAAATCTGGAATAACTTACAGTTCTCATTTTCTTCATTCTTCTCGCTATGAGATATTCCAGTACCTGCAGACATAACTTGTACTTCATCTTTGCGAATTTTCCCAAGATTGTTTAAAGAGTCTCTATGAGTTATTGCTCCTTTTGTTACGACAGTAATTATTTCCATATTTGCATGAGAATGTGTATTAAATCCTGCATTAGGAGAAATAATATCTTCGTTTATAACTCTAATTTTCCCAAAATTATCCCATTTTGGATCTCTATGCTCTGCAAAAGAAAATGAATGCATCGAATTTAGCCATTCTCTAGTAGATTTAAATCTTTCGTGAGATTTTCTTATTTTAATAATATTAAAAACCATCAAAATTAAATATAATAAAAAAATTCTAAATAATTAGAAAAATATTTGTAAAATTGTTTTGATAAATTATTTCTAAAAAAAGCAAAGATCAAATTTAAAAATTTATTTTACTCTGAGCCTTATTAGCCTTTATCAATATTTTTTGTGCTTCATCTCTTGTAAGGCATTTTTCTGCTTTTACATTTAAGTTTTTAAGTTTTTGCAGTTGCTTTGTGTTACTCATAATTTAACCCGATCTTAAAGTTATTTTAACATAAGTTTAAATTAATTGCCCTTAAACCTTTGCATCAAAGCGTTTTTACAGCTTTGAGAATGGAATTATCAGAACAGTATAGTGGATGTATTGGATTATCTTTGATTGTTTTCTTAATTAAAAGCGGTCCAAGAGGATTATCAAAATTATTTTTTCTGATTGAGTTATATTGCATTATTTTTTTTAATATTCTTTTATTTCTATTTAGAAATTTCCCTTTGTTACCCCAACCTAACCATAAATCACAATTTTTATTTTCAGACCAGTGTTTTAAGTTTTTATAAATATGATTATTGTTTAAATACCCAACAGGATTTTTGTGATTAAAGAGTCTCTCTGGATTACTTGAAATAAGAGCAAATAAATTGATTAATTTAACTTTGCCGTAATTATTATTTTTCGAGATTTTAATTATCTTTTTTGTTGTATTATCCAAGAAAACTGCATCTGATAATGAAGGATTTAGACCAATAAAAATAATCTCTTTTTTAGATTTAGAAATCTTATAACTTAAACTCCATCTATATAGTTTATTAGAACTTATTAAACAATTTCTTTCTAGACATAAATTATTCAACCTAAACCTACACCTCTAGCCATGAGAGTGGCAAACAAAGGTATTGTTGCAAAGCCCACTAATTCAGTAGTAATGATTAGTCTGAACCTCTTGACTAAATTTTCAGATATTTCAGGTAATTTATTCTTACTTAATGGAATGGCCCATAAGATATAGGTTGTTGTTGGGTATAAAGAAAGTAATCCAACAATAATATAAAGAGAAACCTTTATCCAAAACACAGGATTACCTGTATAGAAATCACCTCCTTGACCAAAATACTTAACACGCAGAATCCCAGTAACTAATATCGCAACTCCTGCCAAACCATAAACCACATCTGCAATTATCATTGAGATCGTTTCATTTCTATTTAGACCAACTTTGAGAGTCAATCTTTCAAACAAAAGAGAACCGAAACACAATATTATTCCTAAATAATGAACATATGCTACTAATGCACTTTTAGCAATTTCACCTGTCAATAAAGTTCCTAATAACATTTTCTAGTCAAAATTTATACAATACTAACCACCAAATAAAGAATTTGTTTAGAAAATAAATTAAACAATAAAAAGTCGGGTATTGAATCTAGGACTCTAAAAACCTTTTCTGGCCATCTTCAAAAAAATCCTTTTTATTCCATACTTCGATTACATCTGGGAAATGTTTTTCCATACAATTATCACAAACCCCATGACTGAATCTAATATCACTAATTTTCGAAAGATATTTTTCTAAATGCATCCAATCGCCCTCCTTATTTTTCACTTCTCTGCAATATGAACATACTGATAAAATCCCTTCCTGTTTATGCAAATTAGATAAAGCATCTAGCAAATTTAATGACTTTTTTCTAAGCTCTAAAAATGAAACTATTTGCTTAGATAATAATTCCATAATATTAAATTGTTGTGTAGTTAGATTTCCTGGCTTTCTGTCTATTACACACAGAGTTCCAAGCTTATTACCATCACTATTTCTAAGGGGAAAACCTGCATAAAAACGAATCTTTGGATCTCCAGTAACCAATGGATTATTTATAAATCTTTCATCTTGGAAAGCATCATGAATAATTAATGGACTATTTTCTTTTATTGCATGTGTACAAAAAGACCAATCTCTTCTAGTTTCTGATATTTGAAGTCCTATTTTGGATTTAAACCATTGTTTATCTTTGTCTACCAAAGTCATTAAAGAAATAGGCACATTACAGGTTGTAGCAGCAATTTTTGTAATATCGTCATAACATGATTCTGGCTTGGTTCCCAAAATCCTATATTCTGCTAAAGCTTTTAATCTTCTTTCCTCTTCTTCTTTTTTTGATACAAGATTCTGCATTAATCTTCACCAATAATAAAACTTTAAAATTAAAGTTTCTTCAAAAAACTTTTTCCGTCTAATACTTAATAAAAAAAAGATAAACTTATTGAATTGTTACTTACTGATTTATTACTTATTAATTTATTTTGATTGATTTAACTTTGAGACTGCCATCCCAGCGATCCATCCACTTGTCCAACAATGTTGAAAATTAAATCCACCAGTGATCCCATCAACATCTAAAACTTCTCCAGAAAAAAATAACCCTGGACAAATTAAACTCTCCATACTTTTAAAATTAACCTCATTAATTTTTACGCCTCCGGAAGTAACAAATTCCTCTCCAAATGGACCTTTGCCCGAAATTATATATTTATCCCTCATGAGGGTATCTATAATTTTCTCTCTTTCATCCGCCAATAAATCAGCCCACTTTTTCTCTTTATCAATACCTATTTTCTTTAATAAAAAAATCCATAATCTTTTTGTTAATAGTGGAACAGGTCTACTATTGATAAGATTCACCTTGCCATTATTTAATCTTAAATAATTAATTTTTTCTTTTAACTCCCTATAACTTAAAGAAGACCATTTAATGATTAGATTAAATTTATATTTTTGGCTATAAAGTTCCCTTGCTGCAATTGATGAAAGTTTTAATACTGCTGGCCCACTAAACCCCCAATGCGTTATTAGTAAATCGCCTCTATTTTGAAAATTCTTATTGTTTAATTTAATTTCTATATCTATGCCCTTTATCGATACCCCACTACATTCATCCAAATTTGGTTCTTTTGTAGAAAAAGTGAAAAGCGATGGTACAGGTTTAACAATGGTATGTCCAAGATTTTGAGCTAATTTATATCCGCTTGGATTACCTCCAGTTGAAAGAATAATATTTTTTGCAGTTACCTTTGCTTTTTTAAGACTAAAAATATTGAATATATTATCTGGATTTTTTGAAATTTCTTTTACAAAAAATTTTGTTAATATCTCTACGTCTTTTGATAAAGCACTTTTTCTCAAACAATCAATAACATCTGAAGAAGAATTAGATACTGGGAAAACTCTTAGATCTTCCTCAATTTTTAATTTTAACCCTTTTTTCTCAAACCAATCATACACATCTCCAGCAGCAAAACGATTAAATGATTCCAAGAGCTGAATTCCACCTCTGGGGTAATTCTCAACTAGTTCATTAGGTATCCACGTCGCATTAGTGACGTTACATCTTCCCCCTCCACTAATCCTTACTTTCTCCATAAGTTTTGAAGTAGCTTCAAGAATTATTATTCTTCTTACTCCATTTTCAGCAGCAGTTATTGCTGTCATAAAACCGGCTGCACCGCCACCTACAACTGCTAAATCAAAAGGTTCCAAAAACTTATTATTTAATATGCTTCAATCTGATAATAGCAAGGAGTAAAAAAGAAAAATTACTCCAAAAACCATAAAAATATTAATAAAAAACTTTAAAACTAGATAATAAATAGTTGCAATTTACTAATTTATAAATTTCTAAAAAATAAACGCAGTCGTTATTTTTATGCTTTAACTTAATTAAATGAGTCCAATTTTTTCTTACGTTAAATATTCTGAGGCCAGTTTTCCTATGACTGGTCAATATACTGCTCTTCTTTTAATAACTTCTGTTATTTGGGTTCTACTTTGGTTTGGATATAGACAAAATAAGATAAATGATGAGATCAAAAAAAAAGAAAAAGAAGAAAGAATTAATGAGAAAGTTAAAAGAAGAAAGAAGTTAGAGAGTTTGTACCCTACTAATAAAAAAACTGTTTAAGATAAATTTATAAAATATGAAAAAAAATAATTTCAAATCACTAATTCAGTACTTACCGGGGATTTTGATTCTTGTTTATGTATTCTTTTTAGCATTTACTCAATTTATAAAATAAATTTTTAAAAATTATTCGTTTTGATTGGAATCCTTTCTGCTTTTGGAGCTGCTACATCTTGGACTTATGCTTGCTTTATTTGGCGAGCGCAAACTCAACAATATAAATCAATAGATATTAATTTAATAAAAAATATAATAGCCTTTTTAATTTTTATACCTGCTTTTATCAATCTAAGTTCTACAACTGCATTAAAAAACATATTTATACTAATAATTAGTGGAATAATAGGTATTGGTTTAGGTGATACTTTCTATTTAAAGTCATTACAAACAATTGGCACAAGAAAAACTTTATCTATAGAAACTCTTTCTCCGTTAATGGCAGCTTTGTCAGGGGAATTTTTTATTAATGAAAATTTAACAACTAAATCTTGGGTTGGAATAATTATAGTAACGATTTCTCTATTCATAATTCTCAGAAAAGGTAACGATTTTAAAGAAGAAAACTCCTCTTCCTCAGAAAAAAATAACTTTAAGATTTTTGCTTTTCCCTTTTTATCAGTTTTATGTGCTGTTCTTGGAGGTCTTTTATCAAGGATGGTTTTCCTTCAAAGCAATTTATCTCCTTTCCTTACAACTGAAATAAGATTATTAGGTGCAATAATTTTTTTGATTAGTCTAAAAGGATTTAAGATTAATTTTTTCTTAAAAAATATAGACAAAAAACAACAAAAAAAATTTTTTATTTCAATACTTCTTGGAACAAATATAGGAATATTTCTACAACAAGTTGTATTTAAAACCCTCCCCATAGGTGTAGGATGGGCTTTATTAAGCACATCTCCAGTAATTTCACTATTTTTTGCTAAAAATGAGGAAAGAGAAATTACAAAAAAAATAATATTTTTTACTTGTTTTTTATTTTTTGGCTTGACATTAATAATTCTTTAATCTCTGATTTAATGTAAAAATACTCATGTTAATAAAAAACAAATTAAATAAAATTACCCTATAAACACTCAAAACAATGAAAACATTAAAGAAAAAAAGACTCGGTACATTGGAAGTTTATGTAATTTTTTTAAGCTGCATTTATGCAGGCTTTATAGGTTATAAATCTCTATTAAATGTTTTATTTAATTGAAATTAATTAATTTTTTCTAATGATTTAATCAACTTACCTCCATCTTGGTCATCATCATCATTTGAAGCGAAAAATAAAAAAAATATTCCTAGAGAAGCTATAGAAAGCGAAATTGACAATACAGAAAGCTCATCCATAAATTAAGATTTTTTTTATGATAAATGAAATAAAATAAAAGACAGTAAAGAAATACACATTCTCGAAAAAAATATTTCTTTTATTTGTAAAATAAAAAAAAACATCCGAACTATTTCGTGAAAGTTCTAATATCTTCCCCCTGTAGTGCAAGCGTAATAATTCAGTATGGAATAAAAAGTTGGCCTATTTGGGAATGCAAGCCAAGCAAATTTCAATGGAATTACGATGATAAGGAAATTTGCTTAATTATTGAAGGTCAAGCGAAAATAAATACCCAAGACGGTGACATTTACGTGATTAAAGCTGGAGATCTAGTTGAGTTTCCTGCTGGACTTAACTGCGAGTGGGAAGTAACCAAAAGTATTAAAAAACATTATCGATTGGGTAGCTAAATTTAAGAAAAAAGATTTTTTCTTCTTTACTGTTAAGTCAATGCAGATAAGATATGTTTAATAAATAATTTTTCAAGAAGGAAACTAATATTATGCCTTTTACTGATCAAGAATATTTTGAAGTTATTGAAAAAAACGAAATAGTAAAAAAGGCCTTTACTAATATTAAGCAAATTTGCATTGACTTACAAAAACAAACAAATTGTCCTGAAGAGGATCTAAAAGATTTTCTTGAATTTATTTCTAAACAATGGAATAAGTAATAATTAACACGCCTTTAAAATACTAAATTTAAAAATTTCAATTTAGTATTCTGACAGAATAAGTTCTAATCTAATTCCTTTTTTGGTTTTGTATTGATACTGGAAGTTCCCTTAGCAGCAGAAACGAAGAAAAAGAAGCCTACAATTCCTGATATACCAAATATCGCAGCCAAAGGATCAAAAGTGAAAGAAAACATAGAATTTATAAAATCAAGATAAATAATAGTTTTTGAATTAAAATTGTACAATTATTGTTAAGTATAAAAAATAACAATTGCGAGATTCATTATGTCATTATGAGTTTCTAAGTAGGTTCAAGAAAATTATTATTCAAATTGATTTTAAAGAATAAAAATATCAATACATACCAAAAATCTATTCGTGCGTAAGAGAAAAGTTTTTAAAAAATATTCATAGAAATATTGAATAAAACACTACCCAGAGGATCCACAATTGTTGTTTCTTTAGATTATTATCAATTTATGACGGAATTTTACTCAGCTTCTTCATCAGTTAGTCCTTTTACAGCAATACTATGGTGCTTTTATCCAGTAGCAGTACTTGTAATTATTGAATTACTTCTGGGAGGTGGGTTTGATGACGACAATAATGACGATCAAGATGGTGGAATGCTAATACCTGCTTACTCTAGATCAGATGTTTGAATTTTTTGAATTAAAGACTCATAAAGAATTTAATTAAATTGGCCAACAATATTGATACAACTCATATTTCTCTAATTACACTTATCGTCCTTATGATAAACTCTCTAACCTGGTTCGTTTTAAGAAATCTTAAGGAAGGGAGAAAAGCTTTAACAGAAATAAATAAGGATTGATCGTGAAATACAATAAACATTTAAAAATGTAGAATTTAATTAGATTTATAAAACTCTTAGATTTATAAGTTTTACTACCTAAGTAGATATATTCCAAAAATTTAAAAACTTTTCCTTCCCAAAGTTTAGGGAAAGGATAAAAAACTTAAATAAATACTAGAATTTGTTTGATTTCTAAGTCAAAAAATTACCATTCTGCTGAAATCCCATTTTATGAAAGGCCCTTCTTTGTTATTACTTTAATAAATAAACATGCATCTAAATTCTTTACTTTATATTTGTTCTATATCTTTATTCATTTATATAATGGCGCTGTTTTGGAGAGACTTGCCAAATCAAAAAAAGTAAATAAATAATTAATATTAATTTTGTTGCTTATCAAAATAAATTGAGTTATTAATTTAATATTGGATTTAATTTTTTATATAAATGCTGGAAGAATCTTCAAATAACAAAAACATATTCTCAAAAACTAACAATATTGCAAAAGAAAAGATGATTTGCAAAGACGGATTCTGTTCATTACCAAATCAAGATGAGATTCCAAAGCAAGATTCAAATGATATGAATTTATTTGATCCTATTAAGTAAATAAATAATATTTTGATAAATTAAAGATTAAATTGATAATGTTAGATTCTTTGAATTTTTAATTTATGTTTAATGACTTTTTAAATGCATACAAAGAGTTTTGGATTAAAGCTACAGACTTCAAAGGGTTCACATCTCGATCGGACTGGTGGTTAGTTCAACTAGCGAATCTTATAATTTCTTTCCTAACTATCCCAATATTTTTAAAAACGTTTGGTTTCAATGCTTATGGAATAGTTTGTATCATTCCTCAAATAGCTATTGATGTAAGAAGAATCAAAGATTTTGGAAAAGATTGGAAATGGATCTTTATTAATTTAATACCTATCTTAGGATGGATCTTATGGTTCATCTGGCTAGGCTTTGGTAAGAAAGGTAATGGGAAAAATAAACTGATATAGAAATTAACTCTTCATTTTTTTCTTTTTTTTAAAATCTACAAATCTTATCTTGTTTCTTAACTCTATTTGTTTTTCAAGAATCCTAAACACATGCATCTCGCATTCGGTTAATTTAAGAAACTGATCAAGTGTATCTTTATCTTCTTCATCAAAATTCTCGAAAACTTCTGAAATAGCAATACTATTTCTATAAATAAAATCCTCTGCTACATCTCGTGGATTCTTACCTGATTCGAAATCCTGAAAAGCTTCATAAGAATTAAGTTCTCTCGTTAACCATTTAAACCATGGTTCGTTTTTATTATGTTTTTTATTTATGATTTTCTTCATGAAAAAATTTTTACTAGTTTAATCATTATTAGTTATTTAGTCTTTGACAGCTGTACAATTACTTATTTTTAAAATTTAATTTAAGATTAATCTCATTTATTTTTTACTAATAACTAGCATAATTACCCATAAAGCTTCGTAAAGAATAAGTATTTATTACTCATATTTTTATTTGTGAGATAGCTAGGATTAATATTTAATAAAGTACATTGTCAATTCCATTTTACGACTTTCCTTCATCTCCAATCTTAATAATTGGTGCTCTTGGCATTGCAGTAGCGATAGCAGTTTTTTTTGTCTCTTACCAAAAATATTTCAATTCCCCTTTGAACAAAGAGCTTGCTGAAAAGAAAAAAGCCTTAATTAAGGAACAAAAAGAATTAAGTGAAAGATTAGAAAAAATAGAACAAGATTTAAAAAATCTATAAAAAATTACTCTTAATAGAAATGAGTTAATGATCTCGAATTCATGACCTTAAATTTTTAAACAGGAATTTTGGTCTATAAGGAATTATGGATAAAGATCATCTTATTGAGTTAATTTCTAATAGTCTTCTTTACGAGAGTAAAAATTCTGACTCTTATAGGAATCTTAGTGAATTTAAAAATTACTTAGAAAAATTAAATCTAGATCAATTAAGAACCATGTCTAAAGAATTTATTCTTTAGACATGGTTCTTAAACTTTTTTATTATTTATTGAATAATCAATAATTTTTTAAAATTGTTAATATCAAAAAAAATAAGATTAATATGCTTAAAGTAAATAAAGGTGATTTTTTAATAACGCCATTTCTAAAAAGAGATAATTTTAGAGCTTCGTATCAAATTATTTCTACCATCGTCCCAATAATTTCTATTTGGTTAATCATTTACAACATAATAAATCAACCTCTTTCATTATTGTTTAAAGGATTTCTATTGATACCTTTTATAGTTCTCCTAACACTATTGTCTTGTAGAACATTTTCATTAATGCATGATTGCGGTCATAATTCTCTTTTTACAAAACGGAAATTCAACCTCTTCTTTGGATTTTTACTTGGCTTAGTTAATGGTATTCCCCAGAAATCATGGTCAATTGATCATGCTTTTCATCATAGAAATAATGGAAATTGGGAAATTTATAAAGGGCCGATAGATGTTTTAAGTCTTGAAGATTATGAATCCCTTACAAAAAGAGAGCAAATATTTTACAAAATAAGTCGAAACTGGATAATGCTTTTCCCTGGCGGTTTTTTTTACTTAGTTTTAAAACCTAGATTAGGTCTTGTTATTATTATTTTTAATTTAAGTAAAGATATATTGGAAGAGACTTTTATCAAAATAAAAAACAGAGAATTTTCTCAACTTTTAGCTATTAATTCAAGAGTCAAACCACCTTTTTCTGATTATGGAGATAATTTCAGTGAACTATGTGAATTAATAATCAATAACATAGTGGTAATAGTAGGGTGGATTTTTATGTGTAAATGGTTGGGGGTAGTTTTTTTCTTATCATTTTATTCCATTGTATTAACCTTATCAGCAGCAATTTTAATATGTGTTTTTTTCGTACAACATAATTACGAAAATGCATATTCTAAAAATACAAAAAATTGGGATCTCATCAATGGAGCTATCTTAGGTAGTAGCAATTTAGATATCCCTAATTGGCTAAATTGGTTTTTAGCAGACATATCATTCCACAGCATTCATCATCTCTCTGAGAGAATACCAAATTACAACTTAAGAGCTTGTCATAAAGCAAACATTCATTTACTCCAACAATCAAAATTCTTAAAATTAAGCGATTTTTCAAACTGCTTTAAATATATTATTTGGGATAATAAAAATGAAAAATTAATTCCTATAAGTTAATACCTAATTGAACCTTCTTCTCAATTTTCTTTTTATGGGAATACTACTATAGGCATGTGTACCAATAGAGGGAGGTAAGTCATTTTTTAAAGGATGCATAAAAGCATTTGCCATACTCTCTAACATTTTCGAAAGCCAATTAATTAATGATTTCATTTGAAAATCTAAAAGTGTACTTTTTTATCTTCTAACTAAATTACTGAAAAGTAAATCAGTCTTTATGCTGATTTTTTGAAAGATTAACTTATAAAATTAATATTAAATAATCAAAATTATATTTTCCCTTTCTGTTTTAAAAGAAGCATATTATTATCTTTTTAAACGTAAACTAGTTGCAAAATAAATTTAGTAAATAATACTTATTTTTTCTAATTAACTTAATAAATTAAATTATCTAACATAATTTCGTGCTATATCTCTATTCCAAATAAATCCAACAATATTATGAATGATTCATTTGTTTCTACAAACCAAACTACAGAAATAGATTCTATTGATTCATATTTCGAGTGCATTACTGAATGCAGTATTGTGGATGGTCATCAAGAGTGTATTACTCGTTGTTTAGAAGTTCATTTAAAGAATGGTGATCAAAATGAATAAAAAAAATTCACCTCAAAGGAAAACAACTTTAAAGTGGAACTCGAATGGAGAGCTTTCCGAAATTGATATGTTAAGAATTTTAGAAAAGATATCATCACATGATCTTAATCAATGTGAATTAACATGCGATTCTGATACAAATTAAGTTATGTTTTTCTATTTATTTGATAATACTGCTGATAAAAAGAAGCTTATAGGATTTTAAGATATCCATTTTTAATTAACTAGATTTCAATGCAGATTTAGAACATTATTACAAAATCTTAGGTTTTATTTAAAAATTAATTTTTAGAACTCCTACCTTTTTTTAGGAATGTTTTACTAATTTCTTTTTTTCTTAGTTGAATAGGCTTTACTAAACCTGAATCACCGTGAGTGGGACAATAATAAGTCATAAGCAACCACTTTTTTTCTTCATCCATAACTAATCTTTTTAAATAATGATTAAGTAAATAGGATGAATTTTGAAGAAATTGATTTTTTTTAATCTTTTTTTCTTTTTTACTTAATAATTTATAAAAATTTTGAATCTATTCTCACAAAATAGATATAAATACGCATGACTTTAAAAAAAAATCCTGCTATTTATTAATAAATTCAAAATTATTCATGTCTCTAGAATCTATATTGATGGTTGTTGCTCCAATCTGTCTTTTTACGGTAGGAGTTATTGTTTTACCTATTCTAGTAAAGCCACGTAAACAATCTGGTTTACCTAAGAGGTACATGCGCGGTCTTTAATTTAATTAAGATTTAAATAAGATCAAAGACAATGAGAATAAAAAAAATTTAAATGATAATTAAAGCGATTGCGATAAAAGAATAAAATAAAAATATTTGGCACAAGTGGTTTTATTTGAAGATGAAATAAAAATAGTAAAATTTTATCGAAAAAAATTATCAATTCTTTTCATTATGAGATCCTTTGATGGATAATAAGGTATATAAATTCACTTTTATTTAAAAAGTTCTTAACCAAAAAAAATTTGAGTAATATAAAACTTTCAGGTCTTCAAGGCCAAGCGCTTGTAATAGAAGATAAAGATATTCCAAGCATAAAAGAATTTCAGGATGTTATCCCAGATCACTACTTCAAGTGCAATACCAAAACTTCTTTGAGGTATCTTTTACAATCAACTTTAATTCAATCATTTATAGTTGCAATAGGGTTATCTATTCCATTTACTCCAAAAATGATCCCAATTTGGATAATTTACGCATTAATATCAGGTACCACTGCAATGGGGTTCTGGGTAATTGCCCATGAATGTGGGCATGGAGCATTCTCTAAAAACAAAACATTGGAATCTGTAACTGGTTATTTACTACATTCATTACTTCTAGTGCCTTATTTTTCTTGGCAGCGTTCTCATGCAGTTCATCATCGATTCACAAATAACATAACCAATGGAGAAACGCACGTCCCTTTAGTCATTAAAGGGAACGGAGTTACAGAAAAAGTTGGCGGAGAAAAAGAATTACATTTTTCAAATTCCTTAGGTAAGAAAAATTATGGAATTCTTCAACTTTTTTTACATCTAATATTTGGCTGGCCTGCTTATTTACTTACGGGAAGTACAGGAGGTGTTAAATATGGAACTTCAAATCATTTTTGGCCAATTAAACCATTCTCTAAAGCATTATGGCCATCAATATGGGCCAAGAAGGTTTGGATATCAGATATTGGTGTAGGTTTGACATTATTAGGCACTGTTTATTTAGTTCTCAAGTGTGGAATATTTCCAGTAATTGCTCTGTATTTTGGTCCTTTATTAGTGGTTAATTGTTGGCTAGTAGTTTATACATGGCTTCATCATACAGATTCTGATGTACCTCATCTTTCAAATACTGAATTTTCCTTTATGAGAGGGGCATTTCTATCTATTGACAGGCCTTACGGTAAAATCCTTAATTTTCTTCACCATAATATAGGTTCTAGCCATGTCGTTCATCATGTATGTCCAACAATCCCTCATTATCATGCAAAAAAGGCAACTGTCTTAATTAAAAAAGCCTTTAAAAAAGCATATCTTTTTAATCCTGATCCAATACACAAAGCTCTATGGAATATTGCTTGCAATTGCGTTGCTGTTAAGTCAGATATCAAGAGAGGAAGATATATATGGCAATCTTCATACAAAATGGCGGATTAAAAATTCAATAAGCATCAATTCTATATCACATTAATTTACGCAAATATGAAAAGAATATAAAAGAATTAGCAATAACAAATTTTTCATCTTAGAAAAAATAATTAAATAAAATAATTCTATGAGCGGTGACAATTTGCATGGTAAGCAACCTATTAAATTTTATTCGGAGAAAATAACACTTACAAAAGTTGAATTATTAGAAAGACAGTTGAGTTTAGGCGAAAAAATTTCAGATTTAGATCAAAAGCACAAAGAATGGAGCAAAAAACTATCAGGTTGATCATCTAATATGATGAATTTTAATTACTTTTTGATATTTCTATTTGCCTTATCAAGAAACTTTTCTGTAAATTATTGAAAAATTATTTGCAGGCATACTAATAATATTTTCTTGAGAAAAACCATTTTTCTTACTCTCATCACGAACTTCCTCAAGATTTTTAATACCCCAAAGATCATTTTGCATTTTCAATGAATTATTGAACAAATAATTACTTTCACTTGTATGCTTATTAGAAATCCTAAATGGCCCATAAAGTAACAAAAATTGTCCCTTTTTGAGTAATTTTCCTGACTCTCTAAAGAGTGCTACAGTACAAGACCACTCTGCTACATGAATCATATTTATAGAGACTATTCCTTGCAAAGAATTAGCAAATATCAATGGAATTTTCCAAGGAATTTTTTTACGTCAATCTCAAGAGGCTGGGGCATTTTCTTAGTTAGGTCTTCATACTCAAGCCAAGAACTTATACTTTTTCTATGCACTAACTCTGGGTCACTTGTTTGCCAAATTGTTCCGGGAAATCTTTTTTGAAAAACCACTGCATGTTCACCGCTGCCACTTCCGATTTCCAATACTGAACCTTTTTTTATAATTCTGGATAGTACATCACCAATGCAGTCTCTATTTCTTTGAGTTGCCGAAAAAAAAAGTCTATTATCCAAAATTAAAAAAAATTAGGCACTTCAGTAAAAATAATAATTTTAAAATCCTTTATTATTTAACCTTTCTCAATTTAGGAGTCTTAAAAAACATTATTTTAAGGCTAAAGAATAATATTGAAATTGTAAGAGCAGGCAAGATATAAAGTATTAATTCAGAACTCATTAGAGAAGGAATCCTTCCAAAAACTAAATGCATGTAATAGGTCGAGAATGACATAAATTCATATATATCTAATTTATTAATAGCAATTTTTTTAATTTTAAAAATTATTTAAGTCAAAAACCAAAAATTTTCAAAAAAAGAGTCAGCCTGTATCCCTACTAGCTGACTCTTGTAATATATTAATTTAAATTACCTCTAAATGAGGATATACCTCTAAAAAAACAAGGTGAAAAGCTCATATTTTTTTTTTCAAATTTAAAAAATCAGAACAAAAATAAAAACATCAATAAGGTATATTTCGACACATATATGTAGCAGTATTTGATTTTTCCTGATAAAGGGAGGAATAATCACAAGTTTTCTTTACATTACTAAATAATTATGTTATATTTATTTACAAATTATATAAACAAAATGACTCCAGAAGCAGAACGTTTTAATGGTTGGGCAGCAATGTTAGGTTTCGTTGCAGCAGTCGGTGCATACGTCACAACAGGCCAGATCATTCCAGGTTGGTTCTAATGAAAAATAACGAACCAAAAATAGTTGAAAAAGAAAAAATCGTTGCTGAAAAGCTTAACGGTAGATTTGCAATGTTAGGTTTTGTTGCTTTAGTTGGAGCATATTTAACTACAGGTCAAATCATTCCTGGTTTTATCTAAAACAAATTTTTAATTCTCCAAATAGCCTAATTTAAAATTAAGTTAGGCTATTTTTATGGATTTTTTCTAATTTAATAATCTATATTGGCAAAAAAAGATTAAATCCTGGAGAGGAAAATGATAATATTTACTAACTTTTAAAATAAAGTATTAGCTAAGATGTTCTTCTTGTTTAAAACTTAATTTTACTTTTAAGTAATGCTATCTTTATCGAACTAATTCAAGAATATAATGAGAGTAAAACTTGAACCGGAGACAGCGTTCATTGGCAAAAAGTTCGTTTATATATTTCTTGGGGTAATATTTAGCCTAAATGCAATAACTTTTATTTGGTTTTTCTTATTTTCAAATTTAAAATAAAACTAAAAATATTCTTTAAGTAAACTTAATATTAAAGCTCTAAAAAATTTCAAAAATAATAATTTAAGTGCTAGAAAATTCCAGGAATTATCTGTCCTGTTGTTACATAGGCACCTATTAGTGCAACGAAACCAACCATAGCCCATCTACCATTAACTTTTTCTGCATTTTGAGGATATCCATCGTAAGAAACAGTTTCATCAATATATGGTCTTGTTTCTGATGGGAACATATTCTGTCTACCACCTGATTCTGTAGTAACTCCTGATTTAGTCATTAAGAAAATAATAATTGTTAAGTAATGTAACACAAGTATTAACTTTTGTAAACCAAACTCTCTGACGATTTCTCGTGGAATATTTAAATAAGTAAAAATGATATATTTCCGTTAAAAAAATTACAGTCTACATTTTTTAATCAAACCACTTTTTTTATGAAATTCGTAGATCAATCATTCAAAATAAGCATTTATACCCACAGTAAGTAATTTTACTTAGTATGATATGTATAGCATTTAGGAAGTGCTTAGCTGGTTAAATTCATAAATCTGAATTAACTAGGTCGTCATGAGCTTGCCGGTGGGGTACCTGCAGGCTCTTTCAATTTTAAACGCAAGTAAATATACGAAGAATTTAGATGATTTTGACTTATAAATTAAATCTTAAAGCAGAGGAACTAATGTCAATTGTTTTTATATTTGCTAAATAGTAAATATACTGAACAAAATGTATGTCTTTAGATTTTATTCTCATTCCATCTTGTATTGTAATTATCCTTTTTCTTTTAAATCGAGAAAATATGATTTACAAAAAAAATCAAAAGGCTAAGTAATATCATTATCCTTAAAAGGCTCAATACTAAAGTTCCTAAAACTTTATTTTTTCTGAAAATAATAATCTTATAACAACTACTTTAAAAAGTTTCAAAACTTTAGAAGATTTAGTTGAAAAACTATACCAACTTTTTTCTTAAAAATAATTTATCCCAATATAGTTTTGAATTGTTAATTTGATTGAGTTTTTGTTGGCAGTGCATGCAATTGCATTCGTATATTAAATTTTTATTTTTCATGCTTTAACTCTTTTTTTTAAAGAAAACAAAATTCTTGTTTTATTGCAAGTGTTAATAAATTATTTTTCTGATTTATTTATGAAATTTTAGGAATTCAAATATTTTTCTTAACTATCAATTTTAAATTGGTTTCTAAATCATTGATATTTTATAATGCTAAAAAGACAGTAAAAAACAAATAAATTACTTTTGACACTTTCAAATCAATCACTAATAAAAAAAACTATTAATAAAATAATTTCTCCTTGGTATTTACTTCCTTTAATAGATAGATGGGTATTAGGGCAAATAATACCTCCCATGTTATTTGCAATTTCTGCTTTTACCGTTATTTCATTATCTGTTGGAGTAATGTTTGATCTTATAAGGAAAATTGTGGAATTTGGTTTACCTTTATTTTTAGCTTTAAAAGTTCTTTTTTTTAGTTTACCCAGTTTTTTAGTCTTATCATTCCCAATGGCAGTTTTACTTTCAACATTATTAGCCTATGGAAAATTGTCAAGCAATTCTGAATTGTTGGCATTGAAATCTTTGGGGATAAAAACTTCAAGAATTATTTCTCCAGCTATTGCTCTTTCAATATTTATGACAGGATTAACTTTTTACTTCAACGATAATATAGTACCTACGAGTAATAAATTAGCTGAAACGACATTAAGAGGAGGCATAGGAAGTTCTTTTAGCGCTGAACAAGGAAAAGATAATATTATGTTTTCAAGATATGGATCTAGGATAAACGCATCTAATAAAAAACCAACAAAAATAAATACATACCTTACTCATATATTTTATGCCTCATGGTTTGAAAACAATATTATGCAGGGAGTTACAGTTTTAGATTTTTCCAGAGAAGATTTTCAACAAATCTTAAAAGCAAAGACAGGAGCATTTGACAAAAAAAGTTCCTCGTGGATATTTTCTGATGGGAGTATTGTATCAATTGATCCAAGCGGACAAACTACTAATATTCAATTTAAAGAATATACATATCCATTTGTAGAAGGGCCATTGGAACTTGCGAAAGTTCCTAAGGATGCAAATGAAATGACTTTAAAGCAGGCTATACAAGCAGAAAAGATTTATGAGAAAACTGGAAACTTGAAAGAGGTTAGAAGAATTAAAGTCCGCATTCAAGAAAAATTCACCCTGCCTTTTGCATGCTTGGTCTTTGGCTTAATAGGAAGCAGTCTTGGATCTAAATCTAATTTAAGATCTTCAAAAAGTCAGGGTTTTGGATTAAGCGTAATTCTTATATTAATTTATTATGTTATGTCATTTTTATTTAGTTCGTTCGGAGTAAAAGGGATTTTACCTCCAATTTTTGCTGCATGGTCACCTGTCTTAATTTCTCTTGGAGGTGGAATTTATTTACTGAGAAAATCAAGTTCTTTTTAATATTTTAAGAACATAAATATTAATATAATTATTTAAAAATTCCTTTCGCAAGAAAAAGATTATCAGATCTTTAAGCTTCCTTCTATTTTTCAGATATGTTTTTTAGGTTTTTTGATTTCGAACCTATTTCCTGCGGCATCTCACAAAATATTACCATATACATTTTGTCATCAAAAAAATTAAAAATATAATAATTATTATGACTAAAAAAACTTGACTGAAAATCTTAAACATTTAATTAAAGATCACATAAATTTTCCTAAAAGAGGAATTATTTTCAAAGATATACTTCCTTTGCTTCAACAACCAGATGTTTTCTCAAAAGTAATAGAAGAAATGTCAAAGAGTTCAATTTTCAAAAATGCAGATGCGATTATATCAATAGATGCTAGAGGTTTTATTTTTGGCACAGCAATCTCTTTTCACTTATCTAAACCTATGGTGGTAGCGAGAAAGCCTGGCAAGCTCCCTGGGAAACTCATAAATAGATCCTATGACCTTGAGTATGGTAGCAATTCGCTTGCTATCCAAAGAGAGGCAATAAAGCCATATAAATCCTTCGCTATAGTTGATGATTTATTAGCAACAGGGGGAACGGTTAAATGTGTTGCTGAAATGCTCAATGATTCTGGTAAGGAAATTAGTGGCTTATCAGTGGTAATTGAATTAAGAGAGCTTTGTGGAAGAGATAAATTTAATTTTCCTGTAGAATCGAATATTTTGCTTTAGAAAAGTTTATTAGAATATTTAAAATTATCTAGAGGTCTATAAATTAAATCATTCTCGAATAAAATGTTTAGCTGAACCATCCTTTCTTTTTCGATTTAAGTTCAGGAACTGTCTTTAATTTTGGAGTATCATCTTTTCTTCCTTTAATAATCATCAAAGGAACTACCCCCCACAGAGCTAAAAATAATATCCAGAATAAATAAATGTTCATGATATTCAATAGTAATTCAAAGATACTAAGGTCAATTAAATGTTAACTGTGAATTTCTTTTTAAATTTCTAATTTAAATGTATAATCTAAATTTTTATTTAATTAAAGCTGGGGAGATTTTTATAGAGGTAAGTTATGTTGGTTCAGAATTATAATTATAAAATTTTAAATTTATTGACAATAAATTGAAATATTCGCACCCAACATGACCACTGCTTTGCTTCAGGAGGTGAAGAGTGCTTATTAATAATGACACGATAAAAAACTTTTCGTGAATATTTTTAAAACAAACTTATTTTTATCTAAAATTAATTTCCAAAGTTAATTATTAATGAAAAAATGTGATTTGTGTAATAAGCAAGATAAAATTCATTACAGAGTAAGATCAATAATTCATACGAACTGGATTTTTTGTTGTAAAGAATGTTGGAATTTTATTTCTAAACATAATGATTATTCCTATGGAGGCACAAGAAAGTCAAAATAATAAATTTTTCCTAAAACTAATACGCAAAAAACAATCAAATAATTAGAGACTTAGAAATCTATAAATTTCTTTAAATAAGAACTTGACAATTAATGATGATATTTAAACATGATTTATGAAATTTACCAACAAAAATAAATTTCTTTTTTTTCTTTGATTTATCTTTTTAATGTACTTTTTGTAATAGAGTCTTGTCTTATTTTGCTAAACCAAACTTTATAGTTTATGACGAATGGTTTGATAATGATTTTCAAAAAACTAAACTTAATGTTAAAAATAAAAAAATAACAAATATTTCAAAAATTCATGAATTTTTTTATGAGCAATCGAATTACAAAGTTGGTGCCTCTGAAAATAACTTGCAGATAGACATCCATGAAAATAGGGATGAACTATTTAATAATTATTATTTTGAAAACGATTCTGAAATATATGATTCATTATCAAATAAAAATTTTCCATTCTTTGGAAAAATTACCAAAAACAAACTTAAATTTAATATCAAAAATAAAATAATTTATACTTTATCAATTTTTGGATTTGTAATTATTTTTGGATTACTAATAGTTTTTATTTCGCAATCTAAAAAAAATAAATCTTCCATAACAAATGAATTAATTTTATTAGAAAAAAGATTTTGATTTTCTAAAAAAAGTCATTAATTTCTTTTTTTATAGATTTATATTCTAAATTAATTTCTTTAATAAATTTATCTACTTCTTTTTTATTATTCTTATATTCATTTATTTTTTGTTTGGTTTTCTCATAGAAAATGGATTCAAATTTTCCTGGACTTACCTCCTCAATCCAATATCCTGCTAAACAATAAATTTGATTTGGAACAACAGTTATAATAAATAATTTTTTGGAATTTTTATATTGATCAATTATCTTATTAGCGAAATTACCCTTAGTTTTGTTAGTCCCAAATAGAGTAATATCTTTTGCTAAAGACTTAAAATTCTTCGATAGATTCTTACTTTTTTCTAATGTATTTCTAGAAATTATTTTTTCTAGAGAATAACAATAATCGAAAAAATTAGTATTTTCTTTTTTTGAAGGATATATAGTTATTAGAGAACTAAAAAGTAAAAAAGAAGTTAAAATAAATTTTTTAAACATTTAATTTTAATTAAATTTATCATTTCATAAATATAAAAAGACAATTCGTAAATTACTATTAATTACCTTAAAAAGATTCACATTAATTAAAAAGATTTCTATTAATTGAGCTAAACCTCTTTGAGAATAATTTAAAAGTATTTCGGACTAGTAAAGTATCTATCAAACACATAAAATTTTTTTCATATAATAAGATTATGAAAAATTCTTTTTTTAAAAATAAAAGTTTCAAATCTTTTTTAGATTTTTTTTCAAGATTATCAATTTCAGCAATATTTATCTCAGCAATACCAGGCAAAATAAATGATTTTGAAAGAACAGTTGAATATATTTCTTCAAAAGGTATTCCAGAACCAATTTCATCTATTCTTCTCGTGGGAGCAATTATATGTCTTATCTTGGGTTCTGGATTTTTTATATTTGGGGAAAATCAAAAAATCGGTTCAGTCTTTTTATTACTATTTATTATTCCAACAACAATAATTTTTCATTTATTCCCTTTTCATCAAAGAGCAGTATTTATGAATCTCTCGTTGATAGGTGGGTTAATTATTACTGCAATAAGGGAACCAAAATAAATTACTTAATTAAAGAAAACTAAATATTTTTTTATTTTTTCTCTCTTAATTCTGGGAAGCAATTTGCAATATGAATTAATTCATAAACCTCTTTGCTATCGTATTTTTTATTAGGAATTCCACTTCCCACCTCTATGCCTCTCTCTTTCATCTTCTTTAATATCAGTTCTTGTCTTTGCATGCTTGACAGAGACTTAAATCTTTTAGTTCGTTCTTCTTTATTCACTAGATTTTAATTTAGTTAAACTTTATTGTTAAGATTATATCGATTAGCGATTAATTAAATAAGTAAGGAAGCCAGTAAATGTAAGTAATTTAAATCCAATAAAGAAAGGCAAATATTTTTTGACCTTTTTGCCAACCGGCATTAATTTGTTTAATGAATTGATCATGATTTACATTAAAATTCTAATTTTTACATATATCCTACCGAATTTTTTTTAGAATTATTCCATTTGATTTGTACATTTTTAATATTAGATCTAAAATAGAAGGGTTATTTCCCTTTTTTATGAATGACAAAGAAACAATAATTTCATTATTAAATGAGTTTGCCAATCCAAAAAAAATGGCCTCTTTTTTTCTTTACAATGCGACTCCAGATTTTTTATTCATAAGACCGAGTGGTAATCCTATAGATGCAAAAGGGTTCGAACAAATGATTACTGATGAAATTATTCAAGAAAAGGCAGAAATAACTAAAATTCACCGATTCGAATTTTTAAGCGAAAATATAGTAATGTGCATTTTTACACTAGGTTCAAAATTTACTTATAAAGGAACACCTAATGATGACTTACCAACAGTTACGTCAATTTTTAAAAAAGTAAATAATGCTTGGAAAATTCACTGGATGCAAAGATCTACAGGAAATTCGGATTTATCTTTATGGGATTAGCAAAGTTAATAGCACTTTTAATGGTGCTACTACTTGTAGGAAGTTCTTTTGTTGGTTTAATTTTGTATTTTATAAAATAAGTAGATCAAATAAATAATACCCAGTAATTATTTCTTTTTAGAAAATAATTGCTTCTTTTGTGCTGAGTAATTTAATTTTCAGGTAAAAATAAAAACTTTAGACAGACTAACGCCTATATCTAAAGCCAATAAAGCAATTAGTAACTTACTCATTTTTTAGAACTCTCAACTATTTTTTTGTAAAGTTCCTCAGAAATAGGTTGCATAACCTTTTAAAAATCTAATTACAAATTAATTATTTTAAAATTAATTTCTCGTTACTAAATATACGAATATATGAATTTTTAAATAGGCAAAAAATATAATCAACATAAGTTCTTCTTATAAAGTATAAATAAATACTTAATCCAAAAACGTCAATAAATGTCCAAACTTTTTAAAATAAATTAAAAATCTTATTTTAAGTAAATAGATCCTCTATAAGTAAGCTTTATAATCTTTTCTTCTTGTTTTCTACAATAGACAAATGACTTTCCATTGAAATACATGTTTACCATGATGCAGCTCCTAAACTTGCTCAAGTCCCCGTCCTATGGCTTGAGTCGTACTGCGGTCTATCAGATGGTAGATCGGACGATTTTGTAGTATTCACTACAATCTATTTATAAAGTATTTATACTTAGATGTCAACAATTAATAGAAACTAAACTTAAATTTAAAAGTAGATTCAGCTCTCACAAACTCCCTAAAAAGAATATAAGACATACAACTACGAGTAATTCCCATCAAAACTGAAACAAATGCTAGAACTACACATATAGGGCAATGTGGGAATCCCATTATTTATTTTCCAATATAAATTTCAATTCAGACTCTGCATTATGAATATCAATTCTTCTCTTAAGTAATTTAAAAAATTTAACTATTTTTTTCAAAATTAATTATTCTTTAGGCATCAACAATAATATTATTCTAAGAATGAATATATCAATGAGCAAAAATACTGAATCCATTGATATAACTAATGTTTGTAACATAATTATACAATAAAGAACACCGACATTTGCTCAGATAATCTTGCTCAATTAACCATTAAAGGCTTATTCAGAATTAAATATAATAATTGGAGATCTAGTTACCTTGCAGTGCTATTTTTCTTTTGCTAAAAAAATAGAGCGGGCTAAAGTCCAATACTCCACGAGGATTTAGTCCGCTCCCTAAAGCCTGAGAGTGCAAATTTTTCTTAATTAATATGAAACTATGCTTTATAAGGCAAATATCTTGATTGCGCAATAAATTTATTTTGTATATTGCTATTACAAAAATGATGAGTTTATTTAAATTAGTTACTAAATCCTCGTGGAGAAAGCTTTAGTAAATTTCTTTTACTGGTTACTGATAAGATCAGCCGAATCTCATTATGGAGAATCATTTGTATCTGTAGAAGTTACATCTAATTCAATCAAAAATTATTCTTGATTTTAGAAAGTTTTTAATACTTAGATTCATAGCTTTCTGAAAATTGAATAACTAATTTGAGTTAAGTTGGTTAATTATCTCTATTGCAAATAAAGATAAGGTTGTTAATCTTGCACTTAAAGATGGAACTTAATTTCTTAAACTGATGCAATTTGATCATTTAAATTTCAATCAAGATGATGGCCTCATGTCCATAGAAGATTTAAGGGCTTTACGTCTTCGAAAAAAGAAAATTGAAAGTGATAAGAAAGCTAGAAAATATATCCTGGATATAAATCAAAGATATAGAAAAATGAGTACCCGCAAAAGTAATAACTTTTTAATGAATATGAACCCTTTTAAAAAGGCCGCATAAATTATTAATCTTGATTTTGTTAATTTGTTTAACTTTGCAACTTTCAGAGTAAGATTTTAATGGTGTTTCTTTGGAAGAGTTTCACCAAAAGGGGTCAATTTTTGGCCCCTTCTTTGTGGAGATATTTTTTAATTGAAACTCGTTATGAAATTAAAGTAATACTTTCCTAGAAGGCGAAAGTGATGTAAATCTTTTGTTAAAAGTTTTTTATTACCACTTAATGAAAACTCTATATCTTCAACTAAATCCTGTTTTTAAAAAAACAAAAGTTTTAGTTTATGGACCATTTCCCATAATTTATTGAAATTTTTCATTTGCGATTTTTAATGGCTTCACCTACAAGTTGGGAATTCTACAAAGAAATTAAAACTAAAACTCTATGGGTCAATATTTGTACCCAAAATTTAGAAGGAGTAGCTATTTCGATCAATAAATGGTGGAAGACAAGATATCCAGCATACAAAAACAGAATAGTTTCTAAAAAAGAATTTGAGCTAGTAAAAATGCAAGCTGAGAAAAAGGAGCAATAAAATTATTCTTTGGTAAATATTGATGCTGAATATTTAATTTTTGCAGCTATTATAAGATCAATAAATTAAAGAACAAATGAACTCTGCATTTGCAAAAGTATCAAATTTGAAAGTTAACAGGGCTTCTAAAATAGCTATTACTCTCGCATCATCAACTTTCTTTTTGTATGCCTTGGGTCAAGCACCAATTTTTAAAAATATTCTTGCAGGTGCCTTCTCTTGCTCTGGCTAAATAAAATACTGTTTTTTTAGAGAAGCTAAAAAGCTTAAGTAGACTATGATTGACAGTCGATCTAAACTTAGAGGGATAAATCCCTCTTTTTTAATGTTTAATAGATTTATTGCTGAAAAGATAATGACTCTTCTTATTTCTCTTTGCAGCTGATGAATATTTCCCCGCACCTATTAATTGATGCTGTGATATTAAGCGCTGCCCTTACGATAACTTTGGTATTAAGAGCAAAAGGTAATGCTGCCAGAAAAGAAAAAGAAAATAAATGATTACTAAAGAAGAAGAAAAAAAATTTAAAAAACCTAAATTATATAGATTTTGGAACTTTCTTATTTATGGAAGTTCCATAGCTATTGGAGTTTTCTTAGTTTATTTATATTCTGCTTATGTCTTTATAAATAAATGACTTACATCTACGGCATAGCGATTACTTATGGGGTTGTAAGTCTTTTATTGCTTGGTGGGTATGCATACTTTACTTTTAAAATGAGACGCTAATTTTTATATCTTTTCCAATAAAGATTTATTAGATAAATTTTTGATTTTTGTAGAGAATATCGACAAAAAATTCCACATCAAAAGATGGCTGAGATTTTAAGAGAATATGCAGATAGATTAGATGAATGATAGATACTAGCAGACATAAGAAGGTATTAAAAGAATAAAATTTCTAGCAAAATTTATACAAATTTTTTTAAAGTTGGAATAAATTTTTTGAAGATATTTTCCTTACAATTATTCATAATTTGAGATTTTTTTTTGATCCTTAATCCGTACAATTTTGTTCCTCTTACCGCACACATAAAACTTGAAATTTACTATTCAAATGAATTAGAACATAGTTGTAGTAAAGGGGTAAGTCTTATGGCACTAAATGACACATTTACTATCCAAGAAATTAATTTGGATAAAAAAGACCTTTCATTTGATAATAAGCTCAAAAAAATTGAAGCTTATTGGAATAATGAATGTACAGAACATCCGAGTAACAATCATTGCAAGATTTTTTGTGATTAAAAACTTTAACTTTTAGGTATTCTTACGCTTGATTTTTACATAATACCCGTACTAAAGAATAATCAGAAAGAAAGGAGGCCAAGCAAATGACTAATTTAGGTATAGAAATTTTATTTTGGACAATTTTAATTTCTTATCTGGGATTAAGGTTTTCTCAAACTTGGAATGGATTCAAAAAACAGTATTAATTAGGAGAATAGAAAATGAAACTACAAACTCAGTTCACGGTTCCAAACAAAAAATTAAAAGATCTTGATTATGTTAAAAAAGTAGATTTTTTAGAAGAAATTTTAAATAAAGAATGTATAGATTATCCAAATCAAGAAGATTGCCTGGTTTGTTGCAATTAAAAAAATTAAATAGCTGTTTTTTAAAAGTAAATAAATTTTTATTAGTATTTATAAATTTTCTAAAAGGGAGTTAGCACCATGGAATTAAGATTCTTCCCAATAAATATTTTTAGAGAGACTCTAAAAGTCACATTCTTCGATGCAGGCATAGATAATTCTAACGGTTCTGATGTTGTGATCCATTCTGGAGAAGCTATATCTCCTCCAGATGATTTAAAAGATGAGCAATATTACGTTCACAATCATCAAATTGACCACAATTTAGTTATCACTGGAGAAAGGACATTTGTTTTAATAAATCCTTCCTGGGATGAACCTCATCATGTGATTTATTTAAATAGATCTATGGGAGCATTAGAAATTCCTGTAGGAACTTATCACAGATCTATCTCAGGGAAAGAAGGTAGTATTGTTTTAAACCAACCCAAGAGAGATAAATTTTTTGATCCTTCTAAAGAATTTACCCCTCAAAAGTTAGACAAAATTAATTTAATTAAGGCAAGAAAAAGTCCGCCTGTTTATTGGATTTACGAAAATAACAAAATCAAAAGAATCTATTTTAATCCTCTAGAAAGAAAAGTTAAAACTCTTGTTTGAAATGAAAAAACATATATCCCCTATTAATAATTTAAAAAACCTGAATTTAATTATTAATTCTGATACTTATAAATTGGCTCACGAAGATATTGGTTTACTTAGCCGAAATGAAATGCGTGGAGTGAGAATGCTTCTTGAAATTACTAAACCAGATTTAATCCTTGAAGAAAATAAAATTCTTTCAACAATAATTATTTTTGGAGGCGCAAGCATTACAGAAGAATCAAATATAAAAAAGAGACTTGAAAATATAGAAGAGTTGCTTAAAAAAAATCCTAAATCGATACTTTTAAAACGAAATTTAAATAGATTAGAAAATTTGCTTCTTATGAGTCATTACTATCAATCCGCAATGGAGTTTTCTAAACTTGCTTCAATTAGTAATCAAAATAAAAACTGTAATTCTCATGTGATTGTGACAGGTGGGGGGCCAGGAATTATGGAAGCTGCTAATAGAGGTGCATTTGAAGCAAATTGTAAATCTATAGGGTTAAATATCAGTCTGCCTAATGAACAAATCCCAAATGCTTTTATAACTCCCGGTCTTTGCTTTAAGTTTAATTATTTTGCATTACGAAAGATCCATTTTGTAATGCGATCTGTAGCCGCTGTTTTTTTCCCTGGAGGTTTTGGAACACTAGATGAATTATTTGAACTATTGACACTTTGTCAAACAGGAATGAAAACTAAAATCCCAATCATACTTTTTGGTAGAGATTATTGGAATAAAATAATTAACTTCGAATATCTAGCTGATCTTGGATTAATTTCAGATGAAAACTTAAATCTTTTCCAATATGCAGATACCGCACCAGAAGCATGGGAAATTATCAAATCATCAAAAATCTCAGCTTAAAGGTAAGCTAATTATTTTTAAATAACTTTTAATTACTTAATTTATAATTTGTTTTAACAGTTTTTATTATTGAATCTTGTGGTTCTTCACTTGGGAAACAATTAATAATCCTATATTTGCCTCCTTTTTTATCAGTCTCAACAACTGTAAATTCAACGTATTTACCAATTCCATCTCTTAAATCCTTAACTTCAGTATTAATTATCTCTTCTTTATCATTTTCGATAATACGAGATTTACCTCCGCAACTTAACAAAGCGTTCCCCTTAGTGAGAAAAAAATCTTTGTCATTACTGCAAGAAGATAAGAAAGATAAAGAGACTATTATTAGTATAAAATTTTTCATAATCAACTTTTTTGTACTTAACTACATTATCAATAAAGCATATTAAATATGTAGTAAATCCCTACCAAATTAAAAATTTAATTAATAATATTTGTGAACTAAATAGTAATTATTTTAGAAAGAAATGCCCGATGCATTTAGAAAATCTTTATAAATATTTTGCCAGTGTATAATCCTTTGTTCAAGTATATTAGGCGGACCAAGTTTAAACTTTTCGAGATAAGACTTATGAACTGATTCGACAATAACTTTATCTTCTCCAAGAAATTCTAATATACTTTTTTTCCAATTTTCTAAATCATTTTTACATAAAGAAGCAGAGGCTAATTTAATTTCAATAATACACTGACCAATATTTTTAGGAAGATAATTTATTAAAACAATCCCTTTACCAGGCCAGATTATTAGATGGGTCCATGGGAGTAATCCAAAGGTATATAGATTTCCTTCACTACTAAGAGGGGTAACAAGTACATTACAAAATTCACTGAAGAAATACCTGTAGTTTTTAATTGGACCTTGTTCTTTATGTAGGGTATCTTTATGAGCTATTGCTACATGATAATCGTCCAGTGTATTGTCATGGGCAATTTTCCAATTGCAATTTAAGGTATCAGAAAATTCAGAAAAAATATTGTAATTCATATCCCATTGATCATTACATTTTCTCCCAACAAGCTCAATTTGATCATCTATAGATATTGGTTTGTTGCTGAAATTAATCCAAATTAAAGGTCCATTTATTAAAGAGTTAACTTTTTCTAAAAAATAATCCTCTGTTTCTATTTTTGTTTCAAAATTGTACTTTAATGGCAAGGTTTTTAGTTTGCCAAAACTATCAAAAGTCCAGCCATGGTAAGGACAAAAAATATTTTTAGAAGGATTTAATTTTGTTTTTGGCAAACACAATTTTGACCCACGATGAGGGCATCTATTTTTGAAAACAGTTATTAAGTTTTTTTCTGAACAAGAGATTAATAATGATTGATTAAAGAATTTTTTTTCCAATATTTCGCCAGGTTTAATTTCTCCTATGAAAATCAATGGGTGCCAATAATTTTTTGAATAGTTTTCTAATTCAAGTTCAAAAATTTTTTGTTCGCTATAAAGCCAAGTAGGCAAAAAACTTGTTGACATTATTTATTTTTTTTGGAGACCTCTTAAAAAATCAGATAACTCATATCTTAATTTTGCAAAATCCGAATCAAGTTTCAATTTATCTAAATCTCCTTTTTGTAGATCTACCTTAACTTCTTTTATGATTCTTCCAGGATTAGGTGCCAAAATACATATTTGCTGAGAGAGAGCTAATGCTTCTTCAATATCATGGGTTATAAGTAAAACTGTCAATGAAGTTTTTTTCCATAATTCATAGAGAAATTTCTGCATAGATTCTCTTATCTGCAAATCTAAGGCTCCAAAAGGTTCATCTAAAAGTAGAATTTTAGGGTTAGTCGCTAGAGCTCTTGCTATTGCAACCCTTTGTTGCATTCCTCCAGATAATTCTTTTGGATACTTATTTCCCGAATCCTGAAGACCTACTACTTCTAATAAATAAGATGTCCTATATTTTATTTCTTTCAACTTATAAGAATTTAAATTCATTCCAAAGGCAATATTCTCAGATGCTGTGAGCCAAGGGAAAAGACTATATTTCTGAAAAACCATTCCTCTATCCAATCCTGGTCCACTAACTATTTTTCCATCTACTTTTACATTCCCTTTAGATGGACTCTCAAGCCCAGCAATAATCCTCAATATAGTACTTTTACCTGATCCAGAGCTCCCAACAAGAGTTTTAAATTCGCCAGAACTTATTGAAAAGCTTATTCCCTCAATTGCCTTTTTTCTATTTGAACCTTCCCCAAAATATTTTGAAATATTATTAACATCTAATTTCATTTAAATAGCCCATTTACATGTACGTCTAAGTAGCAATCTAAAACTCATATCCAAAGCAAATCCTATTAATCCAAGAACTATTAATTCTGCAAATATTTGATCTGTGCGAAAAAATCTTTGAGCCAGTTGAATCCTTTTACCTAAACCAACTTCTGCTGCAATTAACTCGGCAACAATTACTAAATTCCATGAAGTTGCAATATTAATTCTTAAAGTATCTATAATACTTGGCAATGAATATCTGGCTATAACTCTGATCAATAAATCTTTTGTATTACCTCCTAAAGTAAGCGTTGTTTCAATGAGTTCTTTGGGTACAAATTTTACTGAATCCATAACCATCAAAACATTAAAGTAAACGGTACCAATGAAAATTAATGCAATTTTTGGAGCCTCTTCAATTCCTAAATAAATAATAAGTAAAGGAGAAAAAGCAGCAGCAGGCATATACCTAAGCATCGCAATTAATGGTTCACATAACGCACAAAAAGAAGGGAAAGAACCCATTAAAATTCCTAAAGGAATTGAAAAAATTGTTGCAATTATAAAACCAGCAAATACCCTACCAGTACTTGCAAAAATATCTTCAAATAATATTCCACTTTCAGCCATATCCAAAAGAGAATAAAAGACCGCTAAAGGTGATGGTAAAAACATTTCACTTACAAGTTTTAATTGACAAACTAATGTCCAAATTAAAAGTGGAAGCAAAAGTGAGGCTATTTGAAGAAATATTTTATTTAATTTTTTCGGTTCACTACCAAATGAAAAGAGGGATAAAAAATATTTATCCCTCTTGATTAATTTCGAACTAACCATTTTAATTTTGTATTAATTAACTGATGTTTTTAACGAACGAAGAGTCAAATAATTTACTCATATCTGGTTTTTCAGGAATAAATCCTACCTTTACCATAAAGTCTGCCATTTGTTTCGCTGCATAAGGCATATATTTCATACCGAACCCATCACTAAAAGCTTCTAAATTTTCTTCCAAAGAAAAGAACCTAGTTCCACCTTTATATTGTTTGTATTCGCGTGTTGGGATCCCAGCTCGCTTTGCCATGATCTTTTCAGATTTTCTTGGATTTTTTTCCATGAATTCTCTTACATCCCACCATGTTTTAACAATTTTTTGAACATCATCTGGTCTTTCAGAAATCAAATCTCCGCTTACAGCTAATAGATCAGGGATTGCACCAGGATATTCTTTTGAACTAGCAATAACTCTTGCTCCAGGCCTCTTCATTGCAGTTCCTGTAAATGGAGGGAATGCACCAACTGCATCAACTTTTCCTGCTGCGAATGCAGTTGCAGCCTGATCAGTTGGAAGACCTTTAATAATGACATCATCCCTAGTTAATCCAACATCATTGAGAGCTAAAACAAGTAAAAAATCATCTACAACACCTTCTTCTACTGCTACTGTTTTACCTTTTAAATCAGCAACACTTTTAATTGATTTATCTGCAATTATTTGGTCATTCCCTGCAGAATTATCATTAACTAAAACAACTACTTCCCCTCCATTCTCTCCCGGCAAGAACGAAATAGTATCATTAAGAGTCTGTGAATTTCCATCAATTTTACCAGCAGCAAAAGTTTCCATGGATTGGACATATCCATCAAACCATTTCATCTGAACATTAACTCCATTTTTTTCAAACATTTTTTGATCAACAGCTATCGCCCATGGCCACCATCCTGCCCAGTTACTGTATCCCAAAGTGATTGGATCACCTTTTGGAGCTGCAGGACTTGATAGTGTACTTAATGAAATCGCTAATATTAGAGCAAGCAAAGAGGCAAAGAAAACTCTCAATTTTTTAAACATTTTTGAAAAAAAATATTACTTCTTATCAATACTTAAGAAAAAGCAAATCTAAAGTTGTAATGACTGATACTTTTAAGAGATTACTCTTACTTAATCAATATTAATTATTTTTAAATTTCAGAATCTTTTTACTAATCCAATCTTGCCATAAATCGAATCCAGACTTGGTTATCGAAGAAATTTCTATCACATCTGCCTTAGGGTTAGTTGAAGCTATGTTCGATTTTAATTCGTTAATATCAAAATTCAAATGGGGTAACAAATCAACTTTAGTTATCAAAATTAAATCTGCTTCTCTAAACATTATTGGATATTTTAAAGGTTTATCCTCACCTTCGGTAATACTTAAAAGAGCAACTTTAAAATGTTCTCCAATCTCAAATTCTGCAGGACAAACTAAATTTCCTACATTTTCCACTAACAAAATATCTAATAAATTAGGATTTATTTTTTTTTCTAATAATTTCAAACCTCCACTAACCATATTCGCATCGAGATGACATGCTCTTCCAGTTGTAATTGGTACTACTGGAATATTTAATTTTTCTAATCTTGCCGCATCAAGATTAGTGGTCATATCACCCTCTAAAACAGCACTGTGAAATTTTTTTGAAAGATCTTCTAAAGTTATTTCAAGTAATCTCGTTTTTCCTGCACCAGGACTACTCATTATGTTCAAGCAAAGCAAATTATAATTATTAAACTTGATTTTATTTTTCTCAGCTTGATGACTATTTTGATGAAGAATATTTAATTCAATTTTGTCTGAAATTGGTAAATGCATTTATGTTTGAAAATACGTCTTTATTCTAGATATTAAATTTCTACTTTTCTTTAAAATCAATTGATGCGATTTTTAATTCCCTCCCACTAATAATTTCCTCTAAATTAAAATTGCAACATGGAGATTTATATCCATTCTCTTTCTTTGGAAAATATAATCTATTGCATTTAGAGCATTTCCCTTCAAAAGGTATTGTCTCAATTGTAATCTCAGAGGAATCTAACCAAGAACCCAATACTGCAGCATTAAAAGTATTAATTAATGATATTGGTTCTACGCAAGTAAATTCCCCAATCTTAAGATTAATCTTTTCAACAACTATTTTTTTTTTATTTTTTTTCTCTGCCCATTCTTCCATGGAAAGAATAAGGCATTTTGTCATATCTACTTCATGCACGAAAATCTATCTCCATTTTTGATCAACTGACATATTGCATTTATCTGAAATCCATTCTGGTTTAGATTTTCTTGGAAGCTGAGCACTTACTACGAGATGTGCAATTGAATCACAAATAACTCTAGTAGCTAATAAAGCTGTCATATCGCTTACATCATATGGAGGCGAAACCTCAACAAGCTCAATTCCACATACATTAACTTTTCTGATAATGTACTCCAAAAGTTTTAATGCCTCTCGAGGTAATAAACCCCCAGGTTCAGGCCAACCAGTTCCAGGGACAAATCCAGCATCAATACAATCAATATCAAAAGAAATATATACACAGTCAGTTCCATCCGTAGCTTTTTCAATCGCAAAATCAGCGGCCTCTTTTAATCCCATTTCACAAATATCAGTAACTGTTAAAACATTTGTACTTCTTTCCCTGCAAATTTTCACTCCTTCTCTTGGTACTTGCCAACCTCCAATTCCTAATTGAACAAGATTTTTTGCAGGTGCATTTTTCATATTAGTTGCATGAAACCATGGACAGGTATGCATTCTTTCATCTAAATCTATTTCTTGAGTATCTACATGTCTATCAAAATGAATGATCCCTACTTTTTTATCTCCTAAGTGGCGACAAACTCCTCTAACTGTAGGAAAACCTATTGAATGATCTCCACCTAAAATAATTGGAAATGCACCGCTAGCAAAAATATGAGCAACCCCCTTTGAAATTTGATCAAAACTTTTTTCATTATTAGCTGGAATTGTAAAAATATCTCCTACATCACAAATAGATATCTGCTCTCTCAGATCCACTCCCATTTCGTAATTGTAAGGAGTATAAAGAGCAGAAATTTTTCTTATTCCTTGAGGTCCGAATCTTGTCCCTGGTCTATAAGTAGTTCCAGAATCATGAGGAACACCAACGATCGCAACATCATAATTTCCCACTTCATTTACATTTTCAACATATGGAGCTTTCATGAAAGTATTGATACCTGCAAAATGGGGTAATTCTCCTCTTGAAAATGTAGATATATTTCTATCGACAATACTTTTTGCTCCTTCTAAACCATATTCCTTTGCTCGGGCAACCTCAGTTTCCCATCCTTTCAAAGGTAATTTTGATTCTTTTTCTAAAGCATCCATTCCTTCACTGGGATGCTTCCTTATAAAGTCTTGATTTTTAGATGATTCAGTAGTCACAAATTTAAAATTCTTTTTACACTTATTTCAATATTGTCAATAAAAATAAAAATGAACCATAAACTTGCTTTAAAAGATTCTCATTTAAACATTGTTAAATAAATATTTGCAAAAATAAAATACATAACTCTATTAAAAAGCCAGCCGGCTTAATTACAAAAGTATTTAAAATATTTAATAACGGAATAAATGATAGAAGAAATAATTAGTTAAAAAGTATTAGATATTTTATTTTTCATATTTTCAATTTTATTGATTAATTCATCTAACCATTCTGTATTATTTTGCTCTTGTCTTTTATGGCTTTGACTTTTTTGAGTACTCATAAATTTCTTTTATTAAGATTGTCCATTTAATATATCTTTTGAAATTACAGGAATCAATAAGCAATATTACCAAATCGGTTGATAAGACAAGCTTTAGTAGCATTTCATTCAAACCTAACCAACACAAATTAACTAAGAAAATCTAAATCTCTTCAGTTAAGTATTTTCTACGATGTTTTTATTTTAAATTCTGATTTGAATAAGAAAAGGGTATAGATATTCCTATGGAAAAATCATTTCTAAATTTCATTTATTGGATCTTGGTAAAGTCAGCTGAAAGTTACTACGGAGATTCATTAAAAACAGAAGTACCATATACACCTTATTTTTAGTTTTGGCGGACTTTAACTTTTAATATTAGATCTCTAGTTTGAGATCTATTAGTTTGGAATTAATTTATCAAAAAACACAATATGGGTTACTTATAGATTCTCTACAAAATATTCTCTTACGTTGAATTTCTTTTAGTGATTGTGAATAAATTTTAGCGGTAAGGATCGCTCCAAAATTAACTAAAATTATAATTAGAAGAAGTAGCTCAATTGCGAGGTTGGTCATAAGATTACCCTCCTTAAATCTATATAAAAACTCTATAAGGTCAAAATAGTTATTGAATAGAGTTTAAATTCCTATTTTTAGCCATCAAGATTCTCTGGTAATAATCTAGGTTCACAATTTTCGACGCATTCTTCTAGAGACTTTTCAGTATTACGCTTAATTTCGCAACTACGAAGACAATCATAGAAGGCATACTTGGGATCTAATTCATTTTTGAATTGTTTATTTCTAAATGTATTCATGATCAAACTCCCTTTGATTTTTTTTCAAGTTGATTAATTAATTTATCCAACCAAAGAGTGTTATTGATCTTTTTTGTGTTTTTAAAGTATTTCGTTTTGAACGTACTCATGTAATTATCCCTCAATCAGTTGATCCAACATAGAGGTGCTTATTGAAATTTCCTAGAGCAAAAATACTGATTGTGAATATAGTGAAATATTTAAAACAGATTAATTTATAGTTTATTTTTTAGGTATTACAACTCTTGATTCTTGTGTATAACTCATACTAAATAATTTCTAAAAGTGGGTTAATTATGACTTACCTAAATCTAATTAAAAATAAAATTCAACATGTATTTGGTAGTTTGTTTGATTCGTTATCAATTGAGAGAAAACTAACTGATGCTCAAATGGAATGTATGCAATTCGGTATTTGCGATTATGCTCCAAGACAAGTTGAGGATGTTCCCTTTTTTCATTATTAATTTGAATCCATTTTAAAGTAAGGGTAATTAGCTCCTCCTCACCCAATCAGGAGATCCACTAAACCAATCAGCAAGATCATCATTTTTGGGATCAAAATGATTTTCAGTTTCTAAGCCATCAAGGCCTAGATTCTGGATGAGTCCATTTATTCCATCCGATTTTTGCTTGCCATATCTCCTCAAGCTATTAGCTTTCTTAAGCCATGTCCATATAGTTGAATTATGTTTTGCAAGCTTTTCTAGATAAATTCTTTCTTCTAATGCTACAGGTTCATCTAATGAAATCCTCTTTACAATATCCTTAATTTTTAAACGAGTCTTGTTGGTTAGAAACATATTCATAAAAGAAGTTAATGATTTATAAAAGTTTTTTTTATGAATGTCTTGTCAATCTTTATTTCAAGAAAAAGTATTTTTTAGAGGCTTTTCAAGGACAAATATATGTATTTAGCAACAGGTACACTTATTTGGTAAAAAAGACTACTTAATTTGATTTATATAACTTATATAAAAATGAATTCCTTATAAGTTTCTCTACTTAATTTAAGATTTAATTTATAAAATCGAACAAGGAAATTTTACATTTACAATCAAGCTAAACTAAGAGGAACATAACCCTCTTTTTTTCTGGCAAAAACTTTTTATTTAATAACTAATGAAAGGTCAATGGACAAAAGTTTATAGTGGTGATTTACCTCTTAGATCTTGGTGGGTAGATTCAGGTATTGACTGTAAATATATATCTATAGTTTTACCAGAGGTGTTTGGAATAAATCACTGGATAAGAAGTTTTTCTGAAAAATTAGCTAAACAAAATGTAACTGTATTAGCCTTACCTCTTTACGGTAGAACAGCTCCAAAATTAGATTTATCATACAGCGAAGCAGACTTAAAATTAGGCAGGCATCATAAAAATTTAACCACTTCAAAAAATATTATTAAAGATATTACTGCAGCTCTGAATTGGGTTAAAGAAAAATATCCAAAAAAGAAAATCTCAATTATTGGATTTTGTTTTGGGGGTCATGCAGCAGTTATAGCTTCTTCTTTAAAAGGAATAGATAGTACATTTTGTTTTTATGGAGCAGGGGTAACTGCGCCAAGAAAGGATACTAATTTTGCACCTATTGATTTACTAGAAAAAGTTTCTGGAAAATTAAACTTCATATGTGGTTCTTCAGATGATTTAATTCCCGTACAAGATAGATTAGAAATTAAAAAAAAATTTAAAAAAATAGATCCGTTAGAAGAAAGATTTATTTATGTCGAAGTTAAAGATGCTGATCATGGCTTTATGTGTGAGGAAAGAGAATCTTTCCATAAGGATGCATCATTAATTGGTTGGAATTTATTGATGAAAGAATTAAATTATTAAAATTATTGAGAATAATTTTGATTAGTGTCTGGACTAATAATTTATTAAAATTCAATACCTTCATGAAAAAACTTTTAAAAAATGGCTTCAGATTAAATAACTTCAAAAGTCAAATCAATTACTGCCAAAAATGAAAAAAATAAATACTATGAGTCTAAATAATTTTTTAGAAATTCAAATTCATGATGAAAAATTTATTCATAGCATTTGCTTTTGCATTAATGCTTATCAACCCTAGTATTTCTATAGCTGCAGAATCTCCCGTTGATGTACAAGAAGTCTTTGTAGGTTCTGAAACTATGGATGGAGATGCTCTTAAATACCCAAAAGGAAAAGCAGAAATAAGATTACAAAGAGTCGAGTTGGCTGAAGGAGGAATAGTTCCACTCCACTCTCATCCAATTCCATTATTAGGCAATGTTGAGCAAGGTACGATTGTTGTCAAAAGAGAGGGGATGGATGATCTCACCTATACAGCAGGGGATACTTTTATAGTTGGCCCAAAGACACCAAAACATACAATGGGTAATGCAAAAACTGATAACGCAATAGTTTGGTTCGCAGCAATTGGAGCAAAAGATGTTCCAATTTTAATTCCCGCTGAAGGATAAATTTTAATCTTAAATCAATTTTTTTGATTTACATTCAAACTAAAATGAGGAGCAGTTAGCTCCTTTTTTTTTATGACTGCTCAAAATTTTATGAATGTTGTTCGATTTAAATTAAAGTCAGATTGTATAGATCAGTATTTTGAAGTAATAGATAAAACAAGTTTTGAGGGGATGACTCAAAGATATATCGCAAAAACTGGAGATTATGATTACTGTTTTGTTGGGATCTGGAAAAATGCAGAAGCTATTGCAGCTCAAAGACCAGCTATGATTGCTCATCTTAATGAGGTTAGAGGATTTATGGAAGAGTTATCTCCTGAACTTGGAGTTACCGATCCCGTTTCAGGAAATATTGTTTCTAAAGTTGGTTATCATGATTGACAGTCGATCTAAACTAAAGGGCAATTAGCTCCTTTTTTTTAGTATTAAGTTAAAAAATATTTAAAAAACTACTGGGAGTCTTCATATCCTATTGGGATTATTAATTATTTTCCTACTTATTTTTTCTGTGGAAACTATCGCAGGCAATGCTTCAAGTGAAACATTGCTTCTTGTAAGAGGGACTGCAAATGTTGTAGCAGCTAGTAATTTAGGGATAGGTTTCCTATTGATTATTTGCAGCTCTATCAAAGATAAGAAATCTTTAAAAAAAGTTTTATCAGGTGAACTAGCTTTAATGGCTTGTTTATTAGCAGTAGCTTTATTCAATACTTTTAATGCTGGAAGAATTGTTGATGGAGGTCCTCCACCCCCATTTTGGGTTATTCTAATAGTGAATCCTATATTATGTACTTATGGATTAGTTAAAAGGAGAAACTGACTGATATGACTGAAATTAATTACTGGCTAATGAAGAGTGAGCCTGATGCTTACAGCATAGATACTTTAAAAAATGACGATGTAACTTTATGGGATGGAATAAGAAATTATCAGGCTCGGAATTTTATGAGAAAAATGAATAAAGGAGATAAAGTTTTTTTCTATCATTCGAATTGTAAACCCCCAGGTATTGTGGGACTTATGGAGGTTATAGATCTAAATATTGTTGACCCTACTCAATTTGATCAAGATTCAAAATATTTTGATCCAAAATCCAAACCTGATAATCCGAGATGGGATTGTGTAAAAGTAAAATACATTTCAAAATCAAATAAGATTTTAAGTTTACCTGAATTAAAGATTTTATTTAATGAGGAGGAATTATTAGTCGTAAAAAAAGGAAATAGGTTATCAATATTACCTGTCAGAAAAGATATTGCAAAAATACTTCTAGAAAAAATATAAAAAGTTTTAATCCTTAAAATTCATTGAAAACATATTGCCAATGTAGAGTCTAGTTAAATCTCTATTTTGAAATCCTTTTTGCATTAAAAAACCTGCAATAGCAGCTTGTAGTATCCTGTATTGATCCCAGTTAGGATGCTCCTCAACGAATTCTTTCATAGCCTTTTGAAGATTTTCTTGAAGTTCACATTTGAAACTTATTACTTCATCTTTATGATTTAAAACTTTTGAATTTTCGTCGTAATTTAACTCTTGCATATTGAAAAAATCTTGTTGAAATTTAAATCTACAAAATTTAGTTTTCTCCAAAAATACTAAATAGTCAACAAACATGATTAAGAGACAGTCTCAAGTTATAGAATAATGAGAATTTAGTTATAATCAGGGTAATCATGGAAATTAATTTTATAAAATTAAATCTTACTTTAATATAAAGATTTATATAAAAGCAGAAGTTTTCCACATGCTCTAGATCATAAAATATTTTTTAAAAATAAACTGTGGAAAAGTTGTGAAAAAATTTTTTTTTGAGGGGGAAATATTTTCTAAAATTTCCAATTTTATTTATCTTTTAATCCATTGATTCCCACATGTTTTTTATTTCATAAAATAAATTTTGTGCTAATGGTATCGGCCAATACATTTCGAAGGACCTAGTTTGATCTTGGCTTTCAAAAACAAACCTTAAACTCCATTCATTCTTTTTCCCATCTAATTGAATATACCAAGGTAGTTGTTCTAGTTCTAAAGTAATAGACTCTTCATCCATTAATTCATTCTTGATATCTAAAAGTTGCTTATTAATTCTTAAAAGTAGAAGATAAAGTGCATGGAATTCACTTTTTTGTAACTCTATTGACCAATTATCCACACCAATCAAAAAGCAGAATTTGCCTTTTTTGAAATCTTTAAGTAATCTCCACCTCTTTTGGACTTTTACCAAAATTAGCCAGGAAGTAAATCTGGTTGATCTTGTTCATCGCTGAGTTCAATAATTGACCTTTGAACTGGTTTAATCGTTGACTCCTCCAATAAGCCATCAAAATCATCAAAGCGTCTTTGTTTAGCTCTGAAAGCAATTTTCACTGTCGTTAAATATCTATTAGTTGATTTTCTTATCAAGCTCTCACCTCTCTTTGCAAGATCATTAGAATCAAAACCTGCATTATTAGATAAGTTCATTAAAAAAAATTTTTTACTCTAAACTGTATTTTACAGTTTATTCGACCGTTTCATAACATAAATTACAAAAAGAACTTAATTGATTCAAATAATTTCTCATGAAAGAATGTTTATCGGGAACACTTGCCATTGATTTGGGGAACACTAATACTGTATTAGCTTTTCAAGATCAAAAAGATATAAATTATGTTTTAGTTGAAATCCCAAATATTACATCATATCCAGGAGTTGTTCCTACTGCAGTTTGGTTTGAGGAACCTTCAAAGATTCCTAAAATTGGTATTAGTGCTCTAAAGATGAGGTATAACTCAAATGCTGATATGTTTTTTCATTCCAATTTTAAAAGATTAATTGGAAATTCTATTGAAAAAATTAATCAAAAAAATATTTTAAGCCCCAATGAATGTGGCGAAAAATTTTTTCAAATTTTGTGGGCAAACATTCCGCACAAGTATGAGATCAAAAGACTTGTTTTAACTGCGCCAATAGATACATACAAGGGTTATAGGGAATGGTTAGTTAACCTTTGCGAGAAAACATCTGTAGATGAAATAGCCCTAGTTGATGAACCTACTGCGGCAAGTTTAGGAATAAATGTACCGTTTGGCTCAAAAATTCTGACATTAGATATTGGAGGAAGTACAGTTGATATGAATATAGTCAAAATAGAAGGCGGAGAAGGAAAATCTGGACCAATAGCTGAACTATTAAAATTTAAAGGTAATGATGTAAGCTCAATATCAAAACAAAAAATAAGGTGTGCTGAAATAATTGGAAAAACTGGCTCAAAAATTGGTGGTAAAGATATTGATCAATGGATAGTTGATTATTTTATTCCAGGTAATAATTGTGTGAATAATCTTTTAAAGGCAGAAGAATTAAAATGTAAACTCAGTTCATCTGCAATCAAATATGAAAATGAATATCCAATAAAATTGTTTACTGAAAAAAATCAAGAAAAAGTTTTTTTTCTAAGTAAAGAATTATTTGAGAAAATACTTATTGAAAATAATTTTCTTAATCACCTTAACTCTTTACTCAAAGATTTACTAAATCAAGCAAGAGGCAAATTTTGTACAGTTGAAGATTTAAATGCAATTGTTTTGGTTGGTGGTGGAACTCAAATACCTTTGATTAAAGAATGGATAACAAAAAAAATTTCAAAGATTCAAATCAAGTCACCACCTCCTATCGAATCAATAGCTTTGGGAGCTTTAGCAATGACCCCAGGGGTAAAAATTAAAGATATATTAAACAAAGGATTATCTATAAGATTATTTAATAAAAGAGAACAAAAACATTTTTGGCATCCTATTTTTTGCAAGGGACAAACATGGCCAACAGAAAACTCATTTAAACTGATCCTTCAAGCCAGTAAAAATAATCAGAAAATATTCGAAATTATAATAGGAGAGACACAAAAAGAAAGAGCATATGACGTTATTTTCGAAAATGGATTACCAAAATTATCAGAGGTTCAAATTGAAGAAGAAGTTACAAAATGGGACAAAAAACCACTCAAAATAGTATTAAAAAATAAATCTAATATTGGAGAAGACAATTTAAAACTTTTTTTTAAAATTACGAAAAGTGCTGATTTATTAGTTCAGTGTTTTGATATTAAAGATGAATTTTTAGGAGAATATAATTTAGGAAATATCTCCTGAAAGTAATCTATCCAAAAAAACTCCTTCTTCATTATCAACATTATTTAGACGTAAACTAATACTTTCAACTTTACTAGTAGGCACTTTTTTACCACAAAAATCTGGTTGAATAGGTAATTCCCTATGACCTCTATCTACCATTACTAACAACATCACTCTTTGAGGTCTTCCCCATGAATATAAAGCATTCATTGCAGCTCTAATTGTTCTACCTGTATAAATTACATCATCTATTAAAAGAATTTCTTGTTTCTCAATAGGAGTTGGAATATCTGCAGCTTGTATTAGGCGAGTTCCAACTCTATTTTGGTCATCTCTATAAAATGTTGGATCAATTGTTCCTTTTCTAACTCTTAAACCTGTTCTAGAGAATAATTCCTTTTCTAGCACTTCAGTTAACTTAATTCCTCTAGTCGGGATACCAACTAATAAAAGGTTATCGAGTTTTTTTACTTTTTCGATAATTTCGTAAGTTAAACGCGAAATGGTTTTTTTAAGCTCAACTTCATTTAGTATTACGATCCTTTTTGTCTTATTGGACATGATTTTTCAAGAAATAAAGTTCATCTAATATTTTCATAAATTAGCAAAAGCTAACTATGTTAAATATAAATTGTTAAAGAGTAAGGTTTGAAGCTAAATTTAAGGTTGGATCAGTTAAAAATGAATTTGATCTGAATATGTCAAAGATTAGCAGCAAAAATATAAAAAGATTAAGTGTTCCTCAGAGCCCTGTAGTTCTTGCAATATTGGATGGTTGGGGATATCGAAAAGAAAAGTCAGATAATGCTATAAAAAGTGCCAGCACACCAATTATGGATTCATTGTGGCATGCTTACCCACACACCCTAATAAATGCTAGTGGATCTGATGTAGGACTCCCAGATGGTCAAATGGGCAATTCAGAGGTCGGGCACCTTACTATTGGCTCGGGAAGAATAATACAACAAGAACTAGTAAGGATTTCAAATATTGTAAAAAATAATCAATTAGGCTTGGTAAATGAGTTTAAAGAGATGGCTGATTCATTAAAGAAAAATGATTCTACTTTGCATATCACGGGATTATGTTCCGATGGAGGAGTTCATAGTCATATCGATCATTTACTAGGTTTAATAAAATGGGCATCTGATAATAAAATTAAAAATGTTGCAATCCATATTATTACCGATGGAAGAGATACTCCTGCAAAAAGTGCCTCGAAATATTTAAATCAAATAGAATCATGTATAAAAAAATTTAACGTAGGCGAAATAGCCTCCATATGCGGAAGGTACTGGATAATGGATAGAAATCTTTTATGGGATAGAACAGAAAAAGCATATTCTAATTTAACTAATCCGGACATTCAAATAACAAATATCTCTCCCCAGGATTACATAGAAAAAAGTTATGCCAAAAACATAACAGATGAATTTATAGAGCCTGTACGAATGTCTGAAAACTATCTTAAAGATGGGGATAGTTTGATTTGCTTCAACTTCCGTCCAGATAGAGCAAGACAAATAGTCAAATCTCTTTCGGTCAAGGAATTCTCAGACTTTGAAAGAAAAAATTATCCAAATCTAGATTTTGTCACTTTTACTCAATATGATCCAAACTTTCCCGTTAAAGTTGCATTTCCTCCTGAGTCACTCAACAATTTTATAGGCCAAATAGTGTCAGAAAACGGACTTAAACAATACAGAACCGCGGAAACTGAAAAATATCCTCACGTAACATACTTTTTCAATGGAGGAGTTGAAATTCCTTTACCTGGAGAAGAGAGACATTTGATTCCATCTCCAAGAGTCGCAACTTATGATATGGAACCCGAAATGTCTGCGGAGGAATTAACAATTAGTTGCTCTAAAGCTATTAAAAGCGGGAATTATGCTTTTGTTGTAATCAATTTTGCCAATCCTGATATGGTTGGTCATACAGGCAACATGGATGCGACAATTAAAGCTATAGAAAAAGTAGATAAATGTGTCGGTCAAATAGTTAATGCTACCGGAGAAATGGGCGGTAGCATTGTTATTACTGCCGATCATGGTAACGCAGAGGTAATGAAAGGATCTGAAGGAGAACCATGGACAGCACATACAATAAATAAGGTTCCATTGATTTTGATTGAAGGTGAAAAAAGAAAAATACCAAATATGGGAAATGAAATTAATTTAAGAGAAAACGCGGGCTTAGCAGATATTGCTCCCACTTTACTGCAATTATTAAATCTCCCAATACCAAGGGAAATGACAGGCAAATCTCTTATTCAAGAAATTGAATTAAAAGGTTATAATAAGGTCGTTCAACACGTTTAAAGTTGATAAATTTTTTTTAAGCAATGATTCAAATTATCAGTTGGATTTGGGCATTTTCTGGAGTTCTTCTCATTATCTTAGTTTTACTTCATAGTCCCAAAGGTGATGGAATGGGTGGAATAGCCGCCAGTGGAAGCTCCATGTTCAATAGCGCTGGAAGTGCGGAAGCTTCTCTAAACAAAATAACTTGGACTTTTTTAGTGATATTTTTGTCTCTTGCAATTATTCTTAGCGCTGGTTGGATTTCATAGAAGTTAAATAAAAAAGGACCATTTTAAATGATCCCTTTCTAAAAAAATTAATTTAAAACTATTGTTTAGTTAGTAATCGAAATCACCACCCATACCAGGAGCGCCTGCAGGAGCAGCTGAATCCTTTTTCTCCGGTAAATCTGCAACTATGCATTCGGTGGTTAGAACCATTCCTGCTATTGAAGCTGCATTTTGCAATCCTGAACGTGTAACTTTTGCAGGATCAACTATACCAGCAGAAGACATATCTACATATTCTCCAGTAGCAGCATTGAATCCATCATTAAATGGTTTAGTTTTTACGTTTTCAGCAATCACAGCTCCATTAGATCCTGCATTCTCAGCAATCCTCATAAGAGGAGCAGTTAGTGAGGCTTCAACAATGTTAGCTCCAATTAATTCCTCTCCTTCTAAATTTTTATCAGCCCATTCTTTTAGAATAGGAGATAAATGAGCGAGAGTTGTTCCTCCTCCAGGTACAATTCCTTCTTCAACAGCTGCTTTTGTTGCATTAATAGCATCCTCAAGACGAAGTTTTTTATCCTTCATCTCAGTTTCAGTAGCAGCCCCAACCTTAATTACTGCTACACCTCCAGCTAATTTAGCCAGACGTTCTTGAAGCTTTTCTTTATCATAAGAGGAATCTGTCTCGTCCATTTGCTTCTTAATTTGGTCACATCTAGCTTTAACTGCTTGCTCATTACCCTCAGCAACAATAGTAGTAGTCTCTTTATTGATAGTTATTCTTCTACCAGTTCCAAGCATATCCAAAGTAGCATTCTCTAATTTCAAGCCTGCATCTTCAGTAATAAGTTGTCCATTAGTTAAAACGGCCATATCTTCAAGCATAGCTTTTCTTCTATCGCCAAATCCAGGAGCTTTTACTGCAGCAACATTTAATACGCCTCGTAATCTATTGACGACAAGAGTTGCTAAAGCCTCTTTTTCAATATCTTCTGCAATAATAACTAGTGGTTTACCAGTTTTAGCTATTTGTTCTAGAACGGGAACTAAATCTTGCACTAAGGCAATTTTTTTATCAGTCAGAAGGATATATGGTTCATCTAGAACAGCCTCCATTCTCTCTGTATCTGTTGCAAAGTAAGGTGAGATATAGCCTTTATCAAAGCGCATCCCCTCAGTAACTTCTAATTCAGTAAACATTGATTTTCCTTCTTCTAAGGAAATAACACCTTCTTTACCAACTTTATCCATAGCATTGGCAATCATTTGACCTACTTCGTCGTCGTTTCCAGCAGCAATAGTTCCACATTGAGCTATAGCATTGCTATCACTAATCGGTTTGGAATTTTCTTGGATTTTACCAACTAGAAATTCAGTCGCTTTATCAATTCCTTTTTTCAAGGTAATTGCATTAGCTCCTGCAGCAACGTTTCTCAACCCTGCTTTTACCATTGCATGAGCTAAAACAGTGGCTGTTGTAGTACCATCGCCAGCTGCATCATTAGTTTTTGAAGCAGCTTGTCTGATCAAAGCAACCCCTGTGTTTTCAATGTGGTCCTCTAATTCAATCTCTTTAGCGATTGTGACACCATCATTGATAATTTGTGGAGCACCAAATTTTTTCTCTAGTACAACATTTCTTCCTTTTGGTCCAAGCGTTACAGCTACAGACTCAGCAAGGATATCAATTCCTCTCTCGAGCGCTCTACGAGCTTGCTCATTGTAAATAATTCTTTTAGCCATGTTTAGGCAGTGATTTAGTAATAAGTTTTAATAATTTTTGAAACAAATAAATTAGCTTACTACAGCTAAAATATCCTTTTCTGAGAGCAAGACATATTCATCTCCTCCCAATTTAATGTCTGTGCCAGCATATTTGCTGTACAAAACTTTATCGCCAATACTCACTTCTGGAGTTTGTCGAGAACCATCATCATTAAGTTTGCCAGGGCCCACCTGAGCAACTTCTCCAACCTGTGGTTTTTCTTTAGCTGAATCAGGCAAAAGGATGCCCCCAGCAGTTTTTTCCTCAGATGCGGAAACTTTAATAAATATTCTATCTCCCAGTGGTTTTACTGTAGAGACTGTAAGTGAAACAGCTGCCATAAATTAATGGAGGATCGTGGTTGAAACGCTTTGCGTCATAAATGTGGAAAGAGAAATTCTCCATCCGTATCATCAACAACATAATCTGCAAAGTGGCAATTAAACCATACTTAAACTGTGCGGGTGGCCGAACCCATTTAACGAATCTACCCATGAGGTGGTAGTATTTTCGGATTATGAGCTGTTTAAATTCAGCTAATCATCACCAATTAATAAAAAATGGTAGCAACTCCATCAACTTCTTCACAAACAAAAGGCGTAGTACGTCAGGTAATTGGCCCAGTTCTGGATGTAGAATTCCCTGCAGGGAAATTGCCCAAAATATTAAATGCTTTAAGAATAGAGGCTAAAAATCCAGCTGGACAAGACATAGCGCTCACTGCAGAAGTCCAACAGCTCCTTGGTGACCATAGAGTAAGAGCAGTGGCAATGAGTGGCACAGACGGCCTTGTAAGAGGCATGGAGGCAATCGACACAGGAGCACCAATATCTGTACCTGTAGGAGAGGCAACTTTAGGAAGGATATTTAATGTTTTAGGAGAACCAGTAGATGAACAAGGTCCTGTAAATACAAAAGATACTGCTCCAATTCATAGAGCCGCGCCAAAGTTAACCGACCTAGAAACTAAGCCAAAAGTTTTTGAAACTGGTATTAAAGTTATCGACCTTCTAGCTCCTTACAGACAAGGAGGAAAAGTTGGATTATTCGGAGGAGCTGGTGTTGGGAAGACAGTTCTTATTCAAGAATTAATTAATAATATCGCAAAGGAACATGGTGGAGTTTCTGTTTTTGGCGGTGTAGGTGAAAGAACTAGAGAAGGAAACGATTTATATGAAGAATTTAAAGAATCTGGAGTTATCAATGCAGATGATTTAACTCAATCAAAAGTTGCATTATGTTTTGGACAGATGAATGAGCCCCCAGGTGCAAGAATGAGAGTAGGCTTATCGGCACTTACAATGGCCGAACATTTTAGAGATGTGAATAAACAAGACGTCCTACTTTTTGTTGATAACATCTTTAGATTCGTTCAAGCTGGTTCTGAAGTATCTGCATTACTTGGAAGAATGCCTTCAGCTGTTGGATACCAACCTACTCTGGGAACTGATGTTGGTGAATTGCAAGAAAGAATTACATCTACATTAGAAGGTTCAATAACATCCATCCAGGCTGTTTACGTACCTGCTGATGACTTGACAGACCCTGCGCCAGCAACAACCTTTGCCCATCTAGATGCCACTACTGTGCTTGCTAGAGCTCTTGCAGCTAAGGGAATTTATCCAGCAGTAGATCCATTAGACTCAACAAGCACTATGCTACAACCATCAGTTGTTGGCGATGAGCATTACAAAACAGCCAGAGCTGTCCAATCAACTTTACAAAGATACAAAGAGCTTCAAGATATTATTGCAATTCTTGGTTTAGATGAGCTTTCTGAAGAAGATAGGTTAACAGTCGACAGGGCCAGAAAAATTGAAAAATTCCTCTCACAACCTTTCTTCGTAGCAGAAATATTTACAGGAATGTCTGGTAAATATGTAAAATTAGAAGATACCATTGCTGGTTTCAACATGATTTTGTCAGGGGAATTGGATGATTTACCAGAGCAGGCATTTTACTTAGTTGGTAATATTGATGAAGTTAAAGCAAAGGCTGAAAAAATAAAATCAGAAAAATAAATATTTAAATATATATTTAATCTTCAATAATTTAAATTAATGGCAATTTCTCTAAAAGTTTTAGCTCCTAATAAAAATGTTTATCAAGGCGAAGCTGAAGAAGTAATCCTTCCTAGTACTACAGGTCAACTTGGCATACTACCAGGACACATCTCTTTAGTTACGGCTATAGACATTGGTGTTTTAAGGCTAAGAATGAATTCCCAGTGGAAATCAATAGCTCTGATGGGAGGCTTCGCTGAAATTGAATCAGATGAAGTGATAGTTTTAGTAAATAATGCTGAAATTGGTTCCGAAATTAATGTTCAAAATGCTGAACAAGATCTTAAAGAAGCAAAATTAGCAATTAGCAAATTTTCTGAAAATGAAAAAAATCCAGAGAAAATTAAAGCCTTAAAAGAGGTTTCGAAGGCAGAGGCTAGGATTCAAGCTGCAAAGAACTAATATTTAAGCGGTTCCACAAAAAGTTACTTCGGGAAACTTTAACTTGGCTTCTTCCAATTTTTTTGTTTTACCTTCTTCTTGCCAATAATTTATTACTTCAGTAGCTTTATTCAATATCTCTACCCTCTCATTATCTGTAATCCAACCTTTATTCTCAAGTTCACTTTTTAATTTTTCCCAAGCATCATCTCTAGGCCAAAAATAATAAGCAGTTAGTGGGCTTGGGCCTCCACCTACTATTTGATCTACTGCTAAAGCTACATTATCAGGTAACCACAATACTTTAATTATGAACCTTCCTTCATCAGGTTTAGGGGTATAACCAGTAGGCACACCATCTTCATCAATTGTGGCAGCTGCTAATACAGCTGTGGCACCCATCATTCCTGAATTAGGAGAAGAATTTTTAGAGTTTGGTGCATCACTGTTTTTTTCCGTTTTTTCTGTTGAATTTTGATTTAACTTATCTGATGAGGTCATTCACTTATTTATGTTCAATAAATAATTTATCAGTTTATGGTCACATTTTGATTGATTTATTCAAAATTTCTTGATTTTAGTTATTGATGACTTTTAAACAGAATTTTTATCTATCATGAGATACTTCATAAAAATCATAGATAGTTGCCTCCAAAGAATCCCAAAGATCTTTGGGGATATCGTTTTCTTCTGCGAACATGCCCAGCTGACTAGCTAAGCCTCTTGCTTGAGAGAGTTTCGAATCATATGAATCGGACTTATTCATTTTTGAACTTTAAACTTAATAAAAAATAAATCTATTAACTTGATAAGTCAAATTTCAAAATTCTAAATCAGAAATTTCTTTTAGTGCAGCATTACTTAAAACTTCTGGGTTTGCATCTTTGACCAGGACATCGTCTTCTATTCTTATCCCTATGCCTTTCCATTTCTCGTCTATAGGGGGTTGCCCCTCAGGGACTGGGATCCTATCACTTATGTAGATCCCAGGTTCTACCGTAAGAATCATTCCATTCTGTAATGGCACTTCATAGTCCCCCATTCTGTATGCTCCAACATCATGAACATCTAAGCCGAGCCAATGTCCAGTTCTGTGCATGTAAAGATGTTTATAAGATTGATTCTCAATTATCTCCTCAGTACTACCTGACAATAAACCAATTTCTTTTAATCCTTCTATGAGAATTGTTAAAGCAACATTGTGTACATGACTAGAATTCGATCCCTTTACAGCACTTTTAATTGCATTTTTCTGGGCACTCAATACAATCTCATAGATAACTTTTTGCTCATTAGAAAATTTACCACCAATTGGAATAGTTCTTGTTATGTCTCCATTGTAATAATCAATTAGTGAGCAGCCAGCATCCACCAATAATAAATCTTCCTTCTTCAAGGGTGAGTTATTTGAAGTGTAATGCAAAATACAGGCATTATCTCCTGATGCAACAATTGAGTTATAAGCTGGTCCTCTTGCTCCTTTTTCCAGAAAGAATCCCTCTAGAAGACCCTGAATTTGTCTTTCATTTTTCTTTGATGAAATAGATTCTCTAACTAATTCATGACCTTCGGCTGAGATTTGTGCAGCTTCTCTCATTCTCTTAATTTCAAATTCACTTTTAATTAATCTCATCTCATTTAAATAAATTTCTGGAGATTTTATAGAATTTCCACCAATGCCTAATCTTGAGCGATTTTCAAGCTGTTGTGAAAAAATTTCCAGTATTATTTTCTCAACTGATGGATGCTTACCAATAGAAAAAACAAGTTCATCAGAACCATTTATGTAGGCTGGGAGTAAATTTCTTAATTCATTTATTGAGTGAGCCTTATCAGCATTAAACTCTTTTTCAGCACCTTCTAAACCCCATCTAAAGCCATGCCAGACTTCGCTTATAACATCTTTAGGAGCAACAAACATAATAAATCTCTCTCCCTTTGGCTTATGAGATAAGAAAAGAGCGATTGCATCTGGCTCATCAAAACCGGTTAAATACCAAAAATTACTATCTTGTCTAAAAGGATATTCACAATCAGCATGATGCTTTACGAGATTAGCACCGGGGATAATAGCAGCTTTTCCATTTAATTTATTGAGGAAAATTTCTCTTCTTTCTTCAAAAACTTTATTTTCAGGTTTAAACATAGATCGTGTATTGGCGTGTTTTAAAAAAAAATGGAAGAATGAATTAATAAAGATTTAGTATCTAATCTATTTTAATGGAACCAAGTGTTTACGGTTTAGTTGTTCTAATATTTATAATTTTAGTTGGGTCAGCATGTTGTTCGGGAGTAGAAGCTGCTTTTTTAGCTGTAAATTCAATTCGAATTCTAGAGATAGCCTCTAAGCAAAAACCAAAAAGTTCTGCAAATCAACTTCTAAAACTTAGAAAACATCTTGGACGGACACTAACTGTAATTACTATTACTAATAATGGATTTAATATAATTGGCAGTCTTATTTTAGGAGTATATGGAGCATTGGTAATTAATAGCAGTTTTGGTTTAACTCTTTTTTCAGTAGCTTTTTACATACTTGTTGTTTTAGTAGGAGAAGTGCTACCAAAAGCTCTTGGCACAAGATTTTCAGTTCAAATAGCACTACTATCTGTTCCTATCTTGCGAATATTAAATACTTTAATGAGACCATTCATAATATTAATTGAACAGATATTTCCAGTTATTACAGCAGAAAACGAAATTTCAACTGATGAAGAAGAAATTAGACAGATGGCAAAAATTGGAAGTCAGAAAGGTTTGATAGAGGCTGATGAGGCAGCAATGATATTTAAGGTTTTTCAATTAAATGACTTAAAAGCAAAAGACTTAATGACCCCTAGGGTATCGGCACCTTGTCTTGATGGGTCATCAAATCTTGATGATATTTCAAAACTCATTATGTCTGACAGCTCTCCATGGTGGGTTATTTTGGGAGATAAAGTTGACAAAATACAAGGGGTAGTAAAGCGTGAGAAAATGTTGGCAGAGTTAATTAATGGGGAAAATAAAAAATTATTATCAGAAATTTGCGAACCTGTCGAATACATTCCCGAAATGATTAAAGCAGATCAATTATTAACTAAATTTGACAAGAAACATAAAGGAGTGAAAGTAGTAGTAGATGAATTCGGGGGATTCGTGGGAATTATTGGTGCAGAAGCTGTTTTATCTGTATTAGCCGGTTGGTGGAAAAATAAATCATGAAACATTTAAAAATTAAAGAAAATTATTTACTATTAAAAAAATGGTGGGAGACTATTGATCTTACCAATTATGAAAAAAGTTTTCTTAATAGAGAAATAATTTCTTTTAATCAACAACTTTTAAGACTCAAAGAAAAAAAATTAAGAATTGGCGCATATGGTAAATCAGGTGTAGGAAAATCTTCTGTTTTAAATTCTCTATTAAAAAAAGACATATTCAAAACAGATATTATTAATGGGACCACAAAAGAAATACAAGCGGAAACGTGGGCTCTTAAAGATCAAACACTCAATAGTTTAGAGCTGCTAGATTCTCCAGGTTTTGATTTCTGTAATATTAAATTCCCAGATAAAGTTTACTCTTACATAAATCATTCAGATCTTATTCTTTTTATAGTTTCGGGAGATTTAAATAGAAATGAGTTAAGCGAAATCAGCTCTTTTATAAAAGATGGAAAAAAAATTATTTTAATTTTAAACAAAATCGATCTATTTAATAAAAATGAATTAAAAGAAATAATTGAAAATATAAAGTTTAAGCTTCCAAAAGATTTAAATATTCCCGTAATTATTAATAATGAAAACAATCTAAAAAATTACATAGCACAATTAATCATTCAATATGGTGAGATACTATTAACACTGAATTCTATTCAATTAGCTGACAAATTGTTTCTGAAAATAAAAGAGCAAAGATTGAAAAGGAGGCAGAAACTAGCTCAATCAACTATTGGTAAATTTTCGACTATTAAGGCATCCGCAGTAGCTCTTAATCCTTTTATTTTATTTGATGTTGCTGGTAGTTTTGCACTAGATACTGCTTTGATTAACGAATTAAGTAAGATTTACGGATTAAAGTTGAAAGGGGAATCTACAAGAAAAATATTTAAAAATATATCCATCAATAATTTATACTTGGGAATAACTCAAGTCGGCGTTAATACCTCTTTCAACCTTATTAAGAAACTAATTCTTTTAACAGCACCTTTTACTAACGGGCTTTCATTATTACCCTATGGACCCATAGCAATTATTCAAGCGGCGATAGCAATTCATTCTACAAAAATTCTAGGGAAATTAGCAGCAAAAGAGATATTTATAAGAAGCAAAGCTTCTTTTATAGAGCCTGCTATTTTGATCCAAAATATGAATTTTAATGACCCAGAGATTCTTAACTACATAAATATTTATTTTTCAAATAGAAATTTAAATAATAATTTTGTTAGTTTTCTACCTTAAAACTTAAAATGGAAAAAAGTATTGCTTTATTTGGTACGAGTGCTGATCCACCTACAATTGGTCACAAAAAAATTCTTGAAGAATTATCCAAAACTTATGCTTTTACCATCAGCTATGTAAGCAACAACCCCAAAAAAAAGCACATAGAGGATATCTCAATTCGTAGCCATTTATTAAAAACTCTTATTGATGATTTAGATAATCCAAAAATTTTATTTAATCAAAAAATAAGTAGCCAATGGGCAGTAGAGTCAATCAAAAAATGTAAAGAAATTTATAAATTTAATAATTTAGATTTCGTTATTGGGAGTGATTTAATTAAAGATATTTTCTACTGGAAAGATTTCGACAAAATTATTTTAGAGGTAAGTTTTTTTATAATTTTAAGAGAGGGATATCCTGTTGAATCAAATACTCTTAAAATGTTAGAAACTTATAGAGTAAAATTTAAGATTTCCACCATCAAAACCCCAAACATTTCAAGTTCTAAGTTTAGATTAAATTTTAATTGTTCTAATTTACCGTCGTCGTTAATAGATATAGTTAAGAAGAATAATTTATATGAATCCATAAAATTAGTAGAATGAAATTCTTACTTGCCCAAATAAATCCAGTTGTTGGAGATTTAGAGGGCAATGCAAAAAAAATACTTAATATTGCTTCGAAAGCTAGCTCAATTTCTGCTGATATTGTTCTTACTCCAGAATTGTCATTATGGGGTTATCCTCCAAATGACTTACTTTTTAAAAAAAATTTAATCAACAATCAATACCAAATTCTTGATCAATTAGCTTTAGATATTAATAAAAAATATGGAAACTTAAGCATCTCAATCGGAATAGCTGAGTTAATAAATGATTCTTTTTTTCCTAATCTTTATAATTCTATTGCGTTGGTTGAGGACGGTGAATGGCAAATAATTGCTCGGAAAATTATTCTTCCCACGTATGAAGTATTTGATGAGAAAAGATACTTTAGATCAGAAGAAAAAGTTTCCGTATTGATTAAACAAATTAAAAATAAAACTTGGAGACTTGGCTTTACTATATGTGAGGATTTATGGGTCAACAAAGATATAGAAGGTAGAGGAATTCATAGAAAAAATCCCATCATTGATTTAAAGAAAAAAAAAGTTGATATTTTAGTAAATTTATCAGCCTCCCCATATACTCTGAAAAAGTTAGAGCTAAGATCCAAGGTTTCCAGTTTTGCTGCAAAATATCTTGAAGTACCGCTTATTTATGTCAACCAGATTGGAGCAAATGATAATTTAATTTTTGATGGAAATAGTTTTATTCTTGATAAGAATGGATCTAAAATTAAGCAACTAAAATCTTTTTCGGAAGATCTCTCAAGCTGGGAAATTGAGCAAACAAAACCTGAAAAAAATGAATTTGAAAACTCCGAAATGTCATCAATTTTTGATGCATTAGTCCTTGGTGTAAAAGATTATGCAAAAAAATGTGGATTTAAAACAGCTCTGGTTGGATTAAGTGGTGGTATTGATTCAGCACTTGTCTCGGCAATTGCTACAGCGGCTCTGGGAAGTGATAATGTTTATTGCGTTTCAATGCCCTCTAAATGGAGCTCATCTCATTCGAAGAGTGATGCAAAAGATTTAGCAAGAAGATTAAAGATAAGTTTCAAGAGCATTCCAATTGAAAACTTGATGACCTCTTTTGAAGAATCATTTATAAAAACCATATCTTTCGAGATGGCTGAAATAACAAATCAAAATATTCAGTCAAGGATAAGAGGCACACTTCTTATGGCTTTAGCAAATCAAGAAAAGCATTTGTTACTCTCAACAGGCAATAAATCAGAACTGGCCGTAGGATATTGCACACTTTATGGTGATATGAATGGGGGATTATCTGTAATTGGGGATTTATATAAAAGTAATGTTTTTAAATTATGCAATTGGCTTGATAGTGAAGATTCAATTAATTGTAGAAAGTTGTATATGCTAGATACTAATGTAGATATAATTGGAGAAAATATTCGTACGAAAGCTCCAAGTGCCGAATTAGGTCCTGATCAATTAGATACTGATTCTCTCCCACCTTATTCTATTTTAGATAATATTCTTAAAGGAATTATTGAAGAGAAAAAAGATTTACAACAACTAGAAGAAGATGGTTATAAAAAAGATTTAATTTTAAAAATTATCTCACTCATAAAAAAAGCGGAATTCAAAAGAAAGCAGGCTCCTCCAATCCTAAAACTAAGCAGTCAATCATTGGGAAGTGACTGGAGAGTTCCCATAGCAATATCTTATTAATCACTATAAGAACACTGTTGGATTTTTTTTAAAGGCCGTTTAACTGAATCAAGGTTGATACCTTTTTTGATAGCAAGAATTATGCCTGCAGCTTCTAAATAATTATCAACTTCAAAAAGATTGGGATAATCATAAAACTCATTTGTCACTTTTAATGTATTTTGATTTCTTACAGAGATAATATTTAAACCTTTTTCAATCCCTGCTAGTACTGCTTCTCCACCTAATGCACCATTAGGAACAACAATAGATTCAATCTGATCAGGGTGTAGTGAGATTGATTCATTATTAGCAGGCAATTCAACAATGTCAGGTGCATTGCTTAACCCAATCAGTACTGATGGTAAAAAGGTATATCCTATTTCTTCTGAAGCTGCACGAGGATCTAAATTTTCATTCAATTCAATTGGATTTAAAGCAGGTGCGTGAGCACAGGGGACTTTAAAAAATTTGCTTATTAAATGACTTATAACTGCTTCGACTCCAGCAATAGGATCAACCCCTTTCCCCTCTCGATAGATATTAGTTTCTAAAGAATCTGGATCATCTGGAAATTTTGCCACAATTGCTATGGCCGTAACGCCTTTTTCTATTAAGCATTTTCCAGCATCAATTAGAGTATCAGGATTTTCAATTGTGCCACCACTGATTTTTGAAGAATCAGAATCAATAACTATGTTTAATGGCTTTTTTGTAATCACATAAGAATAAACATTAATCCCTAAAGTAGAAACACATGCATCCGCAACTTGTAAATGTCTTACTAATATTTCTTTTTCAATGGCTGAATCAAAAATTATCCCAATTTTCTGTTGCTTTACCCTTTTTAAAGCGATTTCTCCTTTAGCAAGTCGGTCTAAACTATAACCCTCAACATAAAAAATGTTTTTATCTTTTTCAGAAAGAGTACCACCATTCATAACATTTGGATGAGTAATTAAACATCCACTTGCGGATGCTAATAATTTAGCGGTAGGAAGTGCATCCCCAGCAAAACCTCCTACTTCACAACCAATACCAGTTGGAACAATAAATATTGTTGGTGAATTTTCCATTATTAAAAATATTCCAATTTATATTTTTTAATTAGCTATGACAGCTTTAATTTTAAGTTTTTTTGTTCCAAAAGAGTCAATAGAATTTTGAATATCAACAATTGACCATCGAATTAAATCTCCTTTTTTTTCTAAATTTGTAATGATGAATTCCCTTAAATTTTTTAATTTTATTGAAACTGGCCAATCTAAATAATAATCAACAGAACTTAATTTCATTTTTGATATTTACCAAATTGATCATTATATAAATCATCTTCGACTTCTTTACCAATAACAATATTCAAATCTGACTTGGGGTATGCTACACACAAAAGTGCAAAGCCCTTTTCCCGTAAATCATCATTTAATCCCATAGCATCTTCCTGATCTACAGATCCTTCCAATATCATGGATGCACAATCTGTACAAACTCCAGAACAACAACTACTTGGTAAATCTATTCCATTCATTTTTGCCGCCGAAATAATATCTTGATCTTCAGAACATAAAAAACTAAAAGTATTTTGCTCAAATTGAACTTTAATATTGTATTCAGGCATATCCTAAATCTTATTGCTAAACTGCTGAACCACCTACAACTTCTAATATTTCTTGAGTAATGGCTGCTTGTCTTGCTTTGTTATAAGTTAGATTCAAAGTACTTGCTAATTCTTTAGCATTATCACTCGCATTATTCATAGCAGTCATCCTGCAAGCTAATTCTGAAGCTGCCGACTCTTGCAGAGCTCTTAGTACCTGATTCTGCAAATATAATGGTAATAACGAATCTAATAGTTGATCAGGACTTTGTTCAAAAACAATATCTGAAGGTAATTTCTCTGAATCACTTTTTTCAATATTTGATTTTTCAACAAGTAACTTACTATCTTTTGTAGTCAACCTAAAAATTTCATCGTTTTCCTCAGCAATTCCTTGAGGGTCAAGTGGCAATAGTGTTTGAATGACAGGCGCGCAGCTAACTAGAGTAATGAATTTCGTGTAAATAATTTCCACCCTATCAGAATTTTCTGAAAGAAATTCAGCTAAAATCTCATTTGTAACTCCTTCGGAATCCTTGACTGTTGGTACCTGTTCTAGTTCTTTGAAAGTACTTTTAATTACATATCTATCCTTTCTATTTTGAAAATATCCAATAGCTTTCTTCCCTACCAAAATTAAATTTGGCTGATAACCTTGTTTGACTAATTCTGCGTATCTTATTTCTACCTTTTTTATAATATTTGTGTTGTAACCACCGCATAAACCTCTGTCAGCAGTTATACAAACCAAGGTGATACTATTTACTTCTCTCTTGGATAATAGAGGAGAGTCGACAGCCTCAAGTTGTACTCTAGATTGAATATTTTCTAAGACTCGTGCAAGTTTATCTGCAAAAGGTCTACTTTTAAGAACTTGATCTTGAGCTCTCCTAACTTTTGCAGCTGCAACAAGTCTCATAGCCTCCGTTATTTTTCTTGTATTTTTAACGGAAACGATTCGATCTCTAATCTCTTTAAGATTTGCCATGGTATCTCCTAAATAAATTTAAACTGTGGCAAGCATTGATGATTTAACTTCATTTATCACCTCTTTTAGTGTCGCTTCTAGTCCATCATTTAATTTCTTTTCTTTAAGAATCTCTTCTATAAATTCCGCTTTATTTAACTTTAGGTATTCCCTAAGTTCAGTTGCAAATTTAGTAACATCTTCAACTGGAACCTCATCAATAAGGCCTTTAACTCCTGCATAAACAACTGCAACTTGTTCTGCAAGGTTCAGTGGAGAGAATTGAGGTTGCTTTAATAACTCTCTAAGTCTTTTGCCTCGTTCAAGTTGTTGCTGAGTTGCTTCATCAAGATCAGATGCAAATTGGGAAAAAGCAGCTAGTTCATCAAACTGTGCGAGTTCTAATTTTAAAGTTCCAGCAATTTTTTTAATTGCTTTTGTCTGAGCGGCTCCTCCAACACGGCTAACAGAAATACCAACATTTATAGCTGGTCTTAATCCTGAGTTAAATAAATCTGCACTCAAGAAAATTTGTCCATCTGTAATTGAAATAACATTAGTTGGAATGTAAGCCGAAACGTCCCCTGCCTGAGTTTCAATAATTGGAAGAGCTGTCATAGAGCCCCCTCCCATAGCATCAGAAAGTTTTGCTGCTCTTTCTAACAATCTACTGTGTAAGTAGAAAACATCTCCCGGATAAGCCTCTCTTCCTGGTGGTCTTTTTAAAAGAAGAGACATTTGTCTATAAGCCTGAGCTTGTTTTGTTAGATCATCATAAATAACAAGTGTTGCTTTACCTTGGTACATAAAATGTTCAGCAATTGCTGCACCGGTATAAGGTGCTAAGTACTGTAAAGCAGCTGGTTCTGAAGCTCCTGCACTAACTACGACTGTATAATCAAGAGCTCCTCTCTCTCTTAAGACCTCTACGATGTTTGCTACTGATGCTGACTTCTGACCAATAGCTACGTAAACACAAACTACGTCTTGACCTTTTTGGTTGATTATTGTGTCGATAGCAATCGCAGATTTTCCAGTTTGTCTATCACCAATAATTAATTCTCTTTGACCTCTTCCAACAGGAATCATTGCATCAATAGATGTGATACCTGTTTGCATTGGTTCATGAACTGATCTTCTCTTGATTATTCCAGGAGCCATTTCTTCAATCAATCTAGTATCACTTGTTGGAATTTCCCCTTTCCCATCTATTGGTTGTCCGAGAGGATTAACAACTCTCCCCTGCATTGCCTCACCAACTGGAACAGATGCGATTTTACCTGTGGACTTAACGTTACTTCCTTCTTGAACACCAAGTGCCTCTCCCATTAAAACGGCTCCAACATTATCATCTTCAAGATTTAAAGCTATACCTTCGGTGCCATCCTCAAATTCTAATAATTCACCTGCCATGACCTGATCTAAGCCATATATTCTTGCAATGCCATCACCGATTTGCAGAACAGTTCCTACATTGCTAACACTTACAGATTGGTCGTAATCAGTTATTTGTTGTTTTAAGATTGAACTGATTTCATCAGGGCGTATAGATACCATGGATTTAAGAATTTAAGGTTGATTTAAAAGTTACTTGGAAAGAGATAAGCCAAGTTTTCTTATTTGTGAAGCAAGAGAAGCATCAATTACTTTTGATCCTACACTGGCGACGAAACCACCAATAAGAGATGGGTCGATTTTAGTTACAAGTTCTAATTTTTCTGTTCCAGCAATATTGATGATCTTTTTGGTAATTAAACCTTTCTGTTCATCAGTAAGCTCGACTGCAGAAGTAACAGTTGCCAATGCAATTTTACTATTCTCTCGGTAAATCTCTAAAAACCTATCAAGAATTGAAGTAAGGATTCCAATTCTTTGCCTATCGGCCAATAATTTTAAGAAATTCAGTAAAGAAGAATTAACCTTATTTGAAAAAATTTCAACAATGATTTTCTTCTTGGCATCTGTCTCTAAAATGGGGGAGGATAGTGCCTTCTCCAATTCAGGGGAATCATTTATTAATTCCAAGAGTTGTTTAACCTCAGAAACCATCTCTTCAGTTTGCGAATTTTCATTCACAACTTGAAGTAATGCCTCTGCGTATGGTGTAGTAACTGAATTTAAAAGTGGCATTAGTTCACCTCAATATTGTTAATTGATTGAGTTACCAAATTTTCTTGTGTTGTTTTATCAAGTCGATTTGGTAGAGAATCTAAAGCTTTCTTAATTGCCAGTTCAACAGCTTCTTTTCGAAGTTGAGAAATTGCTCTGGATGCTTCAGAGCTCTCATCAGAGATTGCACTTTGTTTAATTCGTGCCATCTCCTCTATCGCTTTTTTCTCACTTTCCATTCTGATTGATTCAGATCTTTTAAGAGAATCTGCTTTTATTTGAGAAGCTTTTTCTTCTGCTGAAGATAAATCTTTCTTCGCCTTTTCTAAAGCTTTCGTTGCATTTAGGAGTCGATCTTCAGCATCTTTTAATTCAAGAAGGATTCCCTCTCTCCTTTTTTGAAGCATTTTACCTAGGAAACCAGGCAAAAATTTATAGAGACCGAAAACTACTACAGCCCAATTAAGGATATTAGTTTCGAATAAGTTGAAATTCAATCCAAAACCTTCTGTAGCTAAAAGAGTTAAATTCATTTTTCTAGAATCAATCTATTAACAATAAGTTCGCTTAGATCATCAGCCTGTTTAGAAAGTTGATCACGAGCAGCAGACGTCTGACTTTCAATTTCTAGTCTTGCTTTTTCTTTTGAAGCATTTGCTTCATTGTTAGCAAGTTCTAGTGCTTCTTTATAGAGCTTGTCAGACTCATTCTCAGCTTCGCTCACAATTCTTTGAGCTTCTGTACGAGCACTTTGAAGCTGGGTTAATAAATCAGCTTCTAATTTTTTAACCTCAGAAAGTTTATTTTTGGCCTCAATAATATTGTTACTTACAAACTTTTCTCTTTTTTCTACAACATTGCCAACAGGCTTAAAAAAAAGAGAATTTAATATGTAAGTAAGCGCAACTACTTGTATCGCCATTAGTGGCAAAGTGGCATTTATGTCAAATAATCCACCCTCTGTAGCACCAAAAAAATTAAAGGCCAACATATGATTCAGTTGAAGTTAAAAAATTAAATTTAAATATTGCTAATAAGGATTAGAAGCAATATTAACTTTTAGGAAAAAGGATTCGCAAAAAGTAGTACCAAAGCCACAACTAATCCGTAAATTGTTAATGACTCCATGAAAGCGAAAGATAAAAGAAGAGTTCCTCTGATTTTACCTTCAGCTTCTGGTTGACGGGCAATACCCTCAACAGCACCTTGAGCTGCGTTACCTTGTCCAAGACCTGGGCCAATAGCACCTAGACCAACTGCTAAACCAGCAGCTACAACTGATGCAGCGGAAGTAATCGAATCCATAATTTTGAAATAAAGAGCTTAATACTTGTGATAATCTTTGTTGTCATACACGCTTGGACATCCTTTTTTAAGAATGGGTCTGATATTTTCAGACCTACGCGATTAGATATTTTGCCAGATTACAGACCCTTTGTAAAAGCGTCCGAATGTATTAGAAGACAGCTAATGATGTTCTTCAACAGCTTCTCCAATGTAGTAGGCCGCTAAAGTTGCGAAAATCAATGCCTGAATTGCACTAGTAAATAATCCTAGGAACATAACTGGTATTGGGAGAATTAGCGGAACTAAAAAAACCAGAACCCCAACTACAAGTTCATCAGCCAAAATATTTCCAAATAGCCTAAAAGAGAGTGATAAAGGTTTCGTAAAGTCCTCTAGAATTTTGAAAGGAAGCATAATTGGAGTTGGATGAACATAGTATTCAAAGTATCTCCAACCCTTATTGCTTAAACCTGCATAGAAATAAGAAAGTGAAACCAATAAAGCCAAGGCTATAGTTGTATTGATATCTGCAGTAGGTGCTCCTAATTCTCCACTTGGTAACTTAATCAATCTCCAAGGAATTAAAGCTCCGCCCCAATTACTAACAAAGACGAATAAAAATAAAGTGCCTATGAATGGCATCCAATCTCTATAAACTTTTTCACCTATCTGCGTCCTAGCAAGATCTCTTATGTAATCCCAAAGGAACTCAAGCAAGTTTTGAAGGCCTTTAGGATCATTTTCCATTTTTTTAGTTCCTAGGGAAATAAAAACTAATAAAGCTCCTAATAAAATCCAAGATGTTAAAAATACCTGCCCATGAAGTCTGATATTTCCAATTTGCCAATAAAGATGTTGACCGACTTCTAATGCTGCAAAATTTGTTAGCAAGGAATTAAAAAACATTTGTTTTGAAAAAAAATTTACTTAAGAACGAGAAAAATAAAGAATTAGTGAAGGCTTATAAATGAAAAAACCTATCATTGCAGGAAAAATATCTAAAGATCCTAGCTTGCTCGCAAAAATAAAGAGGCAAACTGGAACTAATAGTTGCAATTTTGATACACCTGATGATTCTCTACCAAGTTTCCCTATACTTTTAGCAAGCAAACGTAGGTAAAAAATGCCTGCAATTGCACCTATAAAAATACTTAAACCAAAAGTAAATCCAAGAAAAATTCCAGTTATTGACGCTAATAAAATAGAAACAATAAATGTAATTCCAAAAATTGTTAGTTGCAATTTTGTGTATTCATCATTTTGAGAAAGCAAATTATCTATTTGATTGGCAATGCCAGATTTACTTTCTTTGATGATCGAATTATTCAGGGATTGCGGACATTGAACATTCTTATTAGAAGGATGCGCAAGTTTTTTTCTATTTGAGTCCACTGATGTGAACATAGTTTAGAAACCCTCTCTAAATGGTTTGAAGTAAGTATATAAACTCACGGAATCTATCACGGAGAGGTGCCTTTTAGCTAGTTTTTTTCTATAAAAAATTAATTCTTAAGATTTATCATGAATCTGTAGACCATTTTTTACTTTATTCTTTAAAAATAAAAGTTATGAAAAATCATTTTTGTTCATTGCTATAACACTTTAAAACGTTAATAAAAGACTTGGCAAAATCTCAATTAAACGTCTCAATAGTACATATACATCTAAAAAATTGGAGATAAGTCAAGAAAAAATAAAATATAAAAGAATTTCTAAAAGAAAAAAAACCTTTAGTTCTAATTACAAAAAAAATTTAAGCATTTTAACAGAGTCTATTTTTCCCTTACCTTGGGCAATATGGCCCTATGAGGCAAAAATCCTCGTTGTTCTCATTGGAATTTGGTCAATATCAGGGATTTGCATTCTTGGATCATCAAGTTGGTGGGTGGCTAGTAGGGAAATGGGAAATTGGGCTTACTTCTTAAAAAAACAAATTGTTTGGACAATTCCAGGAATCGGTCTATTTTATTTTGTTCTGAATACAAACATTAGAAATCTTTTAAAGTTTTCAAGAATTATTTTTTTTATTTTATTCTTTCTAATATTTCTTACCAATATTACTGGAATTACAGTTAACGGATCTTCACGATGGCTTGTACTGGGAAATTTACGTCTACAACCATCTGAATTAATTAAGCCTTTTCTGATTCTAGAAGCTTCTAACCTTTTCGCTCATTGGAATCTGATTAAGAATGATAAAAAATTAATTTCAATATTCTCTTTTGGATTATTAATTTTATTAATTTTAAAGCAGCCTAATTTAAGTACTGCATCATTAACTGGAATTCTTTTTTGGGTAATGGGTTTTTGTGGGGGCGTAAAACTAAGTTCTCTCTGCTCATTTGCCTCATTAGGATTTATTACTGGATTTATTAGTATCCTCAATAACGAATATCAAAAACTTAGAGTTACTTCATTTCTTAATCCTTGGGAAGATCAACAGGAAAGTGGATTTCAATTGGTTCAAAGTTTATTAGCTATAGGTTCAGGTGGTCTATTCGGTCAAGGTTTTGGCTTGTCTATACAAAAATTACAGTACCTACCTTTTATGTACACAGATTTTATTTTTGCCATTTTTGCTGAAGAATTTGGTTTGTTAGGTTGTACTATATTCCTAGGTTTTCTAACAGTTTTCTCTTATATAACTGTAAGAATTGCTCTAAAGTCCAGGAACAACTATACAAAATTAGTTTCTATTGGATGTGGTGTATTGTTGATAGGTCAATCAATAATGCATATTGCTGTAGCAACAGGCTCTATGCCGACTACCGGCTTACCACTACCTTTCATTAGTTATGGTGGTAATTCATTAATAGCATCATTTTTTATTGCAGGGATGTTACTGAGATGTTCATTAGAATCTACAGGCTTCATAGGTATGATTAGTACACGAAAGACTCTTAATTAGTTAGAATTTATAAGATTTAACTCAAGCTATCGAATCATTTAATTTAGTTATTTCAGAATTATCTCAAAATGGTAATCTGCTTATGCAGAATGGCCTTAATAATCCTGGCCCATTTACTATATTTTTGGTTTTCAGCGCAGGGCTTTTAACTAGTCTTGGCCCATGCTCATTATCATTACTTCCAGTAACAATTGCTTATATAGGAGGAACAGAGAAAAATAAATTTAAACTTATTAGTTTTTCAGGAGGAGTCGTTTTCTCACTCGTTGCGCTTGGCGCTGCCAGTGGATTCTTAGGTAGGATATATGGGCAAATCCCATCTTATTACACTTCGATCGTTGCCTTGATAGCAATAATAATGGGTTTAAATTTACTAGGGATTCTAAAATTTCAGTTCCCTAATGGACCTGACTTAACAATAATTCAAGATAAAATACCAACATTTATAGCACCTTTTGCCATAGGGACTACTTTTGGACTAGCTTCTTCACCTTGCATCACTCCAGTTTTAGCAACTCTTCTGGCTTGGGTATCACAAGCTAAAAATCCTACAATATCTATTATTTTTTTATTTTTCTTTGGGATAGGCCAAGTAATTCCTTTAATCGTTGCAGGAGCTACTGCAGAAAACTTAAAACAATTTTTAGCGCTTAGAAAATTTAGTCAAATAATTCCGACTTTAAGTGGGATATTTTTAGTTTCCCTAGGGTTATTAAATTTATTATCAAATTGGATTTAAATGATTATTTTTAAAAATCTAATATTAAAAATATCAAGTTTACGATTCGCCATATCACTGATAATCTTCATAGCTATTACAAGCGGCATAGGTACTTTTATACCCCAAGGTAGCAGTAATAAATTTTATATTGATCATTTCAATAGTGCTCCCATTTTTGGATTTTTAGATGGAGAAAAAGTCTTAATACTTCAATTGGATCATATATATACAAGCTTTTGGTTTTTATTTACATTGATTCTTCTTTGCATTTCTCTAGCAGCTTGTAGTTTCAGGAGGCAAATCCCCTCATTAAAAGCATCATTAAAATGGATTGAATACAAGAGCGAAAAAAAATTTAGCAAACTGCAACTAACTACGAGTCATCCAATCAATCAAGATGCAGAACATATACCAAAAGTAGATTTATTACTTAAAAAAAGAGGGTGGAAAACACACAAATTTAAAAGTCATATTTCTGCAAGAAGGGGTTTAATTGGAAAAATAGGCCCTTTAGTTGTACATATCGGATTAATAGTCTTACTTATAGGTTCAGCATATGGAAGTTTTACAAGTCAAACAAAAGAACAATATTTACTGCCTGGAGAAAGTTTGAATCTTTTTAATGAGAGCACAAACTCAAAAGCAAATGTAAAGTTGGTCGATTTTTCTATAGAACGAGAAAGTGATGGTGTACCCAAACAGTTTATTTCAAAATTAAATTTTTCTTCTGAAGATCTAAATCTAAATGAAATAAAAACCACCAAAGTTAATCACCCAATTAGGTTTAAAGGATTAACTATTTATCAAGCAGATTGGGCAATATCAAATGTTGTTTTAGAAATAGATAATATCCTTTATCAATTACAATTAAAGGAAATTCCCGAAATCGGTAATCAAGTTTGGGGAGTTTTAATTGAATTAGGGTCAGAAACAAAAAAAAATTTCCTTTTAACAATAGATAATGAAAATGGTCCACTTAAAATTTCGAATATAGAAAATTTTTCAGGGAATAATATCTATATCAATGACAGTCCTTTAGAAATTAACTCATCAAAAGTATCTCTGAAAAAAATAATTCCTAGCAGTGGTTTAATAATAAAAGATGATCCTTCTATACCATTTATTTATTTTTCTTTTATTTTAATAATTTTTGGAACTATAGTAAGTCTTATACCAACTAAACAATTATGGATTCTTGTAAATAAAGAATCACAAAAGTTATCTATTGGAGGCTTAAGCAATAAAAATTTAGTTGGTTTTAAAAAAGAATTTTTTAAATTATCAGAAGAAATAAAAAAGTTTTAATTTCTTTTCTGCCCACTAAAAATATCTAACTGCATGGAAACATTCCCTCTGGGGTTAAATGCAGCGTTTAAATGTATCCAGTGAGGTGAACCTTCATTCACTAAATCATCCATAATTCTGTTCACAACTTCCTCATGTGATATTTTTATATCTCTAAAATTATTAATATAAAGCTTTAAAGACTTCAACTCATAGACTCTCAAATTAGGTTGATAAATAATATTTAGCTTTGCAAAATCTGGATAACCAGAAAAAGGGCACTTACATGTAAATTCAGGTAACTGAATAGAAATTTCATAAATTCTTTTCTTGTTCGGATTATCGAAACAAATTATTTTTGATTCTTCAATAATTCTTTCACCATATAGCGGTCTTTGAGTCGAATCATCTAATTTAGCTCTATTCATTTTTAGTAGAACTTTTTACTAAACCTATATAAAAACTATATATAAAGATAAAAATTGGCAAAAGTATCAACAAATCTAAGTATTACAATTGACTAAGTCAAAAGCCGTTAAATCTTATTTTTGTATCAGTTGTAACATTCATAATGTCGGCCAAAAGGGTTATATGTGATTAGTTCAATGAAAAATTAATGGACATTTGTTTGATAACTATCGATAACAATTTAAATAAATCCCTTCAACCAAAAAGCGCATTTGGAATGTTATGGCTTCAAACACACTTTGAGAATGATCAGTGGGAAGCTTTGTCAAATAGTACAGTAATAATTTCTGAAGAAAATTCCCAACTATTAATTGAAGACGCCAAGAATGCAGGCCTTAATATTGAATGTTTTTCTGATATTTCAATGTTGGATGTTTTCCCAAAAAACAATTAAAATAGGAATGTTCAATCTTTAATCATGAAGAAAATTGAAGCAATCATACGTCCATTTAAGCTGGAGGATGTAAAAATTGCATTAGTAAACTCCGGTATTGTTGGAATGACAGTTAGTGAAGTAAGAGGTTTTGGAAGGCAAAAAGGACAAGTTGAAAGATATAGAGGTTCCGAATTTACTGTTGAATTCCTTCAAAAACTTAAAGTAGAAGTTGTCGTAGAAGATGAAAAGGTTAATTCAGTCATAGATGCGATTGCTGAAGCAGCAAAAACTGGAGAGATAGGAGACGGAAAAATATTCATCACATCAATTGATTCTGTTGTAAGAATTAGAACTGGCGACAAAGACGAAGAAGCTCTTTAATTTAAAGTGTTTCTTTTACTAAATTTCGTATATATTCACTATTTATCCTTTTATTTGATTGACTTCCTAGGATCATCCAAGCTAAATATTCATGATTTCCAGCAGGACCTACTAGAGGAGAAGCTATCAAATTCTTTATATTCCATTGGAAATTCTTAGCAGCATAAATAACAGACTCTATTGCCTCAGTATGGAATCTAGGATTACGAACAACACCGCCTTTACTGACTTTATCTTTACCCACCTCAAATTGGGGTTTAATCAAAAATATTCCCTCAATACAATCACCTTCTAATAAATTACCAATAGATTTAAAAACTAACTTTAATGAAATAAAAGACAAATCAGCAACCACAAAATTTGGTAACTCATTACTTGTAGACAAAAGATCATTAGGTTTTAAATTTCGAATATTAGTTCTTTCAAAAAGTATGACTTTTGGATTATTTCTAATCTTCCATGCAGTCTGCCCATAACCAACATCTATCCCATAAACTAACTTTGCTCCTTGTTGCAATAAGCAATCAGTAAATCCCCCAGTAGAAATTCCTGCGTCAATACATATTCTATCTTTTACTTTAATTTCAAGTTTATTAAATGCCTCCAATAATTTTTCGCCGCCCCTTGATACAAACATTGGTTCGGAATCAATAAAAAATTCAGATCCAATTAGTACTTGTTGTCCCGGTTTATCCCATACTTTTCCATTGATATCTCTAACCTTACCCGCAAGAATTAAACCTTGGGCTTTTTGACGAGTTTCACATAAACCACTTTTAAGAAGATAAAGGTCTAATCTACTTTTTTTAATCATCTATTAATCAATAAAAAAAGACTGAATAATGAACTTCTAAAGGATTAAGATCCAAATTCTTTAATACCTTCCAATTTTAAATAAGAACTTAAAAATTACCCATTATTAACGGTAGGAATAAAAGAATAAATGCAAACATTTTTATATTTAAGCTTTCTTAATTAGCCAGAAAAATGTTACATAAGAAAATAATAGCCAGGCAAATATCTTCAATGGCAAGTACATCTTTAAGGTATAGAGCAATAATTCGATTTTGGTTATAAAGTTTAAATTGATAATTAATAAAAATTGTGATCGAGCGTTACACATTACCCAAAATGGGGAAAATCTGGACCGATAGCGCAAAATTCCAGAGTTGGCTTAAGGTTGAAATAGCTGCATGTGAAGCAAATTTTTCCCTGGGAAAAATTCCTGAGAATGCCATGAAAGAGATACGTTCAAATGCAAAGTTTGATGAATCTAGAATTACAGAAATTGAGAAAGAAGTTAAACATGATGTCATAGCATTTCTTACAAGCGTTAATGAATTTGTGGGAGATTCTGGAAGATATATACATGTTGGTATGACCAGCAGTGATGTACTTGATACTGGCTTATCTCTTCAGTTAAAAGATTCTTGCGAATTGTTATTGGAAGAAATTGAGAACCTAGAAAATGAAGTCAGATTATTAGCAAGGAAGCATAAAAATACCTTAATGATTGGCAGATCTCATGCAATTCATGGGGAGCCAATTTCCTTCGGTTTTAAACTTGCTGGATGGTTAGCAGAAATAATAAGAAACAAAAAAAGATTGTTAACACTGAAAGAATCTGTAGCTATTGGACAAATAAGTGGTGCAATGGGAACTTACGCTAATACGAATCCCAAAGTAGAACAAATAACTTGTGATTTACTCGGCTTAAGGCCAGATACAGCAAGTACGCAGGTCATATCGAGAGACAGGCATGCAGAATATGTTCAAACTATTGCACTAGTTGGCGCTTCTCTAGATAGATTCGCAACTGAAATAAGAAATTTACAAAGAACTGATGTTTTAGAAGTTGAGGAGGGCTTTACAAAAGGGCAAAAAGGAAGTTCTGCAATGCCTCATAAAAGAAATCCTATTCGAAGTGAAAGAGTCAGCGGTTTGGCAAGAATTTTGAGGAGTTACGTCTTAACAGCACTGGAAAATGTTCCACTTTGGCACGAAAGAGATATAAGCCATAGTTCAAATGAACGTATCATGTTACCTGACGTATCAATCTGTTTGCATTTTATGCTCAGGGAAATGAAAGACATAGTAAGCAATTTGGAAGTTTATCCAAAAAATATGCTCAAAAATTTAAATATATATGGTGGTGTAATCTTTAGTCAGAAAGTTTTACTTTTGCTTGTAGAGAAAGGGTTGTCTAGAGAAAAAGCCTATAGCTTAGTACAAAAAAATGCGCATCATGCTTGGAATACCGAAAATGGGAATTTCAAACAAAATATAGAGAGAGATAATGAAATTATGGATTTAATTGATCAAAGTGACTTAGAAGAATGTTTTAATCCTTCAATTCATCTCAATAATTTAAGTGTAATATGGGAGAAGTTAGGTATCTAGGATTACTGAAAACCTTATCTAAGTTAAACCAGTGTTTTCAGAGGAATAATGACAAAAAACTTTAGGATTGAAAAGGATAGTATGGGAACAATAGAGGTTCCCATTGAAGCTTTGTGGGGCGCTCAAACACAAAGATCGATACAAAATTTTTCTATTGGAGAAGAATTAATTCCAATTGAATTAATTTATTCACTCACCCTCATAAAAAAAGCTGCTTCAATCGCGAATTTCAATTTAGGGTTAATAGATAAAAGAAAAAAAGATTTGATTATAGAAGCATGTACAGAAATACTTGATGGGCTTCATGATTCACAGTTTCCTTTAAAGGTTTGGCAAACAGGAAGTGGTACGCAAACAAATATGAATGTAAATGAGGTAATTTCAAATATTGCAGCTTTAAAAACAAATTCAGAGCTTGGTAGTCATCAACCAATTCATCCTAATGATGATGTAAATAAATCTCAGTCAACTAATGATACTTTTCCTGCTGCTATTCAAATATCAGTTGTTAATGAAATAATCAAAAATTTAGTTCCAACGATACGAGAACTTACTAAGATTCTTGATAAAAAAAGTGAACAATGGAAAGACCTTATAAAGATAGGAAGAACCCATTTTCAAGATGCAGTGCCCCTTACTTTTGGGCAAGAAATATCGGGATGGTCAGAGCAACTTAAAGATGCTGAGAATGCAATCATTATAAGTCTGAATGAATTGTATTTTTTACCTTTGGGAGGAACTGCAGTTGGAACAGGGATTAATTGTCCAAAAGGATTTTGTGAAGAATCTATAAAATCAATTTCCGATGATACTAATCTAATGTTCTATAAATCAAAAAATAATTTTTCTATCATGGCCTCGCATGATCGTCTAGCTCAAGTGATGAGTCAGATAAAAATATTAGCAGGTGCATTATTTAAAATTTCAAATGATATAAAAATTCTATCTTCTGGTCCAAGATCAGGAATATATGAACTAATTATTCCTCAAAATGAACCTGGAAGTTCTATCATGCCTGCTAAAGTGAATCCAACTCAATGCGAAGCCTTATCAATGGTTTGCACTCAGATAATGGGTCTAGAATATGCAGTTTCAATGGCAAATTCTAGCGGCACTTTACAGATGAATGAATATAAGCCTCTTATTGGATTTAATATTCTTACAAGTTTAAAATTACTTAAAAATGTAATAGAAAACTTCAGAATAAATTTAGTTGATGGAATGGAACCTAATCAAAAGAAAATGAAGTTAAATTTAGAAAATTCACTAATGTTGGTTACAGCCATAGTCCCAAAAGTTGGTTATGAAAAAGCAGCTAAAATTGCAAACCTTGCCTTCAAAGAATCATTAAATTTAAAAGAGGCAACACTTAAATTAGGTTATTTAAAGGAAGATGAATTTGATGAAGTAATGAATATCAATTCAATGATTTGATTAAAAAATTTAAGAATTATTGTCAATTCTTTTTGTTGCAGGATTAATATCTTCAGAGACTTTTATAAGATCATTAGATTCAGAAACAGGAAAACGATTAATAGCTTTTAATGCTAGCTTTGCTTTGCTTTTTAATTTATTACTAACACCAATACAGTATTGCACTTGAGAAAGGACATCAATTGATCTTCTAATAATCCTCACTACATCACCTTCGTCTAATGAAGTATTAAAAACTAAATCTTTCCATTTTTTTCCTCTTGCCCATTCAGAAATAATTCCAGTCAACTCTGTTTCTAAATAGATAGGAATTTCAATATGAAACTTATTTTGTTGAAAAGAGACTAATTTTCTTAAACCATCTAATTCATTAAAAACATCTATTACCTTTAAAGAAGGCTTGAAATTACACCAAAGATTAGGCCTCCTTACATCAACACATATAGCTTGAATAATTGCAGCTAACTCAGGAGGATCTAAATCGTCTAAATAACCACTAACTAAAACAAGACCAATCCATAATTCATTTTCACTTCTTATTGCACCCACTGTTTGTCCAACTTCTGTCAATTCCAAATCATTTAAACAACCAAAATGATTCAAAATTTGTATCAAATCGGTAAAAGTTGTCCAGTTATGATTTTCTTTATCCTCAAGAACTTTTTTTCTAATATTTATTTCTTGTTCAACATCAATAATTCTTTTTCTATATTTCTTTAATTTCTTGGAGTCTCCAAATCTGTGTGCAGGATGATCAGTAACTGTTTCTTCTAAATTATTAATTTGTTGCTGTTGTGCCAAAACTTCCGTTGTCAAATCATATTGTGGAGTTTGTAAATCATTTTTTTTAGAAATTTCAAAAATTCGATCCGCATAACACTGCGACATATCATCTCCCCTAAATACCTCTCCAGAAAAATACATCTTTGGCACTTCAAGTCCTAAGACATCAATTTCATCCAAATCATTAAAAATACTTACTATGTATGAGGGTTTTATAAGAATAAATAAATTATCAATTGTCAAACACAATAAACTCTTAATTTTTTGGGATTCATATATTTTCTTACAAATTAATCCTGGAACAATTTTTCTTTTCATTTGAGGAGCTTTGATTGAAATCAAGCTTCCATCTTTAATATATGGGAGTGCATTAGTTATCTCTTCTGATAATTTTTCTGCTGATTGTTTTTCTAAAATTTTCAAGAGTCTTCTCTCTTCTTTAAGACGATTTCTTAACTTTTCGTATGCATCAAAATCTTTCCATGAAACGTCAGATGTAATTTTTTTTAATTCAATTAAATCCTTATTTAAATTTTCAAGAATTATATTCTCACCTGATGATTCACCTAAATATAAAAAACTACCAAAACTTCTTTTTATTAATTCTTTAGACTTCTCTAAAGTATAACTTTGTAAAAGATTAAGTACCATTCCATAGCTAGGAGTGAATTGACTTTCTAAAGAATTTGGTTTGCTAATAGCCAGTGCACTTGCTTCTTTGGCACCTTCGAATCTTGTTTGTAATGTAACAACATATCCCTGGGTATCTTTTCCTCTTCTTCCAGCTCTTCCTGACATTTGCAAAAATTCACTGCTAAATAATAATCTATGCCCATCTTCTGTCCTTTTTGATAAAGAAGAAATAACAGTTGTTCTTGCGGGCATATTTATTCCCGCAGCAAGAGTTTCAGTTGCAAAAACAACTTTTATTAAACCTTGCTGAAATAATTCCTCAACCAATTCTTTCCATGCAGGCAATAATCCAGCATGATGAGATGCAATCCCGCGTTTTAATGCCTCGCATTGAGATTTATCTTTAATTGCTTCCTGATTATTTTTAAGATAAACATCTAATTTTTGGGATATCCTACTTGCTTCTGAATAACTTACTAAAGTTAAATCTTTTATATTCTCAATTGCCTTGTCACATCCTCTTCTACTAAAAATAAAATAAATAGCTGGCAACATATTTCGTTCAGCTAGTTTCGAGATCACAAAGCCAATTGAGGGAGACTTTGGTTGCATTATCCTACCCACTTTTCCTCTTATTTTCTGCCCTTTAGGAGCTCTCCAAATCTTACAGTTAGGATGAATTCCATTACCCTTATTATTTAAAAGTGGATGGAGGCCTTTAACACTACAAAAAATAAAATCAAGTGGGACTGGTCTCTTATCACTATTAATTAGTACTGTGGGCCCATGAACTTTTTCTATCCAATTTTGTAATTGATCTGCATTGGCTATTGTTGCTGATAAAGCTATTATTTGAGTTCTACTTGGGCAATGGATTATAGTTTCTTCCCAAACTGTGCCTCTTTGAGGGTCATTCATATAATGACATTCATCAAGAATCACAGATTCTAAATTTTCTAAGGGATCATCAAATTCATCAAATTCGCCATAAAGCATGTTCCTAAAAATCTCAGTCGTCATGACTAAGATTGGTGCTTCTCTATTTATGCTTATATCTCCAGTTAAAAGACCAACTTTATTCTCACCATATTGATTAGCAAAATCTCTAAACTTTTGGTTTGACAGGGCCTTTAAAGGCGTTGTATAAAAAACTCTACTGTCATGAGATAAGCCTCTATATATAGCAAATTCACCTATCAATGTTTTACCCGAACCTGTTGGTGCCGTTAAAACAACAGAATTTCCGCTATTAATAGCTCGTATTGCTTCTAATTGAAAATCATCTAGCGGAAAGGGGAAATATTCCTCTAAATTAAGCAATAATTGTGATTGAAGAGAGGATGAGTTAACTTCTTAATATATGATCTATATAGATATTAATAAACAAAAAATACCTTGCAAACTTTAATAGTAAATCTAAATCTTTTTAATTAAATCCAGTAAATTTTATTTTGCCAAAATGAAAAAAGTAAAAATTCCAAAAAATAGAATCCGTAAATTAAAAACATTTTCTTTAGGTAAAAAATCATTCGAACTTCTAAGTTCAAATTCTCAAAATAAAAAACTTATAGACTTATGCAGTAATGATTATTTTGGATTAAGTAGGGACAAGGATTTAATAAAAGCTGCTTACGAAATAAGCTTGTTAGAAGGTATTGGTTCAGGAAGCTCTAGGTTTATCACAGGTTCAAGACCAATACATAAATTATTAGAAACAGAACTTGCCAAATGGCTTGATCAACAAAAAGTGTTACTTTTCCCAAGCGGATTTCAAGCAAATATAGCCGCTATCCAGGCTTTAGCAAACAGAAATAGTATAGTAATAGCAGATAAATTGATCCATAACTCTTTATTGGTTGGAGTCAAAGCTGCTCAAGCAAAACTGGTTCGATTTTCACACAATAATTTAAAAGATTTAGAAGATAAAATTATTAAATCTAACCCTACAAAACATTCCATTTTAGTTGTTGTTGAATCTCTTTATAGCATGGAAGGATCAATTGCTCCGCTCAGAGAAATAACGGAAATTTGCAAAAAAAATAGTGTTCAATTATTAGTTGACGAAGCTCATGCAATTGGAATCTTAGGCCCTGAAGGCAGGGGTTTAAGTTTTAATTATCGTTCAGATATAACTATGATTACTGGAACCTTTGGAAAAGCATTTGGAAGCGGTGGGGCTTTTATAGCTTCCAATTCAGAAATTGGAGAATATCTTATCCAAACAAGTGGTGCATTTAGATATACAACTGCACTTGCACCATCTTTAGCTGCTGGGGCGCTAGAAGGTTTAAAAAAAATTTTAGAAAATAAAGAATGGGGTAATGATTTATTATCTTCTGCGAATGTATGGAAAGATGAAATTATTAAAAATTTTAGTTTCCCAGTTCAGGGAGATTCTCACATTTTGTCAATTATTGTAGGCCAAGAAGAGAAGGCAATTTATCTACAAAAATATCTCGAAGATAATGGGTTCTTAGCAATTGCGATAAGGCCTCCAACTGTTCCAATTGGGCAATCAAGAATCAGAATAACAATAAGAAGAAATTTAGATTTTAGTCTGCTAAAGAATTTCATTGCAGTATTAAAAGAGTTCAAATGAAACAAATAATTACTCAACATGGGTGGGGACTAAATAAACATTTCTGGGATGATTATAAAATTAATTTTTTAAATAATAAATGGCATTGGCAAGATAATGAAAGGGGTTATTTTTCGGCAAATAATTATCAAGCAAAATGGATTAAAAGCGAATCTAAAAAAGAAATCAGAATGACTTTATGCCATTCATTTGGTTTTCATTTAATGCAAAAAAAAATTTTAAAAGAAGCAACTCATATTGTTCTTATAAATTCTTTTAATAATTTTCTTCCTTTAAGTAATAAGAGAAACTTTATTTTGAGGTCTTTAAAAAAAATGGAAAACAAAATCATAAAAGATCAAACTAAGGATATGTTGAAAGAATTTATAGATAGATCATTTATGCCAAATGATATGAATAATAGTTTTGAAAATATCTTTTATAAGAGTTTAGAGAGTTTAAATAAAACTCTTCTTTTAAGTGATTTAAAACAACTTTACATCAATAGAGATTTTCCATTATTTTTAAGAAAAAATTGCAAAATTATTTTTATAAAATCAGAAAATGATTTGATTCTTGACAACGAATCAAATAATAACTTTTTAGATTCCTTAAATAAAAAACTTGATAGGAAACCAATTTTAATTAAATTATCTCAGCAAGGTCATTGCTTGAATAATTTAAATTTATACGAGATCTTACTTAATACACTTAATGATTGAAATGGATAGTAAAAAGTGGAATGCGAAAATAAAAAATAATTTCAATGATGCTGCATATCGGTACCTAGAGTATTCAAATATTCAGAAATTTTTTGCAAAAAAGATTGTTCAATTTATCAAAAAATTAAATCCCCAAAAAAAAGGTGAATGGATAGATCTAGGATCAGGACCAGGACTATTAGCAGATGAAATAGAAAAAAATTTTTCTTCCCAAAAAGTATCCAGAATTGATTTCTGCAAGAAAATGCTTCTTGAGAATAAATTATCTAGAAAAAAAATTTTATGGGATTTGAATAATGATTTACCCCCTGAAATAAAGAACTGTTCTCTATTAACATCTAACTTTTGCATACATTGGTTAAACAACCCAGAAAAGACAATAAAAAATTGGTTTAGCAAATTAACACCTGGAGGTTTTTTAATCATTTCATATCCAACAAAAGATTGTTTTCCTGAATGGAAAGATACATGTAAAAAAATTGATATTGAATATAGTGGTCTTAATTTCCTTTGCTCAAGGGAATTATTAAGAGATTTTAAATCAACTGAAATACATCATTCAGAACAGTTTAATTATCTTGAGAATTTTGAAGATGTTTATAAGCTTTTTAGAAGCATTAAAAATGTAGGAGCTCAATCAACAAATTGTAAACTTAAAACAGTTAAAGAGTTAAAGGAAATTCAAAAGTTTTGGCCAAAGAATTACAATAATACAGTGAACCTTTCATGGCAAATTGAGATTCAAATCATAAAGAAATTATGAGTAGTCACAATGATATTTTCAAATTTATAATTTGCGGAACAGATACTGATATTGGGAAAACTTTAATAAGCTCTTTTTTCGTTAAAGGATTAGATTCCTTTTATTGGAAGCCTATTCAAAGTGGTATTGAATCGCAAACTGATAGTCAAACTGTAAGAAAACTTACTCAAGTAAGTAAAGAGAAAATCATCAAAGAAGCTTATGTCTTTACAAAACCGCTATCTCCTCATTGGGCTGCTGAAATAGATCAAAAAAATATTAACTTTGACAAGTTGAGATTGCCAAAAGTGCAAGGCTCGTTAATTGTAGAAACTGCAGGTGGATTAATGGTTCCAATAACACGCAATTTTTTACAAATAGATCAAATAAAAAAATGGAATCTTCCAGTAATACTTGTATGTAAGAGCTCACTTGGCACACTTAACCATACCTTGCTTAGTATTGAGGCCTTAAAACGAAGAAATATTGAGATTCTAGGTTTAGTAGTCAATGGCGAAAAACACCTAGATAATCCAAAAACGCTAGTTGATTTTAGTGGTATTCCGTTAATTGCTGAATTTCCTTACATCAAAAAAATGGACTCAAGTAATTTAGATATACTATGGAAAGAACTTGACATCAAAAATAAGTTGATCTCACTTTTCAGAAAAAGTTAAATGAAACCTTTGGATTCAGAATCTCCAAATCAAGCTTGGCATCCAAATATTTGGCCACCTTTTACACAAATAAATACCAGCAAACCACAAATAGAAGTAACTCATGGTAAGGATGCTCTTCTATTTACTAAAGATCCTAAAAAAGAGCTAATTGACGCAATTAGTAGTTGGTGGGTAACTCTTCATGGCCATAGTAACGAATATATTGCGGATGCAATTTTCAATCAAGCAAAAAATCTTGAGCAAGTTATATTTGCTGATTTTTTACATCCACAGGCAAAAAAATTAGCAGAGAGACTTAGTAGATTAACAAGACTAGAAAGATTATTCTTTTCTGATAACGGTTCTACTGCAGTGGAGGTAGCTTTAAAAATTGCCTTCCAATCATGGCAAAATAGAGGAGAGACAAGATCTCAAATAGTAGCTTTTGATGGTGCATATCATGGCGATACATTTGGAGCAATGGCTTTAGGAGAAAGAAATATTTTTAATGAGAATTTCGATAATCTTATGTTCCCAGTTAGGAGAGTGCCATGGCCCTCAACTTGGATAAATGACGAAAAGGTAGAAAACAAAGAGAGTGAGGCGATCCAAAAATTAGAAGCTCTTCTAAAAACTCCCACAGTAGCAGTTATTCTTGAGCCACTAGTTCAAGGCGCAGGAGGCATGAATATGGTTAGACCTCAGTTTATTAAAAAAGTTTCAGAAACTATAAAAAATAATAATTCTTTATTAATTGCAGATGAAGTATTAACTGGTTTTGGAAGATGTGGAAGCCTTTTTGCCTTTCAAAAAGCCAACATCATTCCTGATTTAATAAGTATTTCAAAAGGCTTAACTGGTGGTTTTTTACCTATGGGAATAACTTTATGTAAAGAAAAAATTTTTCAATCGTTTATTGATGATTGCCCAAAAAAAACTTTTTGGCATGGGCATAGTTTTACTGCTAATCCTTTAGGTTGTGCTGCGGCAAACGCTAGCCTTGATTTATTAGAGAAAGAACCACACAAATACCTTTCATTTGAAGAAAAACATTTATCTCATTTAATTAAATTTGAAAATTTACCTTACATAAAAAAGATAAGGGTATCCGGCACAATTGCTGCATTCGATTTAGATATTGGGAACAAAAAAGGTTACTTCAATAATATTGGGAAAGAAATAAAGAATCTTGCAATGGAGCAAGGTTTATTTATTAGACCCCTCGGGAATGTTATTTACCTCTTGCCACCTCTCTGTATAACTGATGATCAATTAGAAAAAAGTTACTGGGTAATAAGGCAAATATTAGACAATCTGTAGATAGAAATTTAAGGCCCCTGCAGTATTGCATTTTCCACATCTTCTCTATTAATGCAATAGGAAAATAGTCTTTTAGTTTCTTTTCCTTCACTTTCCCAGATAACACTTAAATCTTCTTGTTCAAAACGAATAGTTGCATTCCAATTAGAAAGTAATAGGTACCATTTAGATGGATTTTTAACATCCTTCACTGCACCTAAATCAGTTAGCCACAATTCCAATGATTGAAGTGAATGTTGGTTGATAGGTTTTTTTGAAAGATTCACAGACTTTTTAAGATTATTACTTTACTAACCAGATAGGTATTGTATCTAATTCTTTGCCAGTAAAAGAGGCAATAAAAATTGAACAAATCAAGCTAATTGAAATGATAATAAATAAAAGCAATAACGAAAACAATTCTCCACTTGAAAAAGGTCTTCTATTCTCTACTAAATTTTGATTTTTTGAATCGATTATTAAACTATTGAAAACTTTATTCTTACTTCTAAATTTTTCTTTTAATTTGTCATCATATATTTTCCTCAAATTATTATTATTCAAATTTTCATAAGCTTCCAAAACTTCTTGGAATTTACTTTTAGCTTCGTCTATTTCTAAAGAAGTTGTATCAGGATGCAACTCAATGGACAGTTTGCAAAATGCCTTTCTTAATTCATGATTTGAGGCATTTTCATCTACACCTAAAATTTTGTAATAAGAAATTTCCTCTTTCAAAATAATCTTTTATTAATATTGTAATTCTAATAAATTTTTAATAAATAGAATGTATTTAATGAATGGCAAAAATTTATATTTATAACGAAATGAAAAAACTAAACATTCCAGAAGAAATTTTTTCCTTAATAACAGAAGAGGAGATAATTATGTTTCAAGAATTGCAAATTAAAATTAAAGAATTAAATAATAAAACCAACTTAACAAGATTAATTAATGGGGATGATTATTGGGTATCTCAAGTTTTTGACAGTATTTGGCCCTTTAAAACTTTCCTGAATTTTAATTTTGATAATAAAAAATTTTTAGATATTGGATCTGGCTGTGGCTTCCCTGGTTTAGCTTATGCCATAATTCATCCCACTTCAGAAATATACTTAGTTGATTCTTCCAAAAAGAAAACAGATGCATTAAAAACCTTAATTAAAGAGATCAATTTCAAAAATAATATTCATGTAATCAATGATCGTATTGAAAATTTAGCCCATCAATCATTAATGAGAAATAGTTTCCATATAGCTACTACTAGAGCGGTGAGTAATCCATCAACAGTTTCAGAATATATATTACCGATGCTAAAAAAAGAAGGATTAGGAGTTTTATATTGCGGGAAATGGACTGATGAAGAAAGTAAAAATCTAGATAAAACTTTAGAAATATTAGAAGGTAAATTTAAAGAGAAAAAGAATATTTTATTGCCAAAAAGTAAAGGCACCAGAAATGTTATTCTTATTCAACCTAAAAATTTTTGCCCTGAAATATACCCAAGAAAAGTTGGTAAACCTGAGAAAAATCCATTATGAAATTATTTTTTTGATAATCTTTTAGCAGATTTATCTCCAAACTTTTCTTTTAAAGTTCTTAATTTTCTTATAACTTTTTTTGGATTTATATGGCCTTCTAAAACTTTTAATAATTGGCCTTCGGAAATATCCACATCTAATAAATTGGCGTTACATCCTGGAAACCAATGACTTCCATTCCCAAGCAATTGATATCTAGCTCTTGCAAATCCCTCCATATCCAACCAATCTATTAAATTTGAAAGCCAAATCAGAATGGGGATATTAATATTTCCAGGGGTATATTCCCAACTCGGTAAATTTCTATTCCAATTTTGATACCATTCTAAACCTAAAGCATTGATCGATTCCTCCCTTAATCTATTTACTATTTTTGGTACATAATGTTCAGTTTCTGATAACAAAGAGACCGCTTCTAAATGAAGATCAAAATCTGACTCTTGTGCAACGCCCACACTGAGAGTGTGGACATTTTGGTTCCTTAAGCAAAAAAGATCATTAAAAACTATAGGATGAAGCGGACTACAAAGTTCTAACATTTTTTTTGAGGGAGTATGAAGATGTCCCCCTTTATCAGTAGGGCTTATTATGAAAACCCCAAGATCAAACTTATTTGCTAAATTAATAACCTTTGTATTTTCTTGATTAATGTAATACCAGTGCAAATTAACATAATCAAATAAGTTTGTTGATATGGCCTTTTCAATAAGCGAAGATTTGCCATGAGTTGAAAATCCAATAAATCCAATTAAATTTTCTTTTTGAAAATTCCGCAAAATATCAATACAACCCCCATCTCGAACAGCCTGATGCAAATGTTCCTTTGTATTAATACCATGTATTGCTAACAGATCAATTTTTTTAACTTTCAATTTTTCAATACTTGTTAAAACGTCTTTCTCAAAAATTGTCGGATCATTATTTGGAGGAATCTTTGTTTGAATAATATTTGGGATTTTATTAGTATTTTTAAAACCCATCCCTAATTGCGCCTCTGAAGTTCCATAATACTTGGCAGTTTCTACATGACTTAAGCCATATTTATTTGCCAGATTTAAAATATTCTCTAGTTTATTTTGCTCTTCATATGAAATTGCAGAGAAATCTAATTGATCCCAACTTTTTTGAAATCTCATGCCTCCTAAAGACAAAATAGGAATTTTTAGATTAGTTCGACCAAATCTCCGATACTGCATCTTCTACCAATTAATGCTTATTCATTCTTGGTGGTTTTCCAAATGATTGAAACATATCCCTATCGAGACTATTTTCCAAATCATCCAATTCTTCAAAATCCACCCAGTGAATACAATCCACAGGACATGTATCTATCGCTTCTTGTATAACATCAGAACTATCTCCATCTTGCCTAATAGCTCTACTTCTACCATGAAATTCATCAACCATAAAAGTGTTAGAAGCTACGTGTACACAATATTGGCAACCAATACATTTAGCCTCATCAACCCAAACAGCTTTTTCTGCTAACTGTCCACCTAATACAGGCTCCCAGCCTGTAATTTCAGTATTCTCTTCAAGATTATCAAATGGATCTATAAAATCCATATTCTGATATTAGTTATCCCACTTGGTCAAAACCAACTCGATAGAACCATCATTTTTGTTTTTTTGTTCTACAACTTGATATCCATCTTCATTGGTTTTTGAAATAATTGTATGGTAGGCATACATTTGAGTGACTTTAGAAATAAATCTTTCAACTGGGATCTCGAATTTCCAAAGATCAAGGTCAGTAACTAATTCATAAGCATTTGAATTTTTGTCCCATTTAAATCCAACTTTAGTGTCACTGGGTAAATTCATGCTTATATCAACAGCTGTAAACTTACCTCTATAACCCTTTATGAACTTTTCTTCTTGATTTAAAGTATAACCAAGATTTTTTAAGGCCTTAATCAATGGCTCTGCTTCTTTGAGCTGGGTTTTGATTGTACTAAAATGTGACATTAGATTCGTTGTTTAATTGTTTTAAGTTTTCATTAGAGATGAAAGCATCAGATCTTTTATTCTTGACTGTTACTTTACCAAGAGCATTTTCGAGATTTTTTGTAGCTTCATTGCATGAATTACCAATAAATCCCTCAACAGTCTCTTCAACTCTTCCGTCTTGATGAATTTTGAATCTCAATGTTTTTTGAGGCATTAAACTCAAGTACTGAGTACTTTTACTTTATATAGAATAACGAAAATATTTTGTTTCAGTTGGTACAAGTTAATTAATTTTAATTTTTATATTGAATATCTAATAAATTAATTTGTTATGTAGCTTTCTGGTAAAAAAATTAAGATTTTAATTATAAAAACCTTGCATCCCCATTGAATCAAGGGCAGTTTTTGCTTCTTCCATAACTGATGGCTCTTTATCAAAAAGGGCTATCTTGGTACATTCATCAACAAAGCTTTCTTGAAATGTGTTATTTAATTTTTCGTATAATCTACACAATGACCAAATACAATTACTTCGTACACCTGATTCATTATCTATCTTTAAACTTATTAAAAGTTGTTCTGCTGCTAATTGAGCGTTATCGAAAGAAACATTTCCAATTTCAGCTAAAGAGCTTGATGACCATAACCTTACTGCAGCCACATCATTCTTTAAAGCATTTATTAATGGTTCTAAAACAATTTGATTATCATAATTAGCTAAACTCCATGCAGTCGCTCTTCTGACATAAGCATTGTCATCAGTCTTCAAAAGACTGACAAGTTTTTGGACTGCGCTAGGGCATGGATTACGACCTAAAGCATATACCGCACTCATTCTTTCAACAGGGCAAGGTTGATCAAGTAATGGTAATAAAAGAGGGAAGGATCTTTGATCTCTATACTCACAGAATACTCTTAAGCCTTGTATTCTCTCTTCTCTATTGCCTTTGAGCATTTTTAAAGCTTCATCACACTCTTGAGTAATATTTAAATTTTTTGAAAAAACATCTTCATCGATTTGCTCTAATGGATCTATTTCTATCTCTAAAGCCAATTCTCTGGCTAAAACATCTGGATCAACTGCTATTTCAGCTAGGCTTTCTTTCTTAGGATCCCTATTTTTTGTCATTATAAAAAACTAAAAATATTAATTAATGGGGGCAGGCGACATCATATCTCCTGGTAACCAAATTCTTGCACTAACTGCAAAGAAAGCAATCCCAAAAAGTGCGACGATAGCGAAAGGTAAAATTTTTGTCTTAATAAAACCCAAAGAATCAATATTAATTAAGTCAATAATAACCTGTTTAAGAGACTTTTAAAAAATTGTTTTTAGATAATATTATTTATTTATTGAATTTTGTCTTAACTGACCACATGCAGCATTTTTATCTAGACCTCTACTTTTTCGCAAGCTAACAGCTATGCCTCTATTAGAAAGTCTAGATTCAAATAATTGAAGATTTTTTAAAGAGGCTCTTTTAAACTCAACATCATCAATTTGATTGTACTCTATTAAATTTACGTGGCATTGAAACCCTCTCAGCAAATTACTTAATTCATTAGCATGTTCTAATTTGTCATTAACCCCATTTAGCATTAGATATTCAAAACTTACCCTTCTACCAGTCTCTCTTACAAATTTCTTAGAGTCTTCAATTATATTTTTTATCTCGTAATTTTTTGCACTTGGTATTATGGTTTCCCTTGTTTTTTGATTTGATGCATGTAAGCTAATTGCTAATGTAAACTGACAATTACCTAAAATTTGAAAAGACTTTTCAGATAATTTACTCATCATTTTTGGAACAGCAACAGTGCTTACAGTTATCTTTCTCTGACTAACCTGAAAATCCTCATTTATGGATCTTATTGACAAAAGCAATTGGTCAATATTTAACAATGGTTCCCCCATTCCCATGAAAACAATATTCGTTACTTTTCTGTTCATTTCATTTTCAATAAATAAAATTTGATCTAGTATTTCACTTGCTTTTAAAGATCTTTTCAAACCTTCCTTGCCTGTTGCGCAAAATTTACAGTCCATTGGGCAACCTACTTGACTAGATAGACAAGCGGTTAGCCTTTTTTCAGTTGGTATCCCTACGCACTCAATACTTTCATTATCATCTGTAGAAAGTAACAACTTTAGAGTACCATCGTTAGCTAAGTTTCTTTCTTGAATACTCAGCTCACTTACTTTATAACCATCATCCTTTAACTTTTTTCTAAAATCAAAGGGTAAGACTTCTATTTGTTCAATATTTTTATCTTTATTTTTGTAGTTATAAATCCAATTATAGATTTGGCGACCCCTAAAAGCAGCCTGACCATAATCTAAAGCTATATTTTCTAAATCTTTAACACTACTTCCAAGAAGATTTTTCAAATTAAGTAGTCTTTATTTCGAAACTATTTTCACCATAACAGCAAACCATGTTTTAAAAAGAATTCTGTAAGAATAAGCGCAATAAAACCAATCATGGCCATTCTTCCATTAAGTCTTTCATTATAGAAATGGAATCCATAACGAGGTAATTTTCTTTTGGGAACAATCTCTGGCTTAATCATTAATTACAAATTTAAAAATTTATTCTAGTCACTAAAAATAATAATAGATCATATTTATTCATCAGACAGAAGGCCCTCCTCCTGCAATCCCTCCAATGCAGCAGGATCTGGTAATTGATCTTCAGAAAATTGATTTTCAGCATTAGGCCTTGCGAAAGCCGCAAAATTACTCGACGTAGGATCTATTCCATGTCGATTTCTCGTTGTCTCCAAATCTTCATCACTAGGATCATCAAGTATTGCAGTAGAGCTTACTGCAGGTGATTGTGGCATATCAACCGTGTAATCTGGCCTTAAGTTCTGTGCTCTTCTGTATCCACCAGATTCTTCTGCAAGGATATCGGGATGAGGGCCAGCTTCTGAAGATAATTCTTCCACAAAACCACTAAAACCAGTACCTGCAGGTATTAGTCTACCGATGATAACATTTTCTTTTAAACCTCTTAACCAATCAGATTTACCTTCAATTGCAGCTTCTGTCAGAACCCTTGTAGTTTCTTGGAACGATGCTGCTGAAATAAAGCTATCTGTATTGAGAGAGGCTTTAGTAATACCCAACAAAACAGGAATAAATTCTGCTGGAGCTCCTCCTGTAACTGCCATTGCTTGGTTAATATCTTCAACTTGCCTCAACTCTATGAGTTCACCAGGTAAAAGAGTGGTATCCCCAGCATCTTCTATACGGACTTTACTCGTCATCTGTCTAACAATAACTTCAATATGCTTATCATCGATTGATACACCCTGTGACTTATAAACATTTTGTACCTCACTAACCATACTTCTTTGTAGTTTTGATATAGATTCGCGAGCTGCTTCTATCAGAGGTTTTTGATCTCTCAAATCATTGAAATAGCAATCTAATAGTTCATGCGGATTAATTGGACCATCAGTTAGAGATTCTCCACCCTTAACTTCTTGACCATCACTAACCATTATATTTTTTCCAATTAATAGTTGATATTCATTAACCAAATCATCTTTTTCAATAACCGATAAAGAAACTGATTCTTCATCATTACCTTGTTTAATTTGAATAATTCCAGATTTTTTACAAAGAATAGCAGAATCTCTGGGTCTCCTAGCTTCTAATAACTCTTCTATACGAGGCAATCCTTGCACGATATCTCCGGTTTTCTGCCTCTCAAAAACAAGTAAAGCTAAACCATCTCCCCTAAGAACTAAGTCTCCGTCTTTAACATGTAAAACAGAATCAGGAGAAACCATATAAGGCCTACCAAGTCTTAGGGTTGCTGAACTATTAGAAATTTCTTCTATTTCTCCACAAGAAGTTGATTTTATAGACTTAGTAATGAGATCACCATCAACTACACGATCACCAACTTTAACTACTGCTTTATCACTTATTTTGATTTGAATTTTATCTTCTTCTCTTTCAACAATTAGCCTTCTTATGGGCTCATCATCAACAACATTTGGTAATTGAACTACTCCCTTCTGTTTACAAAGAATTTGAGTAGTAGCTATTACATCTCCTGCTTTTACTTCTTGGTTATTCTTGACTTGCAGTTCAGTATGCGTTGAGCCATGACTGGAGTCAGATATAGTATCTCTTCTTACAAGAATAGACTCCAATATTACTAAATTTAATCTATTGATCGAGGCATCAGTCTTATCTTTAATCGACTCGACGTCAATAGTCATTTGAGGAGTAGCATCAAAGCTTTCAATGCTTAAATGTGTTCTAAGTAATTCAACTCCTTCAACTGATTTTATCAATTCACCGTCTTTGTATGTAAGCCTTTGGATAGCTTTTAATCCTAAATGTGGTCCTTTTTCCTGCTTAATATGTGATAGTTGGGGTAATTCCGCTTGGTCAGGGATAGTAAATTCTTCAACAGTTCTTAATAACAAGCCTCTACATTTAGCTGTTTCTAATTTCTGAACAAATAGAATTTCCGTATTATCAACGCCATCTAAAATCTTTTCACCCGGATTTACAAGATTTCCTTCCTCTGTAAATCTATTCAAAACTTCATCATCATCACATTCATGAAAAGTTCCATTTCTTACAGTTATTTCACGAAGAATATCATTTTTTTGCGTAACAGTAACAATTCCTGATGTTTGACTAAAAATATCTTTTACAACTTCTGTTCCAGCCTCAATCCATTTCATATCCTCGATCATTAGAAGAGATATGTCCTTATTGATTTCATGTGTCTCTTGAGGTATCCAAAGCAATGTTCCTCCTTGATTTACTTCAAAACCATTTTTAGATGACCTCGCTTTTTTAACACTCAATCCCGGTGCATATTTTACCAGACCACCAGTTTTTGTACGGAACCTTTCATCTGTTAAATCTGCTATTACTTCACCATTACTGATTTTACTTCCAGGGGAAATATTTAAACGATAAGATGTACCATCAGTAGATTCCAAATTATATATTTGACCTGAGTGAGTAGATTCTTCAATTAATTTAAAATTAGTTAAAGACATTGAAGTAGTAACAATTTGAACTTCTCTTGAATCTCCAATTGATTCTCTTAAACGAACTTGTCCTCCAAACTCACTCGATTGACTTGCTTCTGCCAAAACGGTTCCTTCATCTACAGATTTTCCAGATGAGATGACCGGTCTTGCGTTAGGTGGCAAGTTATAAACATCTCCAGCTAAAACCCATAATCTACCTAATCTTTGAGCTTTTAAGGTTATATTACCCTGCCTATCTGTTACCTCCTTTGGTTGAATAACCTTGTCGTACCTAACTTGACCCGCCAAATCACAGATAACATCTTTGGTTGCTTTTTCAACACTCTTTTTCACGGCTCCAGCAGTAATCTGAGCAACAGTTATATCAGATTTAATTTCTTCACCATCATCTACAAATAAAAGCGATCCGCTAGTAACTTCAATTTTTTGAACTTTGCCAGAATTATTTCCTTGAGGAACTATCTTTAGTATGAAATCAACTTCCGCTTGTTTAGCTTCTACGCCGTGAGGAGTCCTATAACCTCTAATCTTTGCTTTTGAACTAAATTCAACTCTACCAGAAATTTTTGATCTCACTACTCCACTCTCAGCAGTTGATACACCTCCAGTATGGAAAGTTCTCATTGTCAATTGAGTTCCTGGTTCGCCAATAGATTGAGCAGCAATAATTCCAACTGCCTCACCTAAATCGACCAAATGATTATGAGCCAACGCCCATCCGTAACACCTCCTACAAACCGATCTATTTGCTTCACATGTTAATGGGGATCTAATTTTTACTTTATTAATAGATGCTTTCTCAATTTCTCCTGATAATGCAGGATCTATTGCAGTATTTTGAGGTACAACAAGGTTTTCTTCAGAATCTAAAATATCCTCAGCGGTAAGCCTACCAAGAAGCCTTGCTCCGAATTTACCGTCTTCTGCTTCAATCACTATTGAACGTTCTGTTCCACAATCTTCTTCTCTAACAATTACATCTTGAGCGACATCAACTAATCTTCGAGTCAAGTAACCAGAATCCGCAGTTCTTAAGGCAGTATCCACCAAACCTTTCCTTGCTCCGTAAGAAGAAATTACATATTCAGTAACAGTGAGTCCTTCTCTAAAATTGGTTCTTATTGGAAGGTCAATGATCTCTCCTTGAGGATTAGCCATCAATCCCCTCATACCAACAAGTTGTCTTACCTGAGACATATTACCCCTCGCTCCTGAATTGGCCATCATCCAAACGGAATTTAAAGGATCATTTTGATTGAAATTATTCTTGACAGCATCTACCAATCTTTCATTAGTTTCAGTCCAGGTATCAATAACTTTTGTGTGCCTTTCAACTTCGGTAATTTCACCAAGTCTATAACATTCTTCTGTAGCAGATATTTGCTCTTCAGCTTGCCCTATTAAATCTTGTTTAGCTTCAGGAACTTTTAAGTCATCTACTGAGATAGAGACAGCAGCTTGGGTAGCATATTTAAATCCTAAGTCCTTAAGATTATCAGCCATGGCTGCAGTTATAGCAGTTCCGTGAGTTTTATAAGCCCAAGAGACTAAATTTTTTAAAGCTTTCTTATCAACTACCTTATTCTTAAAAGATGGCGGCGTTTTAGCGAGAGTAGGCATTGTAACTGGATTATTCTTTTTTGAGTTTTTAGTAGTTTTACGTACTCTGGATGTTTTTTTAGGTTTAGATGATGTCATGAGTTTTAAATAAATAAAAAATAGTTTTAAAAGATTACGTTTTAGATACAGAATCTATGATCGTATAATTCATAACTACTCTCCCAACAGTTGTAAGAACAAATCTACTTATTAAATTATCATCAGAGTCAAATCTGTCCCTTCTTAAATTCCAGATCTCTAACCTTGAACCATCTTCTAGCTCTTGAGTTTTTTGTGGGCTACGCATTTCATCTTCATCTTCCACTTCACCATTAAATCTAACCCAAACCCATTCATGTAGGCTGAGTCTTTTATCTTCAAAAGCAAAAATGACGTCTTCTAATGAAGCAAACGTAATCTTATTATCTCCGAATGCGGGTTTTTGATAATTCGGTTGCAAAGCCGTTAGATAATAAGAACCCAAAACCATATCTTGTGATGGAGTCACTATTGGTTCCCCAGTAGCAGGAGAAAGGATATTATTACTGGCCAACATAAGCATGCGTGCTTCAGTTTGTGCCTCTAAAGCTAAAGGAACATGAACTGCCATTTGATCTCCATCAAAGTCAGCATTGAATGCAGGGCAAACTAAAGGATGAAGTTGAATTGCTCTGCCTCCAACTAATTTCGGTTCAAAAGCTTGTATTCCTAAACGATGTAATGTAGGAGCTCTATTTAAGAGGATTGGATGGCCTTCAATAACTTCCTGAAGTACCTGCATAACTTCGTCATCGGCTTTTTGTATTAATTTTTTTGCAGCTTTAATATTATTCACTATATTTTGTCGTATTAATCTATGAATTACAAAAGGTTGAAAAAGCTCTATCGCCATCTCTTTTGGGAGACCACACTGATGCATTTTTAATTTTGGACCGACAACTATTACAGATCTTCCTGAATAGTCAACACGCTTTCCAAGAAGATTCTGTCTAAATCTTCCTTGTTTTCCCTCAATTATGTCACTTAGGGACTTAAGAGCTCTATTATTAGCTCCAACAACAGTCCTTCCTCTCCTTCCATTATCTATAAGGGCATCAACAGCCTCCTGAAGCATTCTTTTTTCGTTTCTTACGATAATTTCAGGAGCTAAAATTTCTTGAAGCCTAGCTAGTCTATTATTTCTATTTATAACTCTTCTATATAAGTCGTTTAAATCTGAAGTGGCAAATCTTCCCCCATCAAGCTGAACCATAGGTCTAAGATCAGGAGGTATTACTGGAATTGCATCTAAAACCATCCATTCTGGTTTTGCATTAGTTGCAATAAAATTATCAATAACTCTTATCCTTTTTATAAGTTTTGCCCTCTTTTGCCCTTTGCTATTTGTAATTTCTTCTCTAAGCTCCTCAGCAACCTGATTTAAATCGAGGTCCTCAAGTAATTGCTTAAGTGCCTCAGCACCAATTCCAACAAAAGGTTCATTTTCAATAGTTGAATCTTCAGCATAAATTTCATCTTCAATTTCCAGCCACTCATCCTCAGTGAGTAATTGCTTATATTTGAGTTCTTTATGATCACCTGGATCTAAAACGACATAACAATTAAAATAAACAATTTGTTCTACATCCCTAAGTGGGATATCCAAAAGTATTGCAACATAACTTGGAATTCCTTTCAGATACCAAACATGGGAAACTGGTGCAGCGAGTTTTATATATCCCATCCTATGTCTTCTGACTCTACTTTCAGTTACTTCTACACCACATCTCTCACAAACAATGCCGCGGTGTCTTACCCTTTTGTATTTTCCACAATGACATTCCCAATCTTTAGATGGCCCAAAAATCTTTTCACAAAATAGTCCGTCCATTTCTGGTTTAAGTGTCCTGTAATTGATAGTTTCAGGTTTCGTAACTTCACCAACAACTTGTCCATTGGGCAATGTTCTCTGACCCCAATCCATTATTCTTTGTGGAGAAGCTATTGAAATTTTGACGTAATCAAAGTGATTTTCAGTTCTTAAGTTGCTGTTTGTCATTTTTGGCGAATTTAAATTATAAGGTTTTCATTGGGTATTTAATCTTCCTCATATTCTGAGGTTCCAAGTGATTCGTAAGTCGGTCTTGATGGAGTATTCCTTCTAGGATTTATATCTTGCATTAAATCAACCTCTTTTCCTTCATCTGTATAAACCCCTATATCCAAGCCCAGAGATTGTAATTCTCTCATAAGAACTTTAAATGACTCAGGAGTACCAGGCCTTGGGATAGGTTTTCCTTTTACAATTGCATTAAGCGCTTCATTTCTTCCCTGCATATCATCAGATTTAACTGTTAACAATTCCTGAAGAGTATAAGCGGCTCCATAAGCTTCAAGAGCCCACACTTCCATTTCTCCAAGCCTTTGTCCACCTTGCTGAGCTTTACCACCCAACGGTTGCTGTGTAACTAAAGAATAAGGACCAGTAGATCTAGCATGAATTTTATCATCCACCAAATGGACTAATTTGAGGAAGTGAGAGTATCCAACAGCAACTGGCTGATCGAAGGGTTCCCCTGTTCTGCCATCTTTAAGTAATAACTTTCCAGGATCTTCAGGATTGTAAACCCATGCTTTACCTGGTTGTTTTGAAGCTTCCTCTAAAAAGGCTTGAACTGTTTGATGTGATTTTTCAGCTCCATACATTTCATCAAATGGAACAACTTTAACCCGGCAATTTAAGTTTGAGGCTGCCCAACCCATTAATAATTCGAAAACTTGACCTACATTCATCCTACTTGGAACTCCTAAAGGATTTAGAACTATGTCTACAGGCGTTCCATCAGGCAAATAAGGCATATCTTCTCTTGGTAAGATTCTGCTAATAATTCCTTTATTTCCATGCCTCCCAGCCATTTTGTCACCTACTTGAATTTTCCTTCTCTGAGCCACATAAACTCTAACAACCATGTTGGCTCCCGGAGGTAATTCATCACCTTGTTCTCTAGTATAAATGCGAACATCTAAAACCCTTCCCTTTTCTGTTTTAGGTACCCTGAGAGAATTATCTCTCACATCTCGAGCCTTTTCACCGAAAATAGCTCTTAACAGTTTTTCTTCAGGTGGTTGGTCTGATTCCCCTTTAGGAGTAACTTTTCCTACAAGAATATCTCCACTCTCGACAAAAGCACCAATCCTAATAATTCCCATCTCATCGAGATTATTCAAGCTTTCTTCCGAGATATTTGGAATCTCTCTCGTTATTTCTTCAGGTCCTAGCTTCGTTTGTCTCGCTTCAATTTCATATTTTTCAATATGTACCGAAGTATATAAATCATCAGTTACCATCCTCTCGCTCACAAGTATTGCATCTTCGTAGTTGTATCCCTCCCATGGCATGTAAGCAATTAAAACGTTTTGACCAAGTGCTATTTCCCCTCCTTCACATGCGGATCCATCTGCTAACACCTGCCCAGATATAACTTTTTCTCCAATTTTCACTATAGGTCTTTGGTTGAGGCAAGTATCCTGATTTGATCTTTGATATTTCTGAAGATAGTGAAAATGCTCATTACCATCATCATCTTTAACGACAATCTCATTAGCGTCTACGTAAGATACAGTTCCATTAACTTTTGTTATGGGAACCATCCCCGAATCTCTAGCAACTTGAGATTCTAAACCTGTTCCAACTAAAGGGCGTTCTGGCCTGAGCAATGGAACGGCTTGACGTTGCATATTTGATCCCATGAGAGCTCTATTAGCATCATCATGTTCCAAGAAAGGAATAAGTGAAGTAGCAACTGAAATTACCTGAACCGGAGAAAGCTGAACATAATCAACTTGATGAGGCGGAACTTTTTCAAAATCTTGCCTATATCTAACTGGTATTAAATTTGCAATTATATTACCGTCCTTGTCAGTAGCAACGTCTCCTGGAGCCACCCTACATTCATCTTCTAAATCAGCAGACAAATAAACAGGATTACCTATTTTATTAACTTTACCGTCATTTACTTCCCAAAAAGGCGTTTCAATAAACCCATACTCGTTAACTCTTGCGTGGGTAGCTAATGAATTTATAAGTCCTGCATTCGGACCTTCAGGAGTCTCAATAGGGCATAATCTTCCATAATGTGAAGGGTGTATATCCCTTACCGCAAAGCCTGCTCTTTCTCTAGTTAAACCTCCTGGGCCTAATGCTGAGATTCTTCTCTTGTGTGTCAATTCAGCTAGAGGATTAGTTTGATCCATGAACTGACTTAATTGACTGGAGCCAAAAAATTCCTTTATTGCAGCTACCAGAGGTTTGGGATTGACTAGTTGAGCGGGAGTTAGAGAATCTGTTTCTCCAACAGTCATTCTTTCTTTGATAATTCTCTCTAAACGATTAAGTCCAACCCTCACTTGATTTTGAAGAAGTTCTCCTACAGATCTAACCCTTCGATTACCTAGGTGGTCAATGTCATCCAAACTAGCACCGCCAATATCCAATTCTAGATTAATTAAATAGTCAATGGTAGAAAGAACATCTTCATGGGTAAGTGTTCTCACATCGTCTGGAACGGTGAGTCTCAATTTTTTATTTATTTTATATCTACCAACTCGGCCTAAATCATATCTTTTGGGATCAAAAAATCTACTGTGTAAAAGCTGTTGTCCGCCAGAAACGGAAGGCGGTTCACCAGGACGTAGCTTCTTATATAGCTCAAGTAATGCCTGATCTTCTGAATTTATACCCTCGTCATTAGCTGACTCAATTGAGCTTTGATAAAACTCGGGATGCCTAAGTTTATCAACAACATCATTATCTGAAAGACCCATCGCTCTCATAAGAACATGAGCATTAATTTTTCTAGTTTTATCGACTCTCACATAAAGTAAATTATTTTTATCAGTCTCGAATTTTAACCATGCTCCTCTATTAGGAATAACGCTAGCGTTATAAGTTCTTCGACCATTTTTATCAAGTTCATCTTTGAAATATACTCCAGGGCTTCGCACAATTTGATTAACAATAACTCTTTCGGCACCATTAATGATGAAAGTTCCTCTTTCAGTCATTAATGGTAATTCGCCAATAAATACTTCTTGTTCTTTAATTTCCCCTGTCTCTTTATTGATTAACCTGCAAGTTACATACATCTGAGATGCAAATGTAGCATCTCTTCTTTTGGCTTCCTCAACATCATGCCTAGGTCTTTTCAACCTGTATTCATCACCGATAAAATGTAATTCTAATTTACCTGTGTAATCAGAAATGGGGGAAAAATTTTGTAGTTCTTCTATTAAACCTTTTTCCAAAAACCATTTAAAGCTTGCTCTTTGTACTTCAACTAAATCTGGTAGATAAGTAGCTGTTTTTGCTACCTGTAAAGCGCTACTGCTCATCCAAGAAACCTGCGATTTTGTGAGATTTAACTATTTACTTTTAATCTACTTAATAATTAGTTCTTTAACTTTTCACTTAATATGAGATCAACTGTTAAATCTCGATTTCAACAAAAAACAATCTAATAAAAAGAATTAAATTTTATTTAAAGCTGATAGATAAATCATTAACTGTGTAAGTTAAAGTCAAATAATTAAGAAAAATTCCAGTAATTCCTTATATTAACAGCTGCTACGTCAACTTAACAAGTCAAATTTAAACAAATCTTCAGCATTCTTAGATGACTCTTTAGCAATTGTAATTAATTCAGTGGATCTTAAATCAGCCATAAAATTGGCAACATTTTCAACGAATGCAGGTTCATTTCTTTTACCCCTATGAGGGACAGGAGCTAAAAATGGTGAGTCTGTTTCAATAAGGTATTTATCATTTGGGACTATTTTGGCACACTCATGAATTTCATATGCTTTTGGGAAAGTTACTATTCCACTAAAACTGATGTAAAATCCAAGATCCAAGAATTGCTTCATTTCTTTAGAGGTTCCTGTCCAACAATGAAGAACACCATCAGGACATTTCCCTTTTTTAGATAGATCACTACATATCTTAATCATTTCATTTGCAGCATCTCTGCAATGGATAATTACAGGCAATTTGAGTTCATAAGCTAACTCCATTTGCGGAATAAGTGCTTCTATTTGCTGAGTTTTGTTTTCATTTTTAAAAAAATCTAAGCCTAATTCCCCAATAGCTACAACTCTTCTATCTTCTTGAGCTGATTTTCTCAAAAGAGATTTTGAACTTTGTTCCCATTTTTTTGCTTCTAGCGGATGCAAACCAACTGAATAGTAAATTTCATTAAATTCGTTAGATATTTTTTTCAATTTTGGAATTTCTGTTAATTCACAACATGCATGAACTAATTTTTTTACACCTTTTGAACGCAATCTTAAAACAACATCTTCAAGATCTTTCTCAAAATTTTCAAATATTAAATGACAATGCGAGTCTATGAGTTCTATATCGCTCATTATTGTGATCTACCTTTTACTTTGCAATAAGTGTAGTTTTTACAAAATTGTTAATTTTCGATTTTCTATTAGCCCCATTGTTTTTATGAAGAACATTTTTTTTAACCGCTTTATCTATTAAACTGAAAGCTTTGTTAAGGCTTGTCTTGACTAAATTTTTATTTTCCTCATTTGGGTCTTTTTTATATTTTGCACAATTTTCTAAAGTTTTTTTAGTCAAAGTTCTTACTGTAGATTTATATGACTTATTAATTAAACGGTTTCTTTCGGCAATTTGGATTCTCTTTTTTGCAGATTTGTTATTGGCCACAGAATTTACATTAAGTAGGAATTTTTAATCATAACAAATAGATCGACTACTTATCAATCATATATAGTTTAATATAATCTAAATTAAAGAGTTATTAAATTGGTTAGGATCCTTTCAATTTGAAAAATTAAGCACATGAAGATCATTAATAATAAACAAGATGCTATCCAAGAATTAAAAAGGATTTCAACTCGAACTAACTCAGAAAACAATAACAAAATAACTGCAACAGTCGAAGAAATTCTTCGAGAAGTAAAAAATTATAGAGATATAGCAGTGAGAAAATATACAAAAAAATTTGATGGATTCGACCCTGACCCTATGCAAGTGAGTGCTGCACAAATAAAGAAGGCATGGGATGAAATTGATAACAATTTGAAGCGATCACTTGAGGAAGCTCATAAAAGAATTCAAAAATTCCATGAAAAAGAAATTCCTCAGTCTTTCACTATAAAAGGTAAATATGGTGATGTAGTCCAAAGAAGATGGAGACCAGTTAAAAGTGCAGGTATTTATATTCCTGGAGGTAGAGCTGCGTATCCAAGTACTGTATTAATGAATGCAATACCCGCAAAAGTAGCAGGAGTAGAAGAAATTATAATGGTATCTCCTGGGAATAAAGAAGGGGAAATAAACAAAACTGTTTTAGCTGCAGCTCACTTATCAGGGATCAATAAAGTATTTAGAATTGGAGGAGCTCAAGCAATTGGTGCTTTGGCATTTGGCACAAATCTAATCAATAAAGTCGATGTTGTTTCAGGTCCAGGGAATATCTATGTTACAACTGCGAAAAAACTCATTTATGGTTCTACAGGGATTGATTCTTTAGCTGGTCCAAGTGAAATATTAATAATTGCGGATAAAACTGCTCAAACCACTCATATAGCATCTGATCTACTAGCGCAAGCGGAACATGATCCTTTAGCTTCATCAATACTTCTTACTACATCCAAGAACCAGGCAAAAGAAGTTTTAGAAGAACTTTATAAAAAAATAGATCGTCATCCAAGAAAAGAAATTTGCATGCAATCAATAAAAAATTGGGGTTTAATTGTGATTTGCGAGAATTATGAATCATGTATTGAACTAAGCAATAACTTTGCCCCTGAACACCTAGAAATTCTTACTATAGATTCAAAAAAAATTCTTTCAGAGATAGAGAATGCAGGGGCGATATTTTTAGGAAAATGGACACCAGAAGCCGTTGGAGATTATCTTGCTGGACCAAATCATACTTTACCCACATCAGGTAATTCAAGATTTAGCGGTTCTTTGGGGGTTGAAACTTTTATGAAAAATACTTCAATAATAGAATTCAATGAAGAAAGTTTAAAAGTTCATAGCATTGATATTTTAAATCTTGCTAATAGTGAGGGCTTACATAGCCACGCTAACTCAGTAAAAATAAGATTTGAAGATTAGCTAGCTCTTGGAGGTGAGTAAACTATTGGGGTATTTTTTTCGATTTTACCAACTAATACTTTGTCAGTAAGATCAACGAATAATCCATTTTCTAATACTCCTGGTATATTATTGATCTTCATTTCAATGTCTTTTGGATTATTAATACCATTATCAAATAATACATCTAGGATGAGATTGCCTTGGTCAGTAACAACTGGGCCAGCTTTTTTAGTAGCCATTCTTAAAGAGGAACTGCCATTCATTCCTGAAATCACTTCCTGAACTTGCTTCCAAGCATTTGGAAGAACTTCTACCGGTAATGGGAAAGATTGATTTAGATTTTGTACGAGTTTAGTTTCATCAACAACTATCAACAACTGATTAGCTTTAGATGCCACTAACTTCTCTCTAACATGGCATGCTCCTCCTCCTTTTATTAATTGAAATCCTGGATCAACTTCATCTGCTCCATCAATAGCTAAATCAATTTGAGATACAGAAGCTAAATCGATAAGGGGGATATCAAGTTCAAGCGCTAAAACTTCTGATTGAAAAGAAGTTGCAACACCCCTTATATTTTTGAGTTTCCCAGAACGCATTTCATGCGCAAGGCTTTTTATCATTAACGCAGCTGTAGATCCAGAGCCTAATCCAAGAATCATGTTACTCTTTACTTCCCTTATTGCTGCATCAGCAACAACTTGTTTCATTTGAGTTTGTGAATCCAAAGTCTTTTTATCTAATTGTTATAGATTATTAAATTTCAATGGGTGATTTATGTCAAACCTGGGAGAGGTTCTGGTTTGATATTTATCTGTATCTCTTTATTATCTCTCAAAATATTTAAAAGAAATACTTTTCCTATCTGAGCTTTTTCTACTTCATCTAGTAAAGTTTTAGGCTCATTTATAGAGATATTTTCGGCTGCTATGACTAAATCACCTCTTCTTAAACCAGCTTTTTCAGCGGGGCTATTAGGTATTACTGATTGAATTAGAGCTCCATTTCTTTCGGGTAATTGCACTAAAGAATTGGGATCTCGATTATGTTCTTTAGCAATTCTAGGATTTAAAGAAATTAATTGTACCCCTAAATACGGATGAATAACTTCCCCATTTTTGAGTAGCTGATCAGAAACACTTTTAGCTAGATTGATGGGAATCGCAAAACCTAAACCAGCGCCAGGGCCGCTTCTTACTAATGTATTTATTCCAATTACCTCGCCATTGGAATTTATGAGTGGTCCACCAGAATTTCCTGGATTTATAGCCGCATCAGTCTGAATAAGATCCAACCTTTTATCTGAAAATCCTAAACTATTAATATCTCTATGCAGGCTGCTTACAATTCCTAAGGTAACTGTTTTTTCAAGACCATAGGGAGTACCAAGAGCTATTGCCCAATCCCCAACTTCAAGATCTTCAGAATTTCCAAGTGGAGCAAAACTAGAATAGGTATCTTCATCAATTTTTACTAAAGCAAGATCAGTTACTGTATCCGTGCCTAAAACTTCACCATCACAAATAGATCCATCTGCCAAAGTAACTGAAACATTATCAACTCTCTCTACTACATGAGCGTTTGTAAGAACTAAACCATTCTCGTTAATGATAACCCCAGAGCCTTGTCCTCTCTCCCTTTCAGGAGTAATGCCTTGCTCGCCAAGTAAATCCCTTAATAAAGGGTCAAGCAAAGTGGGATCAAATTGTTGCCTTTCTACCAAACGCTCAGTGTCAATTTTTACAACTGAAGGGCCAATATTTTTAACTGCGGATGATACGAAATTATGACTTTCAAAAGAAGTTAAAGCTAAAACTTCAGCATCTTGAAAGAAATTGAGTATGCAAAAACAAATAACAATGAATATTTGGATTAAATTAATGAATTTAATCTTGGAATACTTCATTTCATTAATATTTTTTGAGTTTATTTGATAAATCTAATTGAAGAAAAAGATTATTGTTGTTTTTTTGTTTACATCCATAAAATGCAAATTTTTAAATTTTTCTATAGAAAAAACTTCTTAATGTGTGAAAATAATTTTTAATTAAATTTATAAATAAATTTGAATAAAGAAAACAAAAGTCAACTAGAAGCTTTATTAGAAAAAGTTGCTAATCAGCGGGATTTAGAAATCTGCGGTTTAAATATACAAACTAATCAAAATCCAATTGTTGTTGAAATAACTATAAGAAAAACTAATGGTGATGACATTTCCTTAGATGATTGTGCGCTATTTAATACCCCAGCATCTGACGAAATAGAAAAATCAAATCTTTTAAATTGTTCATATGTGTTAGAAATTAGTAGTCAAGGGGTCAGTGATGAACTAACCTCAGAAAGAGACTTCAAAACTTTTAAAGGTTTTCCAGTTAATGTTGAGTTAAACCAAAAGAATTCAAAAATAAAATTTCTGAATGGTTTACTTTATGAAAAGTCTAAAGATTATTTAGCCATTAACATAAAAGGTAAGATTAAAAAAATCCCTTTTGATGAAGTACTAAAAATTAGTCTTTGTACATTAAAAGATTAGTTATTTTCAACCATTATTCAATTTCCCATCATAGATGGCATTAGTTATTCTCCCAGGTTTAAACAATCTCATTGAAGACATTAGTGAGGAAAAAAAGTTACCTCCTAATATCGTGGAATTAGCCTTACGCGAAGCTTTATTAAAAGGATACGAAAAATATAGAAAAACTTTTTACATTGGAGTTAATCAAGATCCATTTGATGAAGAATATTTCAGTAATTTTGATGTTGGACTAGATCTAGATGAAGAAGGTTATAGGATATTATCGAGTAAAATAATTGTTGAAGAAGTTGAGAGCGAAGATCATCAAATATCTCTTGTAGAAGTTAAACAAGTAGCTGATGATGCTCAAATAGGTGACACAGTTGTTTTAGACGTTACTCCAGAAAAAGAGGATTTTGGGCGAATGGCTGCTTCAACTACAAAGCAAGTTTTAGCCCAAAAATTAAGAGATCAACAGCGAAAAATGATCCAAGAAGAATTTGCAGATTTGGAAGATCCTGTTTTAACTGCAAGAGTTATAAGATTTGAAAGACAATCAGTAATTATGGGAGTTAGTTCGGGTATTGGTAGACCTGAAGTAGAGGCCGAATTGCCAAAGAGAGATCAATTACCAAATGACAATTATAGAGCAAATGCAACTTTCAAAGTATTTTTGAAGGAAGTTAGCGAAATTGCAAGAAAAGGACCGCAACTTTTTGTAAGTAGAGCAAATGCTGGTTTAGTGGTTTATTTGTTTGAAAACGAAGTTCCGGAAATTCAAGAAGGTACAGTGAAAATTGTTGCTGTTTCAAGAGAAGCCAACCCTCCTTCTAGAGCTGTTGGCCCAAGAACAAAAGTAGCTGTTGATAGTGTCGAAGAAGAAGTGGACCCTGTAGGTGCCTGTATTGGAGCTAGAGGAGCAAGAATTCAACAAGTAGTAAATGAATTAAGAGGAGAAAAAATTGATGTTATTAAATGGTCATCTAATCCAATACAGTATATTTTGAACTCTTTAAGTCCTGCGAAAGTCGATCAAGTAAGACTTGTAGACCCAACAGGGCAACATGCGCACGTACTAGTTCCTCCTGATCAATTAAGTCTCGCAATTGGTAGAGAAGGTCAAAATGTAAGACTTGCCGCAAGATTAACTGGTTGGAAGATTGACGTTAAAAACTCACATGAATACGATCAGGAAGCAGAAGATGCTGCAGTCTCTGAATTAATCATTCAAAGGGAAGATGAAGAGAATCTCCAGAGAGAAGCTGAACTAAGATTAGAAGCTGAACAAGCTGAGCGTGCTGCAGAAGATGCAAGATTAAGAGAGCTTTATCCCCTTCCCGAAGATGAAGAAGAATATGGAGAGGAACAATACGAAGGAGAAGAATTCACAGATAATGATCAATTAGAGAATGTTCAAAATACTGAGATTTCTTCCAAAGAGGAGAAAAAAAAGTGATACGACAAATCCCTGTTTTGCGTGTATGCATTTCATGTAGAAAAACATATGACCGGAAAAATCTTTTAAAGATAACTAAAGATTATACGCAAGGCATCATGCTTCAAAAGGGAATGGGGAGATCAGCTTACATTTGCAAGTCAAAAAAATGCTACTCAGATTCCAAGATCAAAAAAAAGCTTCAAAAAGCTTTAAAAACATCTTTAGAACCTGAATTTGTTGAAATTTTTGAAAAAGAAATTACAAGCTACAATAACTATCCCCACTAAGGGAATATAATTAAATTAAAACCTCTTCAATTTCAAAAGAGTACAAATCAGATTAAATGACTATCAGCGATAAAATCAGAATTTACGAACTTTCCAGAGACTTAAATCTGGAAAATAAAGATGTACTGGATGCCGCCCAAAAACTTTCAATTTCAGTAAAAAGCCATAGCAGTTCAATTAGTGCAGAAGAGGCAAAAAAAATTAAAAATCTTATTAATAAAAAGAATTCAGATAAAAAAATACTTTCCATTAATAAACCTTCAATAAAAAAAGATAATTTCAAACAAAACAAAGAAGATAAATCTCCTTTTATTTCTTCTAAAAAAGGGAAACCTCTCAAAGATAATTCAAACATAAAACCCTTATTGATAAAACCACTTAACAAGCCTGAGAGTGTAAAATTAATTTCAAATGAACTTCAAAATCCTAATAAACCTAATATTATTAACAGTTCAAAATCTCGAGAAAATCTTACAAATACAAATATAAATAATAAATCTTCACAGAAGATAACCCAAGATAAAAAACCTTTCGAAAATAACACAACCCCACCTATTAAAAGTCCGGCAAAGCCACCTATTCAATTAATTGCAAAGCCTAAAAATATAAATAATAATGTTAAATCTAATGAATCTTCCCAGAATATTTCAAGTGCTGGGGATAAAACACGACTATCAAACAAACCTGATCAAAATAAGAACAAACCTAAAACAAAAGATTTTATTTATAGAACGAAAACCCCTGAGCTCGTAGGTGCTCCAATAAGAAGAGAAGATCCAAAAATAAATCCTAATAAGCAAAATAATAATAAGCAAAACATTGCTTTTAAACAAACCGCCTCAAAAAGACCTGGTTCTCCCAACAGACCTGGCATGCCCAACAGGCCTGGTTTAAGAAACAAACCTTTAGATCAAGGCAGACCTGGCTCATTTAATAAGCAAGGCAATCCCAATAGACCTAGTTCTCCCAACAGACCTGGCATGCCCAATAATAGGCCTGGTTTAAGAAACAAAGCTTCAGATCAAGGCAGACCTGGCTCATTTAATAGACAAGGCAATACCAATAGACCTGGCTCATTTAATAGACAAGGCAATACCAATAGACCTGGTTCTCCCAACAGACCTGGCATGCCCAATAATAGGCCTGGTTCTAAATTCAACGGCCAAAATTCCTCTGGGATAAGGAAGCCAGTATCACCTAACGAACTTTTACAACTTCAAAAAAATAATAACTCTGAAAAAGACAATCTAGGTATAAAGAATAAAGCAAAACAAAATATCAATGCACCTAAGCAGAAGGCGAAAGCGCCTAATAGTCGTCCAAATGCTACTCCAAGTTCCAAAAAACCTCCTCATAGAACATTTTCAAATAGTTCAAAGAAACCTGGAAAGACAGACTGGGATGATAGTGCAAAACTCGAAGCATTAAGAAGTAAAAATCCTCAAAAACAAAGGCAGAAAGTTCACATTATTGGTGAAAATGATGATTCATTAACATCAGAAACCAGTGGATATTCAGGCGAGAAATTCTCAATTTTATCAGCAAGTCTGGCGCGTCCTAAGAAAGAAAAGTCTGAAGAAACTAAATCTCAAAAATCTATTAAACAATTTAAGAAGAAGAAAAAAGAGACCACAAGACAAAGGCAGAAAAGGAGAGCAATGGAATTAAAGGCTGCCAAAGAGGCCAAACAAGTAAGACCTGAAATGATAATAGTTCCCGAAGATAATTTAACTGTTCAAGAATTAGCTGATAAATTAAGCCTTGAAAGTTCTGAAATAATAAAATCTCTTTTCTTCAAAGGCATAACGGCAACTGTTACTCAATCACTTGACTTAGCAACTATCGAAACAGTAGCAGAAGAATTTGGGGTGCCTGTTTTACAAGATGATATCCAAGAAGCTGCTGAGAAAACAGTTGATATGATTGAATCTGATGATATTGATAATCTAATAAGAAGACCGCCTGTTATTACAGTGATGGGTCATGTAGATCATGGCAAAACAAGTCTTTTAGATTCCATCAGAGAATCAAGAGTAGCTTCGGGGGAAGCAGGGGGCATCACTCAACACATAGGAGCTTATCAAGTTGAATTTGAACATGAATCTCAAAAGAAAAAATTAACTTTTCTTGATACCCCTGGTCATGAAGCCTTTACTGCAATGAGAGCAAGGGGCACAAAGGTTACAGATGTAGCTGTTCTTGTAGTTGCTGCAGATGATGGTTGCAGACCTCAAACACTTGAAGCTATCAGTCATGCAAGAGCTGCAAAAGTTCCAATTGTTGTTGCAATAAATAAAATTGACAAAGAAGGAGCATCTCCAGACAAAGTAAAGCAGGAACTATCAGAAAAAGATTTAATTGCTGAAGATTGGGGAGGAGACACAGTGATGGTTCCAGTAAGTGCAATCAAAAAACAAAATATTGATAAATTACTCGAAATGATTTTATTAGTTTCAGATGTAGAAGATCTACAAGCTAACCCCGATAGATTTGCAAAAGGTACTGTTATTGAAGCCCACCTAGACAAAGCAAAAGGGCCTGTGGCTACTTTGTTAGTTCAAAATGGAACCTTAAAATCTGGAGATGTTTTAGCTGCAGGGTCAGTCCTTGGAAAAATTAGAGCAATGGTTGATGAACATGGCAATAGAATTAAAGAAGCAGGGCCATCATTCCCAGTGGAGGCGCTAGGATTCAGTGAAGTACCAACTGCAGGAGATGAATTCGAAGTCTACCCTGATGAGAAAACTGCTCGGGCCATTGTGGGAGAAAGGGCAACAGATGCTAGAGCCACAAAATTAGCTCAGCAAATGGCCTCTAGAAGAGTCAGCTTATCATCCTTATCAACTCAAGCAAATGATGGAGAACTAAAGGAGTTAAACTTAATTCTCAAGGCTGATGTGCAAGGTAGTGTTGAAGCGATATTAGGATCATTAGAACAATTACCAAAAAATGAAGTTCAAGTCAGAGTCCTCCTTTCTGCTCCTGGAGAAATAACTGAGACAGATATAGATCTCGCTGCTGCATCTGGGTCAGTAATTATTGGATTTAACACTTCATTGGCTTCTGGCGCGAAGAGAGCCGCTGATGCTAATGACGTTGATATAAGAGAATATGAAGTAATCTATAAACTTTTAGAAGATATTCAGTTGGCCATGGAAGGTCTACTTGAACCCGATCTTGTGGAAGAATCATTAGGGCAAGCCGAAGTTAGAGCAACTTTCGCAGTCGGTAAAGGAGCAATTGCGGGCTGTTATATACAAACTGGCAAATTACAAAGAAATTGTTCTCTGAGAGTTATTAGATCAGAGAAAGTAATATTTGAGGGTAATTTAGACTCTCTAAAAAGAGCTAAAGATGATGTAAAAGAAGTAAATACAGGATTTGAATGTGGAGTTGGCTGCGATAAATTTTCTTCATGGATTGAAGGAGATGTAATCGAAGCATTCAAATTTGTTACCAAAAAGAGGACCTTATCACAATAGTTAAACATCTAGCTTATTAATCTTTATTTCTGTCAAAGATTAATAAAGCAGGAAATATTACACAAGCACCCAACTGTATAAGAAGGTTATTTTGCTGTAATTCAGTTCCGCTTGCAATTCTGGAAAGCATTATTATAAGTCCCAAAAATGCAGAACCGCTAAAAGCTATCCACAATATTCTTCTCAATCCCTTAAAAGGAGCTTGGGATTCCTTTAATAATTTCTTTTTCAATTCAGGATCTATTTTTGACATAAATTCATTCAATTATAAGATTAAGTCTATATGAAAAATTCAATATTTAATTTGGCCGGTATAGCTCAGCGGTAGAGCAACTGTCTCGTAAACAGTAGGCCATTGGTTCAATTCCAATTATCGGCACTTACAAAGCAAATTAAAATGGTTAATAAAATTTTAAAATTTAGATATCTTTTAAAAATATTCGTTTTTATTCCTCTTATATTTTATTTTGGCAAAAGAAGTTATATTGCCTTTGATGAAGGTTATTATGCACTACAAGCTAGATGGATATTAGAAAAAGGTAACTGGACAATTCCCCTTTGGTGGGATGAATATGTTTTAGATAGAACAATAGGATTACAGTTTTTAATAGCAAAGTCACAAGACTTATTTGGAAGAAATATTTTTTCTGCATATCTACCAACAACAGTCGCTTCAATATTGATGCTATTTACAACTTATAAACTACATGAAGAATTTTTTAATAAAAAATATGCAATTTTATCTCCACTAATCCTTGCTACTACATATCTATGGTTTGACTACTCACACTTAGCCACTCAAGATATTATTTATTCATGTTTGGTAACTATTGGAGTATTAGCTTTAGTCAAAATTAAAAGTAAAAATGACAAATTCTATATTCTGCTTTTTGGAATTTGGATTGGTTTAGCTTTTATGATGAAAACTTTTTTAGTTTTTGTACCGATATTATCACTCATACCATTTATTTTAAAAAAAAATTTTTTATTCATCAAATTCTTTTGGTTAGGACTACTAATTGGATTCATTCCTTTTTTATTCTGGACGTTTTCTATCAACCCTTATTTAGACAAAAATATTATTTTTTACTTAGTTGAAAAGTTTAACTTTCTATCAAGTAAAAATACTTTCACAAATCCTTTCTATTATTATTTCTGGAATATTCCTGTAACATTTCTGCCATGGAGTTTCTTCGCTATTATTGGCACAACATACAATATTTTTCAAAGTAAAGAAAATAAATATATACTGACTTTTTTCCCTTTGATTTTAGTAGCGATTCTTAGCATTTTCTCTACAAAAACTCCTTATTATACTCTCCAAATCTCATCTATTTTTTCATTGAATACTTATGTAGGAATAAAATTTTTATTCAATTCTTATAAATATAATCGATTTTTTATATTTATTACTTCAAAAATAATTCCATTATTTGTATTTACCCTAACTTTCGCATATTATTTTTTCTTTAAAGATTTAATTAACTTTAATACAAAGGAAAATACATTTATAATTCTTGGTTTATTATCTTTCGGCTTATCTTGGACATTTATTAGATATAAACAATCGTTCAAAGAAATATTAATAACTCTCATGATTGGGCCTTACTTATTCACTTCATTTATTTTACAATCAGGTTTATTTACTGATAGATCTAGAGAAATTAGAGAGGAAATGGAATATGTTTCATCTCTTGATTTAGTAAAAAATCAAACCATCATGGTTGATAAAAAAGGAATGAACAACTCTCGATCGCAGTCAAAAATCATCAGGATTTCTTTATCAACTCCTAAATTAGGTGTGGGATTAGAAAGTATTAATCAACTAAAAAAATCTGAATTGGCATGGACAACCGACCTTAAAACAATGCAAAATAATGATGATTCTTATAAAGTGATATACGAAAATGATGTTTTAAATCCATGGAAATTAATATTAAAAAAGTAAATAATCCATATATGATAAGATGTCGATTTTAATCTTTAATAATGAGATCTGTTAATAGTTGGAATTTAACTAATAATAAACTTCATCAATTATTCAAAGACAATAACGAATTTATTTCTATTAAAGTCCGCGGTAATACTTGGGAGCCTATCACTAGATGGCTTAAATTAGATTCAAGAATTTTTAGAGAAACAACTAACAAAGCAAGAATAACTTTATGCGATATCGAATCTCTAGCAGAAATTTATAACTACAGATCAATTAGATGGAAAGCAAAAAAACTAACCCCTTTGCCCACTAAGGTAATTCCACAATCTATTAAAAATATTTTTCGGAAAATACCAATCATAAAACAACTCGCCTATGAACTCGAAATATTTTTTTATAAATATAGTGAAAATATTTCTGAAAATTTAATATCAATAGTAATTCCTGCAAGAAATGAAGCTGGTAATAAAGAGCTTTTAATTAATGCTTTAAATAAATTCAAAAATATTTCCAATAAATTAGAAATTATATTTGTTGAAGGTAATAGCAATGATAATACATATGAAATTCTGAAAGAATTAAAAGAAATTTTCTCAAATTTCTTCAAGATATCTCTTTTAAAACAAACTCTTAAAGGGAAGAAAAATGCAGTCGTGGAGGGATTTAATATTTCTTCAGGTGAGACGCTCGCCATAATTGATAGTGATTTTACTGTAGATATTGATGACAGTATTGCAGCAATTATGGAATCAACCAAAAATAAAAATATACTTATTAATTGCGCCCGCACAACTTTTCCAATGGAAAAAGATGCGATGAGATGGGCAAATTATATAGGAAATAGACTCTTCGCAATTTTTCTATCTATTCTAATAAATAAGCCGGTATCAGATTCACTCTGCGGAACAAAAGTTTTTTCAAGAAAATTCTTTAAACTTATGAAACAAAACGGAAGTTGGGATTCAAAGTCTGACCCATTTGGAGACTTTACAATAATATTTGAAGCTGCGAAAAACAACATTAAAATACTAAATTATCCAGTTAGATATTACGCTAGAAAATCTGGAGCACCAAATATATCTAGATGGATAGATGGATTAAAACTTCTCAAAGTATGCTGGATTTATATGATTTCTGATATCTGAATTAAATAAAATTTTTAGGAGTATTTTCTCAGGATTTTTAATTTCTCCAAATTAGTAATAAAGTAGTTAGATTCTTAGAGGAAATGAATTCATTAAATTTCATAACATGAATTTGAAGTTCGAAAAATTTAATAAAAAAAATTACCAAAGAAAGCACTATGGAAAAATATTAACCGTAAGATTGCCATGTAATCCAATATTTCCAATAGGACCTATATATTTAGCAGACCATATTCATAAATGTTTTCCAGATTTAGAGCAGCAATTCATTGATCTAGCAATAATTCCATCTAATAAAGTTTCCAAAAATTTAGCTAGAAAAATTGATCAATTTAGACCTCATCTAATCATTTTTTCATGGAGAGATATACAAATTTACGCACCTGTTGATGGTAGAAGTGGAAATCCCCTACAAAACTCTTTTGAAGTTTTTTACTCAAAAAATGTCCTTAAAAAAATTAGAGGTTCCTGGGGAGGATTAAAATTAATTGCATCTCATTATGGAGAAATATATAGAAATACTTCTTTAGTCAAGATGGGTCTAAAAAGAGCAGAAAAATACAATAAAAATGTAAAAGTTATTTTAGGAGGTGGGGCTGTAAGTGTCTTCTATGAACAATTAGGAAATCTACTACCTAAAGGAACTATTATTTCAGTTGGCGAGGGAGAAAATCTCATAGAAAAAATTATTAGAGGAGATTCAATAGAAGAGGAAAGATGTTACATTGCTGGACAAAAACCTCGGAACAAATTAATACATGAGCAACCTCTAGGCACTGTTAAAACTGCCTGCAACTATGAATATATCAAATCAATATGGCCTGAATTCGATTGGTATATAGAAGGTGGCGATTATTATGTAGGGGTACAAACAAAAAGAGGTTGTCCTCATAATTGTTGTTTCTGTGTTTACACAGTTGTAGAGGGGAAGCAGGTTCGCGTTAATCCTGTTAAGGAAGTAATCAAAGAAATGAAGCAATTATATGATCTTGGAGTAAGGGGATTTTGGTTCACAGATGCACAGTTTATCCCCGCCAAAAAACATATTGAAGATGCAAAAACACTTTTACAAGCAATCAAGGACCAAGGCTGGGACGATATTAATTGGGCTGCATACATCAGAGCAGATAATATTGATGCTGAGCTAGCTCAGCTTATGGTTGATACAGGTATGAGCTATTTTGAAATAGGTATCACCTCGGGATCTCAAGAACTTGTTAGAAAAATGAGATTAGCGTATGACCTTGAAACTGTATTAAAAAATTGCAGAATGCTAGTCAAATCAGGTTTCAAGAATCATGTTTCAGTCAATTATTCATTTAATGTTTTTGATGAAACGCCCAGCACCATAAGACAAACAATTGCTTACCATAGAGAATTAGAAAATATTTTTGGCAAAGGCTTAGTTGATCCAGCTATATTCTTTATAGGTTTGCAACCTCACACTCTTCTTGAGAAATACGCTTTGGAGCATAAAATTTTGAAGCCAAATTATAATCCAATGAGCATGATGCCCTGGACAGCGAGAAAACTTCTCTGGAATCCAGGGGCACTAGGGAAAAAACTTGGTCAGGTTTGCTTAGAAGCTTTTGATAATCCAGAAGACGAATTTGGCAAAACAGTTATTGACATTCTTGAAAGAGAATATGGAAAATCTTCCTTAAAAGAATCCCTAAAAGTCCGCCCTTTATCAGAGAGGAAATTAGCTCACTCTAAATCATAAATTCAACCGTTATTAATCCTCTTTCTCAATTGAACTAGAAATTCCTTTAGATTTTAATGATTCTGAGTAGAATTCTGCTGGCTCTAAATCACAAACAATTACTAAACCCACTCCCGTATTGTGTGCTTCAAGCATTATTGAAATAGCATCTTGTTCACTTAATTGCGGAACAACTTCTCGCAGTGAAATAGTGACATACTCCATTGAATTAACTGGGTCATTATGAAGTAAAACCTTATATTTTGGAGATTTATTTTTTAATTCAGCAGGTTTCTTTTCAATTACTGCCGAATTATTATTTGCACTTTGTTCTAACTTTATAAATAGCATTAAATTTACTAGAGTTTAAATTGTACTAATAATTATATATTAATTATTCTTTCCATTGCATCAAGGACGTTTGATCTTGAGTTAAATGCTGACAAGCGAAAATAACCCTCTCCTGCTAATCCAAATCCGCTCCCAGGTGTTCCCACTACACTAACTTTTTGGAGAAGAAAATCAAAAAAGTCCCAAGATGTCATTTGATCTGGAACTTTAATCCAGATATAAGGAGCATTGTCCCCACCGTAAACTTTATATCCTGAATTCTGAAGTTTATTTTTCATGATTTTTGCATTTTCCATATAAAAATCAATTAAACCTTTCACCTGTTTTTTCCCTTCAATAGAATAAACAGCCTCTGCACCTTTCTGAACCACATAACTTACTCCATTGAACTTTGTAGATTGTCGCCTATTCCAAAGTGGCCATAACTCTATTTCCTCATTTGTTGAACTCAAACCTTTAAGATCCTTAGGTATTACTGTAAAAGCACATCTAACTCCAGTGAATCCTGCATTCTTTGAAAAAGATCTAAATTCAATAGCACAATCCTTTGCCCCCTCAATCTCATATATTGAATGTGGAATATGATCATCTTGGATAAATGCTTCATAAGCTGCATCAAAAAGTATTAGAGATTTGTTTAGAAGGGCATAGTCAACCCACTTTTTCAATTCTTTTTTTGTGATAGTTGCTCCAGTCGGATTATTTGGAAAACATAGATATAAAATATCAACTTTTTTTTCAGGTAGTTTTGGCAAAAAGTTGTTCCCCTCATTTATTGCTAAATATGTTAACCCTTGATAAGTACCATTTTCGAGAGCTTCTCCAGTTCTGCCTGTCATGACATTACTATCTACATAAACAGGATAAACGGGATCTGTTACAGCAATTGAATTATCTTTGCCAAGAATATCTAAAATATTGCTACTATCACATTTAGAACCATCTGAAACAAAGATTTCTTCAGGTGAAATTTGACAGCCGCGAGAAATAAAATCATGCTCAGATATTTTTTCTCTCAGCCAAGAATAACCTTGCTCTGGTCCATAACCTTTGAAACCGTTGATTGTTCCCATGTCATCTAGAGCTTTACCCATAGCTTCTATGCATGCTCTAGGTAATGGTTCTGTAACATCTCCTATGCCAAGCTTAATAATTTCAGCACTCTTATTTGATTCAGAATATATTTTTACCCTTTTAGCAATTTCAGGGAATAAATAGCCTGCTTTGAGTTTTAAATAATTTTCGTTTACTTGAACCACTTTAGATAAAAAATTTCACCAATATTAGAATAATGTATCAACGTGCTTTAGTGGTGATTAGATGTTAATATTATTCTAGTTATGGTTAATTTAAGAGATAATCATAGCTGTGAATTCAATTTCAATTAGTTTGAAAATCGTTTAAATCTTTATAAATAGCAGAATTCTATCACTATTAACTTTATTAATTTTAAAAAGTAAAAAATAATAGCTAAAAAAAATTGCTTTATTAAAAGATAAATCTAATTCTTTAATCTAGACGATTTTCAAAATCCAAATCATTCAGAATCAATTATATGTCTCAGCAAATTATCATCGCTGAGCAGGCTCGAATAGCAGCACTACTCACAGATGATCGAGTTGATGAATTAATCGTCGCACAAGGTCAATATCAAATTGGCGATATTTTTTTAGGAACAGTTGAAAATGTTCTTCCTGGAATTGATGCCGCTTTTATAAATATTGGTGAAAGTGAGAAAAATGGATTTATCCATGTTTCAGATCTAGGTCCACTAAGAAATAAAAAAGGGGCATTTGGAATAACTGAATTGCTAGAACCAAAACAAAAAGTTCTAGTACAAGTAATAAAGGAACCCACAGGATCTAAAGGTCCCAGATTAACCGGAAGTATTTCAATACCAGGAAAATATTTGATATTACAGCCATATGGCCAAGGAGTAAATATTTCAAGAAAAATAAATACAGAAACAGAACGCAACCGTTTGAAAGCTCTTGGCGTTTTAATAAAACCACCTAGTACAGGCTTGTTATTTAGAACAGAGGCTGAAAAAATTAAAGAAGAACTTCTAATTGAAGATTTAGAACACTTAATTCAACAATGGGAAAATGTACTAAAAGTTTCTGAGGCCTCTAATCCGCCATATCTAGTAAAAAGAGATGATGATTTCTCTCTTAAGATCTTGAGAGATCATATTAAAGAATCAACTAAAAGCATAATTATCGATAACAAATTTTCAGTTGCAAGGGCAAAAGATTTTTTAATAAATTATGAATCTGATATAGATATTGAATTTCACGATAATAGTTTAAACCAACATATTTTCGAAAAGTACGAAATTAAGAAAACAATTCAAAAAGCTCTACAACCTAGAGTAGATCTTCCTTCGGGAGGTTATATCATTATCGAACCTACTGAAGCTTTAACAGTAATCGATGTAAACTCTGGATCATTTACAAGATCCGCAAACTCAAGACAAACCGTTTTGTGGACAAACTGCGAAGCAGCAGTTGAAATCTCAAGGCAAATGAAACTAAGAAATATTGGTGGAGTTATAGTAGTAGACTTTATCGATATGGAATCTAGGAGAGATCAATTTCAGTTACTTGAGCATTTTACCTCAGCAATAAAAGATGATTCTGCTAGACCTCAAATAGCTCAGCTTACTGAATTAGGCTTGGTAGAGTTAACAAGAAAAAGACAAGGTCAAAATATATATGAATTATTCGGTAAAAAATGTTCTAAATGCGATGGAACAGGACACGTAGAAAATATATTAAATCACGAAATTGCTAACTTAAAAATTAAAAATGTTGAAAATAAATCTAATCAATCAAACAATTTAAAATCTTTAGATAAAGATATTTCTCAATCAACTTATGAGCAAGAAAAAATAATTGACAAAGAATTAATTGACTCCAGAGAACTTAGTAAAGAGAATTCTTCTAATAAAAAAGAAAAAGAAAATGATAATTTGAACCAATCAAATTCAAAAGAAAAAAACATAATAACAGTTGATCTTACTAATGAAGAAAAAATTGTTTACAGTCAATTAGGTATTAATCCACTTATTAAGTTAGGAAAAGAATATCTCACCAGCAATAATTTTGTGCGTTTAGAAGAAAGTTATAAGGAAAAGGAAAAAGCCTTAGATAACAAAAAAACAAAAAAACAAATTAAAAAAATCTCAAAATCTGAAGAAGAAAAGATTCAAATTAAAGTTGAAGCAAATGCAAATTCTAAAGATAAATCAACAAATAAAACTAATGAAAATAATGAAGTTGTATTTACAGATAAAAAGGATGAAACTGAACTTGCAGATGAGCTAAACAATGCAAGAAAAAAAAGAAGAAGATCTTCAGCAAGCATTGAATAAATTAACAGAAGTTGGAGTAGATGAAGTAGGAAGGGGAGCAATTTTTGGTCCAGTTTTTGCAGCAGCTATTGTATTAACAGAAAAAAATAAATTTACGTTAAAACAATTTGGAGTAACAGATAGTAAAAAACTAACTCCCAAAAAAAGAGAATTACTTTTACCAAAAATTTTATTGCTCTCTTCAGATTATGGAATTGGGCAATCTTCGGCCAGAGAAATAGATAAGTTAGGTATCAGGGTTGCGACGGAACTTTCAATGATTAGAGCTCTAAAGAAATTAAAAGAAAAGCCATCTGAATTAATAATTGATGGCCCTTTATTATTAAGGCCATGGAAAGGAATTCAGAAAAACATAGTATCTGGAGACTCAAAGTTTATCTCGATAGCTTCAGCAAGCATAGTTGCCAAAGTCTCTCGCGACCATCTAATGGAGAGGTTAGAAAAAAAATACTCAGGATACTTGTTATTTAAGAATAAAGGTTATGGAACTAGAGAGCATCTTTCATCAATCAAAAAAAATGGAATAACTAAACTTCATAGGAAAAGTTTTTTAAAAAAATCAAATCTTATTTAATTCACACCAATTTAAAAAATCTTTTACGAGTTGCTGTTGAACCCTTGACTTTATACCCAACAGAATCCCATTTAATACCGAATGACCAGTAGATTCCAAAATTTTCTTTGGTACCAGCTTCAGTAGAGGGGGTTGGCTTACAGATACCCCAAGAAGTGCCTCGCCTTCTAAACCAACATCAGTTGCTTCCAAATTCGCTTTCAAAATAAGATTAAAATCATCTATCATCCCCAAACCATCCAATGTACTTTCAAGGGCGCTCATTTTTAAAATTCCATCTTTATTTTCTACCGCAATTGAGACAACAGGGTTAATATCTAATTGAAAAACCTTAAAACTTGTTACTGTATACTTATATCTACCTACTCCTTCTGGTACTAATTTTTTGGAGTCAAGCATTGCTCCAACAACTCTTTCTTCATCCAAAAGATATTTAGAAAGATATTCTTTATTACGTGTTACAGAAAGCTTGAGTTTCTGTTTAGCATCAAAAGACAATAACATTCTCTATATTCCTCCAATGCTTATTTGATCTCTTCTTTTTTTACGATTAATCATGCGCAAACAAGTTGCATATTTAGGTCCTCAAGGAACATACGCAGAAAAAGCAGCCCATATATTATCAAAGCTTGCCAATTTTCAGACACCTATATTTGTACCATGTAATGGGTTACATTCGGTCATTAAATCAATAGCGTACAACAATTGTGATGCTGCTGTAGTCCCTATAGAAAATTCTGTAGAAGGAGGAGTAACAGCTACTCTTGATGCTCTTTGGAAATTTCCTGAAATTTGTATAAATAAAGCAATTGTTTTACCTATAAAACATGCATTAATTAGTGATGGAGAACTTTCAAACATTTCAGAAGTATTATCTCATCCTCAAGCATTAGCTCAATGTTCAGAATGGTTATCTGAGAATCTTCCAAATGCAATTCCTCTCCCAACAAATTCAACATCAGAAGCTGTCAATATGGTCAAGGGGAGTAAATTCAGAGCTGCTATAGGTTCAAAATCATTAATTCAAATCGAAGGACTTAAAGAATTAGCCTTTCCTATTAATGATGTTCCAGGTAATTGCACTAGATTTGTTTTATTGAGCAAGGAATCAAATTCAAATTTAGCTAATATTGCCAGTTTTGCTTTCTCATTAATTTCAAATAAACCAGGTGCTTTGCTTAAAGCTTTAAATTATATTGCAGATTTTGGATTTAATATGAGTAAAATTGAATCGAGACCTTCAAAAAGAGAATTAGGAGAATATATAATTTATGTTGATTTAGAAATCAATAATCAAAATAACATTAAAAATTTTCTTGAATTGAAAAATAAGCTAAAGCCACTTTGCAAGAATTTAGTAGATTTTGGAAATTATTTTTCTGAAAATGTTGAACTAGATTAATTTATCCTCTGCATTTATAAACTCCAAACTCCATTAAACCTTTTCTAAATGCCCAATTCATGAGAAGTATTGTTGGAATCTCTCTAATCGACTTCACAATCGCAAATGGGCCAAGTGACAAAATTACTAAGGGCCTTCGAATGCCTTCAATAATGGAGTCGTACCATGAAGGATTTGTATAAGAATTCCAATTTTCAGAAATAACTCTCCCTGAACTATTTTCATTAGTGATAAGAATATTACTGAATTCGTTAATGCTTATAAAATTAGGATGTACCCATTGTTCAAGTAATTGTTTAAGAACTAACTTTTCAAAAAATGATGGAGGATATGTCTCGAGGTCTCTTGAGTTCCAATCAGCCAATGCCAAATACCCACCAGGTCTTAGAGTTCTCAGCATTTCATCTGCAAATCTAGTTTTATCATTCATGTGTGCACCAGCTTCAACACTCCAGATTGCATCAAATGATCCATCATCAAATTTCAAATCCAAAGCATCCATAACTTGGAAGTTGCAATTTAGCCCATTAGGAGTAAGTTCTCTTGCTCTTTTAACTTGAGCAGGACTTATTGTAATGCCAGTGACATTAAACCCATAATATTTTGCAAGAATTCTAGAACTTCCACCTATTCCACAACCTACATCGAGTATTCTAGATCCCTGTGGCAATTTATCTAAACCACTCCATTTGACTAATTGATGAACAAACTGAACTTTAGCCTTTCTAAAATCAATATTTTTTTCCCCTGAGGGATAAAAACCCAAATGTATATGTTCTCCCCACAATCTCTCAAGTAATTTATCCTGGGTCCAAGCATCATAGGCAGAAGCTACTGTATCGGAAGATATATATTTCCTAGCATTTTTTCTCCAGATAATAGCGAGGACTAGAAAGAATAAAACTATTAAAAAAAAAGGGAATAATAATTCAAACATTTAACTTTCTTTTATATCGGGAAAACTCTCTTTCAATGCTGTTCTTGCTGCAAGTTGTTTTCTTGTATGATCAAGCATTTCATATTCTCTTTGCAAACGGGTAAAAGTATTTCTCTCCTCAAGAAGTCTTTGCTGTTCATCCGCAACAGGACCGCCCAAATGAGCTCCTATCCAAAATGATAAATCCATTGGGTTGTCAGGTAATTTATCAGGTAGATTTTTCTTGGTATTAGTCAATTTACTAGTTAAATTAATAACATCACTAAGTGCTTCCTTTACTGAATCTTTTAGAGAATCTAATTTTTGAAAGTCATCAATTTTCTCATCACTAATCCAACTAACCATCGCAGAACAAAATGGAGTCGAACGGGTTATTTCAAGGACTTGAAATCTTTGTTGGCCAAGAGTGATAATATTACTTCTCCCATCCTCTGCAGTTTGATGTTTTATAATTTGTGCGCAACATCCCACATTAGCCATACTTTTAGTAGTTGGATCCCACTTGATAACCCCAAACATAGAATCACTCTCAAGAACAGATTGGAGCATGATCCTATATCTAGATTCAAAAATATGTAAAGGCAATACTTCTTGAGGAAAAAGGACTACCTCTGGCAAAGGAAATAAAGGTAATTCCCTTACTGAGAGTTCTCCCATTTAAACCTCATTTCATTGTTTTTATATTAATCAATTTAAGGCAATTTCGGGATTTATTAAAGTTTAACTTCTATATCTACACCACTAGGGAGATCTAGTTTCATTAAAGCATCAATAGTTTTTGCAGAAGGACTGTATATATCAATTATTCTTCGATGTGTTCTTGTTTCAAAATGCTCTCTTGAATCTTTATCAACATGAGGTGATCTTAGTACACAATAAATCTTCCTTTTTGTAGGTAAAGGTATTGGACCTATAGCCGAAGCAGAAGTAGTATCAGCAGTTTGAATTATTTTATCGCATGATAAATCAAGCATTCTTCTATCAAATGCCTTGAGTCTTATTCTTATTTTTTGTTGTGCAATTGATGCAGTCATAGTTTCAAATAATTCCTAGTGAAGGGTCATTAAATAAATGACCCTTATCTATAAACCTATATTAAATGATTGAGGTTAATTTTTTAAAATTCAAATGTATTATTTGAGTATTTTAGAAACAACTCCAGCACCAATAGTACGTCCACCTTCACGTATAGCAAATCGCATGCCTTGTTCGATAGCTACTGGACAAATTAATTCTCCAGTCATTTTAATTCTGTCTCCAGGCATAACCATTTCAACATTAGAGCCATCATCTGAGGTAAATGCAGTTATTTGACCTGTCACATCAGTTGTTCTGATATAAAACTGGGGTCTGTATCCTGCAAAGAAAGGAGTATGTCTTCCGCCCTCTTCTTTTTTGAGGACATAAACTTCTCCTTCAAACTGAGTATGAGGGGTAATAGATCCTTTCTTTACAAGTACCATTCCTCTCTCAATATCTTCTTTTTGTACACCGCGTAAAAGTAAACCAACATTGTCGCCAGCCATACCTTCATCAAGAAGTTTTCGGAACATTTCAACTCCAGTAACAGTTGTTACTCTTGTATCTCTTATTCCAACTATTTCAACTTCTTCTCCAACCTTAACTTTACCTCTCTCAATTCTGCCAGTAGCAACAGTACCTCTACCAGTAATCGAGAAAACGTCTTCAACTGCCATCAAGAATGGTTTATCAACTTCTCTTTCTGGTTCGGGAATGCTAGCATCAACTGCTTTCATTAATTCTTCAATCTTTGATTCCCATGTGGAATCTCCTTCGAGAGCTTTTAAACCTGAAACTTGAACGATAGGAATGTCATCTCCAGGGAAGTCATAACTGTCTAACAGTTCTCTAATTTCCATTTCGACAAGTTCAATAATTTCTTCATCATCGACCATATCGCACTTATTGAGAGCAACTACAAGTGCAGGAACTCCAACCTGTTTAGCTAAAAGAATATGCTCTTTTGTTTGAGCCATAGGACCATCCGTAGCTGCACAAACTAGAATAGCTCCGTCCATCTGAGCGGCGCCTGTGATCATGTTTTTCACATAATCAGCATGACCTGGGCAATCGACGTGAGCATAATGCCTGCCTTCAGTTTCATATTCAACATGAGCAGTATTAATGGTAATACCACGCTCTCTTTCTTCAGGAGCACCATCAATGTCTCCATAGTCTTGAGCTTGAGCTTGACCTTTTTTAGCTAATACATTTGTAATAGCAGCAGTTAGTGTTGTTTTTCCATGATCAACATGGCCAATAGTACCTATGTTGACATGTGGTTTGTTCCTTTCGAACTTCTCGCGAGCCATTTTGAATTAAAGAATCGAGGGTTTAAGAGTTTTTTTAGTTTAGAGATCAGGAGTTGCCCTGATTCTTGGAAATGATAGCTTCAGCAACATTACGAGGAACTTCCTCATAATTTGCGAACTCCATTGAAAATATACCCCGACCTTGAGTCATTGATCGGAGCTGAGTGGCATAACCGAACATTTCGGCTAAGGGCACTTTGGCCTGTACCTTAGACAATCCATCATCAACAGATTGTCCTTCTACTTGACCTCTTCTAGAAGAAAGATCACCAATTACAGATCCAAGAAAGTCGTCAGGACTTTCGACCTCAACTTTCATCATAGGCTCTAAAAGGACAGGATTGCATTTTTTAACCCCGTCTTTAAAAGCCATGGAACCTGCAATTTTGAAGGCCATTTCAGATGAGTCTACATCGTGGAATGAACCATCGACTAGTGTTACTTTTACATCAATGAGTGGATAACCGGCAAGAACACCAGATTCACAGGTTTCTTTCATTCCATTAGATGCAGGACCAATATACTCTTTTGGTACAGCTCCACCGACAATTTTGTTTACAAATTCGAAACCTTTACCAACTTCAGCAGGTTCCATTTCAATAATGACATGACCATATTGGCCTTTTCCTCCAGTTTGTCTAGCATATTTACCTTCACCTTTAGAACTAGACCTAATAGTCTCTCTATATGAAACCTGAGGGGCTCCTATATTTGCTTCAACCTTAAATTCCCTTAACATTCTGTCAACAAGGATTTCTAAGTGTAACTCACCCATACCTGCAATAACAGTTTGATTTGTCTCAGGATCTGTACTTACCCTAAAAGTTGGATCCTCTTCAGACAAAGCAGTTAGTGCTTTGGATAATTTTTCCATATCACCTTTAGTTTTTGGCTCGACAGCCACCGAGATAACTGGTTCAGGAATAAATAATGTCTCTAAAACTATTGGGTCTTCTGTGTTACATAGAGTATCACCAGTTGTTGTATTCTTAAGACCTAATACAGCTCCTAAATCCCCAGCCCTCAATTCATCAACCTCTTCTCTTTCATCAGCCTTAAGGATCACTAATCTGGAAATTCTCTCTTTAGCATCCTTAGTAGAATTCATTACATAACTTCCTTTTGAAAGGACGCCTGAATACATTCTTACAAAAGTTAGTTTCCCATAGGGATCTGACATCACTTTGAAAGCTAATGCACTGAAAGGAGCATTATCATCTGAAGGTCTAACATCCTCTTTGCCACTTGGTAAAACACCTTGTATTGGTTTCACATCAACTGGAGCTGGCAAGTAATCAACTACAGCGTCTAATACAAGTTGGACTCCTTTATTCTTAAAAGCTGAACCGCACAATACTGGAACCAACCCATGTTTTAAAACCCCTTCTCTGATTCCTTTTTTAAGTTGTTCTTCAGATAGTTCTCCTGTTTCAAGGAATGCTTCTATTAACTCTTCATCATTTTCTGCAACACTTTCCATCAACTTATATCTCCAATCAGCAGCTTCGTCCTCCATGTCAGATGGAATTGGAGCTTCTTCGATATCAGTACCTAAGTCATTTTTGTAAAGATATGCTTTGTTTGCCACTAGATCAATAATTCCTGTGAGATCGCCTTCAGCTCCAATAGGTAGCTGAATTGGAAGTGCATTTGCCTTTAATCGATCTTTAATTTGTTTATTAACTTTTAGAAAATCTGCACCAGTCCTATCCATTTTATTAACAAAAACCATTCTTGGGACAGAGTATCTATCTGCTTGACGCCAGACTGTTTCAGATTGAGGCTGAACTCCACCAACTGCGCAAAATACAGCTATGACTCCGTCCAAAACTCGCATTGATCTTTCCACTTCAATTGTAAAATCAACGTGTCCAGGGGTATCAATAATATTAATCCTGTGATCTTGCCAACTAGTAGATATTGCAGCAGCAGTAATAGTTATTCCTCTTTCTCGTTCTTGAGCCATCCAATCAGTTACGGCAGCACCATCATGTACTTCTCCTATCTTGTGAACAACACCTGAATAAAACAAAATTCTTTCAGTAGTAGTAGTTTTCCCTGCATCAATATGAGCGGCTATACCTATGTTCCTTACTCGTTCTAGGGGAAAGTCGCGTGCCAATTTTAAAGCTCCAAATAAAATAATTTTTGATAAGTATAGTTCACCCTAAAAGCAAACTTTAATAATAATAAACTACTTAAGCACCTTTTTGATGAAATTAATATCTGTAATGTGCAAAAGCTTTGTTAGCTTCAGCCATTTTATGAGTGTCTTCTCTTTTTTTAACAGCACTACCTGTTTCATTTGCTGCATCCATCAACTCACCAGCAAGTTTTTGGGACATACTTTTTCCATTCCTTGCACGTGAGAATGTAACAAGCCATCTTAAAGCCATAGCTGTACCCCTTTCTTGGCGCACTTCCATAGGTACTTGATATGTTGCTCCACCAACTCTTCTAGCTCGTACCTCAACAAGAGGAGTAGCATTTTTTACAGCTGTTTCAAATAATTCGACTGCATTCCCACCTGTTCTCTCGCTTATTAAAGAAAAAGCATCAGACAATATTCTTTGAGCTGTAGATTTTTTACCATGTTTCATCAATCGAGAAATCATCATTGAAGCAAGACGACTATTAAATTGAGGATCTGGAAGAATTGGTCTTTTAACTGCTGCATTACGACGTGACATGTTTTTAAAAAGTGATGTTTACAAATTAATCTTTTGGAGCTTTAGCTCCATACTTAGATCTGGATTGACGTCTATCTTTGACTCCAGCAGTATCTAAAGTTCCTCTTATTATATGATATCTAACTCCTGGCAAGTCCTTCACTCTTCCACCCCTAAGTAGCACTACTGAATGTTCTTGCAAATTATGACCAATACCAGGAATATAAGCCGTTACTTCGAAACCGGAGGTTAATCTCACCCTTGCGACTTTTCTTAAAGCTGAATTAGGTTTTTTAGGTGTTGATGTATAAACTCTCGTACATACTCCTCTTCTTTCAGGGCAAGCTTTTAATGCAGGAGATTTTGTTTTCTTAGTCAGACGTTTTCTTTCTGAACCTATTAATTGTGAGATGGTAGGCATCTATTATATTTTGAAAAAAATAAACATTTCATTATCATAACCTTTTACGAGCACCAACTAAAAGTTTTTAATGATATTTTTCTAAAAATTTGTGAAATTAAAATTCTTTGGTAAATATTCATTATCTTTATATTTATTTTCATATTTATTTTTATAATAGAATTACATAAAAACTAAATAGAATTAAATAATCTATGGGAGAGAGTATCAAAAGAATCGTTGGGCCATATCAAGATAGTTATTCCCCAAATGGAATAATTGGTGAGAAAGATGCGTGTGGGGTTGGTTTTATAGCAAATATTAAAGGTATAGAAAGCAACTGGATCTTAAAACAATCCCTGAAAGGCCTTAACTGCATGGAGCATAGAGGAGGTTGTGGAGGTGATAGTGACTCAGGAGATGGAGCAGGGATTTTATGTTCAATCCCGTGGAATTACTTAGAAAAAGAAGTAAATCTTGAAAATAAAAAAGATTATGATAAAGGTTTAGGTATGATTTTTATGCCTAATAAAAAAGAGAAAATTGAAGAATGTAAATCAATATGCGAGGAGGAAGCTAAAAAATTAAAAATCAATAAAACATCTTGGAGAACAGTACCTGTTAATAATGAAATCTTAGGTCCTTTGGCCAAAGCAAATTCTCCATTTATAAGTCAGTGGATTTTATTTATAGAAAAAAAAGATAACGATGATATAGAGAAGATTTTATTCCAATTAAGGAAAAGAATTGAAAAAAAAATAAGAGAAAGTTTTAAAAACAACGTTGGAGATTGTGAATTTTATTTCGCCTCACTAAGTTCAAAAACAGTTGTTTACAAAGGTATGGTTCGTTCCGAAATATTATCTGAGTTTTATCAAGACTTAAAAGAAGAGAGTTTTAAAGTCTCATTTTCCGTTTACCATAGAAGATTTAGTACTAATACACTTCCAAAATGGCCACTAGCTCAGCCGATGCGATTCTTAGGTCATAACGGTGAAATTAATACTCTCTTAGGTAATATCAACTGGGCCAAAGCTTCAGAAACACACATAGATGATTTTTGGGGAGAGTTATCTAACGAAATAAAGCCAATCGTAGATATAAATAAAAGTGATTCATCAAATCTTGATGCAACTCTTGAAATCAATATTCGTTCAGGTCAGCCCATTACTGACTCATTATTAAAACTTGTTCCTGAAGCATTTAGAGATCAACCAGAACTCGAACAGAGAGAGGAAATAAAAGCTTTTTATGAATATTCTGCGAGCCTGCAAGAAGCTTGGGATGGACCCGCACTCCTTGTATTTGCTGATGGGAATTTTGTAGGGGCAACACTTGATAGAAATGGCCTAAGACCAGCAAGATATTCAATAACAAATGATGGTTTTGTAATAATGGGTTCTGAAACAGGGGTAGTTGATCTTGAAGATGAAAGAGTTATAGAGAAAGGTCGATTAGGGCCGGGACAAATGTTAGCAGTTGATTTGCACAAGAATGAAATCCTAAGGAATTGGGAAGTAAAATCTGAAGCGGCTCTAAGACATGATTATAAAAACCTCTTAAGTAATAGAAATATAAAAATTAAAAATTGTGAATGGTTTGAAGACTGCAAACTAAAAGACCTTGAGTTGTTACAACAACAAACTGCGTATGGCTTTTCATCCGAAGATAATGATTTGATCTTGGATTCAATGGCTTCATTAGCCAAAGAGCCTACCTATTGCATGGGTGACGATATCCCACTAGCAGTGCTTTCTTCAAAGCCACATATTTTATATGACTATTTCAAGCAAAGATTTGCGCAAGTTACAAATCCTCCTATTGACCCTCTGAGAGAAAAACTGGTAATGAGTTTAGAGATGCATCTTGGAGAAAGATGTACACCATTTGAAATTAAAGATCCTAAACCTTTTGTTCATTTACAAAGCCCTATTCTCAATGAGGAAGAACTCATTTCCATTAAAACATCAAAAATTAAATCTCAAACAATTTCAACTTTGTTTGATATAGAGGAAGGAGTTCAAGGCTTAGAGAACCAATTAAAAGCGATTTGTAAACAGAGTGAGCTCTCTATTAAAGAAGGTTGCTCTTTAATTATTATTTCTGATAAGGGAATTAATCCTAAAAAGACTTTTATTCCTCCTTTACTTGCTATTGGGGCAATACATCATTATCTTCTAAAACAAGAAATCAGGCTTAAAGCTTCTCTAATTATTGAAACAGGTCAATGTTGGAGCACTCATCATTTGGCATGTTTGATTGGTTATGGTGCAAGCGCAGTTTGCCCTTGGTTGACATTAGAAGCAGGAAGACATTGGTTAAAACATCCAAAGACACAAAAACTTATTGATAGCAAAAAAATAAATCCACTATCAATAATTGATGTTCAAGAAAATATTAAAAAAGCTCTAGAGGACGGTTTAAGAAAAATTCTTTCTAAAATAGGTATTTCACTTTTATCTAGTTACCATGGAGCACAAATTTTTGAAGCTGTAGGCCTTGGATCTGACTTAATAAAAATTGCTTTTGATGGTACAACAAGCCGTATCGCTGGCATAACATTAAAAGAATTAACTAATGAGACACTTTCAATACATACGAAAGCCTTTCCAGAGATCGATTTAAAGAAATTAGAATTTTTAGGATTTGTACAATTTAGAAATAATGGAGAATATCATTCCAATAATCCTGAGATGTCCAAGGTTTTACATTCAGCTGTAAAACAAGGACCAGGATACGATCATTTTGAAACTTACAAAAAACTCATTAGTAATAGACCGACTACATCTCTAAGAGATTTACTAACAATTAATTCACAAAGAAAAAGCATCCCTTTAGAAGAAGTTGAAAGTGTTGAATCAATTTGCAAAAGGTTCTGTACTGGAGGAATGAGTTTGGGTGCCTTGTCAAGAGAGGCTCATGAAGTGCTGGCAGTTGCAATGAATAGAATTGGTGGGAAAAGTAATAGTGGAGAAGGGGGAGAAGATCCGGCTCGTTTTAATGTTTTAAACGATATCGATGAAAATACTCAATCAGCGACATTGCCATTTATTAAAGGTCTAGAAAATGGAGACACCGCATGCTCAGCTATTAAACAAATAGCCTCAGGTAGATTTGGAGTCACACCTGAATATCTAAGAAGTGGTAAACAACTCGAAATTAAAATGGCTCAAGGTGCAAAGCCTGGAGAAGGGGGACAATTACCTGGTCCAAAAGTTGATTCTTACATCGCAAAACTAAGAAATAGTAAACCTGGAGTAGCTCTAATATCTCCTCCCCCACATCATGATATTTATTCAATTGAAGATTTAGCTCAACTTATCCATGACTTACACCAAGTGCATCCAAAAGCGAAAGTGAGCGTTAAACTTGTTTCTGAAATTGGTATAGGCACTATTGCTGCTGGAGTAAGCAAAGCTAATGCAGATGTAATTCAAATTTCAGGCCATGACGGAGGAACAGGTGCTTCACCCCTAAGTTCTATTAAACATGCAGGTTTACCATGGGAACTAGGTGTTGCTGAGGTTCATAAATCTCTCTTAGAGAATAACTTACGTGAAAGAGTAATTTTGAGAACTGATGGAGGTCTTAAAACAGGCTGGGATGTAGTTATTGCAGCTTTACTAGGTGCTGAAGAATATGGTTTCGGTTCCGTAGCGATGATTGCTGAAGGATGCATTATGGCTCGTGTTTGTCATACAAACAAGTGTCCTGTTGGTGTTGCCACTCAAAAAGAAGAATTAAGAAAAAGATTTAAAGGTATTCCAGAAAATGTTGTCAATTTTTTCTTATATATTGCTGAAGAAGTAAGACAGATAATGAGTAGTATAGGTGTTTCTAATATGGAAGAACTGATTGGTAATCAAGAATTTCTTTCTGCAAGAAATATCGTTCTTCCTAAAACTTCCAATATCGATCTTTCTTCTCTAGTAAATAATGAACATTCAAACAATGATAGATCATGGTTAATACACTCAAAAAATGCTCATAGTAATGGTTCTGTATTAGAAGATGAGTTTTTGTCTGATACTGAATTTATAGATTCAATTAAAAATCACGAAAAATTAACCAAAGCAATTGAGATAAAAAATACAGATAGAAGTGTTTGTGCGAAAATATCAGGCGAAATTGCAGAACTTCATGGCAACACTGGCTTCAATGGCGAACTCAACTTAAATTTCAAAGGATATGCAGGACAAAGCTTTGGTGCCTTTTTATTGAATGGAATGAATGTTCGATTAATCGGAGAAGCTAATGATTATGTTTGTAAAGGAATGAATGGGGGAATACTCACAATAATTCCACCAAAAATAGATAGAATGTCTTCCGAACAAGTCATATTGGGAAATACTTGCCTTTATGGAGCAACAGGTGGAAAATTATTTGCATTAGGAAAATCAGGAGAAAGATTCGCCGTAAGAAATAGTGGTGCGATAGCAGTAACAGAGGGAGCAGGTGATCATTGTTGTGAATACATGACTGGCGGAAAAGTAGTGATTCTAGGTTCCACAGGAAGGAATATTGGTGCGGGCATGACTGGTGGAATAGCTTTTATAATCGATGAAAACAATGATCTAAGTAATAAAGTTAATAAAGAAATAGTTAGCATTCACAAAATCACTTCATCAAAGCAGGAAGATATTTTATTAGAAATTATTAGAGAATATCGAGCAAAAACAAATAGCTTAAAAGCTGCTGAAATAATTGAAAATTGGCCTCATTTCAAGAATAATTTCAAATTAATTGTTCCCCCAAGTGAAGAAGAGATGCTTGGCATAAAGAAAATGTAAATGCCTTTCTTTGTAAAAACTGAAATTATAAAAAAAGAATACTTAATTAATAATGATTTAAAAAGAAAAATAATTCACAAACATATTATTTGGATAAAAAAATTACAAAAAGAGGGTATTAATATAAAAAGTGGTTTTTTGGTTGACGAGTTTAATAAGCCAGGTGACGGCGGATTACTCATTCTTGAAATGAATAATTATAAAAATGCACTTAAAATCATCAAGAATGATCCGATGATTAAAAATAATCTAGTTGAATGGAAATTAAATGAGTGGGTAGATTCAATTAAATGAAATTAACTATCTTGGATACTTTTTCATAAGTTTTTGAATCTCTTCAGCATGGTAACTGCTTCGAGTCAAAGGAGAACTAACTACTTGCATAAAGTCCAACTCTTTTTCTCCGAAAACTTTAAAGTAATTAAATTTTGAGGGACTCACAAATCTTTGAACTGGTAAATGATTAGGGCCAGGAGATAAATATTGGCCAATAGTAACAATATCAACGAAATTACTTTTTAAATCCTTAAGAAGACTTAAGACCTCTTCATCTTTTTCTCCTAAACCAAGCATAAAGCCTGACTTTGTATAAACTTTGGAAGAATAGTCTCTGGTTCTTTTAAGTAACTCAAGAGTTCTCTTATATTTACCCTGAGGTCTTACTTTTTTATATAGCGAAGGAACAGTCTCAATATTATGGTTTAAAACGTTTGGATTTGAATCAAGAACTGTTTCAAGAGCTTTCCAGTTGCCACAAAAATCAGGAATTAAAAGCTCAATAGTAGTTTCAGGAGATTTTTTTCTTACATGATAAACACATTCAAAAAATTGAGATGCGCCACCATCCTCAAGATCGTCTCTATTGACTGATGTGATCACAACATGTTTTAGATTCATTCTATAAACAGCTTCGGCTAGACGATGTGGTTCTGTTGGATCTAATTCTCTTTTAGATCTATCAAAATTAATATCGCAATATGGACATGCTCTAGTACAGCCAGGGCCCATTATGAGGAAAGTGGCAGTTCCACTAGCAAAACATTCACCAATATTTGGACAGCTTGCTTCTTGACATACAGTATTGAGATTTAAATCATTTAACAAGTTTGCAGTATTCCCAATTCTCTCAACTTGGGGGGCTTTTACTCTTAACCAATCAGGTTTTGAAATTAAACTATTGGGATTATTAGTCAAATTAATTAATTGATTCTTGCCTGTAACTTTATTTTACTAAAAACAATTTGAATTAACTATTAATAATTAAAAAAGAAGCCTTTCAATAGAAATCAATAAATAAATTCATTTAACTATTCCATCAATAATTTAAAAATCCTAATTCAAGTTACAACTTTAACAATATTTTTGTTCTATCAACCATAATTAAAACAATATTTAGAACGTTATTTTTAATATAGATATCAAAACGTTTTAATTATATGCAAAATGGGCAGATCTAGATATTTTTAAATTATTTTTTTTGTCCTAAAAAGTGTTTTTTTATTTATTTATTGATACAGTAAAAAATATATGTAATAAAACATTGACTTTTAAATTTAAAAGAAAACGTCTTTTACTATCTGAAAAATATAAAGGCTCTAAAGCAATAGGTTATGCTAGAGCTGCTCATAATGAATATGAATACTTAGAAGAGCAAATTAAACTTTTAAAGGAAGAGGGTTGCAGTTTAGTTTTCTCTGAATTTATAAGTTTAGATGAAGAAATTAAACCCCAACTCAATCAAGCTATAAATTACTTAACTAAAGGCGATCAATTAATAATAACTCAGCTTGATCGAGCATTTAAAAATAAAAAAGATTGTTTGAGGACAATAAATAAACTTATTAATATGAATATTAAATTGCGAACTTTAACTGGCTTTTTTGCTGCTGAGGAATCCTCTAAAGCAGTTTCTTCAATTTTTAAGATTTTATATGATTTAGAAAATTTAGAAGACAAAAGTTTAGGTGAAAGAAAAAAAGAACAACTATTGCGCAGAAAATTATCAGGAAATAATCTGGGAGGAAGGCCCAAAATAAGTCCTTTAAAAGAATCTTTAGTAATCAGATTGCGTAATGAGGGATATTCATATCGATCAATCAGATCACAAACTGGAATCGCATTATCAACAATTAGAAGAGTAATTTTGGAGGGGGAATTAAAATAAAATGAGGAAGAAAGAAATTGAAAATTTAATAAAAGAAAATTTTAAAGATACAGCATTGCGTATTTATGAATTAGATAATGAAGATAGAAAAAGTCTGTTAGCAGAATATAGAGAATGGATTATGAATGATTTAGATTCTGAAGAGGTAATGATGTTACCTTATGAAGCCTATACTGATCAGCGAGATTCAAATTACTTCGACGATTTACTTTAGTATTTGATTGTATATCTCTTGTTAAATTCATATACTTCTTTAGCTATTAATGGTAAGAAAAAAGTATCTTTGGAATATTTTTCTCCATTACAAAAAACAACTAATAAAGTTTGTAGAGATTGACTATTAATCCACCAAGCTGAATCATGTCTAACTTCAGACATTAAGCCTGCTTTACTCCAAAGATTAATACTTTCTGGTAATCCTTCACCCAAAAAACCATCTATTTGATTAAGAGAATCGTTTTTAAGAACAACTTTATTTAAATTCCTTTTTAAAAAACTTCGTAAATTTAAATCATTTTTTTGATAATCAATATGAATCATAATTTCCTCCAAAATCCTAGCAGCTGAATCAGAATTCATAGCGTTTCTATTTTTATTATTTTGTCCATAGAATTCTTTTTCACGACCAAATGGTCCATCATCCCAGGTCTTCTGACAGCAATTGATACCACTTAATTCCTCCCAATGTAAATCATGTAGCCAATCGTTTATTATACTTCTTTGGTATTTCCAATTTTCCCATAATTCGCCTTCAATACACGGTCCACTTGTTGTTCCAGTAAGTAAATCAATTAAGAAGCTTGTTGCATTATTACTTGAGAAAGACAACATTTTCCTTACAGCATCAATAAGTTCCTCTGTTAATAATAAACTTCCTTTTTTAATCCAATAATATGCAGCAAGGCCATAAACTAACTTCACAATACTGGCAGGATAAACCATTTTTTTATTATTAATGCCAGTTCCAAAACCTTTAAATACACTTTTATTTTCACTTTTATAATTAATCCAAGTTATGGCAATATCTTCTCTTGAAAAATCTTTATTATTAGAGCATGCTTTCCCTAAAATATCATTTAAGGCTAGACCCATCTCTTTACTTAAATAGTAAAAGGACATTGTATGGAAAATTATAAAAATCCTATCTCACTATTTAAACAAACTAATTTTTCAAAAACTATTTGGTGGAAATTAAAAGTTAATATTTCTGGATATCAAAATCAAACAGAAAATAAATTAGTGACTGAAATTTTTAAAAATAGAATTTTTAGGCTACTTTATCCAAATATTTATCAACATAACCAAAATTTTTCAAGGATTCTAGTTCAACTATATGAAGATGGTTACATTTGTTGGATAAATTTGGATGGATTGATTATTGAAAAATACGAAGTAGGAAAAAATATGAATTTTAAAAATGAATACTCCTTTATCAAGGTTAAAGTTCCCTTAATTTTAAACTGGATCAAGGATCAAGCTGAAAAAAAAAATAAATACCTTTGGGGAGGCACTTTAGGACCAAACTTTGATTGTTCCGGTTTAATTCAGACGGCTTTTTTCAAACATCATATTTATATCCCTCGAGACTCTTATCAAATAAAGAGTTTTTGCAAACACCTTTTTTACTTCAAAGAATCTTATACAGCTCTTCAACCAGGCGATCTTTTATTTTTTGGAAATAAAAAAAGATGTGAACATGTAGGAATCTACAAAGGTGATGGGTTGTATTACCATAGTTCAGGTAAAGAGTTTGGGAGAAATGGAATAGGATTAGATACCCTAAAATGTCCTAATGATAAAATCTCATTGCATTATAAATCCAAACTAATATCGGCAGGAAGAATAGTAAAAAATTACAGGTGGGATAGAACAATACGTTAGTAAGTAGAGCTGACAGCTCAATTAAAAATATTGATTATTCTTTATATCTAGGTATTAACCAGCAGTCCAAATATTTTTAATAATTGGCATTATGGTATCTAAGTGTAATGTCCCAACGAGTAGCCAAGCAAAAACAGCTCCACCACAGCCTCCTAACCAAAATCCACTTGTAAAATCAGCCCAACCTGCTCTTGTAAATAAATCTTTTGGTGGGTTATTTACAGTCGCATCTGGAGGTTGAACATTAGGGGCTTTACCTGGTGCATTATATAAAACTAAAAGTGCTGTCAAAATATGAACAGCCCCAATAGCAGCAAGAAGTCCAGCTGTCAGAGCAAATTCAGAATTTCTTAATGGGCCAGTCATAGTGAAAGGACCGTATAGAAGATATCCAAATGCTGCTCCAGTTTCTAAACCTCTAAAATTAGGAGAAATACCTTCTCTATAAAAAGGCAGATTATTTATAAAGGCTTTCGTAAAATAACCACTATTTACAGGAGTAGCTAAATTACCAACACATGGATCAGCAACTGTTTTTACTGCCCATTGTTCTGCAACACCAATATCATTTGGTTGTACAGAGTTATCTATGTATTTCTCATCAAACTTAATTGAACTTGTTGATTCTGAGAATGATTTTTGAAAGTCGCTCATTTTTTTAATAATTAAGTGTTTAGTAATTTATTCAGTTGCTGTTATAAATCTTCCAATCAATACGATAAAAACAGCAGGCATTGCTATACCAATTAATGGAACAAAAATTGAGGGTAAGAGACTTGGTAAATCAGATGGCATAGTTCTTTAAACATCTTTAAACACTTTAGTATTTATCTGCGAAATAGTGTTAATTTTATTACTGGATGATATAAAAATTATTAACTTTTTACATGTTAAATTTCTTCGTAATTGTACTTATTATTTTTATAGGAATATTACTTATAGTTTTTAAAAAAAGAAGTATTAAAAAGTTAATAAATAAAAGTAATATATATTCTGCTAAATTTAAAAAAATTAATAAATTTTCATCTAATAAAAATAGTTTTTTATATATTCACGAAGAAAAAAAGTACTCAGCATTTTATAAAAGTTCTCAAAGAAAAAAAATGTTTAGTCTTTTTCAGGGTAATACAGAAAATAAATTAAAGGCATTAAAAATAGCGGAAGAATTGGCTGATAAATCAACAGTACCAATTTTGCGAAAAGGCTTAAGAGATATTTCTCCTGAAGTCGTTGAAATTTCGGCTTTATTAATAAGAAAATTCAAGTAAAATTTTAATTTTGATTGGCACTACTTATTGACCTTATTCTATAAATTGGACGACTTTGACTTTCATGATATGTTCTAATTAAAAGTTCGCTCAATAATCCAAAGCTAAATAATTGAACCCCAGCAATTCCCAATATTAATGCAAACATTAACAACGGACGATTTCCAATATCATCACCCATTATTTTTAAAACTATCAAATAGGAACTCATTGCAAGGCTAATCAAAATACTTATGATTCCAACAAAACCAAATCCATACATCGGTCTTGTTAAAAATTTAGTCATAAACCAAACAGTTAGTAAATCCATTAAAACTCTAAAAGTTCTATCTATTCCATATTTGCTAGATCCATATTGCCTGCTTCTGTGATTGACTTTAATTTCTTTGATTCTTGCACCTTCAATATTTGCTAAGACGGGCAAAAACCTGTGAAGTTCTCCATACAATTTAATATCATCTATTATCTCTTTCTTAAAAGCTTTTAATGAACATCCATAGTCATGCAACTTCAAACCTGTTACGCAAGCTATTAATTTATTCGCTATTTTTGATGGTATCTTTCTATTAATTAATTTATCTTTTCTATCAAACCTCCATCCACAAATCAAATCGTAGCCATTATTAATTTCCGAAATTAATATCGGAATATCATTTGGATCATTCTGTAAATCACCATCCAAAGTAATGACAATATCGCCTTTAGAGTTATCAAAGCCAGCTGACATTGCTGCAGTTTGCCCATAATTTTTGCGAAGGGAAATCACTGACAATTCTTTAATTTTAAGAGTTAATTGTTTTAATACTTGTTGAGTATTGTCTCTAGAACCATCATTTACAACAATCAATTCAAAATTAAATTTATGTAATGACATTACATTTATAACTTCATCCAATAAAAAACCAATACTCTCACTTTCATTGAAAACAGGAATGACAATAGAAATTAATTGTTTTATATCTGACATTTATATTTGATATATTTATATAATTTTAACTTAATTTACTACATTAAAATTAAACAAAAAAAAATCACCACATCTGTGGTGATTTGAATTATTTAAAGTAAAATTTAGCCAAACTTACCAGAAGTTGATGCAATCACAAATGCACCGAATGTAAGAATATTACCAATGGTGAAATGTGCTAATCCAACTAATCTAGCTTGAACGATTGAAAGCGCTACTGGCTTATCTCTCCAGCCAACAAGGTTAGCAATTGGAGTACGCTGATGTGCCCAAACTAATGTTTCAATTAATTCTTGCCAGTAACCACGCCATGATATTAGGAACATGAAACCTGTAGCCCAAACTAAGTGACCGAATAGGAACATCCAAGCCCAAGGAGATAATGAGTTTACTCCAAATGGATTATATCCGTTAATAAGTTGAGCAGAGTTTAACCAGAGATAATCTCTGAACCAACCCATTAGATAAGTTCCTGATTCATTAAATTGTGCTACATTACCCTGCCATATTGCTAAGTGTTTCCAATGCCAGTAGAAAGTTACCCATGCTATTAAATTTAATGCCCAGAACATCGCTAAGTACATAGCATCCCATGATGAGCTATCACAAGTACCTCCACGACCAGGTCCATCACAAGGGAATGCATAACCTAAATCTTTCTTATCAGGAATTAATTTAGTTCCTCTAGCATCAAGTGCACCTTTGATAAGGATTAAAGCAGTTGTATGAAGACCTAAAGCGATAGCATGATGAACTAAGAAATCTGCAGGACCTATAGGTAAGAATGCACTTAATGCATCTTGTCTATTGATAAGATCCATCCAGTAATGATTACCTGGTAATGAATTAGCAGCAAGACTTGCTGAACTTGTAGGATCAGATAGTAGAGCATTGAAGCCGTACATCATCTTACCTTGTGCTGCTTGAACAAATTGAGCAAATACTGGCTCAATTAGAATTTGCTTTTCAGGATTACCAAAAGCTACAACAACATCGTTATGGACATAAATTCCTAAAGTATGGAATCCAAGTAACATTGTTACCCAACTAAGGTGGCTTATTAATGCTTCCTTTGTTCCAAGAACTCTTGCTAATACGTTATCTTTATTTAATTCAGGATCATAATCTCTCACAAAGAAAATAGCTCCATGTGCAAAAGCACCAACCATCAAGAACATTGCTATGTACTGATGATGACTATATAAAGCAGATTGTGTAGTGTAGTCCCTAGCGATAAAAGCATAAGAAGGAAGTGCTCCCATATGTTGCGCCACAAGAGAAGTTGCTACTCCAAGTGATGCTAATGCTAGTCCAAGTTGGAAATGTAATGAGTTATTTACAGTTTCATATATACCATCGTGATTAATTCCGAAACTACCTTTATGAGGATCATTTGGGTGTCTAGTATTATGAGCTTCTGTAATTTCTTTGAGACTATGTCCTATGCCAAAAGTATTTCTATACATATGGCCAGCAATTACAAAAACTGTTCCAATTGCAATATGGTGATGAGCAATATCAGTAAGCCATAATGCTTCACTTTGAGGATGAAGACCTCCTAAGAAAGTAAAGATTGCTGTTCCAGCTCCTTCAGCCGTTCCAAATACTTGATCTAAAGAATCAGGATTTTGTGCATATGCTCCCCAGTTTAAAGTAAAGAAAGGAGCTAATCCTGCAGGATGTGGAAGTACTGTTAACCAGTTATCCCAGCCAACATGCTGTCCTCTTGATTCAGGGATTGCAACATGAACTAAATGACCTGTCCAAGCAATACTACTAAAACCAAATAAAACAGCTAAGTGATGATTTAATCTTGACTCTGCGTTTTTAAACCAGGCCAGAGAAGGTCTGAATTTGGGTTGTAAGTGTAACCAACCTGCAAATAAAGTCCAACAAGCAAGAATACTCATAAATATTGATGCTTGGAAGAGTTGCTCGTTAGTTCTCATTCCAATTGTGTACCACCAATGGTAGAGACCTGAATAAGCAATGTTTACTGGACCACTTGCCCCAGCTTGTGTCATTGCTTCTGTGATACCAGATCCAAAATGAGGGTCCCAAATAGCATGAGCGATAGGACGGACATGAGTTGGATCAAGTACAAATTGCTCAAAGTTACCCTGCCAAGCAATATGAAATAAGTTACCAGCTACCCAGAGAGCGATTATTGCTAGATGTCCAAAATGTGTAGAGAATAGCTTCTGATAAAGTTTTTCTTCAGTCATACCATCATGACTTTCAAAGTCATGAGCGGTAGCTATTCCGTACCATATTCGTCGGGTTGTGGGGTCCTGAGCTAGACCCTGGTTAAATGATGGAAATTTTGTTGCCATTGAATTAAAAAGGTGAAGTTCAGGTTATTAGCCCAGCCCGAAAAGGCGAGCATGGAAGAAGGCCCATGTGGTAGCAATACCACCTACAAGGAAGTGTGTAACACCTACTGCACGTCCCTGAGTAATAGATAGAGCTCGAGGTTGAATGGTTGGTGCAACCTTTAGTTTATTATGCGCCCAAACAATTGACTCGAACAATTCTTGCCAATATCCTCTTCCGCTGAAGAGGAACATTAAACTGAACGCCCATATAAAGTGAGCTCCTAAGAACATCAAACCGTACATGCTTATTGATTGACCATAGCTTGTTAATACTTGAGAAGCTTGAGCCCAGAGGAAATCTCTTAACCAACCATTGATAGTAATTGAACTTTGTGCGAAATTACCACCAGTGAGTCCCCAAACATCACTCTGCATTTTCCAAGAGAAGTGGAAAATAACTATAGATAAACAGTTATACATCCAGAAGAGAGCCAAGAAAACGTGATCCCATGAAGAAACTTGACATGTACCACCTCTTCCAGGACCATCACAAGGAAATCTAAATCCTAAAGAAGCTTTATCAGGAATCAACCTTGAACTTCTTGCATAAAGTACTCCTTTGAGAAGTATCAAAACAGTTACATGTATTTGGAAAGCATGAATATGATGAATCATTAAATCAGCAGTCCCTAATGGAATTGGCGCTATAGCTACCTTCCCACCAACTTCTACTAAACTTCCATTAAAAACTTCACTTAAAGCTTTGTGAGGTAAAGCTTCTGCAGTACCCGCTAAAAGGGAAGTTCCAACAGCAGATGCTTGAATACTCTGCACCCATTGAGCAAAAATTGGCTGAAGTTGGATTGCAGAATCACTAAACATATCTTGAGGTCTACCCAAAGCTCTCATAGTATCGTTGTGAATATAGAGTCCAAAACTATGGAATCCTAACCACATACATACCCAGTTCAAGTGACTGATTAAAGCATCTCTTGCCTTAAGAATTCTGTCTAATACATTGTCAATATGTTTTGCTGGATCGTAATCTCTAACCATTGCAATTCCAGCATGCGCACCTGCTCCTACTATGAACAATCCACCTATCCACATGTGATGGGTAAATAATCCAAGTACTGTCATGTAGTCAGTAGCTATATAAGGATATGGAGGCATCGCATACATGTGATGAGATACAAGTATGCTTATTGATCCAAGCATCGCTAGGTTTACCGAAAGCTGCGCATGTCTACTCTCTGCCATGAACTCAAAAAGACCTTGATGACCTTTAGGCGCAGGGAATAATATTGGGTCTCCTTGTTGTGAATCTAATATTTCTTTCATGCTATGACCAATACCGTAGTTGGTTCTGTACATATGACCACCGATTATTGCTATTACACCAAAAGCTAAATGATGATGTGAAACATCAGTCATCCACAAGCTTCCTGTCACAGGGTTTAATCCACCCTTGAAAGTAAGGAAGTCTGAGAAAGCTAACCAATTTAAACTAAAGAAATTACCTGTACCACTTGCTAATCCTGGAAAAATCTGACCGATAATTTGTGGATCGCAGAGCTGATGCGGCATAGGCATATCTGCAATAGTTGCTATTTCTTTTCCATTAATAACTAAGGGAGAGCCTGCATCAATTGCATCTAAGAGAGCTGCAGTAGGAGCTCCGATATGAATACAATGGCCAGCCCATGCTAAAGATCCTAAACCTACTAAACCAGCTATGTGGTGGTTAAGCATAGACTCAATATCTTGAAACCACTCCATTTTTGGAGCTGCTTTGTGATAATGAAAAATTCCAGCATGAAGCATAAGTGCAGCCATTACAACAGCACCTATTGCCAAAGCCATAAGTTCACTCTCGTTAGTGATTCCCCATGCTCGCCACATGTGAAATATTCCTGAACTAATTTGAATACCGTTGTAGTTAGCACCAAGGTCAGCGTTAAGCATTTCTTGACCAACGATTGCCCATACCTGCTGAGCTCCGGGTTTAACATGAGTTGGATCAGCTAACCAACCTGAGTAATTAGAAAATCTTGCACCATGGAAAAAAGCAGCACTCATCCATATAAAAATGACTGCAAGATGTCCAAAATGAGCTGAAAAGATTTTTCTTGTTGCTTCTTCAGCATCGCCTGTATGCACATCGAAATCATGTGCATCAGCATGCAAATTCCAGATCCAAGTTGTAGTTTTTGGACCTTTAGATAATTTACTTGACCAGAAACCTGGCTTATCTAATTTGGCAAAATCAATAGGTCTTGGATCGGCCTTGACAGGAGCTTCCAAAACTTTTTTGTTTTTTTCTCCACTTTCTGGTGGGCTGATGGTCATCTAGCACCTCGAAAATAATTGACATTAAAGCCGATTGATCGGATCTTGAACTTATTTTTAATGATAATGTTCAAGAAAACGAATCCTTCGGAACTTTAGATATTCGTTTCAAAAATAATAAGGCAAAGATTCTTTCGTTATGCATTAACGTAACAAATGTTCTAATGATTGTTACTATATGAATATTTTGTTAAATTCTAGTCTATGACTGAATTATGAGTATATTTACTCAAAATTTATATAAATTTCTTAAATTTTTTTTTATATTTCAAAGAAAATTTTTTAAATCCAGCGACAAGATATAATTTGAAAGTTACTATCAATAGTTTCTAATTTGAAAGGCATTGCGATAGGTCTATCTAATAATTCAAAAGAAATTTTAAAAAGGCTTAAAAAAACTGAATTTGTCAAAGACATATATATTGCAGATTCTTCAAAAGAGGATGTAAATGAACTTATTAAAGTACAAAAACCTAGAGAAATCTTACTAAAAAAATGGCCGGAGATAGATCTAATAATTTTTATAGGCTCAATTGCTGCATCAATACGCATAATAAATTCATTTTTAACCTCTAAAGATCAAGATCCAGGAGTAATAGTTATAGATAACAAATGTTCCAAGATAGTTCCTTTAATTGGCTTACATCAGTCAAATACGCAAAATATTGCATATCAAATTGCTAATTTACTTGGTGGCGAAATTATAGAAACTAACAATTCAAATGATCAAAGCCTCTTAAATCTTGATGCATTTGGAAATCAATGGGGTTGGGAAAGATCAGGCAAAATAAACGATTGGTCAAAACTAGTAATTAAACAAGCTAAGAAGGAAGAAATATTTTGCAAACAATTATTTGGTAATAACTTATGGAAAACTTCAGAATCAGCTAAGAATATAAATCAAATTGATAAAAAAGAAACAAAAAAACCAGATTCAACATTTTATGTGAGTATATTCGAAAATCATGAAACAACTTGGCACCCGCCCGTATTATGGGTTGGTATTGGATGTGAAAGAAATACAAGCAAAGAATTAATAACAAATTCTTTAAATAATTTTTTTGAGTCAGAAAATTTATCTCAGCAATCAATTGCGGGATTGGCAACTATTGATATTAAAAAAAATGAGAAAGGAATTTTAGAACTTGCTAAAGAAAAAAACTTGCCTTTAAAGTTTTTTAGTAAAGAAGATCTTTCAAAAATAATTGTTCCAAATCCATCAAATATTGTGCAAAATGAAATTGGCACCCCTTCCGTAGCAGAAGCCTCTTGCTTACTCGCAGCAGGAGAAAAATCAAAATTACTAGAAGAAAAAAGAATTTTTAAAAATCAATCTGGGGCAGTAACTATCGCTATATCAGAATCAAAAAATCAATATAATCCAACTCATGGCGAAATTCATATTATTGGAAGTGGGCCTGGTGATATCTCCTTCCTAACCAATAATGCAAGAAAAGCACTTTCAAGATGTATTGTTTGGATTGGATACAAAATGTATTTAGATTTAATAAAACCCTTAAAAAGGAATGATCAGATTTTAATTGAAAGTAAACTTACTGAAGAAAAAGAGAGATGCAGTAAAGCAATTAAACTAGCTGAGGAAGGAATAAAAGTGGCTTTAATTTCTTCAGGTGAATCTGGATTTTATGGAATGGCAGGTTTACTTTTAGAATTACTTCAAAAAATCAAAAAAGAATATAGACCTTACTTTGAAGTTCATCCAGGTATAAGTAGCGTTCAATTAGCTGCTGCGATTAGTGGAGCACCACTAATGAATGACTTTTGTTCAGTAAGCTTAAGCGATAAATTAACTCCATGGTCTTTAATAGAAAAAAGAATTGAAGGAGCTCTTGTGGGTGACTTTGTAATAGCTTTATTTAATCCTCAATCCATTGAAAGAAATTGGCAGCTAAAAAGTGTAATTGATATATGTTTACAATCTAGGCATGGTGAAACTCCAGTTTTAATAGCTAGACAAGTAGGGAGAGAAAATCAAACCAAAAAATTTTTTACTTTAAACACCATTCCTTTTAAAGAGATTGATATGTTATCAATCATTATTATTGGTAATTCTCAAACAACCTTAGTTGACGAAATATTTCTAACTCCAAGAGGATATTTACAAAATTAAGTTTAGATAATCCATAATTTTATAAATAGATTGTTTTTCTTTGCTTTTTCTTTATAAGAATACTAATCTTTTATAATAATGATGCAAAAAAATTAATTGAAAAATATTGGTTTAATTTTGTTTGACATTGATGGGGTAATCCGCAGCGTAGAAAATAGTTACAGACTTTCATTAAAAAAAACAGTTTACAAATTTTCCGGATGGGAGCCAAGTTATATAGAAATTGATAATGCAAAAAATGAAGGGATCTGGAATAATGACTGGGATTTAAGTTTAGAACTTATAAAAAGATTTATAAAAAAAGAGAACTTAAACCTTAAAATTCCACTAAGAGAGGAGATAGTAAAATGTTTTGAAGAGCTTTACTTTGGTGGAGATCCAAATAAAGATAGTAAATACTGGACTGGTTACATAACAAATGAGGAGTTATTAGTTGATAAAAAGTTTTTTGATTTAATTCAAGGTAATGGAATAATCTGGGGTTTTGTTAGTGGTGCAGAGTCTGCTTCGGCAAAATTTGTTTTAGAAAAAAGACTTGGACTAAAATCACCACCATTAATATCTATGGGAGATGCCCCCGACAAGCCTGATCCTAAAGGTTTTATTAACTTATCAAAAAAGCTTATTGGAGATAAACTTGGCGAATCAAATATTCCAATTGCATATGTAGGAGATACTATTGCAGATATAAATACAGTTATAAACGCTAGAAAGGAAATACCATCTCAGAAATTCATAAGTATCGGAATAGCTCCCCCTCATTTACATTTAAATTCTCGATTAAAAGAACGTAATTCTTACGAAACAAATCTTAGAGATGCAGGCGCTGACTTGATTTTAAATTCTATTTATGAACTTAAAGATATTAATCTTGACTTGTTTTAAAACAAATAGTAATTAAAAATTTTCTAAATAAATCACGGAGAGGGAGGGATTCGAACCCTCGACAAAAGTTACCTCCTGTAACTCCTTAGCAGGGAGCCGCTTTCAACCACTCAGCCACCTCTCCAGTTCTTATACATTATCAATTTTTATGCAAACATTCAAAATTTTTTATTTAATCGAAATGTCTAATCAACTTGAACTTTCGGTAATCTATTTTTAAAAGAACAAAGAATTTCCCAAGGGATAGTATTAGATTTTCTTGCCCATTCAAGAGGAGAAATTGTTTTATCTCCATCTGATCCTAGTAATACCAAGGTACTACCAACTTTAATTTCATTAGAATCTGTAATGTCTACCATCATTTGGTCCATAGTTATAGATCCAACTTGAGGATAAAATTTATTATTATGGATTACGTTAATCTTTCCTGAAAGATTTCTTGGTACACCATCTGCATATCCAATACTTAATACAGCTAACTTAGTTTTTCTATGACTAACAAATTTACCTCCATAACTAACGCTTACACCCTCATCAATAGTTCTTATAAAAGCTACTTTGACCTTCAAAGATAAAGCTGGTTTAAGCAATAAATGTTGATTTAATTTTGACAAAGGTTTATATCCATACATAGATAATCCAACACGTACCATATGAAAATGGAAATTTTGATCAAGAAGCATTCCCGCTGAATTAGCCAAATGAATGTTGATATTTTTCTTCCTGTCAACATTAATTTGCTTTAATAATTCCTGAAACTTCTCCCTTTGTAATTGTGTAATACTTTTTGGATCTAATGAGTTGGGTTCATCTGCAGATGATAAATGACTATATATTCCTTCAATAGAAATATTGTCAAAAGATTTGATTTTTTCAAATTGCTGAACAAATTTATTGTATTCAAATCCTAATCTAGACATTCCCGTATCAACTTTAAGATGTAAGGGAAATTTCAATCCAAAGTGCTTACCAATATTATTGCAAATTAAACATTCTCTTATACTACTAATAGTTGGCATAAGATCATTTTTAAAACATATGATAAGATCCCTTTTCGTATAAAGATTCCCGAGAATAAGTATTGGTTTTTTAACTCCAGAAGAACGAAGCTTAATGCCTTCATTTAATGTGGCAACACCTAATTGAGATGCTCCACCTTTGATAGCAAACTCTGATACTAATTTCGCATCATGTCCGTATCCATCAGCTTTAACGACTGCCATAAATTGACAATTTTTACTTAATTTTGATCTTAACTGTTTAACGTTTGTTTCTATTGCTTTACCTTTAACTTCAATCCATGCCCTTTGTTTTAGATCTATATCTTTTTCAAAATTTGGAAATTTGTCAAAATTAAATACCTGATTTGTTTGCCTATTTTTCATTAACTTTGCACAAATATATGCGCTTATAGAAATATACAGTTAGCATGACATGTAAATTGAATTTTGGCATGGGCCAGACTCTAGTTTTAAATGCATCTTATGAACCCTTAAACATCACTTCTTGGCGAAGAGCAGTAATTTTGATGATTAAAGGTAAAGCAGAGAGCTTAGAAGAAGATAAAACATATTCAATACATAGCGGGAAAAAGTTACCGACAGTTATAAGACTTCGTTACTACGTTAAAGTTCCTTTTAGAGAGGTTTCTTTAACAAGAAAAAATATTCTTCTAAGAGATAATAATGCTTGCCAATACTGTAACTATAGGGGTAGCGACCTATCAATAGATCATGTTTTACCGAGAAGCAGAGGTGGAACAGATAACTGGGAAAATGTTACTACAGCATGTCTCAGATGTAATGTACAAAAAGGAAATCGAACCCCGGAAGAGGCGAATATGCCCTTAAAACGTAAGCCTTATCGTCCATTAAGTAACTTAAATTTTGAAGCTACAAGACAAATTGACTCTGGCAGGCATAAAGAATGGAGTAAATACGTAATAGGGGTTGCAATCTAATAAAAAAAATCTTTAATTTACTTCTTTATTAAAATCTTCCATCATTCTTTTTTGTTCTTGCGCTATGCATGCATTAATCACTTCTTCTAATTGACCAGCAAGAATTGGCTCAAGAGAAAAATTGGAACCTAATCTATGATCAGTAGTTCTGTTGTCTTTAAAATTATAAGTTCTGATTTTTTCACTTCTATCGCCTGTTCCAACCTGGGAAAGCCTTTGTGATCTCTCTTTTGCATTAGCTTCTTTTAATTGAATTTCATACAATTTAGCTCTTAAAATTTCCATTGCTCGTTCGCGATTTTGCAATTGTGATCTCTCTTGAGTACAAAAAACTCTTATTCCTGTAGGCTTGTGGAGAAGATCAATAGCCGTCTCTACCTTATTAACATTTTGTCCCCCTGCACCTCCTGATCTGGCTGTTCCAACCTCTAGATCTGTTGGATCAATTTTAACCTCAACAGGATCAGCCTCAGGCATAACAGCAACTGTAGCAGTAGAGGTGTGAACTCTGCCTTGAGATTCAGTGGCTGGAACTCTTTGGACTCTATGTACACCAGCCTCAAATTTAAGTTGACTATATACAGAATCTCCCTTAACTGAGATGACTAACTCCTTAAATCCACCCATATCTGACTCGGAAGCACTAACAGGTTTTACAGACCATCCAATTTTTTGTCCATATCTTTCATACATTCTTGCTAAATCACCTGCCCAGATACAAGCCTCGTTACCTCCAGCACCTGCTCTGATTTCTAACATCACACTTCTTTCATCTCTTGGGTCTTTTGGCAATAAGGCAATTGTGGTTTTTTGAATCAGTTCACTCTTAGATTCCTCAAGAGTTATTAACTCCTCATTTATCAAAGATTCCATTTCTTTATCATTTCTATTCTCTTTTAAAAGATTTTTTGAATCTTCTATTTCTTTATCAGTATCAAGTAACTTATTAAAGTCAATCACCAAAGGTTCCAATTTTGACCTTTCTCTTGCTATTGATTCTAATTTTTTTGGATCATTAGCTATATCAGGATCTGCAAGTTGCACTTCCAAATTTTCAAAACTTTCTGAAGCAGTTTTCAACCTTGCAATTAATGTTGAGTATTCCAATTGAAATTATGCTTAATTTTTGAAAATTCTATTTTTTAGAATCTTTTTCTTCTTTTTGCTCTTTTGATGTAGCTGAATTAGCTGAACCCATTCCATATTTTTTCATAAACCTGTCAACCCTACCTTCTGTATCAAGAATCTTCTGAGTTCCAGTGAAGAAGGGATGATTACCACTCCAAACATCAACATGTAACTCAGGCTGTGTTGAGCCAGTTGTCATTACAACTTCTCCATTACAAATAACTTTTGCATCTGGATACCATTTTGGGTGTATTTCGGATTTTGGCATGATTTGAATTCCTTTAACGTTTGGAGAATTGAGGAGCTTTTCTTGCTTTTTTGAGACCATATTTTCTTCTTTCCTTAGCTCTAGGATCTCTACTGAGATGACCTTCAGTTTTTAGAGGTTTCCTATTGTCAGGAGATAATTCGCAAAGTGCTCTTGCTGCTCCTTGCTTGATAGCATCAGCTTGACCTGTCAATCCCCCACCAAAAACATTTACAATGATATCATAAGAATTTTCAAGGCCTAATGTTTGCAAAGGTGCTTTTATTGAATTTAAGTGGAGAGGGTTAAAGTTTAAGTAATCATCTCCAGAACGACCGTTGATTTTTATTAGTCCATTTCCTGGGATTAAGCGTACTCTAGCTACTGAAGTTTTTCTTCTTCCAGTTCCCCAATACACAGCTTTGTTTTTTATTTGACTGTTCATTTTGATAAATTAACTATTTAATAATACAGGATTCTGAGCAGCATGAGGATGATCAGCACCTTTATAAACTTTTAGTTTTTTAAATTGCTGTCTTCCTAAAGAGTTATGTGGCAGCATACCCTTAACAGCTTGCTCAATGATTCTTTCAGGAATTCTTTCCTGTAGAGACTCAAATTTTTCAATTTTCATTCCTCCAGGTCTTCCAGAATGTCTTCTATACAATTTTTGTGATGCTTTTTTACCTGTTACCTCAACTTTTTCAGCATTAACTACAATAACGAAATCTCCAGTATCCAGATGAGGTGTAAATGTTGGTTTATTCTTACCTCTTAATACAGTTGCGATTTCTGTAGCAAGTCTCCCAAGTGTCTTATCTTTTGCGTCAACTAAAAACCAATTTCTTTCAATGGTTTCTAGAGATGGAGTAATTGTTTTATTCATTTACCAAATTTATGCAAATAAATTTAAAGTTAGTATTAAATTCTACCTTATTGAAGGAATATTAAACAACAGTTTTGAATGTTTAATACAAAAAATTTGCTTAAATAACTTTACTTAAGAAAAACCCTTAATTAAAAATACAGGAAAAAAATCATTGTTATTAATCTTTTTAAAAACATTTTCTTCATATACAGCATTTACAAAACATAACCCCTTAGCTGGAGCAGATTCTTTAACATCATTTTTCTTTTTATTAACCCATCTATCTGTAAAAATTTCTGGGGATATTTTTTTTTCTCCAACTAATACTAGCTGACCAACAATTAAACGGACCATTCCATATAGAAAACCAGTAGCTTTAATATCAATTAAAATCAAATCTTCTACTCTTTTAACATCTATATTTTTTATTTTTGTAATTGAGTTTGTTCTGTTACTTCCACTTTTCTGAAAAGCAAAAAAATCGTTTTCTCCTTGCATTTTCTGAGATGCATTAAACATTAAAACTTCATCTAATGATTTTTGATATCTATGCCATGACCAATTATTGATAAACAAGTTAGTAAATTTACTGTTATTGATGACATATCGGTAATGTCTATATATTGCTGAATAGCATGCATGCCAACTTTTTTTAACCTCGACTGATTCCAATATCCTAATTGTTGGGGGTAAAAGAGTATTTAAGACATCAGAATAACTATTTCCTGGAATAACACAATCAATATCAAAGTGTACTACTTGACCTGATGCATGAACCCCAGCGTCAGTCCTACCTGCTGCAAAAGTATTTACTGTATAATTTGAAATCTTTAAGATAGCTTTTTCTAGAATTTCTTGAACTGTTGTTGCATTTTTTTGTCTTTGCCAACCTGAAAAATGAGATCCATCATATTGGACTAGTAAAGCTACTCTTTTCAAAAGTTATTATCTAGTAAATCCTCTTTATTAACTAACTTAAACAAGCTCGATTATAGCCATTTGAGCGTTATCCCCTTTTCTTGATACGGTTCTTACTATTCGTGTATAACCACCTTTTCTGTCTCCATATCTTTCCTTTGCTTTTTCAAATAATGAATGAACTAAATTCTTATCATAGATATATCCGATAGCCCTTCTCCTAGATGCCAAACTTCCTTCTTTAGCTAGTGAAATCATTTTTTCAGCTTCATTTCTTAAAGCTTTTGCTCTTGCTTTTGTTGTCGTTACTCTACCTTCCCTAATTAATTGGGTGGTTAAACCTCTTAAAAGGGCTTTCCTCTGGTCAGCAGGTTTACTTAATAATGGAATTCTAAGTTGGTGTCTCATAATCTTAAAAATTGTTAAACAGATGTTCTACTTTGTGGAATAGAAATGCCGATGCGTTCAAGAGCCTCAATAACCTCATCTGCAGATTTGGAGCCAAAGTTCTTAATCTCAAGAAGATCTTCATAGCTGAAACCCATTAAATCTGAAACTGAGTTAACTTGAGCCCTTTTCAAACAATTATATGCTCTAACGGACAAGTTTAGTTCCTCAAGAGGAATTTGAGCTTCAGGAGATGGTTCAGGTTCTTCAGGAATTTCCTCAACCATTGTGACAGTAGCAAGAGGTTGAAAGAGTTCTATTAACTGATTTGCAGCTTCAGCAATAGCGTCGTCAGGACTTGTTGAGCCATCTGTTACTACTTCCATTTTTAATCTTTCTCTTCCTGTTCCGCCTTCTGCTACAGCAGTTTCATCAATCGTAAAATTGACTCTCTTAACTGGCATAAATACAGCATCTATTTGAAGTAAATCAATAGCAGTTGTTTCTTCACTCTTACGGTCTACTGGTCTATATCCAACACCTCTTTCAACATGGATTTCCAACTCTAAGTTATGACCTTCTTGAATAGTTGCGATCGGTTTTTCACCATCAACAATTTCCACTTGAGAGGAGAATTGAATATCATTTGCCTTCACCTCCATTGGACCGCTAGCTACTAACCTGCCAATTTCAAGCTCTGGATTAGAACTATTTATTGATAGTTGCTTGCAATTCAGAAGAATATCTAAAACGTCTTCTCTAACTCCAGGTATAGTGGCATATTCATGATTAATTCCTGCTATTCTTACTGCAGTTACTGCACTCCCTTCAAGTCCTCCCATAAGGACTCTTCTTAGAGAATTACCCAAAGTTGTAGCTTGTCCCCTCTCTAGAGGGCCAATTAAAAAAGTTCCTGTTTGGGAGCGATCATCTGCTATTTGATGGTCGATTCTGTCAATCTGGTATTGCAACACGGAAAATAATGAGGTTAAGAGTTTTTATTGGGGGGGGTTGAGAATGGTTAAGATCTAAACGCGTCTCCGTTTAGGTCTTCTACATCCATTATGAGGTAATGGAGTTACATCTCTTATTAGAGTTATTTCTAATCCGGCCACTTGTAAAGCTCTTATGGCCGTTTCCCTACCTGCGCCAGGACCTCTAACTAATACTTCTATTTGTCTCATACCCTGATCGAGTGCTCTTCTGGCTGCTGCTTCCGCAGCTGTTTGAGCAGCGAATGGCGTACCTTTCCTAGCACCTTTGAATCCACTTGCGCCTGCAGAAGACCAAGAAATTACTTGACCAGAAGTGTCAGTAATTGAGACAAGAGTATTATTAAATGTGCTTTGAATATGTACCACACCATTAGGTACATTACGTTTGGATTTCTTTGAACCTGTTTTTTTTGCTGTAGGTGCCATGATGTTTTAATTTAATGCTTAAATTTGTTAATAGAATTAGTTAATTATTTTTTTCTTCCAGCAACTGTTTTCCTCGAACCCCTTCTTGTTCTTGCATTGGTTCTAGTCCTTTGACCTCTTACTGGAAGACTCATTCTATGTCTTCTTCCTCTTACACATCCTATATCTTGTAGACGTTTTAAAGCCATTCCCTCTTTTCTTCTCAAATCCCCTTCTAAAGTAAATTCTTCTGTAGCACCTCTGAGTTTTTGAACATCAGAATCTGAAAGGTCTTTGACACGAGTATCAGGGTTTACACCCGTATTAGAAAGAATTAGTTTTGATCTAGTCAAACCAATTCCATAGACGTATGTAAGTGCAATTTCAACTCGCTTTTCGCGAGGTATGTCAATTCCTGCAATCCTGGCCACGTGTTTTGAATAAGTAAAAGTTTGAATTAAAGGGTTGAAATTTAACCCTGACGCTGTTTATTGCGAGGTCTTTTCTTGTTAATAACATAGATTTTACCTCTTCTCCTCACGATCTGATCGTCAGGACTAATTTTTTTGACTGAAGATCTGACCTTCATAGGGGTTTAACAATTAAAACGTTAATACTATATTCTACATCATCATCAAGCCATTTTTTGTTTGATATCAGAGGAAACGGTTTTTAAATCTCTATCAGCATCAATATACTCTAACAATGAGAGATCTTTAAAATATTGAATCAGTGGTTCTGTAGTTTTTTTATAAATGTCAACTCTTGTTCTAATTGTCTCTTCCGTATCATCTTTTCTCCCTCTTAAAAGCAAGCGCTTAATTAGTACTTCTTCTGGAATATCTAAGTAAAAAACTAATTCCAAAGGTTGATTTATTTCATTTAAGACTTCATTCAATGAATTTGCTTGAGATAAATTTCTTGGGTAACCATCTAGAATCCAACCTTTATTATCCTGGACTAAATTTTGCCTTACTATCTTCAGTACGAGTTCATCACTAACAAGTTCCCCTCGATTCATAATATCTTTTACCTGGTTACCAAGGGTAGTATTCATTTCGATTTCTTTTCTTAATAACTCACCAGTAGAAAGGTGCAAGTAAGAATTAGTTTGACTTAGCAATTCAGCTTGAGTCCCTTTCCCTGCTCCAGGGGCTCCTAAAAATAGTAAATGTTTCTTCATTAATTATTAATTAGTCCCTCATACCTTTGTGAAATAACATAAGTTTGAATTTGCTTAGCAGTATCTATAGCAACACCCACAAGAATAAGTAACGAAGTTGCTCCTAAACCTTGAAAGGTTTGAACATTTGTAGCTCTTTCTACTGCAGCGGGAATTATAGCGACTGAACCCAGAAATAATCCTCCCAATAATGTCAACCTATTTTGTATGCCTGATAGGTAGTTTGCTGTATTAGTTCCTGGTCTTACTCCTGGTATCGCTACTCCTCCTTTCTTTAAATTTGAAGCTACATCAATTGGATTGATAGTAAGAGATGCATAAAAATAGGAGAATCCCAAAATCAAGGAGAAAAATGTCAGAGCATATGGCCATGGATTAGAAGAACCAGGATTTAAACTACTTGCTAGCTTAATTAAGACTGGATTGCCCGTAACATTTGCAATAGTTATAGGTAAAAAGATTAAAGCAGATGCGAATATGATAGGCATGACTCCTCCTGCATTTAATTTTAAAGGTAAATAACTTTGCCTTGTAGGAAGTAGTGTTGAGTTTCCTATCTGCCTTTTTGCACTAACAATAGGAATGCGTCTTGCTCCCTCTTGCACAAAAATGATCCCAACAATTGTCAGCAAAAATACCCCAAGTAAAACTGCTATCCCTAAAACATCTCCTCTATCACCAGTTTGCGCTTTTTCAATAGTTGAACTTAGAGCCTTAGGTAAAGTCGAAACAATATTCAAAAAAATTACCAGTGAAGCTCCTTGACCTATCCCTTTCTCCGTAATAATTTCACTAAACCACATAACTAACATTGAGCCAGTAACTAAGGCAATTGAGGTTTGTAAGACAAATGTAGTCTCACTTATACCCTGAATAGCATATTGTCTGAGAATTAAGGAAAAAATTATACTTTGCAAAAACCCCCATCCTAATGAAACATATCTAGTTATTTGAGCAATTTTTCTTCTTCCCGCTTCTCCTTCATTTTTTTGTAAATCTTCAAGCACAGGCAATGAAGCTGTGAGAAGCTGAATAATAATTGATGCGTTAATAAAGGGAAGTATACCTAATGCGAATATTCCTAAAGTTGAAATTCCTCCTCCAGTAAAAATATCTAAAAAACCTATTAATTGCCCCCCTTGATCTATAAAACTTTTAAAAGCGACCCTATCAATACCAGGCATAGGGATATATATACCAAGTCTTACTAAAAGGAGAAGACCTAAAGTAGTTAAAACTCTACTCCTTAACTCTTTATTTAAAAATAATTGGGAAAGTATCTCAGAAGCGCTAGGATTTCTACTTTTGTTGACAAACATTTTGAAGCTTACCTAAATTTTTAGTAAATTTATTTATTATTTATAAGCTCGCAGGATCCACCTGCGTCCTCAATTTTTTGTTTTGCAACTTTTGTAAATGCATGAGCTTGGACTTTTAGCTTTACATTAATTTTTCCATTACCAAGAATTTTCAAAGGAAATTTAGGTTTAAAGATTAATCCCTTCTTAACTAATGAGTCAAGGTCAACTGTATCGTTATCTTTAAAATCATTTAATTTTTCTAAATTAATTACCGAAAAGTTCTTTTGATTAATTATTTCAAAGTGCTTTAATTTTGGAACTCTTCTATATAGAGGCATTTGGCCACCTTCAAAACCTGGACGTGTAGGTCTTCCAGAACGTGACTTTTGTCCTCTCATTCCAAAACCACATGATGCACCCTGACCAGCTGCAATTCCTCTACCCTTTCTTAGTTTTTTCTTTCTCGAGCCAGAGTTTGATTTAAGTGTATTTAATGTTGTAGTCATAATTTTAAGAATAGAGCTGTTCAAGTGAGATGCCTCTCTCCCTTGAGGCAGATTTGTGTGTTCTTAATTGAGAAAGAGCTACCATAGCAGCTCTTGCATTATTCAAAGGTGTTTTGCTCCCCAGTCTTTTCGCTAAGACATTTTTTATGCCAGCTAATTCTAAAACTGTTCTTATTGAACCGCCAGCAATTACACCTGTACCTGGGGCAGCTGGTCTAATTAGTACATTAGCAGCACCATCTCGACCTTTAGATAAAGTCGGTATTGAATTATTTGGGGTTAAGGGAACCCTAACAAGATTCTTTTTACCATCTGAAACTCCCTTTCTCACAGCACCAATGACATCCCCTGCTTTACCAACTCCAACTCCAACTTGACCTTTCTCATTACCTACAACAACTATTGCTCTAAAACTCATTTTTTTTCCACCTTTAACAGTCTTAGAAACACGTCGAATTTGAACAACTCTTTCTTGCCAATCAGAATCTCTCTCAAGATTTTTTGAATCACCTCTTCTATTTCTTTTTCGATCATTACGATTATTCTTTTTTTGTTCTACGGGCATAGCTCCAGGAACGTTATCGTTCTTGGATTGAATTTCTTGTTTTGTTGGAGTGTCAGTCATAATAAAAATTAATAGTTAGAATTCTAGGCCAGCTTCACGAGCAGCGTCTGCAAGTGCCTTTACTCTACCGTGATATAAGTTACCTCCACGATCAAAAATTACTTGCTTAATACCTTTTTTTATCGCTCTTTTTGCTAATAATTTTCCAACAATAGAAGAAGAATTACAATCAGCAGATAATTTCTCAGATTTTTCTCTCAATTCCTTATCAACAGTTGAAGCGGAGCAAATAGTCGTTTGAGCGCTATCATCTATGACCTGGGCATAAATATGGTTATTAGAGCGAAAAACAGATAATCTTGGACGCGTTGCATCTCCAATTAAGAATCTCCTTAATCTTCTATGTCTTTTTTGGGTTTGTAATTTCCTGGAAAGTTTGGTCATTTTTTTTAATTCGAATTATTTTTTGCCAGATTTACCAGCTTTTCTGAGAATTCTCTCATCATGGTATTTAATTCCTTTTCCTTTGTATGGCTCTGGAGGTCTAATTGATCTGATTTTTGCTGCTTCATTGCCAACAATTTCCTTATCAATTCCAGATACGGTAACGTTTGTATTACTCTCAACTTTGTATGTTATACCATCAGGGGGGATCATTTCTACAGGATGACTATATCCTGCACTTACAACTAGATTTTTACCTTTTACTTGTGCTCTTGATCCAACGCCAACAATTTCAAGTTTTTTTGAAAAACCTTGAGTAACCCCTTCAACCATATTTGCAATTAATGCTCTACATAAACCATGTCTCTGCCTTGAATATATTTTGGTGGTAGTAGGACTTACGACAACAGTATTATCTTTTTTATTAAAACTAACTCCATCAGGCATGAGACGTTTTAACTCACCCTTTGGGCCTTTCACTGTAACTGTTAATCCATCAAAATCAACTGTAACTTTCTCTGGAATAAGTACTGGTGTTTTTCCGATTCTTGACATGATTAATTCTCCTTAATAAACATAGCAGAGGACTTCGCCGCCAATGCCTTGCTTTCTAGCATCGCGATCACTCATAACGCCTTTAGAAGTTGAAATTATGGCAACTCCAAGACCTCCAAGAACTTTTGGTAAACCTCTAGTATTTTTATATATTCTCAAACCAGGTTTACTAACTCTTTGCATAGATCGGATAGTAGGAAATTTGTTTTTACCACTATATTTGAGACCGAGTATTATTTGTGATTTATAACCTTCACCTTCCTCATTAATATCAGAGATGAATCCCTCTTTTTGAAGCACTTTGGCGATACTTAAGGACATTTTTGAACCTGGGATTGTTGTGGTTGTATGCTTTTTTTGACTCGCATTTCTTATTCGAGTAAGCATATCTGAAATAGGATCGTGATTTGACATAGTTTTAATTTAATTCTTACTAAAAGGCATTCCTAACTCCTGCAAAAGAGCTTTACCTTCTTGATCTGATTTTGCACTAGTTACAATAGTTATATCCATACCTCTTATTGAATCTATTTTATCAAAAGAGATTTCAGGAAAAATCAATTGCTCTTTCACTCCAACGGTATAATTCCCTCTCCCATCGAAACTTTTAGGATTAACTCCTCTGAAGTCTCTTATTCTTGGTAAAGCTAAATTTATAAATCTCTCCAAAAACGAATACATCCTGTCTCCTCTCAAAGTAACTGTACAACCAATCGGCATGCCCTCCCGAATTTTAAAACCCGCGATAGCTTTTTTAGCCCTGGTTACAAGGGCCTTTTGTCCTGTAATTGTTGCCATTTCGTTTAAAGAGGCTTCTAGAGCTTTCGAATTTGAAGCTGCTTCACCAAGACCTCTGTTAACGTTGACTTTGACAACTTTAGGTACTTGATGAATATTTTTAAGACCAAGGTCCTTTAAAAGTTTTGGTCTTATTGATTCTTTGTAGCGATTTTTTAGAGTCATAATTTTTTGTTAATTCTGGTCTTTGTCAGAATTGATAAATTAGAAAAAGTTGAAATCTGGTTTCTGATGAAAAATTAATCAATTACTTCACCAGTTTTCTTCAATCTTCTTTTCTTAACCCCCTCTTTATCAATAAAGTATTCAATCTTACTTGTAAGATTTTTATCCTTTGAAAAGAACATTACATTTGATGCATGTAAAGATGCTTCTTCTGTAAGTATTCTTCCAGTTTCTCCTTCCTGAGTTGGTTTTACATGTTTAGTCCTAAGGTTAATTCCCTTTACAACTACTCTATTTTCAAGAGGTATAGTTTTTAGAACCTCACCAGTTTTCCCTTTATCCTTGCCATTAATTACTTTTACCAAATCTCCAGTTTTGATTCTCATTTTTATTCTCTGGAAATTTTTCTTTTGCTTTAATGAATCCAACATTTAAATCACCTCCGGAGCAAGAGAAACAATCTTTGTATAACTTTTATCCCGCAGTTCTCTAGCTACAGGACCAAAGACTCTAGTACCTTTTGGATTCTTATCTTCATTAATCAATACTGCCGCATTGTCATCAAATCTGATTGAATTACCAGTATTTCTTCTTAATGTTGCTTTAGTTCTGACGATAACAGCTTTAACAACTTCAGATTTCTTAACTCCCATGTTAGGAAGAGCATCTTTTACAGTTGCTACGATTACATCCCCGACATGTGCATACCTTCTATTAGAACCTAAAACCCTAATACATTGGAGTCTTTTTGCTCCGCTATTATCGGCAACTGTTAAATAAGTTTCTTGTTGAATCATTTTTTAACCTCCTTAGCCTGACTTGTTTTATTGAGAATCTCTTCTATTGCCCATCTTTTATGGGCACTGAGCGGTCTAGTTTCTCTAATTTTAACTCGATCACCTAAAACGCATGTATTTTCTGGATCATGCGCCTTATATCGCGTAGTTCTACTTACAATTTTTTTATAAGTGGGATGTGGATATCTGTTAATAACAGCAACAACAACTGTTTTGTCCATTTTGTCGCTGACAACAGTACCAATTCTTTCTTTAAGTGCCATAACTAATAATTAATCAGAAGTTGTTTTAGAAGCAGATTGACTCTTACTGAGAGTGAGTAATTGCGCAACTTGTTTCTTGATAATTTTAAATTTATGAGTTTCATTGAGCTGTCTTGTAGCTTGCTTGAATCTCAAGTCAAAAAGATCTTTTCGTAATTGGTCAATCTTTTCAGTTATTTGTTCAGAATTTAATTTTTTAAATTCCTTAAGTGACTCTGAGTTTTTCATTGTTTAACCTCCTCTTGAGATTTTTTACTATTTTTTTTATTTTCTTGGGAGGAATTTTCTAGATTTTTATCAATGGAGATAAATTTAGTTTTTACAGGAAGTTTATATTGAGCCAGACGCATAGCTTCCTTTGCAATTTCCTCGGTGATATCCTCACCACCCATTTCAAAAAGTATTCTTCCAGGTTTTACAACTGCGACCCAAAACTCAGGGTTACCTTTACCAGAACCCATTCTTGTTTCGGCAGGTCTCATGGTTACGGGTTTATCAGGAAATATTCTTATCCAGATTTGACCACCACGTTTGATATATCTGGTCATAGCTCTTCTGCTTGCTTCAATCTGACGTGCAGTTACCCAGCCACAGTCTTGAGCTTGGAGAGCAAATTGACCGAATGCAATAGTATTACCTTTTGAGGCTACACCCCTCATTCTGCCTCTATGTTGTTTACGGAATTTAGTACGTTTTGGACTAAGCATTTTTATACCTCCTATGAATTCTCATTTGAACGATCCTCAAATTCCTGAGTTCTTCTACTAGCTTTCCTCTTAGGACTCGCACCCACAGGGATAGTTTGTTCTTCTTTAGGGAGAACTTCACCTTTGAAAACCCAAACTTTAATGCCTAGAACACCGTAAGTTGTATTAGCTTCACGTGTTGCATAGTCAATATCAGCTCTCAATGTATGTAATGGAACCCTACCTTCTCTAGTCCATTCAGTTCTAGCTATTTCAGCCCCATTCAACCTTCCCCCTACTTGAATTTTAAGACCTAAGACTCCAGCCCTTTGAGCCCTTTGTAAGGCCATCCTTATAGTTCTTCTAAAGGCGACTCTTTTTTCAAGTTGTTGCGCAATATATTCAGCAAGTAAAAAAGCATCAGCATCTACTCGTTCAACTTCTACAACGTTTATTCTGACTTGCCTTGTTCTATCACCTATAGTTTTTTGAATGCCAGATCTTAATTCTTCAATCCCACTTCCTTGTCTTCCAACTATAACTCCTGGTCTTGCTGTTTTTAATTCAAGTTCCAGTTGGTCAGCTTTTCTAGCTATTAAAACATCGCTAATTCCTGCTGCTCCATATTTTTTTTGTATGAAGGTACGAATTTTAAAATCCTCTTGGAGAAGTATTGGATATGTTTTAGAAGTAGCAAACCATTTAGAGCGATGCTCTTGTGTAATTCCTAATCTTAGTCCAGAAGGATGTATTTTATGTCCCATTAGTTTTGTACCTCCGCATTAGTTTGAGTAGGAGCAGATTCAACAGAAATACTGATGTGGCAAGTCTGTTTTTTGATTGAAAAAGCTCGACCTTGAGCTCTGGGTCTATACCTTTTCATTACTGGACCACTATTAGCCCATGCAGAGGAAATAACTAGGGTAGATGGATCCATTCCAAGGTTATGTTCTGCATTAGCAACAGCAGATCTTAGAACTTTAGTAATGGGGTCTGTAGATCTGTAAGGCATAAATTCCAACATAATCAATGCATCTCTGTAAGATCTACCCCTTATCTGATCCAAAACTCTTCTCACTTTAGAGGCTGATCCGCGAACATAATTCCCATGAGCAATTGCTGTTTTTGTTGTTTCAGGTGTTTTTGTCATGATTTTGCTCCTTTCTTATCTCTTATATGACCTCGGTAAGTGCGTGTAGGAGCAAATTCTCCGAGTTTATGACCAATCATTTGTTCAGTAATAAATACTGGAATGTGAGTCTTGCCATTATGTACAGCGATTGTGTGACCGATCATTAAAGGTAAAATCGTAGAGGATCTTGACCAAGTTTTGATAACAGACTTGTCATTATCTGTATTTTGTTTTTCTACCTTCTTGAGCAGGCTATCTGCTATAAAAGGTCCTTTTTTTAGTGAACGTCCCATGATTATGTAATAGAAATTGAAATAATAAATGAAGTAATCAAGAGTCTCTTCCTCCTCTACTCCTCTTAGAAACGCGACGGCGTCTGCGAACAACTAATTTATTACTTGGTTTGTTCTTTTTACGTGTCTTTAGTCCAAGAGCTGGCTTACCCCATGGAGTAACTGGGCCTGCTCTACCAATTGGTGCTTTTCCCTCTCCTCCTCCATGTGGATGATCACATGGGTTCATTACACTACCTCTTACTTGAGGCCTTCTTCCAAGCCATCTTCTTCTTCCTGCTTTACCTAAGCTAGTATTTCTTATTTCAGAATTACCTACTTCACCAAGAGTTGCGTAGCATTCTTTTCTTACAAGTCTTACCTCAGTAGATGGGAGTTTTAAAGCAACATAATCTCCCTCTTTTGCCATAACTTGAGCACTAGCTCCTGCGGATCTAACCATTTGAGCACCCCTACCTGCGTATAACTCAACACAATGAACACTAGATCCTAATGGCATAACAGAAAGCGGCATTGCATTTCCATCTTCAATTGGAACACTTTCTCCAGAAATGACATTTTGTCCGACTTTTACTCCTGCTGGAGCGATAATATATCTTTTCTCTCCATCTTCGTAAAATAAAAGTGCCAACCTTGCATTTCTATGAGGATCGTAGTGTATAGCTGCAACTTTAGCGTTGATATTTCTTTTATCTCTTCTAAAGTCGACCAATCTGTATTGCCTTTTGTGACCACCTCCACGATGACGACAAGTGATAACTCCACGATTATTCCTGCCTTTAACTCTATGTTTTGAAACTATTAGTGATCTTTCAGGTTTTGCACTTGTGATTTCACTAAAGTCAGTTACTACTCTCTGCCTAGTGCCAGGTGTATAAGGTTTAAATTTACGTATAGCCATGATTAAAACTCCTTAAGATTCTGGAAATAGTTGGATTTTGTCTCCTTCAGCAAGACGTACAATTGCCTTCTTGACCTGAGAACGTTTACCGGAAAATTTCCCGACTCTTCTTGTTCTCCTAGGAGGATTCATAGTGTTAACTCCTATGACTTTAACACTAAACAAGGCTTCAATAGCTGCCTTTATTTGTGGTTTAGCCGCTCTATGATCTACTTCGAAAGTATATTGGTTAAAATCTAGTGCATTTGTAGCTTTTTCAGTAATAACTGGCTTTCGTATTACATCGGCTAAACGAGAATCGAATAATTTACTCATGATGCATAAACCTCCTGAATTTTATCTATCGCTGATTGACCTATTACCAATTTATTGGCATTGAGAATATCAAATACATTTAATTGATCGGCGGAGATTAATTTTACTTTCTCAATATTATTAATGGATTTTTTTATAATATCGGAAGGACTATCGAGAATAACCAAAACTTTTTCAGTTTTTTGTATACCTAATCGAGCAAGGCCATTGATGATATCACTTGTTTTAGGCTGCTTTAAAGTAGATCCAAAATCTTCAACAGCCTTCATATCAGATACTCTGGACATAAGAGCTGTTCTAAGAGCTAATCTACGTTCCTTACGATTCATATCAAGATTGTAAGAACGTGGCTTCGGTCCAAAAATAATTCCGCCACCAGGTCTTAAGGGTGTCCTTATTGATCCTTGACGAGCTCTTCCTGTACCTTTTTGTTTGTATGGCTTTCTACCGCCCCCGCGCACTTCAGATCTTGTCAAAGTTGATGCTGTCCCTTGTCTTTTGTTTGCTAGCTGCCTAAGGACCGCTCTATGGATTAAGTCTGCCGAAGAAGTTTCTTTAGCAACTGCTAAATCAAGAGTAACTTTGCCTGATTTTTTACCATCCCACTTTAAAGTTTCAAGTGTTGTCATGATTTTTCACCTCCTTTTTTGCCTACAACATTATTTGGCTTAATGTTGACAATTGAGCCGGGCTTACCTGGAACAGAACCCTTTACTACAAGCAAATTCTTCTGATCATCAATTTTTAGAACTAACAATCCTTTGGTAGTAATCTGTTTTCCTCCATATCTTCCTGCCATTCTTTTCCCTGGATAAATTCTACCCGGAGTTGTTCCTGCTCCTGTAGATCCTGGTGCTCTATGATTTTTTGAACCATGACTCATAGGACCTCTGCTAAAACCATGTCTTTTCTGGTAACCTGCAAAACCTCTACCCATAGATTTGCCACTGATATCAACTTTTTGACCAACCTCAAAGTTTTTTACAGTTATTTGGTTTCCAATTTCATAAGATGAAGTTTCTTCAACCCTATATTCTTTCAAATGCTTTAAAAGTTCTTCACCTGATTTCAATAAGTGTCCCTTTTCAGGTTTGCTTAAATGCTTCTCTTTGAACAAGCCATATCCTATCTGAACGGCGGTATAACCATCCAAAGCAGTTGTTTTCAATTGAGTGACGCGGCACGGACCTGCCTCAATAAGAGTAACTGGTACCGAATTACCTTTATCATCGAAAAGTTGGGACATGCCCAATTTCTTTCCTAAAATTCCGATAGACATAAGACTAAATTAGGCTAGCTCGTAATAATTTTTCAATTATCTAAACCCTTCAGTTATTAGGGTGAAGTTAATAAAAAACAATTAGTAAGGTCGAGACTTATCTGAAATAATAGATAGTTTCTCTCGGGGTAAACCCACCTGAGTTTTTTAACGAAACGCTAAAAAATGTGAAATTTTCAGAGGCTCGGCTAGCTTGCGAGCTTAAAAATTCACTGAGTTACAATTGTACATCATCAAGTACCATAAAATAAAATAAAATAGAAACAAAGGAAATTTGTATGCCATTACTTCTCTCAGGGAAAAAGTTTCATAACGATTTAAAAAATAACAAATGTCTCGCAATATTTGCTCCTCTTGAAGGTGGTTATGAAACTCGTCTTTTGAGGAGAATGAGGGCCAAAGGCTTTAAAACTTTTATAACTTCAGCAAGAGGTCTTGGAGATCCAGAAGTTTTCTTGCTCAAATTGCATGGCGTTAGACCACCTCACCTTGGTCATCAAAGTGTAGGAAGAAACGGAGCGCTTGGGGAAGTTCAACAAGTAATCCCGCAAGCTTCAGAGTTATTTAATGAAAATGATAAAAATAAATTACTTTGGTTATTAGAAGGTCAAGTATTATCTCAATCTGAATTAGAGAGCTTAATAGAAATTTGCACTAACGATAATAAACTAACAATAGTTGTTGAAATGGGGGGTTCAAGAAAACTTGAATGGAAACCATTAAGAAATTATATTTTGGATGAATTTGAAAGTTAAATTGTTTGATTAAAACCAAGAATAAAAAAGATAAATGGATTAAGTTAATTTGTGGTGCCAGTAATGAAGATATTGTTGCCATAGAAGATTTATGTGCAATTTATACTGCTGCTGGTGTCGACTACATAGATGTTGCAGCAGAAGAATCTATAGTTTATGCAGCAAAAAAAGGAATCGATTGGGCAAAAAAAGTCTTTAAAAACTCACCTGGATTAATGATAAGTATTAGTGATGGTAATGATATCCACTTTCGAAAAGCAAAATTTGATCCTTTAAAATGTCCCCCTAGTTGTCCAAGACCATGCGAAAAAGTATGCCCCACCTTTGCAATTGATAATTTCGGAATTAAAGAGAGTAAATGTTATGGATGTGGAAGATGTTTAAATAGTTGTCCTCTAAATCTAATTAGTGAATATGAATATAATTTGTCAAAAAATGATTTAGCATCAACACTTCAAACAATAAGGCCTAATGCAGTAGAAATTCATACAGAAATCAATCGCCTAGACTCTTTTACAAAAGTTGTTAATATCCTTAAAAGTTCTGGAATGAAATTAGATAAGATATCTATTAGTTGTGGATTAAATCAATCTTTCAAAAAAGCCCAAGAGCCCCAAGATCTTTTGAAAGCTCTTTGGGAAAGATATGAAATTCTGAATGAGCTAGATATTCCCCTTATTTGGCAACTAGATGGAAGGCCAATGTCTGGAGATCTTGCCCCTACAACAAGTAGAGATGCTGTTAAGTTGTTTGAAAAAATCGGTTCAGATCTTCCACCAGGATTAATTCAATTAGCAGGAGGAACAAATGAAAAAACTCATGAATTGTTGAATTCAAACAATCTCCCAGATGGAATAGCATTTGGAAGTGCTGCAAGAAAAATTATGCAGCCCCTTATTGAATTTGCTCACAAAAATAACAAAAAACTCTATGAGTATCCTGAAATAATGGGTTTAGCGATCAAAAAAGCTCAGAAATTTCTAGAGCCATGGAAATCGAGCTCATTCAAATAATATTTTTATTTTTCAAAACTAGCGCCATGTTTATAAAAAATTTGTATTTTTTGGATAGAAAAAAATCTTCTCATGTATTAAAATGGTAATTCAATGGGCCGTCGCCAAGTGGTAAGGCATCGGGTTTTGGTCTCGACATTCCTAGGTTCGAATCCTAGCGGCCCAGTTCTAATACTTAATTGGTGTCTTCTCAAAAAATTTTTCTATTTGATTTTGATGGAGTAATAGTTGATGGAATGCAAGAATATTGGCATAGCTCCTTACTGGCCTGTGAAAGATATTTAAATTCACCCAACATCACTATTGATCAAAAACTTTATCATGGAGTACCAAATTCATTCAAAGAAATTAGACCTTGGGTCAAATATGGTTGGGAAATGATTCTAATTGTTCACGAAATTATAAAAACAGAAAATCCATTAAAAAGTGATAATAAAGATGAATTCATTAATAATTATCATCAAAATTGTCTGAGGATATTAAATGAAAATTCCTGGATAGCAGAAGATATACAAAAAATGTTAGATAAGTCTCGCAAGTACCAAATTGATAAAGATTTTAAATCGTGGGTAAATTTACATAAACCTTTTTTTGAAATTATAAATTTTATGAAAGAATTAAGCAAAAGAGGTATAAAAACTGGAGTCATAACAACTAAAGGTAAAATATTTGCAGAAAAAATTCTTAAACAATTAAATATTTTTCCAGAATTTATTTTTGGTTATGAATCAGGAACAAAAGTCAAAATAGCTGAAAAACTTACACAAACTTATGAAATTTTAGGCTTTATAGAAGATAGAAAAAAAACTCTAATCGATATTAAACAAAATTCAGAAACTTCTCATATTCCATGCTTCCTAGCTGATTGGGGATATTTGAAAGAATCAGATAAAAATAAGTTAAATAATGAAATCAAATTATTAAAATTAGGAGACCTTGGAGAATTAGTTGCAATTTAAAGATAATCAGCTAGAGTACAGATGTACTATAGTTTGTATTTATGAAGTTTGGTTTAAATAAAAATTTCCAAATTTAAAATAATTACAAGAACTTTAACCGATAAATCAAACAATGAGTCTTGAAGAAAAGAAAAAAACTGAATCAAAAGAAAAAGACAAGGCATTAAGTCTTGTCTTAGGTCAAATAGAAAGAAATTTTGGACGAGGTTCAATAATGAGACTTGGTGACGCCTCAAGAATGAAAGTAGAAACAATATCTACTGGAGCGCTCACCTTAGATTTAGCATTAGGAGGAGGCTATCCAAAAGGAAGAGTAGTAGAAGTTTACGGACCAGAAAGTTCAGGAAAAACTACATTAACGCTTCACGCGATTGCGGAAGTCCAAAAAAATGGAGGAGTAGCTGCATTTGTAGATGCTGAGCATGCACTCGATCCGGTTTATGCGGCCTCTTTAGGTGTTGATGTTGAAAATTTGTTAGTTTCACAGCCAGATACTGGTGAAATGGCTCTAGAAATAGTTGACCAACTTATAAGATCGAGTGCGGTAGATCTTGTAGTTGTTGACTCGGTCGCAGCACTAACACCAAGAGCCGAGATAGAAGGAGAGATGGGAGATCACGTAATTGGAAGCCAAGCAAGGCTAATGAGCCAAGCAATGAGGAAAATAACAGGAAATATTGGCAAATCTGGATGTACGGTAATATTCCTGAATCAATTACGCCTAAAAATTGGCGTTACATACGGCAATCCAGAAACAACCACAGGAGGTAATGCATTAAAATTTTACGCCTCAGTAAGACTTGATATTAGAAGAATTCAAACTCTTAAAAGAGGTACTGAGGAATATGGCATAAGAGCAAAAGTGAAAGTAGCAAAAAACAAAGTTGCACCACCATTTAGAATTGCAGAATTTGATATTCTCTTTGGGAAAGGTATTAGTACAACAGGATGCTTATTAGATTTAGCAGAAGAGACTAATATCATCATAAGGAGAGGTGCTTGGTATAGTTATGAAGGAGAAAATATTGGACAAGGAAGAGATAATACAATTATTTGGCTTGATCAAAACTTAGAAATCAGGAATAAAGTAGAATCTATGGTTAAAGAGAAATTAACAGAAGGAACTGAAGTCAGTTCTAACTCAATGAAAGCATTAAATAGCAATCCTGCTAACACAATCGCTGTTAATGATATAAAAACAGTAGCTTAGATTTATAAAGAATCAGCTAAAGTCCACCACCCAGCAGCAGGGCCTATAAATCTCACTACAATCCATAAGATTACTAACCCTCCGATTCCAAACCAACTGGCCTTAATACTTAATTTAATTAGGTTATCTCTTTGACTGATTGTAAAGGGAAGCCATTCAAATAATCTTGGAGACTCATCAATTTTAGTTTTAGTATTATTTTTTTTTGGAGGTAAACCAAGTGTTTTACGTCTCTTTGCTTCTCCCATATTTCTTTAGTTATTTACAAAATCATAACCTAATCAAAAGGTAACATATAGTTAATTTGTTTTGAGGGTTGAATGTTTTGCAAAAGTAATCTTCCCCAGTTTCTTTTATTTGCTCTTCCATCTAGGATTATTAACTTACCTGAATTTCTTCTTAAAGGAGAAATAGATCTTTCAAGTTTAATTCTAGCTTGAGGAAGAAAAAAGTCTCTAAACCAATCTTGAGAAAGCTTCTTTTTATGAGAAACAGTAATTGCATTAATGGGTTCTGACATATTCGGAATCGGAAGTAAAGGAATGATAATTTGTTCTGGAATTTGAATTAAATAAGAATTCATAATCCACCAGTCAAAACTAGAGCAAAGAATTTCATTCTTACCAGAGGGAATTGTCTCTAGCAATACTCTCTTCCCGTAATTAGAAGCTAATTCTGTAGCAAGATTAGTTTTTAAATCAATATCATCAGACAACACTAAAGTTAAACCCTTTCTAAAAAGTATTAACTTTTTGCATTTTTCCAAGATTGAATTGGTAAAAAAAGGATTATTAGGAAGCAACTGTTTTGAGGGTATATATAATGAAATCTTTTTCTCTTCAAAATTACTCTTAAAATTAATAACCAAGTCAATATTTAAACTGTGTTTTTTAAAGTACATTTGGAAAAAATTATCTTTTCTCAATGCTGATAAAAAAACAAATTTATTATTTGAAAAAAATTCCTTAATTTGAAAAAGTTCATCTATTGGCTGTAAATACAAATTCCAATCTAAATTTGCATCGTTTAACTTTACCCAGCATGCCCAACCTTGAGATAATGCTTTGTTGACGCTTAAAAATTTATCAGAAAAAAAAGAATTTTCATGAAAAAAGTTTGACAAGAAACTAATTTCTTTTTCATCTAAATTAATATAACTATTTCCTAAGACCTTTCTTAAGAAGAACTTTTTCTTCAACGAATCATATACTTTTATAAATTTTTGATTGATTAATTCAAATTCTTTAAAATTTTTTGTCCAATCCTTTTTAAGCAAAGAAATTCTAAAATGATTTTTTAAATCCTGTTTTATATCCTCAATTCCTGAATAAACTATTCGATGATTTCTAAGATTACGAGAATTGGGATCATTAAGAAAATTTTGGATAGTTATCAAGTGAACATGATGATTTGCAAAAATAAATTGATCATTTTTCAAAATAAAATTAAAACCTAGATTTTTCAATGAATCAACCTGAAATTGGCTTATAAATTGGATTTTTTCTTTAGATAAAATAAAAGTTGAGTCCTCTTCCTTTAAAAATAAAGAAATCAAAACTGGAGGTAACCAATCATAGCTAGAGAAAATTTCTGAATTAATTAGATAGGTAGAATCATTTTCAATACATTTAGAAACTATCCTCACAAAAGAATATATGTGCTCCCAATTAATACTTTGATCTCTCAAAAAATTTTTCAAATGTTGATGACTTAAAATTTCAAGCATTTATAATTAATTTAATTTCAAAAACATGCAAAATTTATGAACCTAATATACAAAAAATTGTTATCAATAAAAGAGGGTCTTGAATTAATTAATTTATGAAAATTGGAATAGTAGGATTAGGATTAATCGGTGGTTCTTTAGGATTAAAACTCCAAAGTCTAAATCATACAATTTATGGAATAGCAAATAATGAATTTAATGAAAAAAAAGCTAAGGATAAAAAACTTGCAAATTTTGTTAGTTGTGATCTGAGCTTATTAAAAAAATGTGAGCTAATAATTTTGGCATTGCCTATCAAAGATTTGATCAGTCCGTCGCAACAATTAGTAGCATCAATACCTCAGGAAACAATACTAACTGATGTAGGGTCTGTAAAAGAACCAATTGTAAATACATGGGAAAATTCACATCCTCTATTTATTGGATCTCATCCAATGGCAGGCACAGAAAAAAAAGGAGTTGATTCAGGTTTTGAAGGTCTTTTTAAAAATGCAAAATGGATTATTACCCCAACACAAAATAGTGATTTAAAGTCAGTCAGAACTATTTCCGAGCTCATAAAATCAATGGATTGTGAAATTTGCCAAGCTTCGCCAAAAGAACATGATGAAGCAGTATCTCTAATTTCTCATTTGCCTATATTTTTAGCTTCTGCCCTGATAGAAACTGCGCAAACAAAAAATAATCAATCTTTATTAGATCTCTCGCAAAAATTAGCTGCTACAGGATTTGCTGACACTTCAAGAGTTGGCGGAGGCAATGAACAACTAGGCCTAGATTTAGCTATTAATAATCAGATTAATGTTTTAAATTCCATAAATAATTTTAAAAATAAGCTGAGTATACTGGAATCTCTTATTAAAGAAAAAAATTGGGATTTACTTTCTAAAAAACTTGCTGAAGCAAAAGAAAACAGACAAAATTTTATAAACTAAAATTTTCTATACCTTTGGTAGCTAAAATTTGCCTTGAAACCATTAATGCAGACTGACTAACCCCTGCAGTCCCCTCTCCTGGATAAATAGAATCTCCACATAACCATAAACCTTCAAAAGGTGTCCTACTTGATAATCCAAATAAACCAAAAATATCTGGATTTTGACCAAGCCCGCCTACTATTCCATTAGGTCTTTTTGTCCATTTTTCAAAGCCCAATGGAGTTGCTAATTCTCTATGTAGCCATTTTTCAGGATCAATATCAAATTGACTTTCTAATTCAAGGGATATTTTTTTCATGAAACCATTTTTTTTCTTTAAGTAAGTTTGTTTATCTAGATCAAACCAATCTTTAGTTTTGGTAAAGATACTGGCAATTAAAGTAACCTCACCTTTTGGCGCTCTTCCATCACCATCATCACTAATTGATACAAATAACGAACAAAATTCTTTTGAAACAAATTGATAATGATTAGAGAATGTTTTTTTTATATGTTCCTTTTTTAATGCTGAATAAAAAACTACAGCTCCACTTGGATCAGGCAAATTATTAAGTCGATTTTTATAATTTTTTTTTCTTTCTAAAGGATCTTTCAAATGCTTGAGCAAAGATTGTGGAGGTGCGGTATAAATCACATCTTTTGCTTGATAAATAAATGATTTTTTTTTCGAATTAGCAGATAGTTGCCAACACATATTTACGTCGTCAAAAGTTATAGAATTAACTTCTTGTCCAAAAATTAAATTAACTCCAGTTTTAATTAATGAACTTTCTAATGATTCACTTAAAGACTGCATAGATTTTTTAAGATGCCAAAGACCATGTGGCTGTTGACACATCTGAAGAACAGTAGATCCATATAATGCTGCAGTACTATAAACGTCCTCTTGAGAATAAAGTTTTAGTTGAAGATTTAAGAATTTAATCAAGCGCTCATTCTTGGATAATCCACATATCCGCAATAGATCAAAAATAGTAGATTTAAGTAAGATACCTGTGACAAGGTTTGAAGGTACTAGTGCTTTGAGAAGTTGAGAAAAATCCCAAAAATTACTTATTGGTAATACAGGATTATTATTAGCAAATATCCAATTACTTTCATGTATTAGGGAACAAAGCTTCCAAAATCTTTGACTCCCAGGAAACTGCATTTCTCGTTCAGCAATCCATTTACTTTTTTCATACCAAATAGGTATAGGATTACCACCATCATTTAAATCAACAATGCAAGCAGGGTCTAAAATTGTGGCTTCTGGGGATGGAATATCTAAAAAATCAAAAATTCTAGAATGTATTCCTCCCTTCTCTAAACCAGCAACCTGAGTTGCGCCAACATCGAAAGTATAATTCTTTCTTTTAAAAGTACCGGCACATCCTCCGGCTTGAGTATGAGATTCGATTAAAGTCACTGATAAGCCTTGTTTTGATAAAATCGCTGCAGAAGTTAGTCCTGCTATACCAGCGCCTACAACAATAACTTCAGACTTTTTCATTAAAATGCAAAAATTATCTCCTATTGAAATTAACGAAATTTGTGAAGAATTAGGTGAAACCTATCCAAAAAGTATTGAACAAGTACATGGTGGCGATATTCATAATGCATGGCGAATAGAATTCTCAAACAAAAAGTTATTCCTTAAAAGAAACATTAGAAACAAAAAATTTCTTAAATTTGAAAAATATTGTCTCCAAAATTTGAGAAAATATATTAATCAAGAAAACTTAGTTATTCCTGAAGTTATTGCATATAAAAATATAAAAAATATAGAGATTCTTTTAATTGAATGGATAGATATGCATAACTTTGACCAAAAAAAGCTTGGAAAAGGTTTAGGTGAATTGCACTTGAAATCAGCTGAATCTAACCCCAAAATGTTTGGGTTTCCAGTTGAGGGTTTTATCGGAACAACAGATCAGAAAAAGGGCTTAGAAGATAATTGGATAGATTGTTTTTTAAACTTAAGGATAATTCCTCAATTATTAATTCTTAACTCGAGAATTTTAGATAAAGAAATTATAAATAAAGTTAAAGAAAAAATGAAATCAGAATTGCTGAATCACAAACCAATAAATGCTCTAGTTCATGGTGATTTATGGTCAGGCAATGCAGGAATGGACAAAAATGGAAAGGGGGTTATATTTGACCCTGCATCTTGGTGGGCAGATAATGAAGTAGATATAGCTATGACAAAACTATTTGGAGGTTTTAGAAAAGAATTTTATGAAGAATACCATAGAATTTTTCCTATAAAAAACGGATTTGAAAAAAGAATTATTATTTATAATTTTTATCACATATTAAATCACGCCAATATGTTTGGAGGAGGGTACTTAAACCAAGTTGAAGATTACGTAAAAGCAATTCTTAATATGTAATATTTAACTACCCTAAATATGTCTTCTTAAGATTTTGTACCTTATCTAGAACAGCTTCACGATTTTCACTGGTACGAAGATTTTGCCAGCTCCATTGACCGACAACAATGACCCCTAGCAGTTCTAGTAAACCAGGAAGAATTGGGAAAAAGTTTATCGTGTCAATGACAACTTTAATGATTATCTGAGCTATTACGACAACCGCAATTATGCCTGCCGCCTTGCCGTACTTGCCCATTTGAGTCCAATCAACATTACCAAGGGTTTCGTTGACTTTTCCCATAACATCAGAGTACTTCTCTGAAAAACTTTTGGTTTCTGAGCTTGTATCGGAGCCGGAGTCTTGGTTTGACCCTGGAGTGTTATCACTCATGAATTCAGTAAACTTAATATATGAACCAGACAGTATCGGAAAAAACGTCTATTGACTACCTTTTTGTTGTGCAAAATTCCGAACCGAAACATTTTGTATTTTTTTAGAGGCTTTGGTATATATGCTTTCTGAAGATATTTAAACTTAAAATTGATTTATAAAAACTTCACATTATGGTCTAGTTCTAACAAAAACATTAATAAATTAGAGTAATAACAAAAATTTAAAAGTCTAAAATTTTTATTTTAATTATTATATTTTCATAGTTTATCTCGCAAAAATTAAAGGATTTCAATGTCCAAAGATATGAAAATTAATTTCTTAGACTCAGATGAAGAAGAAAGATATCAAAAACATTTGACCCTCAAAGAGATAGGTTATGAGGGCCAACTAAATCTTAAAAACAGCTCCGTATTATGCATTGGAGCAGGTGGGCTTGGTTCTTCCGTTTTGCTTTATCTAGCTGCAGCAGGAATTGGGAGAATTGGAATAGTTGATAACGATCAAGTTGAAAAGTCTAATCTCCAGAGACAGATAATTCATGAAACAAATACTATTGGCAATCTTAAAATTGATTCTGCTCGGGAAAGAATTAAAAAATTGAATCCTAATTGTGAAATATTAACCTTTTCAGAGAGAATTAATCCTAAAAATGCTCTTGAATTAATAAAGGAGTTTGATGTTATTTGTGATTGCTCGGATAACTTTGGCACAAGATATTTAATAAATGATTCATGCCTGATATTAAAAAAACCCCTAGTCTTTGGAAGTGTACAAGGCTTTGAAGGGCAAGTGAGTGTTTTCAATTTATATAAAAATAGTCCTAATTTAAGAGATTTACTTCCAGAATCACCTACAAAAAATGCTGTCCCAAGTTGTGCAGAATACGGGGTAGTAGGTGTTTCAACAGGTTTAATAGGAATTCTTCAGGTTAATGAAATTATCAAAATCATTTTAAAAAAAGGTGAAATTTTAGATGGAAAGATTTTAATTTTTGATCTATTGAATATGAATATGAAAAAATTACATCTAAAGAGTGATCAGTCTAATAAAAAAATAAAAAATCTGTCTCAGTTTGAGGTCTTTTACAATAGTGACGAATATTGTGAAAAAAATAATGAAATTAACAGTATTAATGCTAATGAATTTAATAGTTTATATCAAGCAAACCCTCACAAAATTCTTTTAATTGATGTTAGAGAAAATGAAGAATTTTCTACATTTGCAATAGAGGGATCTATCTCAATTCCCTTAAGTCATTTGAACCAAGAATCTGACTTAAAATTTATTCAAAAAGAAAGTTTAAATAAAGAGGTTTTCACTATATGTAAATCGGGGAAACGCTCTGAAAAAGCTTCAAGAATCTTATCTAGATTCAAAATTAAGTCAAGATCTATTGAAGGCGGCATTGAAAAGGTAAAAAAAATATTGTGCAATTAATTTTTTCAGAATAGTTAGTAATCTACACCTCTTTTCAAATCAACTCCCACATTTGCATAATGCTTATGACAAACCATTTCAGAGTAAACATCAGCTAGTTCAAAGTATGAAGGTTCATTTTTACACCTCCCAGTAATTACAACTTCTGTATCTGCTGGTTTTTTTAAGAGCGTTTGATGTATTGATTCCACAGGTAACAACTCTAAATCAACAGTTGGATTCAATTCATCTAAAATAATTGTTTTATACAAACCAGACAAAATAGCAGCTTTAGCAATTTCCCATGCTCTTTCAGCCTCAACATAATCAATTGGTTGTTGCTGACCTCTCCATACGATGGCATCTCTGCCTGAACGCAAATGATCTACTAAATGAGGGTAACTCTCTCTCAAAGCTTCTATGGCAGCATCTTCGGTATATCCATTTCCACCTTTCAACCACTGTAATATTAAAACTCTATGACTTTTATCTTGAGATATTCCTTTACCGATCGCTTGAAGAGCCTTACCGAGTGCACTTGTGGATTTACCCTTTCCTTCTCCTGTATAAATCTCAATTCCACCACTTGAACTACTTTGTTTGTTTATTTCTGCTGAGTCTCCTATCAAACGTGGTCTCATTTCTGAATGGAGTTGAGATATTCTTACCAAAGATGGCGGGGCTGCCCTTCCAGTAATAATTATTTCTAATCCATCTGGACGATTTTGAAGAGAATCAACTACTTCATTGATATCAAGCATTCCTAAATCAAGAACTGGATTCAACTCATCAAGTACAACTACAGAATAAAGAGAACTAGCAATTGCTCCTTTAGCAATATTCCAACCTCTTTCGGCCTCACCAACATCAAACCTTGTCACTTGATCAGCAGTAAAGAATTCAGATCTTCCTGTCCTTACATGGTCAATTAAATGTGGAAAGCCTCTTTGTAAAGCCTCTATAGCTGAATCCTCGTCATATGGCCTCTCAGGGCCTTTTAAAAATCTTAGAAGTAAAACTCTTGATTGTCTTTTTTCGCATATTCCTAATCCTATTGTCCTGAGAACTACTCCCAATGCAGCCTGGCTTTTCCCCTTACCCTCTCCATCATAAATATGTAATTGACCTTTTGATCTCTCTTGACTGTCACTCGCCGTGACAATTCCAATTCCTCTATTTCTACTCGTATTCGTCAATTGAACAAAATTAGTAAATTTAATCTAAGATATAGATAAGAATATTATTAAAAATTTAATAATAAATTCAACCTATTCATAGGTAATTTGAATTTTAAAGTAATTACTATGTTCAATCAACTAGAAATTCTCTCTGATGAACAAAGTGAAAAGCTTTATACAATTAGAAGTTACTTTAAGAATCTTGATAGTGCTTGTATTGCTTATTCAGGAGGAGTTGACAGTACATTAGTAGCATCATTAGCATTCGAACAATTAGGTAGTAAAGCAATTGCAATAACAGGTATTTCTCCTGCATTAGCCAATACTCTTCGTGAAGAAGCAAGAAGCCAAGCAAAATGGATTGGAGTAAAGCATTTAGAAATTAAAACATCTGAATTAGAACAATCAAATTACAGTAAAAATCCTATGGATAGGTGCTTTGCATGCAAAAAAGAGCTTCACAAACATACAACCTACCTCTCAAAAAAACTTAATTACAAGATCGTTTTAGATGGAGTCAATCTAGATGACCTTAAAGATTACAGACCAGGTATACAAGCCTCAAAACAAGCAGGAGTTGTCTCTCCCCTCGCACAATTTAAATTCTCAAAGCAAGACATTAGGGATATTTCAAAAGCATTAGGTTTTCCTTGGTGGGATAAACCTGCTCAACCTTGCTTATCATCGAGATTTCCTTATGGTCATGAAATAACTAGTGAAAGGCTAAAAATGGTTGAGAAAGCAGAAGAATACCTTAAAGAAGGTGGATTATCTGAGGTTAGAGTTCGATGCCAAGGCTCAACTGCAAGAATAGAAATCCCTCAACATGAATTGAAGAATTTTTTTAGCAAATATAATTTTAATGAGTTAGTTCAATATTTTTCTAATTTAGGATTTAATTGCACAAGCCTAGATCTTGAAGGCCTAATAAGCGGAAAATTAAATAGGTAATATTGAATTTAAACAACCGTCCTGATCTGTTTTGGAACTGCTTGAGGAGGATTTCGCTCAATGACGCGCAAAGAATGTTCTTTTGCCATCAAAGATTCAATTAAATATTGACTAGCGACTTCAGGCATCATATTTTGACCACATGTAAAAATATCGACTGCAGAATAATTAGATTCTGGCCAAGTATGTATTGAAATATGAGATTCAGCCAGTAGTGCAATTGCCGTAACCCCTTGCGGCTCAAATTTATTACTTATCAAATTAAGAACTGTTGCATTTGCCAATTTAGCAGCTCTATTTAAAATACAGCGCAAAAAGGATTCGTCATTTAATTTTTCGCGATCGCATTTATAAAGTTCTAATAAAAGGTGTTTACTTTGATGACTTAATTTCTTCTCATCACTTAACGAACTTAAAATTTGACTTTTTTTGTAGATTTCCATTTAAGAAATTTATATGAAATTAAGATTAGCTAAAAATCACCACTTTTAAAAATTATAAGTGAATCATTTGTGACGATCCTAAGAAAGACTGATTAAATTTATCTAAATGTGTCGCACTTATAAAACATTGACTATCTTTACCAACAGAATTTAATAACAAATTTTGTCTGGTTAAATCTAATTCCGCCAAGACATCATCCAATATAAGTATTGGAGGAACATTTAATGTTTTAGTTAATAAATCGAGTTCAGCCATCTTTAAAGCCAAGATAAAAGTCCTTTGCTGTCCTGAGGAACCATATTTTCTAACTGAAATATTATTTATTAGAAACTCAACATCATCACGATGAGGTCCAAAATTACATTTACCTGTCAATGCTTCTATTGAACGCTGATTTAAGAGTTGTTCTGCTATTTTTTTGCTAATAACTTCTTCTTCTTCTTCTTCTGGACTTATATTTTGTATCCCCGATAGATAATTTATGTCTATTTGCTCTTGAGATTTACTTAAATGATTATGCCAATATTCAACATATGGTTTTATTTTTAATAAAGCCCTTCTTCTGCGCCTAAAAATTCTTGTACTTATTATTGACATTTGAATATCAAAGCTTTCAAAAATATCTGTGGATTGGGTTTTTAAGAAACTTTCCGAACGCCAAAAATGACTTCTTTGTTTTAAAAGCCTATTAAATCTACTTATCAGATCTAAATATACAGGTTCAAGCTGAGATACGACTTTATCAATCCATGTTCTTCGATAACTAGGTTCACTTCTAACAATATCTATATCATTAGAACAGAAACATACACTCCGAATATAATTTTTTATTTCACTCTGTTTTTTCAAGATTGATTCATTGACATAAATTCTTTTAGGCCCTTTTCGGAATAAATTTAACTTTAAATCGTCTTTAAAATTTATCTGTCCTATAACTACAGCCATATCACTGTCGTTCTCTATTAAATCTTTATCGCTTAGTGCTCTATTAGATTTTAATTGGCTTAAAAATTCAACCGATTCAAGTAAATTTGACTTGCCAATACCATTGCAACCAAGAACAATTGCTCTTTGCTCTTTTAAATCAATTTCAAAACTTTTATGGTTCCGAAAATTTTTAATTTTTAATTTATTTAAAAAAATTTTTTTTGTGCATTCATTAATTAAATTAGCTAAATTTGAAATATTTAGATTTTCTTTAAAGAAATTGAAAAAATAAAGGGCATGTAGCTCAGTTGGATAGAGCATCAGATTCCGGTTCTGAGAGTCGGGGGTTCGAATCCCTCCATGCTCGTAAGATGATTTTTAAAGTTTATATCCCATTACTCTTATTCCATTTGGATCTAGTATGAATCCATTTTCCTCTAAACTTATAAACGAAGATACTGGAGCCTGTACAGAAATACTACATCCAGGCATTTCTCTATTTATTTTCTCAAGAGTTAATTGAAGCAATATTGAATAATAAAGTTGCTGATTATTCCCTGGCAATGCACTTAAATTCCATAAGTTAGCATTCAATCCTCTGTCGGACGTAACCCTTACAAAGCCATATAAGTTATTTTTTAATTCACTCTGTATGGTGAAAAAGAAATTACTTTTCTGAATAGCCTCAGAAAGAGGCTTTATTGGAAATGTGTCACAACCACAATTCGCTAAAAGTTTGTTAACTTCTTTAGCTAATGGGATTTGAGAAGAGTTAACAAAATAACCTTCTGGAAGAACAAGTTTTTTTTTAGAAAAATATTGCAATTATCAACCTGTATTTCTCATGCCAGCTGCTATTCCATTAATAGTTAAAAGTGCTCCCCTCAATAGTTCACTTCTGCTGTAAGCTCTTCTAGATTCATCTTTATCTATAATGAACTCGCTTATTGGAGGTTGTCTTGTCTGGTCTCTTAATCTTCTAAGAAGTGAAACCTGCAAAAACCCTAATGGAATAATTGTCTTATTTCTCAAGCTCACTGATAATTTCAAGTCTCTATCAGATTCTAGTAGCTTATTTTTACCGGTAATTTCAAGAATTAAAGATTTTGTAAGATTATATTCTTGCGAAATTACCTCAAAAATATTATCAAAAGAATCTTTATTTTCTTTACTGCCAAGAGTGTCAACATAATATCTAGCAACTTCCAGATCCACCTTCGACAATGTCATTTCCACCTTAGATATAAGCATCCTAAAAAATGGCCATCTTTGATGCAGAACTCTTAATAATTCAATTTGTTGTGGATCTGAATTTAATTCAGATGACAATGCAGTGCCTACTCCAAACCAACTTGGCAAAAGAAATCTACTTTGTGTCCAACCAAATACCCATGGAATAGCTCTTAAACTTGACAAATCTTTTGCACCTTTTTTTCTTCTAGCAGGCCTACTAGATATCTGCAATTTACTTATTTCTTCTATTGGAGTGACCTCTTGAAAGAAATTTAACAAATCAGGATTCTCGTGCACTAATTTTCTGTAATGAGACCTTGATGTTTCTGCCAGCCTTGACATTAATTGATTCCATTCTGGAGTAGCGTCAAGTCTATTATTTACCAAACTATTTTGAATTACCGCTGTAGTTACAGTCTCAAGATTGTACAAAGCCAGTTCGGGAAGACTATATTTAGAAGCTAAAACTTCCCCTTGTTCTGTTATTTTTATTCGCCCTTTTAAAGTGCCGCTTGGTTGAGCCAATATTGCCTGATAGGCTGGTCCTCCTCCTCTCCCTACAGAACCACCTCTTCCATGAAATAGTCTCAGCAATATATTATTTCTGCTTGAGAGATTTTGAAGAGCTATTTGGGCTCTATGAATTTCCCAATTACTAGAAACAAACCCTGAATCTTTATTGCTATCAGAATATCCAAGCATTAATTCTTGCAGAGGTTTAAAAGATTCTCCTACTTTTGGCAATAATGATCTATAGAAATCTAATTTAAATAACTTTTCCATTACTTCTGGTGCTCTTTTAAGGTCTTCCACAGTTTCAAAAAGAGGAACAACTAATAATTTTGACTTTTGTGAATTTTGATCAAGAAGTCCCATTTCTTTTGCCAGTAAGAGAACTTCAAGCAAATCAGATGCACTATGACTCATAGAAATTACATATGAATGACAAATGCGACTTCCAAATTCTTGCTGAAGTCTCTTAACCATTTTAAAAACTGAAAAGGTTTCTTCTGTAGTTTTTGTCCAGTTCACGTCAGATGGAATTAAAGGTCTTTTTGTATTTAATTCGTCTATAAGCCATTTAATTTTCTCTTCCTCAGACATTTGGTCATATTGAACAGATAAATCAAGATAATTTGTAAGCTCTTGTATAGCATCACTATGCCTTGTACTCTCTTGACGAATATCTAAACTTGCTAAAGAAAATCCAAAAATATGAACCTGAGTAAGTAAGGTGTTTACAGACTCACAAGTTAAATCTGTACTAATTAAACTATTTTTAATTAGTTCTAGATCATAAGTAAATTCGTTTACTGACTTGTAATATAAGTTTTCAACTTTATCTAGATTTTTGTTATCAGTTTCTCCCTCCAAGTCAAATTTCCAACCACTATCAGCTAATAAATTATTTCTTTCTTGTGTTAACCTTAATTTCTCTAAAATATAACTTAATTTTAATCTGTAAGGTTCTGATCTATACCTTGTAGCTCTAGCTTCATATATTTCTGGAAACTTAACTCTGTCAGTTTCGAGTGACTCTAATAAGGAGGAACTGACTTGACTCCATTGCATCGACACACTTAATTGATCTCTAAGATTAGATGTTGCAATAATATATCTTTCGAGCATCAACTGCCTTTGGTAGCAAGCGGTTCTCCATGTTATCTCTGGAGTGACCGATGGATTACCGTCCCTATCAGAGCCTACCCAAGAACCGAAGTTACAAAAAGATTCTGAGGGCAACTGAACATCTGGATAATTTTCGGTAAGTGCTTCAGTGATCCTGCCCCTCAATTGAGGCATCGCATTAAATAAAACTTGCTGAAAATAATGCAAGGCATAATCAACTTCATCTAAAACTGAAGGTTTAAATTGATGCAATTCATCTGTTCTCCACCAAAGTCTTACTTCCTCTTTTAATTGGGTTTTTAGAGAAATTTTTTCTTCTTTTGTTAGAAATTGCTCAATCTGTATTTTTTTTAACAAATTTGCTACTCTTGTTTGCTTATGTCTAATCGTATGTCTTACTATCTCCGTCGGATGTGCAGTAAAAACTAAACGAATATCCATTTCCTGTAATAACTCCTCTAATTTTCCTGGTGGTACATTTAATTTTCTTAATCTGTAAAATAATTCTCTAAAAGTTACTGGAGCATTTTGCCTAGCCAATGCTGGGGCAAAAGGATCAAGATTATCGGGCGATTTTTGAACATCCTTATTGGTAAAGCTTTGAATATATCTATCTTCTTCAACTCTTTGTTCCAAAATATTCACGAGTTGAAAATATAATGAAAACGCCCTTGCTGCAGCTATCGATTCTGCTAAATCCATAGAATTTACAATATCAACTATTTCATTTTTTAAAGTTTTTGAACTATCACCATCAATTTGTTTTGAATAACTTAATTCTTTAAGCTGTATCAATCTCTCTGCTTGATCATCTGGGCATTCTTCTCTAAGCACAGATTCCCAGAGATCTTCAATTAAAAGACGATTTTTATCAAGTGGATCATTGTTACTTATCAGATCCACGTTATTATTTTTTATCTGTCGAAAAGATTCCATACAACCATTATGTCACAAGTGAAAATGTTCAGATCAAATGTTTATTTGAATAATCAAACATTCTAGGCCTCACTCCTAATCATATCTTCGATAGAAATTTTCATTATCTGTTCAATAGAAAGACCTTTTTCATATTGATTTATCCATTTCATAGATTGATTACCCTCTTCAAGCACTTTAAAAATAGGATCTAAAAGATGTTTCATACCAAAATTTTCTGCTGTGGATGATAAATCTGATAATAAGTTTTGAATCCATTCTCTACAAATAACTCTTTTACCATCTTGCCAGTGAATTAACTCTGCATTAAGACTATCTTTAGCAGCATTAATTTCATTTTGATCACATATTTCTGACAACTCATCCATAGAAAAAGTACTAGCATTCATAGGATCTAAAGTATTTATATTTTCAAAAAGATTTAAAATCCTTAGTTCTATCATGGCAGTTATCCCTAAAAGCAAATTAATATCGTGAACAAAATCACAAATTCTTAATTCCAAACGATCAAGGATTAAAGGTCTTTGGGGACCATTTGGTCGGATTGACGACCAAAAATGCCTAATATTTTGCATGTTTTTATTAGATATATTTTCCTCTATCCAGTCGATATAAGAATTATGATTTACAAAAAAAGGCACCCTACTTGGTGTTTTAGGAAACTGGATCCATCTCTGAGAGTGATTATTCGTAATTTTATTATTTAAAAAAGGTGAACTAGCACTTAATGATAGATATAGAGCAGCCTCAGATCTCATAAGTCTTATAGCTGTAAAAAGTTTATCTAAATCATTAATTCCTATATTTATATGGACACTTGAAGTTGCAATAGATATTCCATAATTATCTTGAATAAATTGATGATAGACATTCTCCATATCAGATCTTTGAAATTGATTATCGTGTTTAAAACAAAGAGTGGATGAAGGAATGATTGTTAAATTATTAGTATTTAGCCACTTCCTTAACTTTTTTCTTGGAATTATTAATTTCTCATATAAAGAATCGTAGTCTTTTTCAGGTGTTGTTATGTATTCAACGTTTCTGCTATCTGGCTCTTTTACAAAATCAGGAAATTTTTTCTCAATTTCAGCCGAAACACCAATGTGAGAATTTAAAGAACCTGTAAAAAGTTCCACCTCAAAACCCTTATAAAGATTATTTTGACTCATTTATTTATCCAAACAGGCTAATGCTTTAAGTATCCCCTTTGCTTTATTTATCGTCTCTTGATATTCATTTTCTGGAAAAGAATCAGCAACTATTCCAGCTCCTGCTTGCACTGATACATCATATTTCCCATCTCCTGAGGGTTTAACTATCATGGTTCTTATCGTAATTGCTGTATTTAAAGCACCATTAATATCAACAGATCCGTATACACCAGCATAAGGTCCTCTAGCATCTTTTTCAAAATGCTGAATCAATTGCATAGCTCTTATTTTTGGAGCGCCAGTTACTGTACCAGCAGGAAAGGATGCTTTGAGCAAATCCCATACATCAGCATTTGTTTTTAAGATCCCCTCAACTTGACTCACAATATGCATAACATGTGAATATTTTTCAATAACCATTAAATCCTTAACCTTGACAGTACCAATTTCACAAACTCTTCCAAGATCATTTCTCCCAAGATCAATTAGCATTACATGCTCAGCTATCTCTTTTGGATCTTTTAATAATTCCTTTTCTAATTCCAAGTCTTGTTGATTATCAATACCTCTAGGTCTTGTGCCAGCTATTGGTCTTAAGCTGGCAACAATCTGACTATTTTTATTTTTTTCTGCTTTGACCATTACTTCAGGACTTGAACCTATCAGATACCATGAGCCGAAATCAAAAAATGACATGTATGGAGATGGATTAACCATCCTCAAACTTCTATATAAATTAAAGGGATCATTCTTGACTTGAGTTTGAAATCTCTGACTTATAACTATTTGGAAGATGTCTCCCTTTCTTATGTATTCTTTTGCAGAGAGAACTGCATCCTCAAAATCTTTTTTGTCCCAATTACTTTCTAGATCTAAATTCAAATTCTCATTTTCATTCCAATCTAAAAACTCATTTTCTTTTAAAGGAACTCTCATTAAATTTCTAGTTTTCTGAATTTTAGAAATTGAGTTTAAATACAACTCTTCCATTGAGCACTCTTTTGAGGAAGTTGTATCTGCATAAACCACTGAAGTAATACATCTTTTTATTTGATCAAAAACAACTAACTGATCAAAAAACATCCAAGAACCATAGGGGATATTGTTTTCTGGTATTTCATTTATTGGAACGCTTGGTTCTATTCGATTTATAAGTTCATAACCCCAAGAGCCATATAACTGTCCAATTGATGGTAAGTCATCAAGCATGGTTGACTTGTATTCCTTTGTCCAGCTTCTTAAAAGATCAAAAGGATCACCTTTATGAGTTTCAATTTTGCCATTGTTCCAAGTTTTAACTATTTCTTCTCCATAACAAACGGCTTCCCAAAGAGGTTTAGTAGCAACAATACTCCACCTACCCAAATTCTCCCCACCTTCGACAGATTCAAGAAAAACACCATGGGAATCTTTTGAAGATAATTTTAACCAAGTCGATAATGGCGTTTCTAAATCTGCTGGCCAAGTTTCAACTATAGGTATAAAATTTTTACCTTCTTTGTAAGACTCTAAAAAACTATCTTTCTGTGAGCTAATCATATTAATAATGTCAGCCCAAATTATAATTATTTTCTTCTTTTATATCAACTTTAAAGAAGTTAATCAAAAGTATTCTTAGTTGTAAATTTCAAACCAGCTGGATTAGGATTCTCACCTATTCTTCTAGGATTATGACCTACTTTCTCTCTGCCTTCATTTACTTTTTCAGGGAAAACACCATCCTTTGGGTGTAAAAATTCAATATCGCCACCTGGGAAAATTCGGTAGATTTTAAAATCCTCAATTCTTGGTTTGAAGGCTCTTAATTGCGTCCCTAATGCAAGGCATTGTTCTTTTCTTGCAAAGTACATTAAATTATCACCTTCATGCATAATAGCCGCTCCACCTGTGGGCAATTCAAATGCTTGTTCCTTTGAACTTGTCCATACAATTGCATATTTTTCTTCGGTTTCTGCGGAGTTTAATAAACCCCCAGTACTTCCTATATGCTTTGGAAATTGACCAACTAGAGTTTCAGTCATCCTAAATTTTGAGTTATTTATAATAAGAAATTAGCATTCATATTTTGCAAAATTCAAAATTAATAAGAAATTTTCTACATTATTTAATAAATGTATAATTTAATTCTCATTTTATTTTGAATCTGAAATCGGAAAAAATACTGTCAAACCTGTATCACGTCTTTGTGTGACATGCCCTCCTAAACTAGCTAACAACTTTTGAGTGGCATTTTGACTAAGTTGTAAACTTCCAGTTTGAGGGTTCCAATTTAAAACAGGACCAATATCAGAACCATTATCTTTTTTTTGAATTTCTTTTTGATTGTTATCTAATTTTTGTACTTTGAGTTGAAGTTTGAGTTTTTGACCAGCTGGCCTCAATTCTAAAATCAATGTACTACCTTCTTTTAATCCTCTAGTATTTTTATCAATTAATCCTCTTAACATTAATTCTAATTTTTCAGAATCACTCAAAATTTGTGGAAGTTGTTTGGGGATATCAATCTTCAAAGTAATACCACGTCGATTTAATTGTTTATTCCACAAAGGAGTAAGCTTTTTAAAAATTTCGGCTAAATTAATTTTCGCCAAGTTATTCAATGATGGTACTTCATTACTAACTAATTCTGCTGCATTAAAGATTAAACCAAACCTATCAATTTGTTCATTACATTCATTATCTATTTGAATTAAACGATTTCTCATTGATTCATCCATTTTATATTTTTTTAAAGTAGAACTTATTAAAGTTCTTATTGTTGCCAAAGGAGTTCTTACTTCATGAGAAATCGCACGTAATAATTTTGCCTCAGTTATTTGCACATTTTTTTCATCATTTTTCACAGAATTATGTATATTAGGACTTGGTGTATTATTTGCTAATTTTGCCGATAATATTGGCCAAAATAATTTTTCAAATTGGTTGTTAATATTAAGATTACCTAAATTATTGATTGCATTACGAAATTTTACTCCTTCCTCATAATTTTCTTGATTTAATTTCGCATGCATTAATTCAATTGAAAGTTTTAGGCTTTCTTCATCACACTTCATTAATAGAATTTTCTTATCTTTTTCTCCTACAATTGATAGTACGCATTGAAAATTTGGGGTAATTATCATCAAAAAAGGTTCATAGCCGTCTTCCTGACAAAGATTTAAGACTTTATAATTACTAACTAAATCGAAATCTTTTTTTATCTTTTCTGCATTATTGACTGGTAAAAAACCGGCATTCTCATTTTGAAAGTATGGAAACCCCTCAGGAGACCAAAGCCATCCATGAAGTTGATTTAAAAATTTTTTATCATTAAAAGCTGGCAAAGGCGAAGCAACCCAAATCCCCCCTTGCTTATAATTCTGAGATAGGAAATCTTTTTGAATAACTTCTAAAGAAGCCCACCACATTCTTCTGGATGTATCATCATCCACAAATATGGTTTGAACTCCTTTAATTAAAAGCTCTTGAATTTTTTTTATAGTTATTTGTGATTTCATCAACTTCTTAGTGATCTAGAGCGTTTCAATATAGATAAAACAAATCCAATAGATATAAAATTAGTCACCAATGACGTCCGACCATAGCTCATAAAAGGAAGGGGAATACCAGTAACTGGTCCTAATCCTATAGTCATAAATAAGTTAATAATTATTTGAAATACAAAAGTTGAGGCTATTCCAATAACAATTAGAGATTCAAAGTTAGTCCTAGCAAGTGTTGCAATATTAATAAGTTTTTTAATCAAAAAAAATAGCAAAAATAAAACTACAGTACACCCCACAAAACCTAATTCTTCCCCTAAAGCACTGAATATAAAATCAGTATGTTGCTCAGGTATAAATTGCAGATTAGTCAGCTTACCTTGCAGCAAACCAGTCCCAAATAATCCTCCAGAGCCAATTGCAATTTGACTCTGTATCAAATGATATCCGCCACCTAATGGATCTCTATTTGGATCTAAAAATAAAACTAATCTATCTTTTTGATATTCTTTTAAGCCATATTGCCACAAAATTGGTGTCAATTTTGCCACTAATAAATGGAACGAAATAGCGAGAGCAGAAAAAATAATTTTCTTTTTTGAAGATCTATAAGCAAGATATCCTATAACTGGAATCCAGAAAATAAGAATAGTTGGTAAGACTAGATATATTACGGATGTGATAATACAAAACAGTAATATCAAAATCCACTCTATGGGCATTTGCGACCAATAGAGCATCACGGCCGTTAAAACAAGTAAAACTAAAGAGGTACCTAAGTCCGGTTGAAAAAAAATTAATAACCAAGGAATAACTACTACTAATAAGGGTAATACTAAATCTCTTATTGTTAAAATTAATTTTTTGTCAAGTACTAAAGCAAGAGTTAATACAGTACTAAGTTTAGCTACTTCTGAAGGCTGAAAAGAAAAAATACCCAAGTTTAGCCATCTTTGGGCTCCAGAAACTGAAATCCCAAAAAAATAAATTAGTAACAAGGATATTAAAGTACACAAATAAAATGGACCCACGTACTTTCTTATTCTCTCTAAGGGTATATAAGAAATAAAAAATGCTAAAAAATAACCTAAAAAACCAGTTAAGATATGACCTAAATAGTTCGATACTAAAAGATCATCCTGAATACTTTTTATTAATAAACCCGAAATAATGACTAAAAACAGGGGAATTATAAGTAGTGGAGAAAGTAAAAAACCTCTATTTAATTTGTCTTTTTTTTGTAAAAATCCTCTTTTATTTAATAAAGAAATTCTCTTAAACATCAATTAACTATTAACAAATTGATTCTTAATTAATTGAGCTAAATTACTAAATACAACAGAACTTTCTTTATTGGGCTGGCTTACTGAGATTGGTACACCTTTATTACTATCATCAACGAGAGGGATTTCAATAGGAATTTGAGCTAGTAATGGTAAGTCATTTTCTTTAGCTAATATTTGTCCACCACCTTTACCAAAAATTTCATATTTTTTACCTGGCATATCTGGCGGAATAAACACTGACATATTTTCTACAATTCCCAGTAAAGGTACTCCAAGTTGTTTAAACATTGCCAATCCCCTCCTTGCATCTTGCAAAGATACTTGTTGAGGAGTAGTGACAACTATAGCTCCAGAAATAGGCACAGATTGAGACAGTGATATTTGCGCGTCTCCTGTTCCAGGAGGCAAGTCAATAACCAAAAAATCAAGATTATTCCATTCAACTTGGTACAAAAATTGTCGGATAATACTATTAAGCATTGGTCCTCTCCATATAACTGGTTGACCTTCTTCTATGAGGAAACCCATTGATACCAATGAAATTCCATATTTTTGAATTGGTATTAACCTTTGATCACTGCCACTACCTTCTGTAACCTTTGGATTCTGTTCGGCAACTCCCATCATTGAGGGAGTATTAGGTCCATATATATCCGCATCCAACAAACCAGTTTTTAAGCCTAATTTAGCTAGAGAACAGGCGAGATTAACTGCAATGGTACTTTTTCCAACTCCACCTTTACCACTGCTAACAGCTATGATATGTCGAATACCATCAATCTTCTGCAACTCAGGAGCATTACTTTGATTTTGAGATTCTGTTTTGGAAGGATTATTATCTACTTCTATTTGAACATCATCAATATCTTCAAAATCCAGTAGTACACTTCTAACCTCTTGTACAATTCTATCTCTCTGAGAATTTGCAAACGATGGTAAGGATAATGTTACGATTACTCTCGGTATAGTTACTCTTATATTTTTAATCCATGCTAATTCAATTACATTTTTCTGTGATCCAGCATCTAGAACTTTTTGTAAAGCAAAATTCGCATCTTCTATTGTGGTCATTAAATTTTTAAATATTTTGACAAGGTAGTCGACTGTTTAAAAGATTAAGAACTATGTCGAACTATCAAATAATAGGCAATAAGGACCCCCTAAGAGAAATTATAAAGAGAAACTTATAATTAACCAAAAAAATTTTTTTCTTCAAGATTTACTAAATACATGTTGAAAGAACCTCCTAAAAACTCGAGAGAAAAAACTAAAAATCTCTTATTAACTCTACAAGACAAAATTTGTTCAGGACTTGAAAATATAGATGGCAAAGGGAAATTTACAGAGGAATCCTGGCTAAGAGACGAAGGTGGCGGTGGAAGATCAAGAGTATTGAAAAATGGTTCTATTTTTGAGCAAGCAGGCGTTAATTTCTCAGAAGTGCAGGGAAAGGAATTACCCCAATCTATAATCTCTCAAAGGCCCGAAGCAAAAGGTCATGAATGGTTTGCTACGGGAACTTCTATGGTTTTGCATCCTAAGAATCCCTATATTCCAACAGTTCATCTGAATTATCGATATTTCGAAGCTGGTCCTGTTTGGTGGTTTGGAGGAGGTGCAGATTTAACCCCTTTTTATCCTTATCTTTCTGATGTAAGGAATTTTCATAATGAACATAAAAAAGCTTGTGAGAAAGTTGATCAAGATTTGCATAAAGTTTTCAAACCATGGTGTGATGAATATTTCTTCTTGAAGCATAGAAATGAATCTAGAGGCATAGGAGGAATTTTTTATGATTATCAAGATGGTTCAGGCAATATTTATAGAGGAAATAATCAAAATGGAGAAGCATCAAAAGCTTCACAAAATATTGGCAAATCTAATTTAAATTGGGATGATTTATTTTCTTTAGCGGAAAACTGTGGGCAGGCATTCCTCCCTTCATATTTGCCCATTATTGAAAAAAGAGCTTCTCAAACATATTCATCGAAGGAAAGAGAATTTCAGCTATATCGAAGAGGTAGATATGTCGAATTCAATTTAGTTTGGGATAGAGGGACAATTTTTGGACTACAAACAAATGGCAGAACTGAATCTATATTAATGTCCTTACCGCCTTTAGCTAGATGGGAATATGGATATAAAGCTAGAAAGAATTCTCGAGAGGAATTTCTCACATCAATTTTTACAAAGCCCCACGATTGGTTAAACGATAAAGATTTAGAGAAATTCTGTATAGAGAATAATATTTTTGATTAAAAATTATCGAATAAATTTTTAAGGTATCTTAAACAGGTGTTTTAAATAAAGAACCGTCACTTTTCAATTGAAGTGTTTCTCCGAGTTCATTTTCTAAAGATATTAATTCATCCCTATGGGCTCTCAATCTCAAAAAAGTTGAATCATTTTCATTTTCGGTGATCAATCTTAATTCAAATTTCTCCTCTCTTGCTGATTTTTTAAAATAAACAATTCCAGACAAAGGTCCACCAATTAATCCCAAAAGAATAGGCCACCAACCCAATTCAGGATATATTTGAATAATTACTAATCCCAAAGCGCATGAACCAAAACCGCCAAGAAAACCTAAAAAAATTGCTAAAAATTTACTAGAAACAACTTGACCCGTGAATATTAAAATTCTTTGTTCAAAATCTCCTCCTGTTTGCTTCCATCCCCTCAAATTAAGCCATTCACATAAACCATTTAAAACCTTAATTGGCTGCTGAGAAGATGAAATCTCAACGATGGTTGTTCTATCTTTACTGGAAGCCCTAAGAAAAAAAAATAATCCTATGGCCAAGAGAATTGTCAGCACTAATGTTGAATTTAAGGAATATGACATTAAATAATTTTTTTCTAGTAACTTGAGAATAAAAATTAAAGTTACATCATATTATAATTTTTTAGAATTATTCTGTAAAATATTCCTATTAGATAAAAATTCTTAATTAAATAAAATCTTAAGTAATATACTAAACCTTAAATTTCTTTAAATACTTATAAAAATGACTATTGAAAATAAAAATATTGATCTTCTTTATAACGATTTAACAGTAGATTTATACAATCTTTATAAAAAATCATCCTACCTAGCTATTGATACTGAAGCGATGGGTTTAATTCATGGAAGAGATAGACTCTGTTTAGTACAAATATGCAATGAATTTAAAAGAACATCGTGTATAAAAATCGAACTTAATACATCTTCTGCACCTCATTTAAAAAAACTTCTTGAAGATGAAAAAATTACTAAAATATTTCACTACGCAAGATTTGATGTAGCAGCTCTAAAATGCAATCTTGAAATTAATACAAAAAATATATTTTGTACAAAAATTGCTAGTAAGTTGGCAAGAACTTATACAAATAAACACGGTTTAAAGGATTTAATTAATGAATTATTAGCTATAGAACTGGACAAAAGCTCGCAAAGTAGTGATTGGGGTAGCAACGAAGATTTAACAAAAGATCAATTAGATTATGCAGCCAATGATGTTAGATATTTAATTGAAGCTATGCATAAATTAAAAGTTATCTTAAAAAGAGAGAATAGATATGAATTAGCTCAAAAATGTTTCGAAACAGTTTCTGTACATGCTGATTTAGACATACTAAAATTCTCAAATATATTTGAACATTAAGAATCAATCTTCAGTTAAAAAATTATCTTCGCCATCAAGAGTTTCCATAAGCTTATCAAGTATTCTCGAAGAACTTAATTTATCTCCATCATTTTTTTCACAAATTTTTAAAACATTTTGAGCAACTTGTATTTTTTCTTGAATAGTTTTCGAGCCTTCTTTTGCAATTTGAATTTCTACTTTCTTTTTAGCAGAAGATAAGCTTATACTCATAAGTTTTGCAATCTCTGCACAAATTTTTAGATATTGCCGATCATTTATTGGATACATAAAAGAATTAATAATTAATAAGCTAGTGCCATTTACTAAGATAACAAATGAAGGTTTATGGCATCTACGATTTTCTTACTTGCTCCAGATTCCCCCATTCTTTTTTTTCCAATTTTTGCTTGTTCTAACCTATCAACTTTTCCTTTCAAAAGTAAACTTAAACGTTCTACAAGAATTTCTTTGTTCTTGCAAACTAAAACACTACCTCCCAATAATCTTGATTGCCTTTTTGCAAATGATTTTGTAAATTGTGGTCCAGGTCCAGGTAGTGAAAGAGATGGAATTCCAAGGCCAGCAATTTGCTCTGTAGCAGTTCCTGCATTAGACAAACCAACTTCTGCCATATTGGCCCATGAATTGAATTTACCTTTTCCAATCACTACATATTGATCTTTCTTTTTCCATACTGAATCTTCATCAATAAGAAATTTAACTTTACTCTCTTTTATAAAACCATATTTATTCAAATAATTTTGAATTTGAATCACATTCGCATTAATGCTCAAAGGCAAAAGTATTAATAAATCCTTTGATAAATCAAAATCCTTCAAACAATTTAGAAAATTATCAAGATTTTTAAGAGCTTCAGGGTATCTACTTCCAACTAATAAAATAATCCTTTTAAAAGAAATAATATTTGATATCTTTTCGTTTGTTACATTGACAAAATCCATCATTGGATTACCCAAGTATTTTGCATCAATATTTTTTTTATACAAATTATTAGCTGTAATTTTATCTCTCATAATTAAATTTTTACATCTTGGAGATTTCATTAAAAACATTTCCCATGGATCCCATTCAGAACCTTTCAACTTATGATAAAAATCGCTTAAATCCCAACCTGGCCCACTACTCCAAGTATGATCACTTTTGGGGGTTCCAATGAAACTAAAGTCGCATTCTGAACTCCACGCGTAGAGTAATGGCAAGAAATCGCCTACTGCGATAATTTTGCAGTTATGTTTTGATTTCTTTTTTACAAGTAGAAAATTTCTTAAATTATCGATTAAAAATCCTGCAAACAAATCAAGCACAAATCCCTTCAGACTTTGATTGCTAAAACCCCCACTAGGCAGCTCTTTTAAATATCCAACTTTACGAAAATTCTTTGATTTTATGGAATTAAATAAATCTCCATTTCCTACTAAAGGTAAAACTTCAATATTTTTATTTTTTATTTTTTTTAGTAATCTTTTTATTATCTCTGATGCGATTACATCTTCACCATGACCATTGCATATAAATAATAGAGAATGAGACACCTTACTGTTAAGATCATAAAAAGACTCAATCGAATCTTTTTCGGCGGCATGGCCAAGTGGTAAGGCAGAGGATTGCAAATCCTTTATCCCCAGTTCGAATCTGGGTGCCGCCTTATTAAATTTTTTTACGCATTTAATTATGAAATTTTCTAAGAACTTCAATTTCAAATAAAGGGTATAAACTTTCAATTACTTATTGATGGATATACAGAAAAATAATCTTTTCTTAATTTTTTTTAAATAATACTTGATATCCATTAATAAATAAAATTTAGTTAATTTATTAATTATTTTCATCAGATTATTTATATAAGAATTTGAATTATTCTAGTAATCATTATCTGCTACACACATTCCTAAACATCTAACACCATTTGATGCAGTCCTTTTGCAATGATTACACAAAATGGGATCTTTCTCTGAAGTAAGGTTAATTTTTGAATTATTTTGGCCTTTAATACTTATTAACTCTTGTGTTGAATCAAATAGAGTCATTCTTGGAATCATCACTTGAATCGATACTAACAACAAGTGAAGCATTAGTGTTGGAAGAGGGTATATCCATAATTTTTACAGTTTCTTTAGGCTCTTCAATAATTTGATTTTCATCAGTACTTTCATCAACTGCACAAGCTTCAAGAGCCTCTCTAAGTAGTGAATCAAAAGTTGCTCCAGGCAATCTATGTCTTGCAACCTCCAGAAAAGTTCTAGGTAACGATTCAGATGCAGCATCTCGTAAAGCAGGATTATTCTTTCTATGTTCTTGTTCTTCTTCTATTGATTTAATAAACCTCAGTGTGACATCTCTTTTGGTAGAGGCTTTTATCAGCGTATCGTTTTCCGGATTACTAACATTAGGTTCATTTTCAAGATCACTAAGTCTTTTTTCCAAACTATTTAAAACTTCATTAGCTTCTTTACTAATATGCGCTAATTGACCATCGGACAAATTAGGTAAATCAGCGACAAAAACTTTACCATGATCTCTTAGTGTCAAGAAAGTTGGCCTTGGGCCTTGAGCCTGTCTACCACTTGATTCGGAATTATTACCTATTGGTCTTTTTGGAGGTGTAGGACCAGCTGAACTACGTCTACGTGTAATTCTTTGATTATTTGCAAAGGGCATTGAATAAAGGTTAAATCTTAATACTTAAACTTCCGATATAATTCGGCTGTAATTTTATTATATTACACCTAACTTTTTCATTTGGGTATAAAAAATAATTTTTTAAAACGCATTTAAAAAAGATAAAAAAATTTAAGTTAAAATTTCTGGTAAAAATTTACTAATTGTTGAATCATTTTTTCGAACTATCTTTCCAATTTCCCAACTATCTATATCATGATCTTTACAGATATTTAATATAGCTTCCTTGAATTGTTTATCAATAATTAAACAAAATCCCACTCCAAGATTGAAAGTATTCCAAAAATCTTTTTCGGGAATAGATCCTTTCTCTTTTAGGAATTTAAATAAAATAGGTATTTGCCATGAACTGGTATTGATATAAGGAATAAACTCAGAAGGAATACATCTTGGTAAATTTTCTGGAATTCCTCCTCCAGTTATATGAGACATCGCTTTAATTTCTATATCTTCAGATAACATTTGGGTAATCACATTATTGTAAATTTTTGTAGGTTTCAATAACTCATCATAAAAATTTAAGTGAGAAACTTTTTCAAATTCTTTATCTATTTGATTATTGTTTTGAATAATTTTTCTTACTAAACTAAAGCCGTTACTATGAACTCCATTACTTTTTAAAGCAATTATTAAGTCATTTTCAGAGACTTTTTTACCATTAATAAGTTTATCCTCATCAACTATTCCAACACAAAATCCTGCAAGATCATACTTATTTTTTGAATAAAATCCAGGCATTTCAGCAGTTTCTCCGCCAAGTAATGAACAGTTATTTTCTCCGCATCCATGTGAAATTCCCTGGACAACCCTCAATAATTGTTTCTTATCAAGCTTACCGGTAGCAATATAATCTAAAAAAAATAAAGGTTTTGCACCACTAGTAATTATATCATTCATGCACATAGCAACTAAATCAATACCGACCTCAAAGTGAAAGTTTTTACTTTGAGCTAATTCTAATTTTGTTCCAACACCATCAGTCCCTGAAACAAGAACTGGTTTTTTAAAACTATCGATAGGAACTCTAAACAAACCTCCAAACCCGCCAATACCCTCAATCACATTAGATGTATGAGTTCCTTCAACTGCCTGTTTAATTTCGGTAACAAATTCTCGCCCAGCTTCTATATCAACACCTGATGTTTTGTAATCCATGAAATAAAAATGATAGACTTTCCCTATATAGATATTCCTCCTAAGATTGCTTTTGTCCAGTAATTATTTATCAAATAGATTTATTTTTTAAAAACAAAGTGAAGAAAGTAATCATAAGGAAAACTGAAGAAATAGAAAATTGGAGGAGAAATATAAATAGTGAAATTAACTTTATTCCAACAATGGGTAATCTTCATGATGGTCATATTAAACTAATATCAACAGCAAAAAATGACAATTCTAATGTTAATTTAGTAAGTATTTTTATTAATCCACTTCAATTTGATAACAAGTTAGATTTAGAAAATTACCCTAAAACAATTGATAATGATATAAAAATCTCCTTTTCAAATGGCGCAGATGCTATCTTTATCCCAAGTAATGAAGATATATATCCACCGAATAATAAAAATATTAAATTCCTAAAAGCTCCAAAAGAATTATCTTCTGCATTATGTGGATTAAATCGAGTTGGACATTTTGATGGCGTTTGTACAGTAATTTTTAGATTACTTAATCTCATCAAGCCAAAAAATCTTTATTTAGGAGAAAAAGATTGGCAACAACTTTTAATTTTAAAAAATCTTGTCCTTAAAAAGAAATTAAATGTTGCTATTAAATCCATACCTACACAAAGAGATTTTGATGGAATTCCTTTAAGTTCACGTAATGTACATTTATCAAAAAACGAAAGAAAATTGATTAGGTTTTTTTCTAGTGAGTTATTAGAAGCAAAAAAAAATTTTCAACAAGATAAAAAGATCAATTTAAACCAAATAATTAAGAAACTATCAGCAAAAAAAATTTCAATTGAATATTTAGAACATTTACACCCTTATACACTCCAAAAAGCAAGACTTGAGGATAATATTTCGTTATTGGCTGGTGCGATAAGATGTGGAGAGACAAGATTAATTGATCACGTTTTTCTAATGAAAAGAAGGCCAATTATTGCAATTGATGGTCCTGCAGGTTCAGGTAAAAGTACTGTAACAAAATCAATAGCGAAGAAACTTAACCTTTTATATTTAGATACTGGCGCAATGTATAGGGCATTGAGTTGGCTTATGATAAAAGAAAGTATTGATTATAAAAAAGAAAAAAAATTACAGGATATTCTTAAAAATATATCTATAGTTTTCAAGTCGAATACAAATTCACATCAGGATGTTTATGTTAATAACTACTGTGTTACTGAAGAAATTAGGTCGCAAAAGATAAGTTCCATCGTTTCTAAAATTTCCTCAATAAAAGAAGTAAGAAAATTCTTAGTAGAAGAACAAAGAAAAATTGGAAAATCAGGCGGACTTGTAGCTGAGGGAAGAGACATAGGAACTACTGTTTTTCCCCATGCAGAACTTAAAATATTTTTAACTGCTAGCATCGATGAAAGAGCAAAAAGAAGAAAATCTGATAAAAATAGTAAAGACTCACAAGAAATAGACCTACATACATTAAAAGAACTTATAAAGAAAAGAGATTTTGAAGATTCCAATAGGGAAATTTCACCTCTAATAAAAGCGAATGACGCAATAGAAATTATTACGGATGGATATTCAATTAATGAGGTAGTGGATAAAATTGTTGACCTTTATAATGACAAGATTCCTAAAGAGACTCAGATCAAATAAATTCAAGAAATACTTTCCAAAAAGCCGTTTACAGAGTCTTCTAAAATATCAAGGACATAATCAAAGCCTTCATCACCTCCAAAATATGGGTCAGGAACTTCTTGCTCATTAAAAACTGATCTAAAATCTTGTATTTTTTTTATTGATGCAAAACCAGTTGAAGCTGTTCTATTTTTAAGATCTTGAATATTTCTAAAATTTGAATCGTCCATCGCAAGAATATAGTTAAATTCGTCAAAATCTTTGCTAGTAATTTGACGAGCCTTGCTTAAGATATTTATATCTCTTCTTTCTGCCGCAATTCTCATCCTAGAGTCAGCTTTTTTTCCAATATGCCAACTTCCAGTTCCAGCAGAATCTACAATAAAGCCATCTTTTAATCCCTTCTTTTCAAGTAGACTTATAAAGATAGCCTCTGCTGCAGGAGACCTACAAATATTTCCCAAACATACAAAAAGAACAGAAATTTTATTCATATGATTTCAAATTCCAATAGATTATAAGACTTTTAAGTAGTAAATAAAACTTCTTCAATTAAAGATTCAGTAAATTCTTTACCAAACAAACTCCACAACATTGGCCTTGCTGGATCGTTATCTCTTCTATAATTTAAATAATCATTTTGACCGTTTATTAATTCTTTTTGAAGTTCAATATTGACTTCTTTGCTTTCGAAAAGAATTTCCAAATACAAATCAAGATATTCCTTAAATGAGGTATAAAGCTGATTAGTAATTAAAAAATCACTTCTTTCTTCTTTTGGTAATTTTGACCATATTACTCCTGGAGAAAAAAATCTAGCTACATCCGCAGACATTTTTTCAGCTAATGGGAGTGATGAATGACAATGATTTTTGAGTTTTATAAGTTTTTCTAATAACTCATTATTATATTGTTTTTGTATTTTTAATGAAGGCTGAAAATCTAAAACTAATAAATAACTATTAGGTAGAGAAACAAAGTCTACTCCAAAAAATGGGACGTTATAAATAGTATTAGGAATAATTAAAAAATTTAAAACAGAATAATTTGGACTATTTATACAAACTGCCCTTGCGAATTGAATTCTTTTTTTATGCGTTACACCCCAAGTAGATAGATTCACATTTTTTTTTGATTTTTTTGAACCATAAGTTGAATCTTTATAAGAATATTCCGAGGGTATTGTTTTTTCTAAACAGTTATATTTACTTAAATTATTTATTAAATATTTTAAAAAATTATGCCATCTCCAATCAGGCCTGTTAAAAATAGTATCTTGTATTAACATTCAATGAATAATCTCATTATTTAATGTGAATAGAAATTTATCGATAAATTTTCTTGTCCATTTTTCTCCAAAAAAAGATTTAAACAATTTATCTGCAGGGTCTTTTTCAAAACTGTACTTATCATATTTAATTTGATTAATCTTTATTTCTTCTGCATTTAAAAATTGATTAACAGGATTCGATTTATAAATGTTCAAATAATTATTTACAAATGAATGAAATATATTATTTAAATCTCTATCAAGATTTAATTTATTCCCTCTACATATAATCACCCATGGGGAAAAATACTTTTTTGAATCATATATATTCTTCATTTTATTATTATCAAATGCAGAATATTTTTTCTTAATACTACCTAAACTTGAACAATATTTTTCAAGATATTTGCTTTCTTGAATTAAAGGTTGATAATCAAGTATTGCTAATAACTTTTGAGAAGTTCCAAACCATAAAATATCAGCTCCTAAAATAGGCAATTCACTATCAAACTTAGGATATGCGACCGTATTAAAGACTTGCAGTTTTTTGCCACCATCTAATCTTGTTATTCGCCACTTTCTATATTCGGGAGATGAAAAAAGCCAATTTTTAATAATATATTTTGAGTCTTCATTGTGATGTTCTTTGAATTCACTAGATATTTGTACTTCATGTCCATTTAATTCATCAATATTGGTTTTAAGGAAATCAACTAATGAATCAAACATAAATATTAGGTCTCGGTACTTCCTTTCCTAACTTTTTTTGTAATGTAATTAAATACAATCTTGCCTAGAACAGCAATCAAGTTACCTTCAAGCTCCTTAAACATTTTCATATTATAAGTAAAAGCTTGATTAGCTTCATCAATAATTTCATCAGCCGTCTTTTGATTTATTGGAAGTTGATTCAAAGTAAGGGAATATTCTTCCTTGAATTTCTTTTCATCAGCAATTAATTCAAACTCATAAAAATTTAAACCATCATTTCCCTGCAAATTTAATGCTTTTTTAGCGATCCTTTTCAAGATTTGCCCCCCCAGATAAATCTCCTATATAGCGAGTGTAGTGATGACCAACTAAGAGCTCTGGTGAATTTTTAGCGACCTCTCGGATTCTTTCAACATATTCTTTTGCTGAATGAGAAATATTAATTTCATTCTTCCAGTTTTCACCAAAATAAAATTTAAGATCATTTACAAGAGTTTCTTTCCTGAATAATGATTTAAAACCTATAGGTTTTATTACGGGATGTTCCTCATTGACCAGTCTTTCAATTTCTTCCTCCATAGCTTCATAAACAAAATATAAATCACTAATTAATTTTCTATAAGATTTTTTTTCAACAACTCCTTTTAAAAAACAAGCCACAAAGCCAGTATTTTCTGCCATAGTATGGGATTTTTTTGTCCCTTCTCTTAATTGTCCTGCAAGAGCGACTGCCATATATTTAGAATTATTTTTGTAAGTGTATTTAATCTACAAGGAAAATACATAAAACAGCTAATTTTTGTTACCAGCGGATGTTGTAGAGAATAGCTTATAAAGTTCTTTACAAACCAAATACAGGTTATCTGTTTGTTCCTTTTGCGGTAGATGAGTACCAGTCATTTCCCAATCACCGATGGTAGCCACTCTCCATCTCTCGGAGGGAACAATCATACCTCGCATTATTATTCCCAACAATTTCGGAACTCTGCCATTATTATGATTTTCTATTCTTAATTGTAAAAGTATTGCTCTACATTCAATAAGAGGACTCCAACCAGGGAAATGAAACGCAAAATCAATAGTATCTTGCATGGATTCATTATTTGAATTTTCCCAGGGACTAAAGTTTACGCTTGCATCTGGAAAATATTTCCGAAACAAAGCTGCAGTAGAAGCAATTTTATTAGCTATTTCAACATTACTTACATTTGAACTCGCATTCATAAGCAGCTGCGTATTTTTTTTGAAAATGACATAATTTGCTTTAACTTGCTTATTAACTACTTTTTCTTTTAATAAAGATGTTGAAATGCTGATGAATAAAGTATTGTCTATTCACATTTGAATAATAAATTTCTAGGTTTTAAAGACAATAACTCATCACAAATTACAATACGAGCAACTTTAATGAGTTGTCTTTTATTAATTCAATGCTATGCCAAAATTTGAAAAATTAACTTTACCTAATGAAGGCGAGATAATAACATTTAATCAAGGCAAACCTAATGTTCCTAATAATCCAATTGTCCCATTTATTAGGGGTGATGGTACTGGAGTTGATATTTGGCCTGCTACTCAAATCGTTCTTGATTCAGCGATTAAAAAAAGCTATGGAGATGAAAGAAAAATTAATTGGTTTAAAGTCTATGCAGGAGATGAAGCTTGTGAACTTTATGGAACATATAACTATCTCCCTCAAGATACTATTGAAGCAATCAAACATTTTGGTGTAGCCATCAAAGGTCCTTTAACGACTCCTATCGGGGGAGGTATTAGATCTCTTAATGTTGCATTAAGACAAATCTTTGATTTATATAGCTGTGTTAGACCATGCAAATATTATTCAGGAACTCCAAGCCCTCACAAAAATCCCCAAAATTTAGACGTTATTGTTTACAGAGAAAATACTGAGGATATCTACATGGGAATTGAATGGGAAGCGGAGGATAATGATTGTCTTGAATTAATTAATCACTTAAATAACTTTGTCATACCAAAAAGTAAAAATTTAAAAAATAGATCCATACCAAATGGATCAGGTATTGGAATAAAACCAGTGAGTAAATCTGGCAGCCAAAGGCATATTAGAAAAGCTATTGAACATGCTAAAAGATTATTAGGGGATAAAAGGCATGTAACTCTTGTACATAAAGGGAATATTATGAAATATACAGAAGGTGCATTTAGAGATTGGGGATATGAATTAGCAGTAAATGAATTTAGGGAAGATTGCATTACAGAAAGAGAAAGCTGGATTTTAGATAATATTCAGAAAAATCCAGAAATTACAATTGAAAATAATGCTCGAAAAATTGAACCAGGTTTTGACAAGCTTACAAATAACAAAAAAGCATTCATTTGCGAAGAAATTAAAGAAGTTATTGCATCAATATCAAAATCCCACGGAGATGGAAAATGGAGAGAACTTATTCTTGTTGATGATCGGATAGCTGATAGTATATTTCAACAAATTCAAACTAGACCTCAAGAATATTCAATTCTTGCGACATTAAACCTTAATGGCGACTATGTTTCTGATGCAGCTGCAGCAATTGTTGGAGGACTAGGTATGGCTCCGGGTGCAAATATTGGAGATAATGCAGCAATTTTCGAAGCTACGCACGGTACCGCTCCAAAACATGCAGGCTTAAACAAAATTAATCCAGGCTCAGTAATTCTTAGTGGTGTAATGATGCTTGAATATTTTGGTTGGGATGAAGCAGCTAACTTAATTACTAATGGATTAAGCAAGGCAATAGAGCAAAAAAAAGTCACCTATGATCTAGCACGCTTAATGGAACCAAAAGTAGAGCCCTTATCCTGCAGCAGTTTTGCTGAAGAAATTATCTCAAATTTCTAATTTTAAAAATTATTTTTATTTTCAAAAACTTTCCAAATATCAACCAGTGAATCTTTAGTGCCAATATTTCCAGGATGAGTAACAATTGGAAGTTTTTCACCATTTTTTAGATTGTAAGACACCACTGAAATGCCAGTTAAAATCTGTCCTTCAAGATAAACATAATCTGCATTAAGTCCTTTACTAAGAATCAAATTTGTTGTTATGCCACCTTTTGAAATCAAATATCCTATTTCATACTTCAAATCTGCGACTAATTCAGCAATAAAACAAGCAAGTAAATTATAAAAATTAAATAGTTCAGAAGCATCTAAAGACATAAATTTTCTTGAAGTAAACAAAACAGGAGTTTTTCCTTTCTCAAAAGAAAATCTAATTTCTTTCAAAAATTTATTTTTAAACAAATTAATTCGCTTCTGATTATTATCTGATGAAATAATTTTAAAGAATTCAAAAACATCTAATTCAACTGGATTGCAATCTCCCATATCTAATAAATTATTCAATTGTATTGTTGAAAGTTCTACATAAGATCCAACAATTATCAGTCCTGGAAGAAAACTCTTTTCTTTATTTCTTATTCTTAAATTAGAGAAAAATATTTCACTCTGAGAGAAACTTTTTTCAGAAATTGAACTTATAAAACTTGCTGCAGTTCGAAAAAGGAATTTTTTTTGTTTAATTAATTTTTTAATTACTAAAGAAAATTTTTTTAGCTGAGAATAATTTTCTACATCTACAATTACATGTTTATTATTCTTCAAGTTCTTTAGTGTTTTAAAAACAATATTATTTTCTTTATCATTTAGCATTTCGATATCTGACAGTAAAAGATTTTGAATATCTTCAAAATTTATTTGCGATTTACTCTGCTGAAATAAAAGATTCTTTACATTACTTGTCTCATATCCAAAAATTTTATCTTTTGCAAAAATTGTTTGACTAATAGGAGTTTTATCAACAAAATGAGATCCATTAATTGTAAATCTTTTACCCTCTATGAAAGCTGGAATATGAAAAGTAGCATCAAAAGGACCTAAGCAACTATCTAGAGCAATTGGCTCTAAAAAGTTATGTCCTCGAAGAGTAGAGTCTCCTCTACTTATAAAAATAATTTCTTCTTCATAGGCTTGAGAAGTAATTACAGTCTTAAGATTTTTGCAAATTTCCTCTATTGTTAATTTTGCATCATTTTCCGATAGTGACCTCGTGTTAGCCAAAATAAAAAATAAATTAGATTTAGATTCAAAACCTTTGACTAAAGTTGAGCAGTCCCACTTAAGCAGTAATAAGCAATCGTGAACAGTTTGAGAGCCTGTGGGATCATCATCTATAACAACAAATTTCATAAGTATTGCAAAATTACTTAAGAGATTTTATTTGTATTGAAGCATTTAACCTTTTGCTATCATTTGAAGGAATAATAATTTTTCTAAATCCATCAACAAAAGAATTTCTGGGACTAGTCCAAGGTTCGAGACATATCATTCTTCTTGGAGGATCACTCCAAATAACGCCTAAATCAAAAGGATATGGATGGTTTAAAGTTACCTCTCTTTTAAAAATCTTATCTCGAAAAGAGCTTCTACCGGAAGTATACATAAGTAGATCAACTCCTAAATTAATTTTGTTTAATTCATCCAAAGTATTACTTAAAGTATTTCTTTCTTGATCCTGACAATTAAGTGGATTATTAACAAACTCTAAATTTTTGAAATCTGAAACATTAAAATATGGATGCAAACCAAAATTTATAGGCATAGCAAAATCTGTTTTGTTATTGATTGTAATTTCAAATTCTAAAAAGTTAATTTTTAAGGTAACTTTTATTTTAAGTTCGAAATCGAAAGGATAATATTTTTTGGTTTGTTTAGATGCATTTAATAACAAGTATAAAATTTTTTCATTTTCATTTAAGGAGTATTGCCATTGTAAATTTCTAGCGAAACCATGTTGTGGTAATTGCAAATAACTATTTCCAAATATTGAACTAGAGGTATTGAGATTTCCACAAATTGGGAACAAGATTGGAATGCCTCCCCTAATACTTTTTGTCTTATCCATAAATCTTGTTTCATCGAAATAAAGTATTTCATTACCATCCGAAACCCAATTTGTAATAACTCCTCCTCTTTCAGGACAAAATTTAATGTAATTATTTTTATCTAACTGAAAGACATAAATTCCTTGTTCCCTATTAGATAATTCAAGTTTCACGATTATTACTTAAAGAGAATCAACCCAATCTAAAATATGCTGATTAACTAATTCAGGTATCTCATCATGAGGGCAATGTCCTGCGTCAAGAATAATTTCTTTTGTATTCTTTGGTGTAAATTTTTTATATAGATTTCTTTTTTTTGGAGTGTTCATCCATGGATCTTTCCCTCCCCAAAGAAGTAATAATGGTGCATTTAGTTTTGAGAATAGCTTATCCAACGGCAATCCCTGAGGACCTGATGGGTTAAATACACTTCTAAAAACATTAAAAGCTCCGAAATCTAATGAAGGCTTCCTTATTGACTCAACTAAAAAATCATCAACATTTTTTTTATCAACATAAACTTGATTCAAAGTTTTTTTTATATTTTTTGGATTTCTCATATTCTCAAAAATCAAACGTTGAAGAACAATATTTTTCAAAAATATGCCGGCAACTGTTTCAATTGAAGTTTGCAACATATTCTTTTTGATAGTTTTTTCTTCACTAAAATATCCCGCAGCATTCAGTAATATCACCCCTGCATTTAGCTCATTTAATTCTGCACCAGCTGCTAATGCTGCATAACCACCTAATGAATTTCCAACAACAATTGTGGGTTTTTTTATTTTCTCTTGTACAAAAGCAACAACCTGATCTTTCCATAAAGATCCTGAGTATTCAACATCTTGGGGCTTAGGACTTTTTCCAAAACCGAGAAGATCCATCGCATGAACTTCATATTTGCTACTCAAAATAGGGATATTGAATCTCCAATGATCCGTAGAGGCCCCGAAACCATGAATTAATAAAATTGCACATTCTTTTGATGTTTGCTCAGGCTTAGCAGAAATAGTATGTATTGGATAATTTAAAAAATTCCAGTCATAATTTACATCACTATCTATCAGAGATGATTTTTCCATTTAATGAAAATACTATATTGATTAATACTAATAAAATTATTTCCTAAAGAAGACCTACAGGATCAGCTGCAACATCATCTGAAATTTTATTGCCATCATTTGGTGGCTTATCTTTTAGAACAATTCTCAAGAGAACAGGAGCAAGAAATGTAGTTCCTATAACCATTAATAAAATAGCTGCTTCAAGAGAAGGAGTTAACAACTTAGCGCTTGTTCCTAGCCCAAGAAAAATTAAACCAACCTCTCCTCTAGGCATCATGCCCAAACCTACAACTAATCTATTAGTAGGTTTATCACTCGAAAATACCCATCCGGCAGCAATTTTTCCAATAATTGCTACAACTAATAAAAATCCTGCAACTACTAGAGCTGACCTACTTGTTGGATCAAGTGGATTGATAACTGATAAATCCATTCCAGCTCCTACTAATACGAAGAAAATAGTTGCGAATAAGGATACTAAAGGTAAAACAGATTGTTGGATTGCGTGATTATTTTTAGAACTACTAAGAATTAGTCCAGCTGCAAAAGCACCTAAAGCTGCTTCCAATCCAATGGCTGTTGCGACAAAACAACACAGCACAAGTATCACAAAAGAAGCTACCACTACGGCTCCAGGGGCCTTTAATCTATCTAATAACCAATCAAACCCTGGGGCTGCTGTTCTACTTAATGCGATAGCAGCAATAACGAATACTACAGCTGCAGCAACTAATTTAACAATAGGAGCAATTTCTAAAGTACCTCCTGCAGCAAGAGCTACAACAACAGCCAAAATTACAATTCCCAAAATATCGTCTAATACTGCTGCACCAATAACAATTTGTCCTTCTCTGGTTTTTAAATATCCCAACTCACCAAAAACACTAGCAGTAATTCCTATACTTGTTGCAGTCATAGATGCTCCAGCAAAAACTGCTGGAATTAGATCTACCTGGAAAATAAACATTAATCCAAGAGTTCCAAAGGCAAAAGGTAAAATTACACCAGCCATAGCAACTGTAAAAGCTTGAGCTCCTACAGCCACTAATTCCTCTAACTCACTTTCTAATCCTGTTAAAAATAAAAGAGCATATAAGCCGAGAGTTGCTACTGCTTGGAGGGATGGAAAACTTTCGAAATAAACATCAGGTACCGCTTCTGGGGGGATTGACGCCAACGAGCTAATAACATTTACAAGTCCTTCATTTAATTCGGTTCCTGCCGAGGGCGGTATCAACAAATGGAATCCTGATGCCCCTATTACAACCCCTGCAAGCAGCTCACCTACTATCGTTGGTAAACTCAGTCTTACTAATACTTCTGCTAATGCTCTTGCAGCTAAAAATATCAGTAGAAACCTTATAACTCCTATCAAAGTTTCAGCAACTTCTAAATCATGTGCACTTAATTCAGCAAGTAAAGAATACATATGAAATGAGAGAAAAAATAAACTACATAATTGGAAGATAGTTTATAGAGGGCCCACTTTAAGAAATATGTAAGAAAAAAGCAAAAATACTCAACAAGTGTGGATCTGAAGTTACAACAAAGAAATTTTCAAAAAAGTGGCTATTGTCTGTTATATGGCTAATCAAATGAATTCCAACGAACCCTTCGATCTACGCTTGCCAACTCCAGGCTGCTACTTAGATCCCGAAAAGGCTGGCATGGATTCTGATGCTGTTTTTCAAGGAATGACAGCCCATCTATTTTATACCCTTGGAAAGTTAGCTACTTCTGCAAGTCCACACGACTTATACATGGCTTTAAGTTATGCAGTCAAAGATAGGCTAATGACAAGATATTTAGCCAGCCAAGAAGTAATAAGAAAAAAACCACAAAAAACAGTCGCCTACTTATCAGCAGAATTTTTAATAGGCCCTCAATTAAGTAATAATCTTCTAAATCTTGGAATAACTCAAGAGGCAGAAGATGCTTTAAAAAGATTTGGTATTGAATCATTGTCAACAATACTTGAAGTAGAAGAGGAGCCTGGATTAGGAAATGGTGGACTTGGCAGACTAGCAGCTTGTTATATGGAATCATTAGCTTCTCTACAAGTTCCAGCAGTTGGTTATGGTATTAGATATGAATTTGGAATATTCAATCAGTTAATTAGAGATGGTTGGCAAGTTGAAGTAACTGACAAATGGTTAAAAGGGGGGTGGCCATGGGAACTTCCACAACCAGACGAATCATGTTTTGTTGGCTTTGGAGGCAGAACTGAAAGTTATAGAGACGATAAAGGGAACTACAGATCAAGATGGATTCCCTCTGAACATGCTATTGGAGTACCTCATGATGTTCCAGTTTTAGGATATAGAGTAAATACATGTGACAGGTTAAGATTATGGAGAGCTGACGCAACTGAAAGTTTTGACTTTTACGCATTCAATATTGGTGACTATTATGGTGCAGTAGAAGAAAAAGTTGCATCTGAAACTCTTTCAAAAGTTCTATATCCAAATGATGGTACTGACGAAGGTAGAAGATTAAGACTGAAACAACAACACTTTTTTGTAAGTTGTTCTCTGCAGGATATGCTGAGAAGTCTAGAAAAAAGATCAATACCGATAATAGAATTTCCTAAGCATTGGACGGTCCAATTAAACGATACACATCCTGCTATTGCAGTTGCAGAATTAATGCGACTTCTCATTGACCAATATCAAATAGGTTGGGAGAAAGCTTGGAATATAACAACCTCCTCAGTTGCTTATACCAACCACACACTACTTCCAGAAGCTCTAGAGAAATGGGATTTAGGTTTATTTAATGATCTTCTTCCTCGTCATCTAGAAATTATTTATGAAATTAATTGGAGATTTCTACAACAACTAAGACTGCGTTATCCAGGTGATGACACAATCCTTCAAAAACTCTCAATAATTGATGAAGAAGGCTCCAAATCAGTTCGAATGGCCCACTTGGCTACAATTGGAGCCCATCATATAAATGGTGTTGCCGCTCTTCACTCAGATCTTATAAAAAGACAACTTCTGCCTGAATTCGCAGAATTATGGCCTGAAAAATTTACAAATGTAACTAATGGGGTTACTCCAAGAAGATGGGTTGCCTTATCTAATCCATCATTATCTAACCTCCTTGAAGAGGAAGTTGGTCCGAATTGGATTACAAATATGGAACTTCTTAAGAAGTTAGAAGAAAAAAAAGATGACAACAATTTTTTAGAAAAATTTGAGGAAACTAAACTTAATGGAAAGAGAAAATTATCTAGTTTTATCCATTCCAAAACTGGAATACTTGTAGACCCATCAAGTTTATTTGATGTTCAAGTAAAAAGAATACATCAATATAAAAGGCAACATTTAAACGCTCTTCAAATTATTGCTCAATATTTAAGAATCAAGAATGGTACAAACAAATATGAAGTACCTAGAACAATAATATTTGGAGGTAAAGCTGCACCAGGCTACTTTATGGCAAAGCTGATGATTCGATTTATAAATGGTATTGCTGACGTAGTCAATTCCGATCCAGATATGGATGGTCTATTAAGAGTTGTTTTTCTACCAGACTACAACGTTAAACTTGGTGAAATAGTTTATCCTGCAACGGATCTTTCAGAACAAATTTCAACTGCTGGAAAAGAAGCATCTGGTACTGGAAATATGAAATTTGCAATGAATGGAGCGTTAACTATTGGAACCTTAGATGGAGCTAATGTTGAATTAAGAGATCTTGTGAAAAAAGAGAATTTCTTTCTTTTTGGTAAAACTGAAAGCGAAATTATGGATTTAAAAAATAATAATTATTCCCCCAAAACTTTTATTAATCAATGTCCAGAACTTAAAGAGGTTATACGCTTAATTGAAATAGGCCACTTTAGCAATGGGGATAAAGAATTATTTAAACCTTTATTAAATAGCTTGACCGGACTTGATCCATTCTTTGTTATGGCTGACTTTGAAGACTACTTAAATAAACAAGATGTAGTCAGTGAATGCTGGAATAATAAAAAAGCTTGGAATAAAATGGCATTATTAAATACTGCTAGATCAGGATATTTTTCTTCAGATAGATCTATTAGAGAATACTGTAAATCTATTTGGAAAGTCTCTCCAATGCCAGTTGAAATTACTTGCGACGTCGAAGAATTAACTAATTAATGTTTTTTTTATCAGGTGAATCTGGGGTTTGATGAAATAATCGATTCAAAATTAATCTATCCATATTTAATGGGTCAGGGGCTAACTCGTTTGCAATTTCTTTAAATTTTGATTCAATATTTTCTGAAATTTTTATATCAAATATTCTTTCCATTAATGCTTCAATTGAATATAAATAGGCATTAACACTTTCAAGTTCATCTAAAGCTTCAGTAATTTCTGTATCAGAAATATGTTTCTTTTCTGGATTTATTTCTTCATTTGATTCCCTTTCAGATAATTCTCTCTGCAACTCGTCAGTTACCTTAGTACAAAGAGTTCTAAAAGATTGAATAGATGCCCAATTCAATTCTTGTTGCAGCTTAAAATTTGGAAATTCTCTAATAAGACGATCATGCTCTTTGTAAAATCTCTGACAATCAGAGCATTGACATGGTTCTTCAGCCAAAAGAAAAAATAATTCTCTCTATATCATCTCACTATTTGGGCAATATTGTAGGTCCATCCAATAATTCGTCATTTTCATCTAGTGAATCGGGACTATCTGGCAAAGGTATCTCAATACTAGTAACCAAATTTATAACATCTCTTAATCTCATAGAATCAGCAAACCATCCCATAGCTTGCTCGGCATCGCCTCTTTTCTCAGCATCATTTGCTTGATCTTCGTGGGCTTCAGCCAATAGAGCAAGCCAGCAAAGACATCTTGCTTGAACTATTGAAAGATCTAAATCATTAGGTTGGGATTTAGAAATACGTTCATGCTCCTGTTGAATTAAAAGCTTTAAACGCATATCATGCAACTTAGCCATAAAAGATTTATTACTAACTATACGCTAGCTAGAGAGTAGCAAATTTGCACACATACTACATATAGTTTTTTACTTTTACGGGACTGGCGGGAGTCGAACCCACGACCTACGGTTTAGGAAACCGTTGCTCTATCCTGCTGAGCTACAGCCCCAATAGATGATTTTTGGAGTATTAAGCATTATGCTAAATGAAAGCAGGAGAGGCAATCGCAAGAAAGTTTTATTTTGTTTCCAAAATAAAACTTTCTTGAGGAAAGTCCGGGCTCCCATATGGTCAGGCTTGCTGGGTAATTCCCAGTGCGGGCAACCGTGAGGATAGTGCCACAGAAACATACCGCCGAATACATTATGTATGGCAAGGGTGCAAAGGTGTGGTAAGAGCGCACCAGCAACATTGAGAAGTGTTGGCTAGGTAAACCCCGGCTGGGAGCAAGGCTTAGTAGATTTATGACCATTAAACAATCTACTTTTAAGCGCCGCTTGAGACTGTGAAGTAATTCCAGTCCTAGATAGATGATTGCCCATCTTAATTAAGATGAACAGAACCCGGCTTATGACCTGCTTTCTAATTGTTGTGATTATTCAAATCAGATGACAAATATAATTAACGCAGAGAGAATTGATCAAATAACTACCTTTTTAAAGTCTTTAAATATTAAATCAAAACGATTTTCAGAAATAATTAGAACTCAAAATATTTCAGTTATTAACGATTTTAATCAAGCATTTATCCATTCCTCAGAGAACAAAATAATAAATTATGAAAAACTTGAATTTTTCGGAGATGCAGTACTCAGATTAGCGGCTTCAAATTTTATCGAAAAAAAATATCCTCAAATGAGTGTAGGAGAAAGATCAGAGCTAAGAGCACAAATTGTTAGTGATGAATGGTTAACTAAATTAGGGAAGAAAATTGATATAGAGAAATTAATAATTCAAGGACCTAAAGCTATTGGTGATGAAAATTCAAAGAATACTATTATTGGTGAGGCTACAGAAGCTTTAATCGGTGCTATTTACAAGTGCTTTAATTCAATTCAGGAAGTAAATCTTTGGTTAGATGATATTTGGGAGGAAGATTCAGAAAATTTTTTAAAAGCTCCATATAAATTCAAATCTAAGACAGTATTGCAAGAGTGGTGTCAAAGTAAAGGTTTTGATTTACCAGTCTATAAAATAATTGAACTCTCAAAGAAAAATGGCGACCCTAACAGATTTTCTTGCGATATATTTATCGAAGGATTAAAAGAATCAACTGCAAGCGGAAAGTCCCATAAACAAGCAGAAACTAATGCAGCTAGAGTTTTGATAGAAAAATTGATAACTATAGGTAAATTCTAATTTTTAAATTATTTCCAAATTCGTTAACTGAAAAGTTATGAGCTTATCCCAATTCCCCCCTTCAAACAAAACAGCTGCTCTTTTTTTTGTAACTCTTTGTACAAAACCTTTATATCCTCGGTATATAGAGTTAGTGTCTTTTACAACAACAAAAGAACCCGGGAGGATGGGTTTAGTAGATAATTCCATAAAACACTCTTTCTAATAAAATATATGATAAATGAAAATGAATGGTTAACTGTTGGATTAATAACATCATGTCATGGAATTAATGGACAGGTAAAGGTTAAATCTTTAAGTGATTTTGAAGAAAGATTTTTAAAACCGGGAATGAGATGGTTGCAAAAAGAAAATAAAACTCCTTCAAAAATAGAACTTTTAACTGGTTTCAAACAGCCTGGTAAAGAAACCTTCATAGTTAAGTTCAAAGGAATAAATACAAGAAATCAAGCAGAGCAACTGAAAAAATTGAAAATTCTTGTAAAAACCAATACACTACCCAAATTAAAAAAGGAAGAGTTCCATTTATTAGAACTTATAAATCTCGAGGTGAAGAATTTAGAAAATAATGAATTAAAAACAATTGGGAAAGTTATCAATTTAGAAAATGAGAAAAATAATTTACTTGTTATTGAACTACTTAAAAATCAAAAAAAAGTTCTCATACCATTTGTTAAAGAAATAGTCCCACTAGTAGATGTAAAGAATAATTTTCTAATTATCAATCCTCCAAATGGACTTTTAGAGCTATAAATTAAAAAAACAAAAATCATGGGAAACACATCATTCCACAGTTACACTTTTAGCTAAATTTCTTGGTTGATCCACATCAAGTCCCCTATGAGCTGCGATATGGTAACTCAACAATTGCAAGGGCAATATATTAAGTAAAGGTGAAATCCATTCATTAGAGGAAGGAACTTTCATTAAATAATCAAAGATTTCGGTTCCATTACATTCAGGAGCAATCCCAATCAAATATGCATCTCTAGCTTTTGCTTCTTGAGCATTACTAATAACTTTATCAAAAACCTCACCAGGGGAGGCAATTGAAATTACAGGTACTTTTTTATCTAATAAAGCTATTGGACCATGTTTCATTTCACCAGCAGGATATCCAGCTGCATGAATGTAACTAATTTCCTTAAGTTTTAACGCGCCTTCAAGAGCAATTGGATAATTTATTCCTCTTCCTAAAAAAATAACATCTTTAATATTAAAAAAGTCATGTGCTAGCTTTTCTGAAGATTTATTATGTTTCTTTAAGAGATCTTCCAGTAATGGAGGAAGTTTAATAAGTTCGTTTATTAATTTACCTATTTCATCAGGACTTTGATTGCCTTTAATTTGAGCAAATTTTATAGCTAATCCATAAAAAGAAAGTAATTGAGCAAAAAAAGTTTTTGTTGCTGCAACTCCAACTTCTATTCCTGCACAGATATCAATTATGTTTGAGACCTGCCTTCCTATAGAACTCTCTTTTCTATTTGTTATTGCGATAAGATTAGCTTTAAATTTTTTATTTTCAATTGAAGATCTTCGTTTAATTTCCATATCGATAGCCGCAATCGTATCAGCAGTTTCTCCAGATTGAGTGACTCCAATAGTTAATGTATTTGGCAAAAGTGGAGGTGGTGAATATCGAAATTCGCTTGCATAAAAGACATTTGTGGGGATACCTGAAAATTGCTCTAATAAAAAGCTGCCCACCATTGCAGCATGTTTACTTGTACCACAAGCTATAATTTCAATTCTTTCTATTGATTCAAAAAACTCCGTATCAAATGGATAGTTGATTTGATATTCACCATTATCTAAGTTCTTAATTAAATAATTTTCTAACCAGTTTTTTGCAGTCTGTGGTTGATCATATATTTCTTTTAACATGTAGTGTTTAAAATTCATCTTATCCATTATTTGCTCTGAGACTTTTAAAGAAACTGGATTTCGATATTGTCTCTCGTTGCTTGAGTCATATATTTCAATTCCTAGCGGAGTCAATAAAGCTATTTCTTCATCCTCCATAGGCAAAATAATATTCGTAAAGTTTGCAATGGCTGGAGTATCACTAGCACAAATAAATTCTCCTTCGCCCAAACCAATAATCAAGGGCGCTTGTCTTCTTGCAACTACCAAAGAAGTTGGAGCACCAGACCATAAAACTGCTAAAGCATAAGATCCTTCCAAATCAGATAATACATTTCTGACAGCTACTAATAATGTTGAACCATTATTCTCAAGATTAAGTTTACTTAATGTATTTAACTCTCTTTGAATTAGATGGGGAATTACCTCGGTATCTGTATCAGAATTAAAAATAATTCCCTCTTCCTCTAATTTATTTTTTAAATCTTGGAAATTTTCAATAATGCCATTTTGAACAACTGCTATGTTTCCTGAACTATCGGTATGAGGATGTGCATTTTTAACCTCAGGCTTTCCATGTGTTGCCCATCTGGTATGACCTATACCCACAGTTCCAGGAATATTATGATCGTTAAGATTACTGATTAAATTCTTGAGTTTTCCTTCTGCTTTACTACAAGATATAAAATTTGTTTCAGAATTTATTATTGCAATACCTGCAGAATCATAACCTCTGTATTCAAGTTTTTCTAAACCATTAATTAATAATGGCAAAGCTTTTTTATATCCAGTTACAGCAACTATTCCACACATACGGATTTTTTTTTCAATTATATTGAAATAAAATACGTATTTACTAAAACATGGACTCTCTTAAAACTGCACTATAAAAATTAATATGCTAAACCCATACTCCTAGAGGTCTCATCTCCTAAATAAACACGAATACTTAAGAAATCTGTGGGACATGCCGTTTCACATCTTTTGCAACCTACACAATCTTCTGTTCTAGGAGATGAAGCTATTTGGCCAGCTTTACAGCCATCCCAAGGAACCATCTCTAAAACATCAAGTGGGCAAGCCCTTACACATTGGGTACAACCAATGCAAGTGTCATAAATTTTAACTGCGTGTGACATGTAAAAATTGTCTTTTGAACCTTGATTTATAATACTATTGTCTTACAAAGAAATTAAAAAAATTAAGATATGCTTCACTCTTGTTAACTCTAGGGCATAAAATCATATAGATAATTAGTAATTTACATAAACTATGTCACAAGAAATCCTCGAAAAAGTCTGTTCTATTGTTTCAGAACAATTAAGCGTTGAAGCAGGAGAAGTGAAATCAGATTCAAATTTCCAAAATGATTTAGGCGCAGATTCTCTAGATACAGTTGAATTAGTGATGGCTTTAGAAGAAGCATTTGACATTGAAATTCCTGATGAAGCAGCTGAAGGAATAGCAACTGTTGGCGATGCTGTAAAATTCATCGAAGAAAAAAAAGGTTAGTATAGAATGCCAAATTTCCATCGAGTAGTTATTACTGGTATCGGAGCAGTTACTCCAATTGGTAATAACATTGATGAATATTTAGTAGGTCTTCAAACAGGTACTAATGGGGTATCAGACATTACTCTCTTTGATCCTGAACAACATCCCTGCAAATTTGCTGCAGAAGTAAAAAATCTTCAGTCCGAAAATTTTATTGAAGCTAAAGAATCCAAAAGATGGGATCGTTTTTCCCAGTTTGGAGTTATTGCTGCAAAGCAAGCCTTTAATGATTCTGGACTTGAAATTACTGAAGCTAATGCATCAAGAATTGGAGTAATTATTGGTTCTGGTGTTGGAGGCTTACTAACTATGGAAAGTCAAGCTCAAATATTGAGTCATAAAGGGCCTAAAAGAGTAAGTCCATTTACAGTCCCAATGATGATTCCCAACATGGCCACTGGATTAGCTGCAATCGCTTTGGGTGCAAAAGGACCAAGTTCCTCTGTTTCCACCGCTTGCGCTGCCGGTTCAAATGCAATTGGTGATTCTTTTAGATTACTCCAACTTGGCAAAGCAGATGCAATGATCTGTGGGGGAGCAGAAGCAAGTATTACGCCTCTAGGAGTAGCTGGTTTTGCCAGTGCCAAGGCTCTTTCTTCCAGAAATGAAAGTCCTCAAACTGCTAGCAGACCTTTCGATGCTGAAAGAGATGGATTTGTAATTGGAGAGGGATCCGGAATTCTTGTTTTAGAAACTTTAGAAAATGCCCAAAAAAGGGATGCGAGAATTTATGCAGAAATAGTTGGATATGGAACGACATGTGATGCACATCATATTACTGCTCCATCTCCAGGCGGGGTTGGAGGCGCAGAAGCTATCAAATTAGCAATAGAAGATGCTTGCCTTAGTCTTGAAAAAGTTGATTACATTAATGCTCATGGAACAAGTACATCAGCTAATGATAAAAATGAAACTTCTGCAATTAAATCTATTTTTAGAGACAGATCATACCTCATTCCTGTAAGCTCTACTAAGTCGATGACAGGTCATCTCCTAGGAGGCTCAGGAGGTATAGAAGCTGTAGCTTGTATACTTTCTTTGACACAAAATTTCATCCCTCCTACAATTAACTACGTTAATCAAGATCCTGAATGTGATCTTGACTATGTAGCAAATAATGCAAGAGAAGCTCAAGTAGGAGTTGCTCTTTCTAATTCTTTCGGCTTTGGTGGTCACAATGTTTGCCTTGCTTTCAGCAAAATGAATTGAAGACAACCAATTCTGTATTTCCAACTTAACTTATTTTAAAACAATGGTCGCTGCATCTGTTTCATTAGAATCACTTTGTGTAAATAGTATAAGAATGCTTGCTGTAGATGCAGTAAATAAATCTAATAGTGGACATCCTGGATTACCAATGGGATGTGCTCCTATGGGTTATGCATTATGGCAAAACATTCTTAATCACAACCCTAATAACCCAAAATGGTTCAATAGAGACCGTTTTGTATTGTCAGCTGGTCATGGCTGTATGTTGTTATATTCCTTGCTTCATTTGACAGGATATAAATCAGTTTCCATAGAAGATATCAAAGAATTTAGGCAATGGGGTTCAAAAACTCCTGGACATCCAGAAACATTCGAAACTGAAGGTGTTGAAGTTACAGCTGGGCCTCTTGGAGCCGGAATTTCAAATGCAGTTGGTTTAGCAATAGCTGAAACACATTTAGCAGCCAAATTTAATAAGCCTGATTGCAATATCGTTGATCACTATACTTATGTAATAATGGGTGATGGCTGTAATCAAGAAGGTATTGCATCAGAGGCCTGCTCGTTAGCTGGTCATCTTAAACTTGGAAAATTAATTGCACTCTATGACGATAACCAAATTACTATTGATGGGCGAACCGACGTATCTTTTACCGAAGATGTCTTAAAAAGATATGAAGCTTATGGATGGCATGTACAACATGTTGAAGATGGGAATCATGATGTTGAAGGAATCACTGAAGCTATCGAAAAAGCAAAATTAATCACAGACAGGCCTTCAATTATAAAAATTTCTACAACCATAGGTTATGGTTCTCCCAATAAATCAGATACTGCTGGAATTCATGGAGCAGCTATTGGAGAAGAAGAAGCTGGACTAACTAGAAAGTTCCTAAATTGGGAATATGCTCCATTTGAAATACCCGATGAAGTATACGCACATTTTAGAAAATCAATAAACAAAGGTGAAAATTTAGAGAAAGAATGGGATTCTAAATTTGAAGAATATCAAAAAAAATATCCCTCGGAAGGAGGCGAGTTAAAAAGAATGTTAGAGGGTCAATTACCTGAGAATTGGGACTCAGATCTCCCATCTTATTCGCCCGATGATAAAGGGTTAGCCACCAGAAAACATTCACAAATATGTTTGGGTGCTCTAGGTCCTAACCTACCTGAATTAATTGGCGGATCTGCAGATTTAACTCACTCTAATTACACAGATATAAAAGGCGAAACTGGATCATTCCAGCCACATAGCCCTGAAAAAAGATATTTACATTTTGGTGTACGAGAGCATGCAATGGCAGCTGTACTTAATGGTATTGCTTATCACAACAGTGGTCTTATCCCTTATGGTGGAACCTTCCTTGTTTTCGCCGATTATATGAGGGGCTCAATGAGGCTTTCAGCACTCAGCGAATTAGGAGTAATCTATGTTTTAACACACGATTCAATTGGTGTAGGGGAAGATGGCCCAACACATCAACCTATTGAAACTATCCCTTCTCTTCGTGCCATGCCTAATATGCTTGTTTTCAGACCTGGAGATGGCAATGAGACGAGTGGAGCTTATAAGCTTGCTATTCAAAATCGAAAAAGGCCTTCTGCTCTTTGTTTAAGTAGACAAGGTATGCCAAATCAAGAAAATACTTCGATCGACAAAGTTGCTTTAGGAGGATATGTAGTTTCTGATTGTGAAGGAACACCAGATCTAATATTTATTGGTACTGGAAGCGAACTTAATCTTTGCATTGAAGCAAGTAAGGAAATTTCAAGCTTAGGAAAAAAAATTAGAGTTGTTTCTATGCCTTGTGTAGAACTTTTTGAAGAACAAGAAGAATCTTATAAAGAAAGTGTTTTACCTAGTAGTGTGAAAAAAAGAGTTGTAGTAGAAGCTGCCCATTCATTTGGATGGCATAAATATACAGGTTTTGAGGGAATTTGTATTACTATGGACAGATTTGGTGCATCAGCACCAGGTGGAGAATGTATGAAAAATTTTGGATTTACTGTCGAAAACGTAGTTAATAAGACAAAGGAGATTCTATAAACTACTAATAAATAACTACACTGAAGTGTTGCATTCTTCAAGCTTATCTTTTAGCTGATCAAGAGATTCATCGGAGATCTTTGAATTCATTGGACAATGCTTAGGGCCACACATTGAGCAAAACTCCGCCTTTTTAAAGATTTCTTCAGGCAGTGTCTCATCATGGTACTGCTTTGCCCTTTCCGGATCTAATGAAAGTTCGAATTGTTTATTCCAATCAAAGTTATACCTTGCATGACTAAGTTCATCATCTCGATCACGGGCTCCAGCTCTATGTCTTGCTATATCAGAAGCGTGAGCAGCTATTTTATATGCAATTAGGCCTTCTCTTACATCTTCTGCATTTGGTAGACCTAGATGTTCTTTTGGCGTTACATAACATAACATAGAAGTTCCATACCACCCTGCCATTGCCGCCCCAATAGCACTTGATATATGGTCATAACCAGGGGATATATCTGTCACTAATGGACCAAGCACATAAAATGGAGCTTCTGAACATTCTTCCATTTGCTTTCTAACATTAAACTCAATTTGGTCCATAGGTACATGACCAGGACCCTCAACCATCACTTGAACATTATGTTTCCATGCTCTTCGAGTAAGCTCGCCTAGGGTCTTCAACTCTGCTAGCTGGGCATCATCAGAAGCATCATGCAAACATCCAGGTCTTAAAGAATCTCCTAGAGAAAAAGTACAATCATATTTCTTAAAAATCTCACAAATGTCATCAAACCTTGTATAGAGAGGGTTTTGTTTAAAATGATGTAACATCCATTGGGCTAAAATACCTCCCCCCCTACTGACAATTCCAGTAATTCTTCCTTTGACTTTCGGCAAATGCTCTATTAATAGTCCAGCATGAATAGTCTGATAATCTACGCCCTGCTGACAATGTTTTTCAATAATATGAAGAAAATCGTCTTCAGTTAGTCTATCTATTGAACCATGTACACTTTCTAAGGCCTGATACACAGGAACTGTTCCAATGGGAACAGGAGACTCATGAATTATTGCTTGCCGCACTTCATCTAAATTTACTCCTCCTGTAGAAAGATCCATAACAGTATCAGCCCCATATTTAACTGCCAGTTTTAACTTCTCTACTTCTTCATTGATATCACTTGCATTAGGGGAAGCACCAATATTGGCATTAACTTTGCATCTAGAAGCAATACCTATAGACATTGGCTCAAGATTCAAATGATTAATATTAGCTGGAATAATTAATCTTCCTCTTGCCACTTCTTCCATTATCAAAGAAGAAGGAAGATTTTCTTTTTTAGCAACAAAATCCATTTCTTCTGTGATATATCCATTTCTCGCAAAGTTCATCTGAGTCACATTTTCTTTCCCAAGGCGAGGCTTAATCCACGAACTTCTCATAATTGACAAATTTTTTAAAAGTTTTATTACTAAAGTTTGATCAAATCTTCACTTCCCTGCATCAAGGCTAATGATTCAGGTTCAAAGGGTATGATCTCAGCTAAGTTAAAATTCCTAGCACCCCTAGTATTAATCTTATTAATAGCTCTTTTCTAAAAAATAGTCATCTCATGTTGCGTAAAAATAAATAAAATTTTATTTGACTTTTTGATAAGACTTTATCTTTTTTAAAATATTTTTCCTATCTAATTGTCTGCTTATACCCCTTTCCAAAATAATTACAATCCCCATTAAACCAATAGGTAAATAAAAAATCTTGCTAGGATTGTCCCTAAATGTCAATCCGAAAGCAGAAATTAGGATCATAAAAGGAGCTACAAAAGATAAAGTTAATCTTTTATTAATTTTCATTTACCAAGTGTATTAATTTTTTCATTGTTTAATTTTACTATGGATTCTGTTATGACTTTAATTCCAACAGCAATAGCTCTTTCATCTGGATCAAATTTAGAACTATGAAGAGGAGCCCATCCATTTGAGCTCGAAACGCCAAGCCTAAACATAGCCCCTGGAATCACTTTTAAGAATTCAGCGAAATCCTCAGCTCCTAATGATGGTTTTTGTAATTCGATAACATTTTCTTGACCCAAAACCTTAACTCCCGAATCTCTAAGGACTCTATTAATTACAGAATTATTATTAACTGCTGGAGTGATTTCTCTAAATATTACTTTTGCTTCAGCTCCGCAACTATTCGCTAAAGAAGTAATATTTTCATTGAGCCAATTACCAATATTCTGAAATAATTTACGATTAGTGCATCTAACCGTACCAATTAAATTAACCTTTTCTGCAAGAACATTGAATGCATTACCACCATTTATTTTCCCAAAAGTTATTACTACAGGGTCTAGAGGATCTAACTTCCGTGTTATGGATTCTTGAATTCCCGAGATAACTTTAGAGGCCGCCCAAATAGCATCAACTCCCTCATGAGGTCGAGCACCATGCCCTGATTTTCCTTTAATCTCTACCTTAAGTTCTCCCGCAGCTGCAGTTAAACTACCCTCCTTAATACCAATAGTCCCTACGGATAATTCGGGGTAGACATGAACTCCCAAAATATGGGTCAAACCATTAATTGCGCCATCCTTAATCATCCATCTAGCTCCGCTCGCAATTTCTTCAGCAGGCTGAAAAATTATCCGAACTCCGAAGTTTAACTTTAAATCCTTAATAATTTTTGCCACCCCCAATCCAATTGATATATGCAAATCGTGACCACAGGCATGCATAATGCCATCTACTTTTGAAGAAAAACTTAATTTAGTTTCCTCAAATATTGGCAAAGCATCCATATCTACTCTTAAACCTATAATGCCCTTGTCTAAGGGCCCAAAATCAGCTACAACTCCAGTCCTGCCAATAGATTCTTTAACATTCCAACCAATATTTTTTAAAAAACCACTTATCAAGATCGCTGTTTGATTTTCAAGTCCACTTAATTCCGGATGTGCATGGATATGTCTTCTTAAATAAATTAATTCATCATTAAACGAATCGATTTTTTTATATAACTGATCACTATTCATAGCTTATTTTAAATTGATAAAGTTCATTAAATCTCTAATCGGTTTAGGAGGCCATCTTCTTATTTTTTTCAACCATTCTTCATCACTATATCTAGGATCTAATTCAGTTACCGCTATCCAATTACTCTCTGCTTTCCCAGATTCGCCCTTGGACCAATTCAAGGCTGTTAAAGCTGCTCTAGCATCTACAAAAGTTGGATAACGTCTAATTAATTTTTTTAATTCTTTTTCAGATTCATCAATGTTCCCCAACTGGAAATCTGCTAATGCCATACTTGATCTAGCCATCGCAAATCCAGGATTATATAAAGCAGCTCTTGAAAATAAGTCTCTTGCTTTTTCCCAATTTGATATAGATCCTTCTACATTAGCCAAGTTATATAATGCAGAAAAATTTTTACTATCTTGAGAAATAACGAACATATAATCTTTTTTCGCTTGCGACCATAGACCCAATGCTTCCTCTGCTATACCCCTGTTAATGTAAGGATCTATTTCACTAGGATTCAAACTTATTGCCTTATTTTGGTCATCTATTGATCCCTTTACATCTCCTATAACAAGTCTTACATTTCCTCTATTGCTCAAACCTGCCGCATCATCGGGATAAGAAGCGAGATACTGATCCCATTCTTGTAAAGCGAGATTAAATTTTCCACCTGAACTTAGATCTAATGCATTTTTAAACAAATCCTCTCTCAAAGATATTGAATAGCATGGTGCAATATAAAAAATATTCAAAAAAATAAAAATTATTAAAAAACAAATCTTAACTTTTTTAAAAGTTATCATTTTTTGAATCAATGTACTTTTTTCCTAAAGCAGTAAGCAATCTTCCCCTAGGAGTTCTCGTGATAAAACCAATTTTAATTAAATATGGCTCAACTACAAATTCTAACATTGAAGAATCATCACCCAAGCCAGCTGCAATAGAATCAAGGCCAGTTGGAATATTATTATTTTGATTAAGAAAAGATAAATAGTGTCTATCTAAAGAATCCAATCCTTTTTCGTCTATTTGGTAAGAATTCAAAGCTTTTTTTATTAAATTCACTGAGATCGTATTTGTTTTACTAACAACTTGAGCATAATCTCTAACTCGTCTTAATAATCTCAAAGCAATTCTTGGAGTTCCTCTTGATATCTTTGCCAAATCATATGATGCCTCATCATCTAAATTAAGGTTTATTAATCTGGAGAAATTAACAATTATTTGTTTTAATTCATCATATGTATATAAATTTATTTTCTGAGCTATACCAAATCTATCTCTTAGAGGTGCACTTATTGAGGCTAATTTAGTTGTCGCGCCAATCAGAGTAAACCTAGGAAGATTGATTGTTCTACAACGGGCGCCTCTATTAGCTCCCATAGTTAAGTCAAGTCTAAAATCTTCCATTGCAGAATATAACAACTCTTCAGTTAACCTATTTAAGCGGTGTATCTCATCGATAAATAAAACTTCACCATCTTTTAATCCAAGAAGTAAACCTACAATATCTCTAGGTCTTTCAATTGCTGGCGCAGTCGCAATCCTACACTTTGTATTCAATTCATGGGCTATCAAAAAAGCAAGAGTAGTCTTACCTAAACCAGGCTGTCCATATAAAAGAGTATGATCCAGAGGTTCTTTTCTAAAAATTGAGGCATCTATAGCTATCCTTAAAGAGGATTTAAGTTGTTCTTGGCCAATAAATTCTTTTAAAGTAAGAGGTCTCGCTATGTTCAGATTTTTATTTCTCTTTTCTTCAGGAATGATTTTTGAATCAACTAACCTTAGCTCTTTTTTACGAAGAGAAAAATCATTATCGCCTATATTAGAAGAAATTATTGCCATAATAAAAGGTTAATTGCAATTGTTCTGAGTAGAAAGATTTTTTACAACTAAAATGGCAAAAAATTCAAAAAAAGTACAAAAAACTACTAGTAAAGAAAATAGCTTTAAACTTCTAGCTGAGAATAGATATGCAAAATTTCAATATACAATATCTGAAACAATCGAAGCTGGAATTGAACTTTTAGGGACTGAAGTAAAGTCCATTAGAAACGGAAAAGCAAATTTAAGAGATGGGTACTGTTCATTCAGAGATGGCGAGATTTTATTATTAAATGTTCACATTTCACCACATAAAAATGTAGGGTCTTTCTTTAATCATGATCCATTAAGAAATAGAAAGTTACTACTACATAAAAAAGAAATAATAAAAATGAAATCAAATACTGAAAAAAAAGGAATGACTATTGTTCCATTATCTCTTTATTTAAAAGGCTCATGGATAAAACTAACTATTGGAGTCGGGAAAGGGAAAAAATTACATGACAAACGCCAAGATGAAAAACAAAAAAGTATAAAAAAAGAAATCAACTCTGCACTAAAAAGGTAAAAATATTATGAAGAATTATTGAAACTACGAATCTAAACTTACTGAACTTGGAGGTGGAGAAGGATCTGGATCTGAAATTAACATATGCTGTAAGACTGTTTCAGGCCTCTCACTATCTCTCCAACGAATTTTGTATGCAGGCATTTTTGTACCTCTACTTGTAGTTTGCTCTACTGGTTCAATAACCCATCCTCTTCTTGATCGGCCTTGAGGATTTCTTTTTACTACTGCATCCGCGTGTTTGAAACGGAAACCAACACGTTCACCACTCATTTAAAAAATTTCGTATTGGAATGATTTATTTATTTTACTTCATTCAAGGGTAATTTTTCATTTTTTTTAGAAGTTATTTCTGGTTTTAACAATGGAAAAGGAATTACATCTCTAATTGATGCACTATTAGTAATTAACATAATTAGCCTATCAATGCCTATGCCCAATCCTCCAGTAGGCGGCATGCCAATCTCTAAAGCATTCAAGAAATCTTCATCTATACAGTGAGCCTCAAGATCTCCTTTATCTCTAAGAGATTGCTGTAATTGCATTCTTTCTCTTTGATCTACTGGATCTATCAACTCACTAAACGCATTTGCTAGCTCGCGACCAACAATAAATAATTCAAATCTTTGAACCATCTCTTTATTATCAGAATGAGGCCTGGCTAAAGGAGAAATTTCAACAGGATAATCGATAACAAAAGTGGGTTCTATAAGTTTTGATTCTACTTTTTGCTCGAAGACCTCATTTAAAAGTCTTCCAATAGTATTGACTTTATTAGAGAAATCAACATTTATACTTTTAACAGCTTGTTTAGCTGCTTGAAAGTCTCCACTGAAGGAATCAAAATCAATCCCTGTATATTTTTTGACAATTTCTTTCATAGATATCCTAGTCCAGGGTTTAGAAAAATCAATTTCTTTATTCTGATAATTTATAATTAAAGACCCACATGCATCAGCTACGATATCTTTAATCAATTCTTCTGTTAAATTCATCATATCGACATAGTCAGAAAAAGCTTGATAAATTTCAACTGAGGTGAATTCTGGATTATGCCTTGTACTTATCCCCTCATTACGGAAGATTCTTCCCAATTCATATACTTTCTCAAATCCTCCAACAACCATTCTTTTTAAATGTAATTCTGTAGCTATTCTTAGATAAAGCGGAATATCTAATGTATTGTGATGGGTTATAAATGGTCTTGCTTCAGCACCACCAGCTTCAGATTGCAGAATTGGAGTCTCTATTTCTAAATAATTTCTATTATCTAGCCATTTTCTTATAAAACTTATACATTTTGCTCTTGTTTTAAATACATTTTTAGAGTGAGGATTCACTATTAAATCTAGATAACGTTGTCTATATCTTTTTTCAATATCAGTCAATCCATGCCATTTATCTGGCAAAGGTTGTAATGATTTGGATAACATTTCCCATTTTTCTACTTTAATTGAAAGCTCACCTTTATTAGTTTTTTTAATAGTTCCGTAGACACCTATCCAATCACCAATATCTACTATTTCCTTAATATCTTCAAAAGAAAGGGATTTTTGTTTTTCTAAATTTAAGTTAATAATCTTTTTATCTAGATAAAGCTGAATCTGACCATCTTGATCTCTTATTGTGAAAAAAGCAATTTTACCCATTACCCTTTTTGCCATCACTCTTCCGGCAAGTGAAACTTTAAAGTCTTCCTCTTGACCATTTTCTAAATAATCAAATTTTTGAGTAAGAAATTTTGTAGTGGTTGAAACCCTAAAACTCTGTGCGTAAGAAGCAAATCCTTTACTAACGAGTGAATTAGCTTTTTGTAAACGAGCTTCTCTTATTTCAGACAAAATTTATTTTAATATATTTGTTTTATTTAATAAAATTATCAGACTATGGATCAACTTGCCAAAGATGTTGCTGTTTCGCCAACTCTCTGAGATGCGTAACCAATTCCTCTAACTGTTAATATTAATTCTGGATTTCTTGGATCTGGTTCAAGTTTACCTCTTAATCTAGCTACATATACATCTACAACTCTTAAATCTGCAGCTCTACGAGGAGGATAACCCCATAGCTGTTCTAAAATTTCTGCTCTCGGGACAACCTTACCAGGCTCATCAAATAACAATTCTAGGAGGCTAAATTCAGTATAAGTTAGGCTAATTCTATCTCCCGCTCTAGAAACTTGTCTGCGATTAGTATCAACAACTAAACTTCCAAATTTCATAACACCTTTTCCTGAAGGAACTTCTTTAGTTTCAGTAACAGATACAGTTGGGCCCATTCTTCTCAAAATAGTGGCTATTCTAGCCTCTAACTCTTTTGGGCTAAATGGTTTAGATAAGTAGTCATCAGCCCCTAAATCCAAACCTGCAACTCTCTCTGAAATAGCCTCTAGAGCGGTTAAGAATATTATTGGCACTACTGATTCAGCTCTAATTCTCCTACAAACAGCAAATCCATCCATTTTAGGAAGCATAACATCAAGAACTATCAAATCTGGGGAATCCCTGTGAAAAGACTCTAGAGCTTCTTCGCCATTAGTGGCTGAATAAACTTGATATCCAGCTAGTTGAAGCCTCGTAACTAATACCTTCAAAACTGCTGGTTCATCATCAACAACTAAAATTCTTGCTTTTGACATAGTTAAAAAAAGATTTCTCGATATTTCAAAGCAAAGAACTATTGCATTGAATATTTATTCTAACAATTAAAAATATAACATTACGAACCCTCAAAGAGATATTCCTAAGGTTTACAAACATTTCAAATAATCTAAAGATACATAAGTTTTTTAAAATACTTTTAACTCTTGGCAAAATTTATTACTGCAATTTTCTTCTTGAAAATTTAAAAATTCTTAAAAGTTGGGAGCAAATAAAGGGAGCAAAAAAACCTGTCAAAAAAACTTGCGCTAAGGTACTTTTAATACTGGAGATCAAAATTAAAGCATTACCTTCTGAAAAATTACTAAACAAAATTTGGATACAATTAAGAGTCCCACATAAAAAACTTCCAAAAGAACAAATTAAACCATACCTAAAATGTCCAACCAAAATATCACTATGTAATTTAATTCGCCCAAACAAAAACCCGCAAAAAATTAAGCCTGGTATTTGAGTAAAACTATCATCCAAAGTTAGAGAATCTAAAATTAGACCCAAAAACAAACCAAATATTAAGCCATTGATTGATCCATTAAGTATCGACCAAGGCAATAACCAAAATAACGGCCAATATGGCTGAACGCCTAAAATTCCAAGCCAATTAGGGTGCCACAAAAAAATAATGGGGATAAAAATAAAGCTTATTAAGGATAATTTTTTTGTAAAAAATTTATTCATTAAATATTTGCTTTCAAAATTTGCACCCAATCAATAACATGAGGTTTTGCTAAAAGTGAAATTTTTGCCGTTTTTTTTGATTTAAATGTCTCATCTATGGATTGGACAATCCCAATAGGTATATTTGGAGGTAATAACGTACTAGCAGGAGATGATGAAACAAAATCTCCGACTTTAATATCAGCATCTTTTGAATAAAGTATGAGGCTAGGATAATCATCTCCTAAACCGACAAGTAATCCATTAATTTGAATTCTATCCACCCAAACTCCTAATTTACTTTCTGGAGAAGTTATTAAAGTTACCGATGAAGTGAAAAAAGAAGTATTCTTTACTATTCCTAATAATCCACCCGGACCAATAACAATATTACCAATTTCTACTCCGTCCCTTGAACCTTTGTTTAAAATTATTTGTCTCCACCAACTACCTATTTTTCTAGAAATAACTGCAGCTGAAATATTATAATCATTAGATGATTCTTGAAGAGATAAGATACGTCGCAATCTTAAATTATCTTTTTTTAGAAGATTTAACTTTATTAAATATTCTTTGGAAATACTTTCAAGAACAATTTCTTTTTGAAATTGACCAGGCCAAAAAGGCTTTGAAATAAAGTAATAAAAATCTTTATAAAAAGCTCCTTTCGATATTCTTACAAAAACCAAAAATAAAAAAATTGCAAACAATAGCCAATTTTTCTTTTTATGCCACCAACGACTATTAGAAATTCGTCGGATATCTAACATAACATTAATCTCTTATGGCGTTCCTTATAAATTCTGGAGTGTCAACAACTCTTTTAAGTTTTTTAAAATCATCCAAAACCTCTCCACAACCATTAACTACGCAAAGCAGCGGGTTTTCTGCTATGTGAGTAAAAATTCCTGTTTCATCGCTCAATAAATCATTAATGCCTCTCACTAAAGCTCCACCACCTGCAAGCATAATCCCCCTATCAACTATGTCTGCAGCAAGTTCAGGAGGGGTTCGCTCTAAAGTTCTTTTTACAGCTTCGACTATTTTGCTAAGTGTTTCAGCCATAGCTTCTCTGATTTCTCCTGATGTCAAAGTGACTGACCTGGGGAGACCAGATAAAAGATGTAAACCTCTAACCTCTAAAGTAGTTTTATCAAAATCATCATCCGGAAATGCGGATCCAATTTTAATCTTGATATCTTCTGCAGTTCTCTCTCCAACAACTAAATTGTGAACTTTTTTGAGATATATCGCGATTGACTCATTTATTTCATCGCCTGCTATTCGAACAGATTCACTCAAGACTGTTCCTCCTAGACTTAATACTGCAACCTCTGTAGTACCTCCACCAATATCAACAATCATTGTTCCAATTGGCTCAGTTACTGGTAATGATGCTCCTATTGCTGCTGCAACAGGTTCATCAATTAAATGAACTTCTCTAGCTCCAGCTAATCCAGCTTCTCTTACTGCTCTTCGCTCAACACTAGTAACTCCACTTGGGATGCCAATCACTATTCTTGGGGCAACTATCCCCTTGCCTTCGTTACATTTTTGAATAAATGTTTTTATCATTTGTTCTGCAGCATCAAAATCTGCGATAACCCCATCTCTTAGTGGTCTTACGGCTCTTATATTGCCAGGGGTCCTTCCAAGCATTAACTTTGCTTCTTTTCCGACAGCTAATGGAATCCCTTCTTCTAAATCCATAGCTACCACTGAAGGCTCTTGTAAAACAACGCCTTTTCCCGATACGTGTATAAGAGTATTGGCAGTTCCCAAATCTATGCCAATATCTCTAGAAAATTTAAATCTGTTAAAGATCACAATAAGAATTTCTTTTTTTAAATAATATATCTATTTTTTGCTAAGCTCTCAGAATTCTGAAGTTTAGTTATGAATAGCACGTAAAACTTTGAGCAGAATCTGAAAATATGAGTAGTATTAAAAAAAAAAATTATGGAAATTAACACTATTAATCTTGTTGGCAGAGCAGGAAGAGAACCAGATGTCAGATATTTTGAATCAGGAAGTATCGTAGCTAATTTTACACTTGCAGTTAACAGAAGAAGCAGAGATGAAGAGCCAGATTGGTTTAATTTAGAAATATGGGGCAAGCAAGCACAAATAGCAGCAGATTATGTGAAAAAAGGTTCATTAATTGGAATTACTGGAAGTTTTAAAATTGATAGTTGGAAAGATAAAAATACTGGGGAAGATAGATATAAACCAGTTATTAGGGTAGATAGATTAAACTTACTAGGCTCACGAAAAGATACTGATAATAACCAATATTCTAACAACAGTAACTCAAGTGAAATTCCTTTCTAAGCTCTATTTTTTTTTAAAAATTTAAAAAGAATCTTTATAAATAAATATAAGAAAATTAAAATTAATATAGGCTTTACAAAAAATTTGATTTGATCTATGTAAGTTTCAATTACTGGATAATTTTCACCAAATAAATAACCTGCATAAGTGAGAATTGCTACCCATATCAGGCTCCCAAATGTAGTCCAAATCAAAAATTTTCTTAATGGCATAAGTTCTATTCCAGCGGGAACTGAAATTAAAGTTCTTACACCTGGTACTAATCTGCCCCAAAAAACTAAAGAAACGCCATATTTATCAAACCACCTTTTACTTTTACTTAAATCATTAGAAGAAATACCAAGATATTTTCCTTGTTTATCTAGAAAATTTGAAAGTTTTTTTTCATTTACTAATCTCCCTAAATAGTACCAAGGCAGTGATCCTAAAATAGTTCCAAGTAATCCCCAAAAAACTAAAATATAGAAATTTAATTTTTGTTGATAAACAAAAAACCCTCCCAATGGCATTATTATTTCCGAAGGAATTGGAGGTATTATGTTTTCTAAAAACATAGCCAAACAAATAGTGAGGTATGCAATTGTTGAATTCTTTTCAACAGCCAAACTAATATAGTCGGGAATTGAAGTAAGAAAATTTACAAAAATATAACTCAAACTTAGTATCTATAGAGCTCTGGTTTATAAGGTCCTTCAACAGAGACATTGATATAGTCAGCTTGTTCCTTAGTTAATTTTGTTAATTTTGCACCAATTTTATCTAGATGTAATCTAGCTACCATTTCATCTAAATGCTTTGGTAAAACATAAACCTCTCTAGCATATTTTTCTGACTTATTGAAAAGTTCAATCTGAGCTAGTACTTGGTTAGTAAAAGAATTACTCATAACAAAACTTGGATGTCCAGTAGCACAACCTAAGTTAACTAATCTACCTTCGGCTAAAAGAATTATTTTATTGCCACTGGGTAAAGTTATGTGATCAACCTGCGGCTTAATATTTTCCCATGGATAATCTTTCAATGAAGCCACATCAATTTCATTATCGAAATGACCAATATTACATACTATGGCCTCATCTTTCATCTTGACGAGATTTTCATTTGTAATTACCTGATAGTTACCAGTTGCTGTAACAAATATATCTATATCTTCCACAACATCGTCTAGCGTAACAACGCTAAAACCTTCCATTGCCGCTTGAAGAGCACAAATTGGATCAACTTCAGCAACTTTTACAATTGCACCAAGTCCTCTTAGAGACTGAGCTGAACCTTTACCTACATCTCCAAAACCCATTACTAAAGCAACCTTCCCAGCAATCATCACATCGGTAGCACGCTTTATACTGTCAACTAGAGATTCTCGACAGCCATATAAATTATCAAATTTGCTCTTAGTTACTGAATCATTAACGTTGATGGCAGGGAAAGGTAAAGCATTTTGCTTTTGCAGTTGATAAAGTCTTGCAACTCCAGTTGTCGTTTCTTCAGTTACGCCAATAATATTATTTTTAATTCTTGAATAGAAGTCACTATCATTTTTCAACTTAGATTTAATAGAATTAAATAAAGCAATTTCTTCTTCATTACCTGGATTATCTAAAACAGATAAATCTTTTTCTGCCTTACTACCGAGTATCAATAAACCAGTTGCATCTCCTCCATCATCAAGAATCATATTTGGAGAGTCTGAACCCCAATCAAGAATATAGTGGGTATATTGCCAATATTCATCAAGTGTCTCACCTTTTTTTGCGTATACAGGAATTCCCTGATCTGCGATAGCAGCAGCCGCATGATCTTGAGTTGAAAAAATATTGCATGAAGCCCATTTCACTTGTGCGCCAAGCTCAACAAGAGTTTCTATTAAGACTGCAGTCTGAATTGTCATATGCAAACTTCCAGCTATTTTTGCACCTTTGAGTGGCTTTTCAGATCGATATTTATCTTTAAGTGCCATGAGTCCAGGCATTTCCGTTTCAGCAATTTTAATTTCTTTACGACCGAAATCTGATAAGGAGATATCAGCAATTACATAATTTGGTGTAGAGGTTTTGACTGAATTAGCGATAACCATATCTAGTGTGTTCATTTATTATTAAACTATAAATGATTTTTGTGAAATTTTGTGTTTGTTGAGAATTTAAAAGAGACTTTAAATTTAGGAAAAAAACTCTCACACAAATTAAATCCCCAATCAATTGTTTTATTACAGGGTCCAATTGGGTCTGGGAAAACTTCATTTGTGCAAGGGATTGCTCAAGGCCTATCTATATCTGAGGACATTACAAGCCCTACATTTGCTTTATCACATCACTATAACTCTGGAAAAATTCCACTAATTCACCTTGATTTATACAGGTTAGACAATGTTTCTTCAGCAAAAGAAGTTTTTTTTTCAGAAGAAGAAGAGGCAATTCAAAGACAAGCTATTTTAGTTATTGAATGGCCAGAATTAATAGAACCAGTTATTGATAATTTCTGGAAAATAAAAATTAGTTACGCAAAAAATAATGGAAGAAACTATGAAATAAGAGATCCCAAAAATTTATTAACCTTCTCATAATATGGCTGTTGCTCGATGGCGCCTTCACCAAGACAAGTTAATAATCCACAAACACCTGCGAACTTAATGCAATCTTCTATTTCTAGTTCATTTGAAGGATAGCCAGAAGCAATTAATTTTGAAATTAAGCCAGCTAGAAAAGCATCGCCTGCGCCAGTTGTATCAACAATTTTTTGTGAAGTAGGCGTTTCGGTAATTCCCTGCAATCCATTGATATACCAAGCAATAGGGTTTTCCCCATCAGTTATTATTACATCTGGTCTATTAGACAATTGTTGAGATATTAGCAAGGGATTTTCATCCTCAAAAAACAGAGTTGCTTCTTCTCTTGCAAGTTTCAAAACATTTGCATGATTTAAAAATTTCTTGATTAAATTAACTCTCTGGACTTTACTAAATTTTGATGAAAAACTTGAGTGATCCCAAAAGACCTCTCTCCAATTTAAATCAATAACTATTTTGACTTCAAATTTTTTAGCCTGTTCAAGAAGAAAAAAAATGGTCTCTGCTGATATTGGAGATGATAATAAAATCGTTCCAGTAACCAAATATTTTGTTTCTAGAAAAGATCTCTCCAAATTTAAAATTTCTTTTTCGATTAATTTCTTACTAAGAACTTCGTCTGCAAAGCGTAAATGGGAACTTTCCTCAAAACCTGAAAAAAAACGATCTCCAAATTGATCTCTATCTACATTAACCACACGAGTAGATGAATCATTATCTAATTGCAAAAAATCTAAATTAACGTCCAATTCATAAAATTGCGTGATAAATTTTTTTCCATAATCATCATTACCCAAACTGCCTATAAATGTTGAATCTATTTTTAATTTTCTTAATGCACAAGCAACATTAGCTGGCGCACCACCCAAAAAATCTGTAAATCCTTGATTTGACTTATTTCTGATTCTGTCGATTAAAGCCTCTCCAATACATATTACCTTTTTCTTTTTCATAAAATGAACGTTTTCTTAAGTAAGAATAATTTATTAAAAACGAATAATTATTTTTTGAATTAAAGTTTAATTAAAAGCAAATTCATAGTGTCCTTAAATAAATCTGAAACTTGGAAGTGGAAAAATTGGGAAATTTCTTGGTCTTTATCAAAAGAATCTATTTGTGAAAAAAATATTAAAATTTTATTAATTCATGGTTTTGGGGCATCAAAAAATCACTGGAGACACAATCAAGATTTTCTTGGAAAGTTTTCTAACTGCTATGCAATTGACTTATTAGGATTTGGGAAAAGCAGTCAGCCTAGTGCTTTATTAGATTACGAATCTAATAAAGAAAACTCAATTAAATATTCATTTAACTTATGGAGTAATCAAATATCAACATTTTGTACAGAGGTGATAAAATCTCCTGTTTACTTGGTAGGAAATTCAATTGGTGGTGTTATTGCATTAAAAGCTGCTGAAATCCTCAAAGATAATTGCAAAGGTGTAATTTTGATTGATTGTGCACAAAGAACTATGGATGATAAACGTTTAAAAAAAAGTAATATCTTAATGAATCTACTGAGACCCGTCCTTAAAACGATAGTCAGACAGAGAATAATTAGCAATACACTTTTTACAAGAGCTGCTAATCCAAAAGTTATTAAAAAAATACTTGAACAGGCTTACCCTACAGGAAAAAATATAGATAAAGAATTGATAGAAATACTTTATCAACCCTCTCAAAGGAAAAACTCTAAAGAAGCATTTCGTGGTTTTATTAACCTATTTGATGACTATCTAGCTACTGACCTTTTTAACAAGGTTAATGCTCCAATACAATTAATTTGGGGGGAAAAAGATCCTTGGGAATCTTTAAATGAAGCAAAAGAGTGGAAGAAAAAATTCAGCAATATTAAAAGATTAGATATTATTCATGGGGCTGGTCATTGTCCTCATGATGAAGAACCTGAAAAAACAAATAAGTTAATGAATGAATTTATTCAAGAAACAAAATAAGCTTCTACATTATCACTAAGTCTTCTCAAGCCTCTTAATCCATCTCGTTCTAGATTTCTTACTCGATCTCTACTTATACCTAGTACTCTTCCAATACCTGTAAGAGACATTGGCTCATCACCATCCATTCCATATCTCATTCTTAAAACTCTACATTGCAGATCAGGTAATTGATGTAAAAGTGAATGCAGATCGCCTCTCATACAATCCATCTCTATTTGTTCGTCTGGCAAATCCTCACCCCCTGCCAGTAAATCTAATAAAACAGTATCTTCGCCATCACCAACTTTTGTTTCAAGGCTAACTGGCTGACCAGCTTTGCACATCAAATCTTTCACGTCATCTTCAGGCAGCTCTACGTATTTCGCAAGTTCAGTTACAGTTGGAGTCCTAGACATCTCTTGACTGAGCTCTCTTTGACCTTTTTTTAACTTATTCAACATTTCAGTTATGTGAATTGGTAGTCTTATCGCACGACTTTTTTCAGCTATTGCTCTAGTTATACCTTGTCTAATCCACCAGTAGGCATATGTTGAAAACTTATATCCTCTGGCTGGATCGAATTTTTCAACTCCTCTGACTAGTCCTATAGTTCCCTCTTGAATTAAATCTAAAAGTTCCATATTTCTTTTTGTATATTTTTTTGCAACGCTTACTACCAATCTTAAATTTGCTGCAACCATCCTTTCTTTAGCTCTCTGTCCAGCTCTCAATCTTTTTTTAATTATGGAAGTAGATAAGTTTAATTTGGTTGATAATTCATCAATACTAGGCTTATCTCCTGTTAACTCGATAATTTCTAATTCTGCTCTTTCAACTTCCATATACTCTTGAACTTGGCGACCTAGAGTAATTTCTTGCTCATGAGATAGTAATGGAACTCTGCCTATATCCCTTAAGTATGATCGAACAAGATCTACATCATTGCTAGCTTTTATACTGGCGATTGACGCTAGTTTATTTTCACTTATTGTTTCAGAAGACATGAAAGTTAGATGATGTTTTGTAAACAATACCATTAAGAAATGTAAAGTTAAACAAAAAAATCCACATTTTTACAAAAATGAGAATAAATACCTACTGAATTCATCCAAATGAAGCGCTTAATAGCCATTTTGCTGTACTGAGATAAATAAATACACCAGCAATATCAGTGACGGTTGTAATAAAAGGGGAGGACATTAAGGCGGGATCCAATTTCATTCTGTCAAACAACAAAGGGAGAATCGCTCCTGTTGTAGCAGCTAGAGTTGTTATGGATATTAGACTTATTCCCACTGCAGAGGCTATTAAAGGCCCTTCTCCTTGCCACCAGGCGAAAGGAAATACTACAAGCATCATGAAAACACCTAAAATGGCGCCTGTTATTGCCTCCTTAACTACTGCCTTAATTGCACCAAGAGACTTTAATTTTTGAGTACTTAAACCTCGAATGACAACCGTTGAACTTTGAGCGCCAACATTCCCCCCAGTACCTATAAGAAGTGGAATAAATGCAGCTAATAAAACTATCTCTTTTAATATTTGATCATTCATAGCTATAACTTTTGTCGTTAAACCATTTGCCAAAACCAAAATTAATAACCATAAAATTCTTCTTCGAGCAATCGTAAACAAACTACTTTGGAAATAATCATCTTCATCACCAGATTGAACTGCCCCCGCTGCATAAATGTCTCTTGTTGCTTCTTGTTCTATGACATCAATTAAATCATCGACTGTTACTATCCCAACAAGTCTTTTTTCCTTATCAACGACTGGAAGAGCTAAAAAATCATATCTTTGTATTGCTCTAGCAACCTCTTCTTGATTCGTATTAGTAGAAATATTAACTACATCTCTTGTCATAACGTCTCCAATTGGCTTAGAAGGTTCAGCAGTTACAAGATCTCTTAATGAGAGAATACCAGTTAAATGTCTTTCTTTATCTGTAACATATAAGCTATAAATGGTTTCTGTAAATGGAGCTCTTTTTCTAACTAAAGAAAGCGCCTCAGCTGCTGTTTGCATCTCTTTAAGATCAATAAATTCAGTTGTCATTAATCTTCCTGCAGTTTCAGGCTCATATCCAAGTAATTCAGCTGTTACTTTCCTTTCACCAGGACTAAGAGCAGATAAAAATTTTCTTACAACTTTTGCAGGTAATTCATCAAAGAGCTGAACCCTATCATCAGGAGACATTTTTTCAACTATTTCTAAAACTTCTCCTGATCGAAGTCTTTCCAATAATGTTTGCTGAACTACTGGATCTAAATATTCATAAACCTCAATTGCTTCATTTTTCTTTAATAATCGAAATGCCAATGCCTGCAATATTTGTGGAAGGCTTCCAATAGCATCTGCAATATCAACAGGTTGAGATGGCTCTAAAAGTAACTTTGCCTCATCATAATTTCCCGCAATGAGCAATTCCTCAAGTTGAAAAGTAATATTTTCTCGTGTACTTAAATCTGTAGATAGGGATGTGACTGTTTCAAGATTATCTTCGTTCATAAATATCATCCCTGATCAAAGTAACACCATCATTATATGAAATCTAAGTCATTTTTCTACTTATCAAGAATCCGATAAACATTGTGAATAAATTTAGGATGATGAGTAAATTAAAAAAAATTATAAATTTTATCCACTCCCCTTGATTAAAAATTTTGTACATAAAATATATAAATCCGCTAAAGGATGTGAAACAAGAAAAAAAACCAGTCAATAAAATTTTTTCTACTGAATAACTTAATTTTTTACTGATTAGAAAACCAACCAAAAATGATCCAATTATTGAAGTAAAAAAGTTATTATTTATAGTTAATCTTAAAAAAGTAGCTAAGTAACCAGCTAAAAGAATATAAAAAAAACTTTTTATTTTCACTTTAAAAAAATTGAATAAGAAAATAACCCAAATAAAAAAAAAGTAGAGAAAAAATAATCACTTCGATATAGTGACAAAATAATCTTAGAAATTTTCTCTTCTTTAATAAAAGAAATAGTTGATATATAAATGAAGAAAATGTACTAAAACATCCTAAAAAACCGCTATAAAATAAAACCAATATTTCGTTATTAATAAAATTTAAAGCTACTAAAATCCCTAAAAAGAAAGATGATAAAAAATTTACTATTGAAGTATTTTGAATATCAAAACCTATACTTTTTTTAAAACTGTTTTGTATAAATATTCTTAGTATCAATCCAAAAGTACTGCCAAATAAGAGTATAAAAATTGAACTAAAATCCAAAATTTACATTCTTACCCAGCCTTTTAAAATCTTATTAGGATCATCTAAAAATTTATTAGATGCTAATTCAACCCTAACCCAAGTTTCACCTTTGCTGACTCTCCAACTACGTAGTACTGATAAAGTTGTACCTACATCAAGAACTAATAATTCCTTAGTATGAGTTTTGGGATAAGAATAAAGAGAAGTATTGGAAGTCAATATAATTTCATCTATATTATGAAGAAACTTATCTTGATTTAAACTTTTTTGAATCCCACCAGCAGGTAATGTAACTGGAGCAATTAATGCAAAAGTAATTAAGCAAAAATTCTTAAGAAGATTATTAATCATATATCTAAAGTTGCCATATCTAAATTGCTACTATGAGTTTCAATGAATTCTCTTCTTGGTGCAACCTTATCTCCCATTAATATGTTAAATATTCTGTCAGCTTCAAGTGCATCTTCTATTTCAACCCTTTTCATCATCCTAGTTTGAGGATTCATAGTTGTATCCCATAATTGTTTTGGCATCATCTCACCTAATCCCTTGAATCTTTGGATATTGTAATTTGCATTTTCTCCAAAACCTTGAATTGTATCCTTTAATTGATTCTCGTTATAACAATAATTATAATTCTTACCTCTTTCAACTTTGTATAGAGGGGGACAAGCAATGTATATAAAACCTTTCTCAACAAGTTCTCTTTGGTATCTGTAAAAAAATGTCAATAATAAAGTTCTTATATGAGCACCGTCAACATCAGCATCTGTCATAATTACAACTCTATGATATCTCAAAGAGCTTTCGTCGAACTCCTCACCTTTTATTCCTAATCCTAGAGCTGTTATTAATGACTGTATTTCTGTATTTTTATAAATTTTAGTATCGTCGGTTTTTTCAATATTAAGAATTTTACCCCTAAGAGGCAAAATAGCCTGAAAATTTCTATCTCTCCCTTGTTTTGCGGAACCTCCAGCTGAATCACCTTCAACTATATAAATTTCTGATTCTGAAGGATCTCTAGAACTACAATCTGCTAATTTACCGGGTAAAGTAGAACTTTCTAAAACACTTTTTCTTCTTACTAATTCTCTAGCCCTTCTCGCAGCTTCTGCAGCATTAAATGATTGAATTGCTTTTTCAAGAATCAGGTCGAAAATTCCAGGATTGAATTCCATATATTTTGTGAGAGCCTCACCTATGAGAGAATCTACAATTCCTCTTACTTCCGGATTTCCTAATTTTGTTTTTGTTTGTCCTTCAAATTCGGGATCTGGAACTTTTACCGATAAAACAACAGTCAAACCCTCTCTAATATTTTCGCCAGCTAAATTTTTTTCAACATCTTTTCTTTTACCTCTCTTTTTTGCAAGATTATTGAAAGTTCTTGTCAGAACTGTTTTTAGCCCTTCTAAGTGAGTTCCTCCATCAATAGTTCTAATATTATTTGCAAATCCCAAAATATTATCTGAATATACATCTGAACACCATTGCAAAGCTGCCTCTACGTATACATTTTCTTTCTGTGAGTCAACATAAATTATTTCAGGATGAATAGACTCTTTTTCAGAATTCATATATTCAACATATTCTTTAATCCCTCCCTGATATAAATAAATTTCTTCTTTAAAAGAACCATCTGGTAATTGATTTCTTTCATCTCTAAAAACAATTTTTACTCCGCCATTAAGGTACGCTAGTTCTCTTAATCTAGATGAAAGAAGAGCATATTCAAATTCAATTCCTCCAGAAAAAATCTCTTTGTCGGGTTTAAAGCAAATAGTTGTACCTTTCTTATATGGTTTTTCAGTCTGCTTTTTAGTTTGCAATTCACCCTTTGATATACCTTTTTCAAATCTTTGATTAAATTCGCTACTCTCCCTAAAAACAGTCACATTAACCCATTCGCTTAAAGCGTTAACTACAGATATTCCTACTCCATGCAAACCACCTGAAACTTTATAACCACCACTGCCAAATTTACCTCCTGCATGAAGAACAGTTAGTACAGTTTCTAAGGCACTTTTCCCTGTTCTTGGATGAATATCTGTTGGAATACCTCGTCCATTGTCAGAAATTAAAGCAGAACCATCTGCTCTAAGAACTATTTCTATGAGATCACAATGTCCAGCAAGTGCTTCATCAACGGAGTTATCAACAACCTCATATACTAGATGGTGTAATCCTCTTGGCCCTGTAGAACCTATATACATACCAGGGCGTTTACGAACTGGTTCTAACCCTTCTAAAACCTGAATCTGTTCCGCGCCATAATCATTTGAGATTTTATTAGATCTTTTGTCCTCACTCATTTAATATAAAAAAAATATTAAACTTTTAAAAAGTTATTTTTAAAAGGTCTTTCATTAAACTTACCACCGCAATAAGATAAAGGCTCGAACTCAATGAAAAATTTAATCACTTTAATTATATAGCTAATATTTTTTTCTTCAGAAATTCGTATGTCTTCATATCCACCCCATGTAATAATTTTAATTGGGCCTACTGCAAGTGGCAAAACAGAATTAGCTATTGAAATTGCAGAATATTTCAAAACTCGTATACACAATATCGATTCAAGGCAAATTTATAAGTCTATGGATATTGGAACAGCCAAGCCATCTAAAAACCAACAAAAAAAAATAAAGCATTTTTTAATAGACATTGAGGAGCCAATTCATCCAATCAATGTAAAACAATTTCAAGATATTGCTCAAAAATCAATCAAAAGAGAAATTAAACAAAATTATTTACCTTTTCTTGTTGGAGGAAGTGGGTTGTATATGAACTCAATAACAAAAGGTTTTTTTGTACCAGATGTACCTCCGCAAAAGAATTTGAGAAAACAATTAATAGAACTTGGTCAGACAAAATGTTGGGACCTTTTAAAAAATTGTGATCCATTATCAACAGAAAAAATCAATTTTGCTGACCACATTAGAACAATAAGAGCATTAGAAGTTTTCTATGTAACAGGTAAACCTTTGTCTATTCTGAAAGTTCAAAAACCGCCTAAATGGAAAATACTAGAGCTAGGACTAGATAGAGATAATTTAAAAGAAAGAATTTTACAAAGAACAAAAAATATGTTTTCATCTGGAATTATTGAGGAGACGAACCACCTTATCTCTCAATACGGATTTGATTTGCCAATATTAGAAACCATTGGATATCGAGAATCTAAGGACGTTTTAAATAACAATTCAACAATTGACAAGGCAATTGAGGTAACTACGAAAAAAACGATCCAATTTGCCAAAAGACAAAAAACTTGGTTTCGTAATAAAAATAATCCTCTTTGGCTCAATAACAAAAACCTACTAAAAGATGCAATAATTAAGATAGAGTCTTTTTTAAGCTAACTTTATAAAAATAGATTTTTCCATCATCCAATCAATTCATTAAATTAACTGAATGCCCCCACGCCCACGCTTTGACCGCAGAGCTCCTGTTAGAGAGCTGCCAAATATAAATGAAAGAATAAAATACCCTCAATTAAGAGTCGTTGATTCAGATGGGAAACAATTGGGTGTCATAGATAGATTAAAAGCATTAGAGATAGCATCTCAAAGAGAACTTGATTTAGTTTTGGTTAGCGAAAAAGCAAATCCTCCTGTTTGTAGGATAATGGACTACGGAAAATATAAATTTGAACAGGAAAAGAAAGCTAAAGAAGCAAGGAAAAAATCTCATCAAACAGAAGTTAAGGAAGTAAAAATGAGGTACAAAATTGACAAGCATGATTATGATGTCCGCATTGGTCAAGCGATTAGATTCTTAAAATCTGGAGATAAAGTAAAATGTACTGTAATTTTTAGGGGTAGAGAAATTCAGCACTCAAATTTAGCTGAAACACTTCTTTTGAAAATGGCTAATGATTTAGAAGAGCAATCAGAAGTTCAACAAAAACCAAAAAGGGAAGGAAGAAACATGATTATGTTTTTAAGTCCTCGAAAAACTCCTCTCATTAAAAAAGATGATGAGTGAAAAGTTGTTACTATAAGATATGACGAATGTTAAAGTGTCACTATGGTCAAAAATAAATTAGTCAAGGTTTTTATCACGTGAGATTCCATATTCAACAAGAAAGTGATATCCCGGCATCTACTCAACTATATAATCAAATTTGTTTTGCAATTGCAGCAAGACATTATCCTCCGGGACACAGACTTCCCAGTACGAGGCAACTTGCAATGCAGACTGGACTCCATCGGAATACTATAAGTAAAGTTTATAGACAACTGGAAATAGATGGAGTTGTTGAAGCAATAGCTGGATCAGGTATCTATGTAAGAGATAATCTAACTAAAAAAGAATTTAAAAAATCATCTTACTCAAAAGATAAAATAAGTAAAGCACCAGATCAAGAAGCGAAGAAACTTATTGACAACTTGATAAGTCTTGGATGCACTTTACAAGAGACGAGGAATATTTTAACGAACGAAATTGATTGGCGCATCAAGTGCGGATCAAGAATTATTGTCAGCACTCCTAGAGAGGATATTGGGGCTTCAATGTTAATAGCAGAAGACCTCTCTACAACAGTTAATGTACCAGTAGAAGTTGTTCCTATGGAAGAATTAGAAAAAGTTTTGAGTAATTCAAATAATGGTACGATTGTCACAAGCAGATATTTTTTACAGCCTCTAGAAAAAGTCGCTAAGCAACATGGAGTTCGCGCTATTGCAGTTGACTTGAGCGACTTTCAAAAAGAATTAAAAATTCTCAAGGAATTAAATGCTGGCAGTTGTGTAGGTATTGTTAGCATAAGTCCTGGTTTATTGAGAGCAGCAGAAGTTATTATACACAGCATGCGTGGTAATGAATTAATGCTTATGACCGCAATCTCAGATAATAACAGTAGATTACTCTCACTTTTAAAGGCTTCCAACCATATAGTGTGTGATGGACCTAGTTTATCAGTTGTAGAAAACACATTATTAAAAAATCGTTCTCAATTGATGAGATTACCTCAAATAATTTGTGCTAAAAATTATTTAAGTAACGAAACAATAAACCAATTAAAAAAAGAAATAGGAGTAACTAATTAGAACATGGTATTGAAAACTTTTAAATCAGATATAGAAATTATCAGAGAGAGAGATCCTGCCGCAAGAGGAATAGTAGAGATATTTCTTTGCTATCCAGGCTTTCAATCAATAGTTATACATAGATTTACGCATAAATTATGGCAATTAAAAATTCCTTTAATTCCTCGCTTACTCAGTCATCTTAATAGGCTAGCGACAGGTATTGAAATCCATCCTGGGGCAAAAATTGGTAAAAGGGTCTTCATAGACCATGGGATGGGCGTTGTAATTGGTGAAACAGCTGAGATAGGAAATAACTGTTTGCTTTATCAGGGAGTGACATTAGGAGGTACTGGCAAAAGCCATGGCAAAAGACACCCAACCTTAATGGAAAATGTTGTAGTCGGTGCAGGCGCAAAAGTTCTTGGATCCATCACGGTAGGCTCTAATACCCGTATAGGTGCTGGCTCAGTAGTTGTTCGAAATGTAGAGGGGAACAGTACTGTGGTTGGAGTTCCTGGCAGGGTAGTGCATCAAAGTGGTGTTAAAGTAAATCCCTTAGCTCACTCTGCCTTACCAGATGCAGAAGCTAATGTGATAAAAAATTTAATGGATAGGATAGACTCTCTTGAAAATGAAATTCTCAAATTACAAAAAACTCTGCAATGTATAGCTAGCTCAGAGTCTATTGATATTTCAAAACTCGGAGATTCTCAAAATCTTAAAGACAAAGAAATTTTTGAATTTCTTGGAGATGATTAAATATTGATTTAATTTGTCTCACTAACGTCAGTTTTAGGTTGAAACATAAACATTGAATAAATAACATTTCGTCTCATATTAGTCATCATTTCGAGAAACATGTCATATCCTTCGTTTTTATATTCGATTAATGGATCTTTTTGACCATAACCTCTCAATCCGACTGATTCCCGCAAGGAATCCATGGATTGAAGATGTTCTCGCCATAAGTTATCGATTTGCTGCAAAATGAAAAATCTTTCAGCTTCTCTCATTAATCCTGGACGAATCTTTTCTATTTGTGATTCCTTTAGATCATAAGCTATTCGCAACTGCTCTTGAAGATAGTTTTTTAATTCTTCTATTGACAGTAAATTAATATCATCAGATTTAAGATCATCTAATAAATATATAAATTCTTTGACTTTAGAAATTAATTGATCAATATTCCATTCTTCAGGAGGAAGATCAGGATTAATATAAGCATCTACAATTTCAATCATTGTCCTTTCTCCATATCCTATTACTTGTCTCTTTAAATCAATTCCTTTCAATACTCTTAGTCTTTCGCCATAAACTGCTTTTCTTTGATTGTTCATTACCTCGTCGTATTCAAACACTTGTTTTCTAATATCGTAATAGTAGGTTTCAACTTTCTTTTGAGCACTTTCTAGAGATCTAGTAAGCATTCCTGACTCAATAGGCATATCTTCATCAACCCTAAAAGCATTCATTAGATTTGCTACTCTATCACCTCCAAAAATCCTTAATAAATTGTCGTCTAAAGATAAAAAGAATCTTGTACTTCCAAGATCACCTTGTCTTCCTGCTCTTCCTCTAAGTTGATTATCCACTCTTCTTGATTCATGTCTCTCAGTTCCAATGACATGTAAACCGCCAGCTTCTCTAACTTGTTCTTCTTCGTAAATCAAAACTTTTTCATATTCTTTTTTTACATCAGACAAAGAATCTCGCAAAAGCTTTATCAAGTTATCATTGGTTGGTGCTTTTTCTGCAGCTGTAGCTATCCTATCGTCAAGCTCCAAGACAGAAAGTTGTCTATCTCCCCAATTTTTAACAAGTTCATCAGATAAAAGTTGGAGTTTCTTTTCAATTGCTTCATCAAGCTTACATGGGAAAAGACTAGTTGAAGAATTTGATATGGTCTTTTTCAAATTTGAACCAGTTTTTGCAGAAAAACCACCCTTGGATTTTGAATTTCTTTGCTTAGGGATTGGTGGCTTATGCTCATTATCAGGCTTAACTAACAAAGGAATTAAAATTTCTTTTAATTTAAGCCTTGCCATATAGTCACTATTCCCGCCAAGAATTATATCTGTTCCCCTTCCAGCCATATTAGTCGCAATAGTAACAGCACCTGCTCTTCCTGCCTGGGCAATAATTTCTGCCTCACGTTCAACGTTCTCTGGCTTGGCATTTAACAAATTATGTGGGATTTTTTCTTCATATAAAAGTGAACTTAATAATTCACTTTTTTCAACACTTGTTGTACCAACTAAAACAGGTCTACCATCTCTATGAATTTTTGCAGTTTCTTTAGCAACAGCTTTCCATTTACCAATCTCTGTCTTAAATACTTGATCAGACCAATCTTGTCTCTTTCTTATTTGATTTGTAGGTATAACTGTTGATTCTAATTTATAAGTTTTTTCAAATTCGACCTCCTCAGTTTTTGCGGTTCCGGTCATTCCTGCTAAACCAGGATATAAAAGGAAAAAATTCTGATAAGTTATGGATGCTAATGTTTGAGTCTCAGGTTGAATTTGAAGATTCTCTTTTGCTTCTATCGCCTGATGCTGTCCATCACTCCAACGTCTTCCTGGCATTACCCTACCAGTAAATTCATCCACTATGACAGCCTCATCGTTCTTAATAATATAATTTACATCTTTAATAAATAATTCTTTGGCTTTTAAAGCGTTAGTTATATAGTGCGCCCAAGGATCTTGAGGATTATATAAATCATTAACTCCCAAATACTCTTCACATTTTGCAAAACCTTGATCAGTTAATATACAACTTCTCTGTTTTTCATCAACTTCATAATCGCCTTCTGGATCAATACCATCTTTACTTAATTCTTTTGCTTTGATTAATGTCAGAGTTAATTCTGCAGCTTTTTTATATTTTTCTTGTGGTCTTTCAACTTGACCGGAGATGATTAGAGGCGTTCTTGCTTCATCGATTAATATTGAATCAACCTCATCAATTACGCAGTAATTAAATTTTCTTTGAACTACCTCATTAATATCGGTAGCCATATTATCTCTTAGATAATCAAATCCTAATTCTGAATTTGTAGCATAAGTTATATCACAATCATAATTTTTCTTTCTCTCAACTGGATTCATATCTTGCTGAATCAAACCAACCGATAAACCTAAAAAACGATGAACTTGTCCCATCCACTCAGCATCCCTTCTAGCTAAATAATCATTTACAGTAACGACATGAACACCTTTTCCAGTAAGAGCATTTAAATAACAAGGTAATGTTGCGACAAGAGTTTTTCCCTCTCCAGTCTTCATCTCAGCAATTTGACACTCATTTAAAACCATCCCGCCTATTAACTGAACATCAAAATGTCTCATATCTAGAACTCGTTTGCTTGCTTCTCTTACGATTGCAAAAGCTTTAGGAAGGGATTCTTCTAGGAGTTCTTTTTGTTTTTTAAAATCTAATTCTGATGAAATCTTTGATTTAAGATTTTGAGTTTCTTTTCTTAGCTCATCATCAGTCAAATTTGAAATTTCTTCTTCTAAAAAATTTATCTCTTCCACTATTGGTTGATAGCGCTTTAACTTTCGTGTATTCGGATCTCCCAACAAAAGTTTTAGCATAAGTCAAAGTCCTTAAAAAATTATCTTATTACAAACATTATAAATTAGTGCGTTACAACAGAATGAAGAAAAATATTATCTCTTTATTTTATAGAAACGATCGATTAAGGTATTTAGATTAAAGTCACAAAAACAACCGAGCTGACGTCACTTTTCAAAAATCTTTTTAATTAATGAAAGAAATATCACTAATCAAACATGCCAAAGGAGCTTTAGGGTTAAGAGTTTTTGGATTAGGTCCTAATTTTAACCCAACAAATGGATTAATTAAGCTACAAAAATTACTAAATAACAATGCTTTCTGGGCAAAAAATAGAACAATTACTGATCTAAAAAAATGTCTTGCTAACAGTGATGTCGTAATAAGTCTTTGGGTTGGTAAAGAAATAGTTGGTTTTGGTAGAGCTTTAACCGATGGGATTTATCGCGGAGTGCTTTGGGATATTGTTATTGATCAAAATCACCAAGGCAAAGGTTTTGGCACATTAATTGTAAAAAATCTTTTATCTTCTAAAAAAATTAAAAATACAAAAAAATTATATTTAATGACAACAAATAAAAAATTGTTTTATTCTCAATGTGATTTTAAAGAAGTTACTTCTCAAAATTTATTGATTCGTGAAATATAAACCACTCTGTTTCTAAAGAAAACAAAATCAAGATACAAATTTACCATAAAGCCATCTTATAAAAGGTCCTAAAATAGGAACAGGTCCAAAAGTTGGGCCGCAAAAATCAAAGTAATCTCTGTGCTCTTTGATTAATCCATTTTCCCCAAATAGTAAACGAGTAGTTCCAGGATAAATAAATTCTTTGCCCATAATTTTTAAACCCATTGTCCATTCAACAAATCCACAATCCCCAGTTATGGAAATTGCATGAGTTTCTAAAAAAACATCATCACATCTTTTAACTAGCTTTTCTTGAGCTTTAACATAAGAATCTAAGCCCTCTGTTTCCTGAGTTGGGTCTGTAAAAATAACATTCTCATTATAAAATTGAGCCCATTTTTGTTTTGTTGGTGCATCTGCACCATAAGGTTTAGTAAATAATTCCTTTAAATCCTCAGTAGAAATTACTCTTGTCATTACGAAATTATCTTTAAATAATATTCTAAAAGATACAAACATTAAAAGCGGATGAAGAGATTCGAACTCTCGACATTCTCCTTGGCAAGGAGATGCTCTACCACTGAGCTACATCCGCATAACTTTCTTATTTTATCTCAAAGAAGGGATCAATGATAGAAATAATTAAATTAATTCAATTAATTTAAATTTTTAACTAAAGATCCCATTTCAATTGCTTGTAAAGCATAATTCCAACCAAGATTATTCTTTATACCTGCTCTTTCTAAAGCCTGCTGCATAGTGTCAGTGGTTAAAACTCCAAAAATAATTGGAACATTATTTTCATTTGAGAGTTGCGAAATACCCTTACTAGCTTCAGATACAACCACATCATAGTGAGAGGTTTCACCACGAATAACGGCTCCAAGGGCAATTACAACGTCATAACTCTTTTTTTTCATAAGAGTTTTAGCTGCAATTGGCAATTCGAAAGAACCAGGAACCCAAACTATATCCACTTGATTACTTAATTCTGAAGTATCTAAACCATGTCTTTTTAAACAATCAAGACAACCAGATAAAATTTTATTTGTAATTAAATCATTAAATCTTGCTATTACAATCCCAACTTTTAAAGTAGAGGCATTAGTAAAAGAACCCTCAAAAATAGCCATTAAATTTTACTTAGATATATTAATAGACTCTCACGAAAAGGTATTAAGTTCAAACTAATGAAGAAACTATTCCTGTAACAAAAACCAAAACAACCCAAACAGCAGCAATAGAATAAATTTTTCTCCTACTTTCTCGCTGTCCTTCTTCAGTAGAAGGTTGAGTCACATATAAAACGGGTACTCCAACTACCGCAATTAAAGAAGCAAATAATAGAGCATTTACGAAGAAAAAGTTAACAGCCTGCATAATTCAGTCTTAGGTTTCAAATATTATAAATACTATAATCTCATGAAAATGATAATTATTAGAGAAAATTTACATACTTTAGCCACTTTAAATGCAAAAAAAAAATTTCTACCTAATATCTATTTAGGAATTAAAAAAGTATGCAAGAAGATACGATAATTCAAAAGAATTTATTTGCGATTGGTAATGATAATAATGAACAAAAAGAAATAACAAAAATTCCAGAAGATTTATCTTTGGAAGATTTAAAAAAAGAATCGCAAAAAAGACCCAGACAAAGAAAAAATTCAACTAATTTAATAAATAAATTCAAGACTGATTTAATTTCAAATAACAAAAATGTTTGCATCAATGAAGAATCGTATAGCTATAAAACAGTTTCAAAACTGAAATTAACTCCTGTAATGAAGCATTATGTAACTCTAAAAGAAGAAAATAAAGATAGGTTATTACTTTATAGATTAGGAGATTTTTTTGAATGTTTTTTTGAGGACGCTGTATTAATATCTAACCTTTTAGAAATAACGCTTACCAGTAAAGATGCTGGCAAAGAGATTGGTAAGATCCCTATGGCAGGGGTTCCCCATCATGCAATGGAGAGATACTGTGCTGATTTAATTAAAAAAAATTATTCTGTGGTTATATGCGATCAATTAGAAAAAAGTTCTGGAAATTATGGGACTCCAATTAAAAGAGGAATAACAAGAATAATTACTCCTGGAACTGTAATTGAAGAGGGGATGTTGATAGCAAAGAAAAATAATTGGATTAGTGCTATTTACTTATCAGAAGAAAACAAAGATGAATCTTATGAATGGGGTATATCAAAAGCTGATGTAAGCACAGGAGAATTAATAACTTTAGAAGGCCAATCTCTGTCAAAACTATTTGATGAAATTATTAAATTAGATTCTTCAGAAATCATTGTAGGAAGCAATGCAGTAAGAGATTTATTAATTAAAGGAAATAGTCAAATTACATATACTGTTTCTCAAGAGACTAATTTTGGAATTAATGAAGCAAATTATCTAATAAAAAATTATTTCCAAATTGCAAACCTAGAGGGAATAGGACTTAAAAATTTAAACAATGCAACTAGATCACTTGGAGGTTTATTAAATTATTTAGAAAAAATTAATCCTTCAAATTTAGATAAAGATTCTTCTTTAAAAATCTCATTAGACTTTCCACAAATCCAATATGGTCACAACAAATTAATTATTGATTATCAAACTCAAAAAAACTTAGAAATCAAAAATACGCAAAGAGAAAACAATTATGTAGGTTCGCTACTATGGAGTATTGATAGGACTTATACCTGTATGGGCGCAAGGTGTTTAAGAAGGTGGATAGATTCACCACTATTAAACGTTAATGAAATTTATAAAAGACAAAATATAATTACAAACTTTCTTGAATCTAAAAAATTACGTACAGATACCCAAAATTTACTTAGGGCAATGGGGGATTTAGAAAGACTTGCAGGTAGAGCTTGTGCAGGTCATGCAAGTCCCAGAGACTTAATTGCAATAGCTGAAGGTTTAAAAAAATTGCCTAGACTAAAATCCATAATTGAATTATTTAAATATGATCTCCCAGATTGGACTGATCAATTAAAAAATATTGATAAAGGACTCTTAGAATTAGCTGATACTATAAGTTTTAAATTAGTAGAAAATCCTCCTCTAAATATTAGTGAAGGAGGCATGATCCACGATGGTGTTGACAATATATTAGATGGTTTACGAAATTTAATGGATGATTACTCTGAGTGGCTAAATAAAGAGGAATCAAAGGAAAGAAAAATTAGCAAAATTTCAAACCTAAAAATTCAATTTCATAAAAATTTTGGTTATTACATTTCTATTAATAAGTCAAAAGTTAATTTAGCTCCACAACATTGGATCAAAAGGCAAACACTTACTAATGAAGAAAGGTATATCACTTCTGAAATTAAAAATAAAGAAAATAAGATTTTCCAAATAAAAAGTAGAGCTTCATCAAAAGAATATGAAATTTTCTGCGAATTAAGAAATATAGTTGCTGAAAAAACAAAACAAATAAGATCAATCGCAAAATCCATAGCATCTCTTGATGCACTACTTGGTTTATCAATTACTTCAGTAGAAAACAATTTTATAAAACCTTCATTAATACCAATAAATGATTCAATAACAAAAAATAGTACAAAAATTATCGCAGGAAGAAATCCAATTGTAGAGCAATTGTTAAGTGATAAAAAGTTTGTAGCAAACGATATCTCTTTTGCGGATAATCAAAAATTAATTATATTAACCGGTCCCAATGCAAGCGGAAAAAGTTGCTTTATAAGACAACTTGGTTTAATACAAATTCTCACACAAATTGGTAGCTTTGTTCCTGCTAATAATGCTGAAATCAAGATTGCAGATAGGATTTTCACAAGAATTGGGGCTGTTGATGATCAATCATCTGGACAATCAACATTTATGGTAGAAATGTCTGAAACTGCATCAATTCTAAATCAGGCAACTTCTAGCTCACTAGTTTTACTTGATGAGATTGGCAGAGGGACATCTACTTTTGATGGACTTTCAATAGCTTGGTCAGTAAGTGAATATCTTGCAAAAAAAATTCAATGTAATACTATTTTTGCTACGCACTATCATGAGCTTAATTATTTAAAAAATTCAAATAAGAATATACAAAATTTTCAAGTTTTAGTAGAACAAAATAACGATCAGCTAATTTTTAGCCACAGGATTGTTAAAGGGGGCTCAAACAAAAGCTATGGCATAGAAGCAGCTAAATTAGCAGGAGTCCCAAAAGAAGTTATAGAAAAAGCAAAATCAGTTTTAAATTCTTTAGAAGAAAATAACAAATTAAATTATGATATTAAGTAGATTTTTGACATTTTTATAAAATAAATACTCTTTAAATAGTTTCCCTTAATAAGGCGTTAACCGCAGCAGCTGCCATGGCAGCACCTCCTCTAGTTGAATTCAAAACAATTCTAGGAAGATCGGTGGAAATCAGTTTATTTTTGCTATTCTCTACTCCAATAAATCCAACAGGCATTCCGATAATTAAACTAGGTAAATCTTTTGCATTTTCTAAAATATCAATTAAATAAGTTAACGCTGTAGGCGAACTGCCAATAACTACAATAGGAGATTTGCTTCCAGAATTTATAGCGGATAACTCCTTCCAACCTTCACTTAAGCCATATGCAGTTTTAGTTAAGTTTGTATTATTATTTTTTCCAAACCACATTCTAGCGGTGAATACTTTATTCCTAGTTGTATTTTCTGCCATGGATTTTATTGCTGCTGCTGCCATATCGGTATCAGTTAAAATCGGAGCACCATTTTTAAGTGCCTGAAGACCCTTTTCACAAGCACCTTCACTAAAATTTACAAGATTTTGAACCGTAAAATCTCCTGAAGTATGGACTAATCTCTCTAATACTTTTTTTTCCAAATAATTTAGATCATTGGCTGCTAAACGAGATCTTATGAATCTGATGCTTTCCAAAAAAATTGGATGATCTATTACCATTAAATTTTACTTGTGTTAGAAGTAATCATAGTTAATATATGGTTTTTATTGAGCTATTATGCCAATACAAATATTATGGGGTAATGATCTAAATGCTCAAAATACATTTATTCAAAAATTAATTGATAAGGAAGTATCCAAAGAATGGAAAGAAATAAACGTAACTAATTTAAATGGAGATGATGATGAGCAAGTCAATAAAGCTTTTGATGAAGTTCTTACACCTCCTTTTGGAGATGGATACAGAATAGTTACATTGAAAAATAATCCCATTTTTACTGCCAAAAATGAAGATTTAAGAACTAAATTTGAAAAAATTCATGACAATATACCTCAAAATACTTATTTCATTTTGCAAAATACAAAAAAACCTGACTCAAGACTAAAGAGTACTAAATTTTTACAAAAACTTATTAAAAATAATTTAGCCAAAGAAAAATCATTTTCTTTACCAGAAATTTGGGACTTTGAGGGCCAAAAAAGATTTTTAGAAGATGCAGCAAATGAAATGAATATCAAAATTGATAACAATGCAGCTGAATTAATAATTGATTCAGTTGGTAATGACAGCTTTAAACTAATAAATGAATTAGCCAAAGCTAAAACATACCTCTCTGCAATATCAAGTGATTCGAATTCACAACTTTTTCTTAAAAGTATTGATGTAAAAAAAATATTTAGTGATCATCAATCCAATATTTTCAAAATCATTGATCTTCTCTTACAAAACAATATTAATGAAAGCCTCATTGAAATAAATTATTCTTTACAGAAAGGAGAACCTGCTTTAAGACTAAATGCAGGTTTAATTAGTCAAATAAGAATTCATACCATTATAAAACTAGCAGTTAATTCAGGTAACGATGATGCAGAAAAGATTTGTAATCTTGCAGGCATTTCTAATCCAAAAAGAATTTTTTTTATTCGAAAAAAAGTCAAAAATGTATCTCAAGAATATTTAATTAATTTAATGAGTAAGTTACTAGATATTGAATCATTACTAAAACAAGGTAATAATCCCATAAATGTTTTTACAGAGAAATTAATTAATTTAAGTTAACCAAATTATAAGTTTAAGAATTTACATTATCATTTAAATATGGCTTTACTAGTAAAAAAATTTGGCGGTACTTCTGTCGGTGATATTAAAAAAATTAAAAATATTGCAAGTAGCATTTGTCAAAGTCAAGAAGCTGGGAATGAAATTGTCGTAGTTGTCTCTGCGATGGGGCAAACTACAGATGATTTAAATTGTTTAGCGGAATCAATTAGTAAAAATCCCAATCGAAGAGAATTGGATATGCTTCTCTCAACTGGAGAGCAAGTAACCATAGCTCTTCTATCAATGGCATTAAACGAATATGGAATACCTGCAATTTCAATGACTGGAAGCCAGGTTGGAATTATTACTGAATCAATTCATGGGAAAGCGAGAATTCTGGATATTAAAACAGAAAGGATCCAAAATTATTTAAATCAGGGTTTTGTAGTTGTCGTAGCTGGATTTCAAGGAACAACATTAAGCCATACGGGTTCAATGGAAATTACAACTTTGGGTAGAGGTGGTTCAGATACTTCAGCGGTAGCTTTATCAACAGCTTTAGGAGCTGAGACTTGCGAAATTTATACAGACGTTCCAGGGGTTCTTACTACTGATCCAAGGATTGTTCCTAATGCAAAACTCTTAGATGAAATTAGCTGCGAGGAAATGCTTGAACTTGCAAGCGTCGGTGCTTCTGTTCTCCATCCAAGAGCAGTAGAAATTGCTCGCAATTATGGAATTAAATTGTGTGTCAAATCAAGCCAAAATGACTCCAGTGGGACTCTCTTAGCAAGCCAAATCCAACCTCTCCCGCTAAAAAGAGGAAGCTTAGAATTAACAAAAACAGTCAATAGTCTTGAAGTATTAGAAAACCAAGCAGTATTCAGTCTCTCAAATATTCCTGATAGGCCTGGGATTGCTGCGCAAATATTTGAAAAACTTTCAGAAGCAAGTATTAACGTAGATTTAATAATACAAGCGACAAATGATGGAAATAAAAACGATATTACATTTACTGTTGGTGAATTAGAAGTAAAAAAGACTGCAGAACAATGTGAACTTATAACTAGTCAATTAGGGGGAGAATTTAACTTAAAAACCAACATGACAAAATTAAGTATTCAAGGAGCAGGCATTATGGGCAGACCTAGTGTTTCAGCTGATTTATTTGATACTTTATCTCAAGCGAATATAAACGTTAGGTTAATAGCTACTAGTGAAATTAAAGTCAGCTGTGTAATTGAAATTAATAATATACCAAAAGCTATTAGATTTGTTGCTGAGAAATTTAAGTTATCCGATACACAAATATTTGTTAATCCAATCAATGAAAAACAAGATCAACCTGAAGTAAGAGGAATTGCATTAGATAAAAACCAAGTTCAGGTGAGCTTTCGAAAACTGCCTGATCGTCCAGGAGTAGCAGCATCGATATGTTTAGCATTAGCTGAAAATAATTTACTTATCGATACTATTGTTCAGTCTGAAAGAATTTCCACTTTAAAAACTAAAGATATTAGTCTTACAATGAATAAACAAGATAGAGAAAAAGCTAACTTAGTTTTTGAGGCCTTAACAAAAAAATTACCCGGATCATACATTGAAGATGGCCCTGCCATAGCAAAAGTAAGTACTGTAGGAGCGGGAATGGCATTTAAGGTTGGGACGGCTGGAAAAATATTTAGAGCATTGGCTGACCAAAATATCAATATTGAAATGATCGCCACTAGTGAAATTAGGACTTCATGTATTGTCTTAGAAAAAGATTGTGACAAAGCAGTTAATGCGATTCATAATCATTTTGAATTAGAAAAATAAGTTCTTTTTAATTATTTCTTGCCAATTTTTGTCTTAATTTTTTGATTCTATCCCTCAAATTTGCTGCTTCTTCAAAATTTAACTCTTTTGCAGCGTCTTTCATTTTAATTTCTAACTTTTCTATTAAGTCAGGCAATTCTTCGAGCAAACATTGATTATCACTGGAACTGAGAATTGCGTCAGTTTTGTTATTAACTATATTTATTAAATCTTTAGATAAACCACCAGCATCAAGTTTTCTGGAAAGTTCTAGAAAAGATAATATTGAATTTTCTATTTTTTTGCCTGCAGGTTTTGGAGTAATACCGTTGACTTGATTATATTTTTTTTGAATAGTTCTTCTTCTATCAGTTTCAGATATTGCTCTTTTCATTGAATCTGTGAAGTTATCTGCATAAAGCAAAGCAACACCTTCAACATGTCTGGCAGCTCTTCCTATTGTTTGAATCAATGACCTTTCTGCCCTCAGAAAACCTTCTTTATCAGCATCTAAAATGGCGACTAAGGATACTTCTGGAAGATCTAGTCCCTCTCTTAATAAATTAACTCCTACCAAAACATCATATTCGCCCATTCTAAGGTCTTGAATAATTTCAATTCTTTCAATTGAATGGATTTCGGAATGCAAATATCTAACTCTTACTTTATTTTCAGATAAAAAATCAGTTAGATCTTCAGCCATTCTCTTAGTAAGTGTTGTCACAAGCACTCTTTGATTCTTTTCAGCTCGAATCCTTATTTCAGATAACAGATCTTCTATTTGGCCTTCACTAGGTCTTACATCAATTACCGGGTCTAATACCCCAGTTGGTCTTATAACTTGCTCAATAAATTCACCATCACATTGATCTAATTCCCATTGACCGGGGGTTGCACTTATAAATAATGTCTGTTTTGATTTTTCCCAAAACTCTTCACATTTTAAAGGTCTATTATCTGCAGCACTTGGCAATCTAAAACCATGATCTATTAAAACTTTTTTTCTTGATTGATCACCGTTGTACATCGCATGAAGTTGAGGACATGTTACATGACTCTCATCAACTACCAACAACCAATCTTTGGGAAAGTAATCTATTAAACATTCTGGCGGTGAACCTTCATCCCTACCTGATAAATGACGAGCATAATTCTCAACTCCATTACAATAACCAACCTCTTTAAGCATTTCTAAATCATATTTTGTACGTTGTTCTAGACGTTGAGCCTCTAATAATTTTCCTTCGTATGCAAATTTATCTAGTTGAGTTTTTAATTCACTTTTAATTGCACTTATTGCATTCTCAAGTCTTTCTTTTGGAGTTACAAAATGCTTCGCTGGGTAAACGCTAACTTGTTCCAAACTTTCAAGTATTTCTCCTGTAGTAGGGTCAACATATCTAATAGCCTCGACTTCATCACCAAATAACTCAATTCTTATTAATCTATCTTCATAAGCTGGACCGATTTCTAAAACATCGCCTTTAATTCTGAATCTACCTCTAGTAATTTCAATATCATTTCTAGTATATTGATTTTCAACTAGAGACCTCAAAGAAGAACGTAGATTTATTGATTTTCCCACTTCAAATTTAACTGCAGCTTTTAAATACTCACTCGGTATACCAAGACCATAAATACAACTTATTGAGGCTACAACAATTACATCTTTTCTTTCAAATAATGAGCGTGTTGCAGAATGCCTAAGCATATCTATTTCTTCATTAATTGAAGCAGTTTTGGCTATGTAAGTATCACTTACAGGTACATAAGCTTCAGGCTGATAATAATCGTAGTAAGAAATGAAGTATTCAACAGCATTTTTTGGAAAAAATTCCCTTAATTCATTACATAGTTGTGCAGCCAACGTTTTGTTATGGGCTAAAACAAGTGCTGGCCTTCCTGTTTGTTGAATTACATTGGCAATGGTAAATGTTTTTCCAGTTCCAGTAGCTCCTAAAAGAGTCTGAAACTGTTTACCATTATTTACGCCTTTAACTAATTTTTTAATAGCTTCTGGTTGATCTCCATTTGGTTCGTAAGGAGCTTGAAGCTTATAGTTGTTCATCAAGCTGGTAGCTAAAGGATATTGCTATACTAAGAAATTTTTTCTCCAATTATTGAATTTTTCAAAGATTCTTTTAAGCCCCTAACAACCGCAATCATTGATATTAAATCGTCTAATTTATTAACCACCGATCCAACGCCAACTGCTGAGGCTCCAGAGGATATTGCTAGTGGACAAGTTACTTGGCTTAATCCAGAGGCACTCATGATTGGTATATTCAGAGATTGTTTCTTAAATTCTTGATGAATAGCATAGGTAGATGCAAGAGTTGGTACTGATTTTTCAAAAAAACCTTGAATTCCTGGAGAGTAAGGAGTAGAACTGATACCACCTTCTGTTTGAATAATATCAACGCCTTCTTCTACTAGCTTTACAGCAAGATCAACTTGTTTATCAATAGGCATAGTATGAGGAACAGTTACTGATAAAGGATAATTAGGCAATAAATCCCTCGTCTCTTTTGTAATGTTTAAAACTTTTTTATCTGAAAAATGAATACCTTTTTCATAAAAAGTATCGTAATTTCCTATCTCAATTAATGATGCTCCTGCTTTTACACAATCTTGAAAAGATCGAGGCACTACTGAACTAACACAAACTGGTAGTGTTGAATTCTTAAGTGCTAAATCAACGAGTTCAGGTTTACAAGCAATATCGACAAGATCTGCACCTCCTAATGAAGCAGCCTCAACAATTATTTTCACAGACTGAACATCGAAATTATTCAATCCTGATATAACTTTGAGTAAAGATTTGCTTCTTAACTCTTCTTTGATTTTTTGTGGCAAAAGATTAATCAGACTCATTGACTTAATGAATTTATTACCCGATTGTGACATTGTTTTAGTAAAACAGTGCATTTTTTAAAAAATATTATCTGAGCAACACAAAATGACTGATAAAAAATTAAGTCAGAAAAATTGGTCATCATGGCATCATAAGCTTCATAAGGAGATTCTTGCCAAAAAAATATTAATTCCCAAAGGATCCAATATTTTAATAAGTGTTTCGGGGGGTCAAGACTCAATGGCCTTATTGACCCTAATTAATGACCTAAAAAAACTACATAATTGGTCTATTAGTGTTTGGCATGGTGATCATCAGTGGCACGAAAAATCATCACTATATGCTCTTGAATTAAAAGATTATTGCGAAGATAAAAATATTTCATTCTCTTTTGATCAAGCAAATAAAGAAGGTATTTCTTCAGAAGAAAAAGCACGAGAATGGAGATATAGAAAATTATGTGAAAGAGCCAAAACTTTATTAAATAAAAACCAGGAAAAACATAATATTTATTTGCTAACTGGTCACACGAGTAGTGATAATGCAGAAACATTTATCCTCAATTTATCTAGAGGAAGCAATTTTGCAGGTCTGAGTAATATTGAGAGTAAAAAATTAATAGAAAATCAAATTTATTTAATAAGACCAATATTAATTTTCAGTAGGGAAGATACAAAACAATTTTGCAATGAAATGAAGATTCCAGTCTGGGAAGATCCTACAAATTCAGATCTTAAATTAAAAAGAAATTTAGTAAGAAAAAAAATTATTCCTACCTTAGAAGTCATCTATCCTGGTTGTTCTGAGAGGATAAATAATTTTTCCCAAAAAATGAGCAAATACAATAATGAACGTAATGATCTAAGTGAACTAGCGTATTTTTATTGTAAAGATGTTAAAGGTATCGATAGGAATCTCCTAAATGGTATGTGTATTGAAGCGAGGTGCACAATTTTAAATAGATTTTTAAAAGAAATATCTCCAAAGCAATGTAGTTCTAAAAATCTGACAAAATTAGCAACTTCAATTTATGAAAAAAATAAAGGTCAAATTAATCTGCAAGAGTTTTTAAAAATTGTTTGGAATAAAAACTATATAAATTTTGAAAAAAATTAAGATGTTACAGCAGATCTTCTTCTTCTTGTTCTACCTTCAAATGAATCTTCTGTAGCAGTCTCAGCTGATGGATTCTGTGATACTTTTGGACTTTTTTGGGTATTTTGTGGGTTATTTAAACTATTAGTATGATTATTATTGTTTGATTTCTTATGGAAATTATTATTATTTCTATTTCTATTGGAGAAATTTTGCTCTTCGGTAATCTTTGGAATATAAGCACGAGTTCCACTTGGAGCAGGTTGAACTAAACACAAAATAAGTGGTTCAACTTGTAATTCTCTTCTCATTCTTCTCGATAAACCATTTTCAATTTCTCTTTGTACACCAATCCAATCTACCTCAAAATTATTCGGCCCAGTTTGTCTGGATAATTGTTTCCATCTATTTTCTAAGACCCAGCTTATTTCTCGTTCTGTCCACATAGACATTTTTCTTGGCTCTGCAGTAGTAACAACTCCTCTCAAATTAACTCTAGGAGGCGCAACCATCTTCCCATCTGTACTAATAGGAGCTAAAACAGTTACTACACCATCCCCAGCTAATTGCTGCCTTTCCTTTAATACTCGAGCATCTACAATCCCATTTCGTGAGTTATCAAGCAGTTCAACACCAGCTTTTACAGGATCACCCTTTTGAATAGAATTAGGTGTTAACTCAACTACATCTCCATTTTCAATAATTAAGATATTGTCCTTTGGAACCCCCATAGTTTGTGCACTCTTCCCATGACAAACAAGCATTCTATGTTCTCCATGAACAGGAACAAAAAACTTAGGTTTTGCTAGTGCCAACATTAACTTTTGATCTTCTTGAAAACCATGACCAGAAACATGAATATTCTCACCCTTTCCATAAACAACCTTTGCTCCGAGTTTCATTAATCTATCTATTGTATTAACAACAGAAATAGTATTACCAGGAATTGGGCTGGCTGAAAATATTACAGTATCAGTAGTCTTAAGCCGAACATGCTGATGTTCACCACGAGAGATTCTGCTTAACGCTGCTAGGGGTTCTCCTTGACTACCCGTCATTAATAATAAGGTCTCCCTATCTGGCAAATCTCTAATTTGCTTGATAGGAACAAACAAATCATCTGGGCATTTCATATAACCAATATCTCTTGCCTTAGCAATAACATTTATCATCGATCTACCTAACAAACCGACCTTTCTTCCATGTTTCATGGCCAATTCTAAGATCATTGTCACTCTATGCACAGAACTAGCAAAAGTGGTAAGGATAACTCGTTCTTTTGCCTCTGCAATATGTTTTTCTAAAGAGGGATAGATAGTCTTCTCAGAAGGACAAAAACCTGGAACTTCGGCATTAGTAGAATCACTGAACATGCATAAAACACCCTTCTCTCCGTAATGCACCATTCTTTCAATATCAAATTGCTCTCCATCTACTGGCATATGATCAAACTTAAAATCTCCCGTGAAAATAATTGTGCCAACAGGTGTTGTAACTGCTAAAGAAAAGCTATCGCAAATAGAATGGGTATTTCGAATAAATTCAACAGAAAAATGTTGTCCTACTTTTACAACATCTCTAGGATTTACTGTCTGTATAGTTGTTCTATCAGATACCCCTGCTTCCTCCATTTTTCCTCTAAGCATTGACATTGCCAGTCTTGGGCCATAAATAATGGGAATATTAAAATGCTTTAGATGATGAGAAATACCTCCAATGTGATCTTCATGCCCGTGAGTGACAATCATTCCTTTTATTCTTCTTTGATTTTCTTTTAAAAAAGTTGTATCAGGCATAACAACGTTTACGCCATGCATACCATCAGATGGGAAAGCTAGGCCAGCATCAACAAGCATTAATTCATCACCATATTCAAAAACGCAAGTGTTTTTTCCTATTTCATGTAATCCTCCAAGAGGTATTACCCGTAGAGCTGGAGTATTACTTTTAGATCTAGATGAATCATGAGTAGATCTATTTACAGTTGAATTTGTACTTGATTGCATAATTTGAAATTTATGAAGGCCTGCTTGTAATCAAATAAGGTTTATTTAAATTTAATTATCAAGTTAAATATAATCCCTATTATAGGGAATTCAGGATAAAAGATAGTTGCTTTTTCATGTCATTGTTTAAAGGTGACAAAGGACTTCTAGGATTACCTACATCCCATCCCGATAGCTCCAAAGCAGCTTTAATTGGGATTGGATTAGTAGTCATAAAGAGTGCCTTGAAAAGAGGCTGAAGTTTTTCATGAATAGCAAGAGCATTGGAAACCTTTCCACTTTGAAAAGAATAAATCATCTCTTTCAATTGCAATCCAACTAAATGACTTGCAACACTTACTACTCCTACAGCACCTACCGATAACATTGGAAGCAACAATGAATCGTCGCCACTATATACAGAGAGTTTGGAGCCACAAATAGCCCTTAATTCTGTTACTTCTTCTATTCTACCGCTTGCAGCTTTAATACTGAGAATATTTGAGAAATCCATAAGTTTCTTCACAGTATCAGGTAATAAATTGCATCCAGTCCTGCCAGGAATGTTGTAGAGCATAAGAGGCAAATCCTTTGCAGATTTAGCAATAGAACTGAAATGTTTATAAAGACCTTCTTGAGGCGGCTTATTGTAATAAGGAACAACGACCAAAGCACCGTCGGCACCAGAGTCGTAAGCTTTTTTTGTAGCTTCCACAGCTTCGCTTGTACAATTGCTACCAGTGCCAACTATTACTTTACAGCTTGCATCCAAAGATCCTTTTACCGCAATAAATAAATCATGCTGTTCCGCCCATGAGAGAGTCGGAGATTCTCCAGTAGTACCGCACAACACAATTCCATCGGAACCGTTCTCACAAAGATAATTTGAAAGTTTTATAGCTAGTTCATAATCTACATCTCCATTCTCAGTGAATGGAGTAACCATTGCAGTCAATATTCTTCCAAATAGTGGATTATTACACTCAGTTTTGTCTGTAATCATTTTTTTGGAATTAATAACTCAGCTATTTGAACAGCATTCAGAGCTGCTCCTTTTCTTATTTGATCTCCACATAACCATAATTCTAATCCATGAGGATGACTTATATCAGTTCTTAGCCTGCCAACAGCAACATTATCCCTTCCCATAACGTCATTTGGCATAGGAAATCTATTATTTTTGTAATCCTCAATAATTTCAATTCCAGGAGATTTTTTTAATTCTTCAAGAGCATCTTTAGGCTCAACTACATCGGCAAATTCAATATTGATCGATTCAGAATGTGCTCTCAGAACTGGGACTCGAACACATGTAGCAGAGAGCTTTAAATCAGCAATATTTAATATTTTCCTTGTCTCATTAACCATTTTCATCTCTTCTTCGCAGTAATTATTTGAAAGCATAGGGGAATTATGTAAAAACAAATTAAAAGCAAGAGAGTATGGCAAAACTTCACTTTTTTGAGGATTTCCTTGAAGATATTGTTCAGTTAAAAGTTTTAGTTCCTCCATCGCCAGTTGGCCTGCACCACTGACAGATTGATATGTTGAGACAATAACTCTTTGAATAGTAGAAAGTTTGTTTAATGGAGCTAAAACTAATGTCAACAAAATGGTAGTGCAGTTTGGATTCGCTATTACCCCATTATGATTAAGTACGTCACTAGCATTAACTTCAGGGACTATAAGAGGAACGTTCTTATCTAATCTGAAAGCACTTGAATTATCTATCAGTAAAGCATTTTGATCAATAATGGTAGATAACCACTTTTTTGAAATACTTCCGCCAGCTGAAGCCAAAACTAAATCAAGATTCTTAAATTCTTCCTTAGTTGTTTTTTTTGTAACTAATTCTTCATCTTTCCAAATAATTTTTTTTCCTTCTGACCGCTCTGATGAAAGCAAGACCAATTCTGATATTGGGAAATCACGTTGTTCAAGAATTTTTAGTAATTCAGATCCCACAGCACCTGAAGAACCTAAAACAGCAACTTTTAATGGCCTATTAGGCAAATACGGAGATTGTCTCACACTTTAAAATGATTTTTATAAATAGATTGACTATTTTTTTTACTTTATCAAAAAATTAACTTTCAAGGAAATCACATCATGTGAAATAATTAAGATTCGGCTCATAGTAAGAACTTAGAAAAACATGACTAAAGATGCACTAATAGTCAAAACAACTCCTCTGCCTCAAAGTAGAATTTCATTCGAATTACAAATACCATCTGAGACTTGCAAAACGTGTCTAAATGAAACAATTAATTCTATCAGTCGTTCGGCTAAAATTCCAGGATTTAGACTTGGTAAGATTCCTAAACAAGTCTTAATCCAAAGAATTGGCATCACACAATTACATGCTTCTGCTCTGGAAAAAATTATTGATAAATCATGGCAAGAAGCGTTAAAAATAAAATCTATAGAACCACTAAGTGAGCCAGAATTGGTAGATGGATTTGAATCTTTACTTGCAAAGTTTAGTCCTGAAAAATCACTTAAAGTTACTCTTCAAACTGATGTTGCCCCAGAATTAAAACTTAAAAAATCCAAAGGAATAAGTGTTGAAATATCAAAGACAAAGTTTGATCCTAAGTCAATAGATGAAGCGCTAGAAAAATCTAGAAATCAGTTTGCAAACATTATTCCAGTTACCAATAGAGCAGCAAAATTAGGAGATATTGCTGTAGTTAGTTTCAAAGGAAAATATAAAGATTCTGGTCAAGAGATTGATGGTGGAACAAGTGAATCAATGGATCTTGAGTTAGAAAAGAACAAAATGATTCCCGGTTTCGTTGAGGGAATCGTAAAAATGAAAATTGGTGATACTAAAAAACTTAACCTTAAATTTCCTGATGATTATTCTCATGAGGATTCAAGAGGCAAAGAAGCAATTTTTGAAGTAAATCTCAAGGATCTTAAGGAAAAAGAATTGCCTGAACTTAATGACGATTTTGCAAAACAGTCTGGCAACAAAGAATCATTAAAAGAGTTAAAGAAAGATATTGAAAAGCAACTTAAAGACAATTTTGAAAAAACTCAAAAAGATATCAAAATTGAAGCTTTATTAGATGCCTTAACAAACGAATTGGTTGCTGAAATTCCAAAATCTATGATTGATATAGAAGTGAGGAATAATATTGAACAAACCGCTCAAAGATTTGCTCAACAAGGTCTTGATGTAAAATCTACTTTCACTCCAGAATTAGTTAAGTCATTAGCAGAGTCCACAAGGCCTCAAGCTGAAAAAAATGTTCAAAGAAATTTAGCTTTAAAAGCATTAGCTGAAACAGAAAACATAGAAGTCGAGAAAGATGAAATTGATTTAAAAATGAAAGATTATGAAGATGCAATTTCTCAATCTTCAAAACAAATAGATATTAAAAAATTAACAGAAGTAGTAAGTAACGATCTACTCAAAGAAAAATTAATAATTTGGCTTGAAGAAAATTCTGAAGTAAAAGAAAAAACTACAAAAACTTCTAAAGCTACAAAAACCTCCAAAACATCAAAAGCCGCAAAAACTGCTACTAAAACTACAAAAACCACAGGAACTACAAAAACTCGAAATAAAAAAGAAAAAAAATAATTTATGAAATTTCCTACTAATTAAACAAAAACCCCCTAAATTATTTATAAGACGAAAACTAATTTGTGAACTCAGAAAAAAAACATTTAATCCAAAGCTCAATAAGTTCTTACGAAAGTAATCATAAAACGATTGCCGCTGTTCCCACCGTTATAGAACAATCAGGTCGAGGAGAAAGAGCTTTTGATATATATTCAAGATTATTGAGGGAAAGAATAATTTTTTTAGGTACAGGAATTAATGATCAAGTATCTGACTCCCTTGTTGCACAATTATTATTTCTTGAAGCTGAAGATCCCGAAAAAGACATACAAATATATATCAATTCTCCTGGAGGCTCAGTAACTGCAGGAATGGCCATCTACGATACCATGCAACAAATATCGCCTGATGTAGTGACAATATGTTTTGGAGTAGCAGCAAGTATGGGGGCATTTCTACTTTCTGGAGGAGCAAAGGGGAAAAGATTGGCTTTACCTAATTCTAGGATTATGATCCATCAACCTCTGGGAGGTGCACAAGGCCAAGCAGTAGAGATTGAAATACAAGCTAAAGAAATACTTTTTCTCAAGAAAACATTAAATTCACTTTTAGCTGAACATACAGGTCAACCTTTAGAAAAAATTAATGAAGATACAGAAAGAGATTACTTTTTATCCCCCTCAGAAGCAGTCGAATATGGATTAATTGATAAAGTTATCAAAAAGTGACAAGGGGTTCTGATTTTTTAAGAATATGATGACGAATCGATATTTATGAGCAATCCTAGTGAATAGGGAATATTTAACACCTTTCACTTTAAAAACTTATAATCGATGGCTAAATTCGACGCCCATCTTAAATGTTCATTTTGCGGGAAGTCACAAGACCAAGTAAGAAAGCTTATAGCTGGTCCTGGGGTTTATATCTGTGATGAGTGCATAGACCTTTGTAATGAGATTCTCGATGAAGAACTACTTGATAATCAAGCGAACACAAACAACTCTCCACAAGTAAAAAAGAAATTACCAACTGATAATCCAAAAAAATCTGTTCCTTTAGAATTAACCTCAATTCCTAAGCCATTAGAAATAAAAAATTTTCTAGATAATCAAGTTGTTGGACAAGAATCTGCAAAAAAAATATTATCAGTAGCCGTATACAATCACTACAAGCGATTAGCTTGGAAAGTTAAAGAAGACAGTAAAAATAGCAATTCAACTGATTCACAAGCAACTAAATTACAAAAATCAAATATTTTACTCATCGGTCCTACTGGAAGTGGAAAAACATTATTGGCGCAAACTTTAGCAGAGTTTTTAGATGTTCCTTTTGCAGTAGCTGATGCAACGACTTTGACAGAAGCTGGATATGTTGGGGAGGATGTTGAAAACATACTTTTAAGACTTCTACAGAAATCAGAAATGAATGTAGAACTAGCTCAAAAAGGAATTATTTATATTGATGAAATAGATAAAATTGCAAGAAAAAGCGAGAATCCTTCAATTACTAGAGATGTCTCCGGTGAAGGGGTACAACAAGCATTATTAAAAATGCTTGAAGGAACAATTGCTAATGTGCCACCTCAAGGCGGAAGAAAACATCCTTATCATGACTGCATCCAAATTGATACGAGTCAAATACTATTTATTTGTGGAGGAGCTTTTATAGGTTTAGAGGATATCGTTCAAAAGCGTATGGGTAAACACTCTATAGGATTTACCACCAATTCAGATCAAAACAAAGTTGATACAAAAAAAATAGTAGACCCAAGAGATTCCCTGAAAAATTTAGAATTAGATGACTTAGTGAAATACGGCCTAATTCCAGAATTTATTGGAAGAATTCCGGTTTGTGCTGTATTAGATCGTCTTACTAAAGAAACTTTAGAATCTATTTTGACTCAACCAAGAGATGCATTAGTAAAGCAATTCAAAACTTTGTTAAGTATGGATAATGTTGAATTATCATTTGAGCCTGATTCTGTTGAAGCGATAGCAAATGAAGCATACAAAAGAAAAACAGGTGCAAGAGCATTAAGATCAATAATTGAAGAGCTAATGCTAGACATAATGTATACTTTGCCTTCTGAAGAAAATGTAAAAGAATTCACAATTACGAAAAAAATGGTAGATAATTTGTTCTCATCTAAAATTGTTAAACTACCTTCAGGATCAAAAAGAATCATTAAAGAGTCTGCATAAAATTAGAGTTTAATTTTTTTAATTGAATCCCTAATTTTTCTAATTAATGAAAAATAAATGCCAAATATACATAAGCCTTTTCATCAAAAATATAGACCAAACAACTTAGACGAACTGGTTGGGCAAAAATTTATATCCATTACACTCAAACAAGCTCTATTAACAAAAAAAATTGCTCCTGCATATCTTTTTAATGGTCCAAGAGGCACTGGAAAAACATCAAGTGCAAGAATATTTGCAAAATCTCTAAATTGCCAGTCATTCGACCAACCTACGATAACTCCTTGTTGTAAATGTGAGTTATGTAGACAAATTACAGATGGGAGCGCTCTAGATATTATCGAGATTGATGCAGCATCAAATACAGGAGTAGAAAATATAAGAGAAATTATAGAAAGAGCGAGATTTGCACCTACTCAAGCGAGATGGAAAGTCTATGTAATTGATGAATGTCATATGCTTTCAACGGCAGCTTCAAATGCTTTACTAAAAACTATTGAAGAACCGCCCTCGAGAGTTGTATTTATACTTGCGACGACAAATCCTGAGAGAGTATTAAATACAATAAAAAGTAGATGCCAAAAGTTTGATTTTAGAAGAATAAGCCCTAGTGATATTTTTCAACATTTATCAGAAATCGCCGAAAAAGAATCCATTAAGTACGAAGTTCAGGCGTTAAAAATGATTGCAAAAAGGTCTAATGGAGGTATGAGAGATGCACAAAACCTCCTTGAACAATTGAATCTTTTACCAGAAGGGATAACAATTAATAATATCCAAAACCTCCTAGGAGAAGTATCAGAAAGTGAATCAACAAATCTGATAAAATCATTGGTTGAGAATAATCCAGAGTCATTAATTGACACCTGCAACAAATTATATGATGCCGGAAACGAACCTCTTCAAATAATTATCGGATTATTGAATATAACAAGAGATCTACTATTACACACTACTAATAATAAATATTCAGATCTTTATTATACGTCTGATGAATTTCGAGATGAGTTAGATAAAATCTCAAAAACAATAAATAAATCAACAATAATTAATTGGCATAATAATCTGAGAAATATTGAATATCAAATCAAATCAAGTGATAATCCAAGGCTTTGGTTTGAAATACATTTAACTGGTCTTCTGGATAGTCAAGAGATAAGTAGTTTTGAAAATAAACAAGGAAGTAAAAAAAATTCGACTGGGGAGAAGCATGAAAGTAGAAAAAACATTCCAATTAATAAAGAAAATATTTCAGATGAGATTCCAAAACCAAGTATCCAAGAAGAGAAAACTCACAAGAAATTGATCGAAAAAAAAGACGAAAAATTAGAAAAATTTGAAGTTCTTGAAAAAGAAAGTATTGAAAATATTTCTGAAAATAACCAAAATAATCAAGGATCAAATTTAAAAGATAAATGGGAATTATTTCTTTCTAAAGTAGAGTTACCATCAACACGAATGTTACTCTCACAACAAGCCGAACTTGAAAGTTTTGATTCGGAGAACATAACAATTGCATTATCTCCAAACTGGGAAAATATGATCAAAAGTAGAAAAGTTATAATTGAAAACACTGCAAAAAAGATATTTGGAGATCAAATAATACTTAATTTCTCAACCAAAAATTTAAATAAAAGAAACCCTACAAATACACCAGAAATGACCCAAAATGAAGCAAATAATTTTCGACCTTTAAAAAAAATAGAACCAAAAACTCATTCATCACCAAAAATATCTAACGAAGAGACTTATGATAATAGCTCAAAAAACTTAGCAAATTTTTTCAATGGAGAAATTATAGACCTTGATGAATAAATTAAACTCCAGTATGAATAGTTTTTCGCCAAAGTATCTTTTTGGGAAAAATAGACATCTTTATTGTTACCCAAGGGATTACTAAAAACCAATGTGATAAATAAAAAACCGAGACAAATACCATCAAAAAATTGCTTTTTTGCAATACTGGTACTTCGCTTTTACAAGAAGAACCGTACCAAAACGCAATTCCAGATAACATAAAAGCTGTAAATGAAATAGGCCAGTAAATTGGTGAATCTAACAAAGCAATACTAAAAAATAAATCAAAAATAGAAATTATTGGTAGTGCATATTGCAAAATGAAGAAGTAAGTTAAATCAAATTTTTGCAAATAATCAATTTTATTAGTAAATAATTGATCTCCATAATCAAAGAATCTTTGCAAACCCCCCTCTGCCCATCTTTGCCTTTGCGCTAATAAAGCATTTAAATTCTCAACTGCTTCCTCCATAACTGGGGGATCCCACAAGATTCCAATTCTAGATTTAGATAATAATAATCTTAAACTCAAATCAAGATCATCTGTAACTGTATCTTCATTAAAAGAACCACATGCCAATAATGTTTCTTTTTTAATTAATTGGCCATTTCCCCTTAATTCAGAAACTCCAGCAACTGATAATCTTCCATATTGAAAGATTGCGTCCATAGCCATTTCCATTGACTGACAAGAAGTTAAAAAATTCTTACTTACATTTGTTACTGATTTTCTTAGTTGAACTGCAGACCAATCCCCCTCTTCTACAAAACTAAATAACCTTATCAAAGAATCTTGTTTTAATTCAGCATCAGCATCCAAAACTAATAACCATTCACCATGAGTAAACTTCAAGGCATAATTCAAAGCTCCTGACTTTCCTCCGCCTGCATTTGGCGAACGACTTATTACTTTTAGCTTGTCATATTGTCTAGCTAATCGATCTAAAATTAAAGGCGTCTTATCAGAGCTACCATCATCGATTATGTAAATATTTAATTTATTTATTGGATAATCTAAACTAAATAATCTTTCAACTAATCTTGCTATGACATTCTCTTCATCTCTAGCAGCGACTAAAATATCAAGCATAGGTAGCTCTTTATTACTAATTTTTCTGCTAACAATGTTTACAACGTTGTTCCTTTTGACATTTCTAGAAATAACTATTAAACCGTAAAGAACAATCACAAAAGAAAGAGTTAATATAATGTGAAAGAAATTTTCGATATTGAAAACATGAGGAATAATAGCTATAAAAAAACAAGCACCAAGAAATATAAACGACTTCAATCTTCGATTTTTATAAAAACCCTTACTCATAAAAGTAAATTTTAATTACTTAACTTTCATTGAGACAATATCTCAAATTTTTTCAGTTTTGCTTTTTGATAGTAATGATTCAATATTTGTTCATAAGAAAATCCTAATTTAGCCATTTCAATCGCTCCTGACTGAGATAAACCTACACCATGACCGAAGCCTCCTCCTCTCAAAAGCCATAAATCATCACTTAATTTATTAATAGTAAACAAATTACTAGGTATAAAATTTAATACCCGTCGAATATCATCTTTAACTAGAACAATAGATTTATTAACTTTGTCCGTTCGTATTTCCAATTTTGTCACTCTGCCACTCGACCCACGTTCAATAGAATTTATATCCAAAACATCGTCATTAATATTTATAAGTTTGTTTTTAATTAACTTTTCTTTAATTTCAAGACTAGAAAATTTCTTATTCCATCGAAAAAGAGAATGATTACTCCCATAAAACTGTTCTTTATCAAAATCTAAAAAATTATTTAAATCAGATTCATTTGTAATTGGAAGTTTAAAAATTTTATTTAATGATTTAGAACCATCAATGATCGAATTGAAATAAAAATAATCTTGAATTTGCCAAGACTCTCCTGCAGTAGCAGATACGCCACCATTAGAACCATGGTAAAAAGCATTAATTGGTTGATTTCTATAAGTGAGAATTAAATTTGAAGTTGCTTCTATAGCTTTTTTCACTTTTTTATTTGTAATTTTAGGAGGTTTATAAACTTGACATTGAGTGGTGATACATAAATGATATTTGTCCATATTAAATCTATCAGAATTAAATATTCCCCAAGTTCTTGCAATAATTGCTTGAGCTTTAAGTGCTTCTAAAGGAGAATTGGGTCCAATTTCATATGGCAAAACACCTGCCAAATAATCATCAAATTCAATTTTTTGAACTAATGTCCAAGTTCCATATAAATCTTTTAATAAATAAAAATTTTTGCCAAAATTGACACCATTAATTGTTATGTCCTCTTGAGCATAAATATATATAGGTCCTTGGAGTTTCATAAAACTATATTCACTTCTAAGAACAGGAGTAATTTGAAAATTTTTTATTTTTCTAGAAATCTTATTTTTTAATTCAAACTCTGGAAGATCATCTTCAAATGGAATCCATACTTCCCAATTTTTAGGGTAGGCAACAGTCGTCTTAAATCCTTTATCTTTAAGTTTCTCTGCTTGTTTTTTTGCTGATTCATAGCTAGCAAAAGGACCAAAAACAATTCTTTCGATTGTTTTTGGATTTTTGATGGGTATATCCACCCAACTAATATTAATTTCTTTTGATTTATGTTGAATACCGTTGGACGATATCAGATTTAAAAAACCTTTATCAGTGATAAAATTGATATTCTTTTTTTTTGAAAAACTGTCATTCTCCCCGCCTAAATATTGCTTTAAACCAATTAAAAATTTTCCTTTTTTAATTTCATTATTGAGTTCAATCTTTTGAAATTCTTCTCCTTTGACATTTGAAGTAAATTTAATGTTTATTAAAAAGAGAGAAATACATCCTAAAAATAAGTATAAAAAGGGAAATTTAAGTTTCATAAGTTAGAACTTTCTTAATCAATTAACAACTTTAATTTGCACCAATGCGTATAAAGGTTTAGATTATCCTAATTAAACACATTTGACCTAAATGTCTAAACTAAAAACTCGTAAATCAGCTGCCAAAAGATTTAAAGCTACTGCGACGGGTAAATTCATGAGAAGAAGAGCTTTCCATAATCATTTACTTGATCATAAAAGTTCAAAATTAAAAAGACATCTATCAACAAAAGCAGTAGTTGATGAAAGAGATGCTGATAATGTAAGATTAATGATTCCATACGCATAAATCTTTAACCAATTTTTATTAGATATTCATGGCACGCGTAAAAAGAGGCAACATAGCCAGAAAAAGAAGAAACAAAATTTTAAATCTTGCAAAAGGTTTTAGAGGCGGCAACAAAAATCTTTTCAGGACAGCAAATCAAAGAGTGATGAAAGCTCTTTGTAATGCTTATAGGGATAGGAGAAGAAGAAAAAGAGATTTTAGAAGACTTTGGATTTCTAGAATTAACGCATCTGCCAGGATAAATGGAACAAACTATAGCAAGTTGATAAATGGCATGAAAAATTCAGAAATTATTATAAATAGAAAAATGCTTGCTCAATTAGCCTTAAGCGATCCTAAATGTTTTGAAAAAATTGTTTCTTCCGTTAGTAAGTAGAAAAAAGAATATAATCTAGAAAAAATATAAATAATGGAAATATCTTCCTTCCAATCTTATTTAATAATTCTTTTTGTTGTATTAATAATAATTTCTATTTTTGTATTCAGACAATTTCTAAAAACAAGAAGTGAAGAATTAAATTTAGTAAAATTCGAGCAAAAAGGTTTAGATTCTCTCACTCAAGCTACAGAATTATATGAATTTGGGTCTATTCAGATAAAAAAAAGATTATATTCTGAAGCAACTAAAACTTTTTTAAAAGCAATTGAAAATTATGAAAATGAACCTGATGAAGCCAAAGCGATAATAAATAATGCTTTAGGATTTTCTTATGCTGCTCAAAATGAATTTAAAAAAGCAATTAAACACTATAACTCTGCAATAAAATCACTTCCAGAATATCCTATAGCCCTAAATAACCTCGCATCAGCACAACAACGTTTACTTGAGTACGACTTGGCATATGAAACTTATCAAAAGGTTTTGGTGATAGATCCAAAAAACAAAACAGCAATTAAAAAAAGTAAGGAGTTAGAAAAAAGAAACAATTATAAACCTTATAAAGGTATTAAAGATAAAGGGTTCTAAATATGGAAAATTCTTCTTCTTTATTAATTGGTGGAAAACAATTTTCCAGTAGATTAATGGTTGGTACTGGCAAATACAAATCTTCTCAAGATATGGTGGAAAGTTTGTCAAATTCTGAAACGGAAATTATAACAGTAGCTGTTAGAAGAATTAAAAATGATCAGACCGGAGAAAATTTACTCGAAAAGATCAACTGGGAAAAATATTGGATGCTTCCTAATACAGCTGGTTGTATTAATTCCGATGAGGCAGTCAGAATAGCAATTTTAGGTAGAGAACTTGCAAAATTATCTGGTCAAGAAGAAAATAATTTCGTGAAGTTAGAAGTTATTCCTGACAAAAAGTATTTGCTACCAGATCCAATAGAAACTCTTAAAGCTGCCGAAATTTTAATAAAAAAGGGTTTCGCTGTACTTCCTTATATCAATGCAGATCCTCTTCTTGCAAAAAGACTAGAAGAAATAGGTTGTGCAACTGTAATGCCATTGGGCTCGCCCATAGGATCCGGGCAAGGTTTGTTAAATTTATCAAACATAAGGATAATTATTGAGAATGCAAAAGTGCCAGTAATAATTGACGCAGGAATTGGAGTGCCTAGTGAAGCTTCTCAAGCTATGGAAATTGGAGCTGATGGTGTCTTAATCAATAGTGCAATAGCACAAGCTGCAAATCCTCCTCTTATGGCTCAAGCTTTAAATTATAGTGTGAAAGCTGGCAGGCAAGCTTTTCTTGCAGGAAGAATTAAAAAACAAGACTTTGCAGTAGCAAGTTCGCCAGAAAAAAACATATCTATCTAATTCTCTTTATTTATCGTATTAAGAAAGAAGATTTGAAACTATTTACAATGTTTTTTCGCAAAGTGGAAGCACACTGTAGTAATTTAATAAATATATTATGAATCTTTTAATTCTGGAGTTCTGAGTGAAAGTTATTGTTCTAGGTGGAGATGGGTTTTGCGGTTGGCCTTGTGCGGTGAATTTAGCAGAGCAAAATCATGATGTTATTATTGTCGACAATTTAAGTCGTAGAAAAATTGATATTGATCTAGAGGTAGAATCTTTAACTCCAATTGCTTCGATAACAGAACGACTTTCTGCATGGGAAGAGATTGGAGGTAAGCCTATGAGATTTCTTAATATGGATATCTCTAAACAATATCAAAAATTGCTCAATTTGCTAATTGATGAAAAACCAGATTCCGTGATCCATTTTGCAGAACAAAGAGCAGCACCTTACTCGATGAAATCTAGTTTCACCAAAAGATATACAGTGGATAATAATGTTAATGGCACCCACAACCTTCTTGCTGCAATAGTAGAGAGTAATTTAGATATTCATGTTGTTCATTTAGGAACAATGGGAGTTTATGGATATGGATCACATAGAGGTGCAACAATTCCAGAAGGTTATCTAAAAGTTGAAGTTCCACAACCAGATGGAAGCCGATTTGAAGAAGAAATATTACACCCTGCAAGTCCAGGTAGTGTTTACCATATGACTAAAACCTTAGATCAATTATTATTTCTTTACTACAACAAAAATGATCTTGTAAGGATTACTGATTTACATCAAGGCATTGTTTGGGGAACAAATACAGAAGCAACTTTAAAAGATCCCAGATTGACAAACCGATTTGACTATGACGGAGATTATGGAACTGTTTTAAACAGATTTCTAATGCAAGCTGCAATTGGATATCCATTAAGTGTACATGGGACAGGCGGGCAAACAAGAGCATTTATACATATAAAAGACTCTGTAAAATGCGTACAACTTGCTCTTGAAAATCCTCCAAAATCTGGAGAAAGAGTAAAAATCTTTAATCAAATGACTGAGAGTCATCAAGTTGGAGAACTAGCTAAAAAAGTTGCTTCTCTAACAGGAGCTGATATTAATTATTTACCAAATCCAAGGAATGAAGCTGTAGAAAATGATCTAATTGTTGATAACAAATGTTTTATAGAATTAGGTTTAAACCCAACGACTCTTGATAATGGCTTATTAGAAGAAGTTGTTGAAGTTGCAAAAAAATACTCCAATAGATGTGATCTTAAACGCATACCTTGTGTTTCATCCTGGACTAAGAAACAAGCTGAGGCAATAAAGACAAATTAAAATTTCTAAAATAGTTACCTTAAGAAAGTGAAAATTGCATTGTTTACTGAAACTTTTTTACCTAAAGTTGATGGCATAGTCACAAGACTGACTAAAACGATTGAATTTTTAATAAAAAATGGTGATGAAGTTATAATTTTTTGTCCGGAAGGGTGTCCAGAATCATATATGGGTGCAACTGTAGTTGGAGTTGCTGCAATGCCATTACCCTTATACCCAGAGTTGAAGCTTGGTTTACCGGGTCCTGCAGTCTCAGATAAGTTAGAAAAATTTAACCCAGATTTGATACATGTTGTTAATCCAGCTGTACTTGGCTTAGGTGGCATATGGTTAGCGAAAACTAATAATATTCCTTTAATTGCCAGTTACCATACTCATCTTCCAAAATATCTCGAACATTACGGTATGGGTATGTTAGAGCCACTTTTGTGGGAATTACTTAAAGCAGCTCATAATCAAGCCTTGTTAAATTTATGTACTTCCACCGCTATGGTCAATGAGTTAAAAGATAAAGGTATTCAAAGGACTGCTCTATGGCAAAGGGGAGTAGATACTTGCAGTTTCAGACCAGATATGAGAAGTGAGAAAATGAGAAAAAAATTATTTGGAGAATATAACGACGCTAATTACTTATTGATTTATGTAGGAAGATTATCAGCAGAAAAACAAATTGAGAGAATTAAACCAGTCTTAGAAAGTATTCCTAATACTTGCCTAGCACTTGTAGGTGACGGACCATATAGAAACCAGCTTGAAAAAATCTTTGAAAATACAAAGACTAATTTCATAGGATACCTATCTGGCGATGAACTTGCTAGCGCCTATGCATCTGGAGATATATTTTTATTTCCATCTAGTACAGAAACACTTGGGTTAGTTTTACTAGAAGCAATGGCAGCAGGATGTCCAGTTATCGGAGCTAACAAGGGGGGGATTCCAGATATTATTAGCGATGGGATTAATGGTTGTTTATATGATCCTGATGAAAAAGATAATGGGGAACAAAGTTTGATTGAAGCGACAAAAAAAATTCTAGAGAATGATGATAAAAGAGAAGTTATGAGAAAAGAGGCACGAAACGAAGCAGAAAAATGGGATTGGAATCAAGCAACACTACAGCTGCAAAATTATTATGCAGATACTCTCAAAGAAATAGATTAAAATTTATTTTAATTATGCTACGTGTGGAGGCGTGGGATTATTATACGAACTTAAAGGAAGTATTAGAGTAGCGATATTTTGATTCTTTTCAGGCCTTTTTTTCTTTGAAAATTTTTTACCAAAGGGTACTCTTATAACATTAGTTCCCTCAATGAAACAAATGTTTGAGTTATCGCCTGAAAAATTATTGACAAAATTTGGTAAATCTACGTTTTTAACTGGCAGGCGCTTAACATTACCAGATTTAAAATCTTTGGTCATAGCTTCAAATACCCCAAAAAATTTGATGCTCGAATATATTAATAAAAAATTTAAAAAAATTCTATAAGAAAATATTAAATTTTTATTCTCACTGATAATAACTAAGTAATTATAAGGGCGCTAGTCCTTTAAGCACATTTTTTTTCTTCGAAGGTATCACCTTGATTTACATTGCAAGAACAAATTAAATTGCGATCGCCATATGCATTATTGATCCTAGAAACTGAAGACCAAAACTTTATAGACGTTAGAGTTTTATAAGGAAAAGAAGCTTTTTCTTTTGAATAAGGATAATGCCAGTTATCAGCAATTAACTCTTTAAGCGTATGGGGAGCGTTACTTATTACATTATTATTCTTTAATGCAACATTTTTTTCTATTTCGCTGATTTCTTCTCCAATCAATAGCATAGCCTCGCAAAATCTATCCAATTCAACCAAACTTTCACTTTCAGTAGGCTCTATCATTATCGTCTCTGGAACAGGCCAACTTATAGTTGGAGCATGAAAACTATAATCTATTAATCGTTTAGCTAAATCATTTACACTCAAACCAGTTTTGGATTTTAAATCCCTAAAATCTAAAATACATTCATGTGCGACAAAATTATTTTTTCCTTTATAAAGAATCTTGAATTTATGGTTTAGAGAATGCGCAATATAATTTGCAGATAAAATTGCATGCGCAGTTGCTTTCCTTAAACCACTAAGACCAGCCATTTTTATATACATCCAACTTATTGGAAGAATACTTGCACTCCCATGCTTTGCAGAAGATACATAATTGGAACTAATAGATAAATTATTATCCATTAAAGAATGATTAGGAAGAAATGGGCTTAAAGTTTCTGATGCAGCAACTGGACCAACTCCTGGACCACCGCCTCCATGTGGAATGCAGAATGTTTTATGTAAATTCAAATGACAAACATCAACACCATAATTCCCCGGTTTACATAATCCAACCTGAGCGTTCAAATTTGCTCCATCTAAATAGACAAATCCTCCCACAGAGTGAATTAAATCACATATCTTTCTGATTTGTAATTCAAAAACTCCATGAGTAGAGGGATAAGTCAACATAAGAGCCCCTATATGGTTATCAAATTTCTTGACCTTGATTGACAAATCTTGAAAATCAATATTTCCTTCGTCATCACATTCAACAGTTAACACGTCAAAACCTGCCATAACTGCACTAGCAGGATTTGTTCCATGAGCACTTTTAGGAATTAAACATTTTTTTCTTAGCAGTTCACCTTTTGATTCAAAATAAGAATTTATTGCCAATAAACCTGCAAACTCTCCTTGAGAACCTGCATTTGGTTGAAAAGAAACTGATTTTAAACCAACAATCTCACTTATCCATTTTTCTAGGTCAGATATAATTTTTGAATAGCCTTTAGTTTGATCTGGTGGGGAAAAAGGGTGAATGGAAGATAAATTAGCCCAAGAGACTGGATTTAACTCTGCTGCAGAATTTAACTTCATGGTACAGCTTCCCAATGGGATCATCCCATCTACCAAAGAAAAATCTTTTTCTGCAAGTCGGAATATATATCTCATTAATTCAGTTTCACTTTGGTAATTTGTGAATATATCTTGCTGCATCCAGGCACTGGATCTCAAAGCTAAACTTTCAAGATGAAATTCTTTATCAAATTTTATATGCTCTAAATCTTCTTCTTTTTCTATAAGGTTTGCTATGAAAGTCAAAATATCTTTAATTTCTTTATCATTACTAAGCTCATCTAAAGAGATCCCAAAGCCAGTTGAATTTTCAATAGTTGATCCCAACGGCAAAATTCTTAAGTTATAACCATTTTTTAAAGCTTCATTATGAATCCTCTGGGAGTGCTCAGAATAAACATCAACACTATCGAATCTAATCCCATCAGGAATATCAAAACCTAAAGTAGCTAAACTTGACTCTAAATTTATTCTCAACTCAACTAATCTCTTAGCAATTTGTGTTAATCCAGAAGGTCCATGATAAATAGCATAAAAAGAAGAAATGATGGCTAACAAAGATTGAGCAGTACAAATATTACTAGTGGCCTTTTCCCTTCTAATATGTTGCTCTCTTGTTTGCAATGCTAGTCTTAGTGACTTTTCTCCATTTTTAGATAGAGTTTGCCCAACTATTCTTCCGGGTATCAGCCTTTTATATTTTTCGCTACAAGCAAAATATGCTGCATGGGGGCCACCAAAACCCATTGGAACACCAAATCTTTGCATACTCCCCACTGCTACATCAACACCAAATTCAGAAATTGGCTTAATCAAAACTTGTGCTAGTGGATCAATACATGCCGTAACAATAATTTCTGATCTATGTGCTTGAGATATTAAGAATGTAGGATCATATAATTGTCCATTTTTACCAGGTAATTGCAACAACATTCCAAAAACATCATCATGATTAGGAAAATTGCTTTGAGTAAAGCGTTTTAAGGATATTCCCAAAGGTTTTGCTCTGGTTTGTAGAACATTAAAAGTATGATCAAAAACATTTGACTCCACTAAGTACACTTTTGAAGATTTATTTTTTCTTGCGGAAAAACTCATAGCCATGGCTTCTGCTGCTGCAGTACCTTCATCCAACAAAGATGCATTGGCGACAGGGAATCCTGTTAGTTCACAAACAATAGTCTGAAAATTAAATAGAGCTTCTAATCTTCCTTGTGCAATTTCTGCTTGATATGGAGTATAGGACGTATACCACCTTGGATTTTCAAGAACATGTCTTTGGATTACTTTAGGCATATGATTGTCATAATAACCAAGGCCTATAAGTGATCTCATTTTAGTATTTGTATTCGCAATCTCTTCTAATTCGTTTAAAGCCTCAATTTCTGTACAACCTTGGGGCAATATTTCTGAAGATTTATCTTTAAGCTGAATATCTTCAGGAATAACTTGATTTATAAATTGATCAATATTATTAAAACCAAGTTTGTTCAGCATAATTCTTTCATCATTATCTCCTAACCCAAGATGCCTATCTATAAACAAATCTGACCCAATTTTGGATATCATATTAAAATATTTTTCTTTAAAATAGCTCTTTTTAAAAAATTTGCCTTATTTTGGTACAACCTTTAATTGATATTCCTCAGAAGTCATCAAATCAGCAATTGATGCTTTTGATTCTGGTTTCAAAATGACTAACCAACCGTCTCCAATCGGATCATTCTGTAAAAGCTCAGGATTCTCAATAACACTTTCATTTACAGATACTATTTCCCCTGAGAAAGGCAGATAAACTTCCTCTACGGCCTTAACTGATTCAATTGTTCCAAAAGTCTCGCCTTTCTCTAAAGTCGCCCCTTCATCAGCTAATTCAACAAAAACAATATCTCCTAATTGATCTATAGCGAATTCACTAACTCCAATTTTTAATAATCCATTTTCTTCCAAGACATATTCATGAGTATCAGCATAGTTGAGGTTGTCTGGAAACTTGTAAGACATGATTAAGTAGATAAAGGAAGTAGAGAATCCTTTGAAATTAATTTTTCATCTAATAGATCAGATAATAATCGAATTAATGCAATTTTGATGTGAGCTATGTGAGAACCACCTTGAACAAAAATATTGTAAGGATCTCTTAGAGGGGCATCAGCAGAAAATTCACTTGTACTCCCTTCAATAAAGGTACCTCCTGCCATTAATAATTTTGAATCATATCCGTCCATTGATGATGGAACAACATTCAGAAAAGAATCTACTGGTGAAGAATTTTGAAAAGATTGACAAACTTTTTGTACCAAATCAGGATTATTCAATCTTACTGACTGAATAAGATCAGATCTATAAGTTGCTGGCTCTGGTAAAACCTTAAATCCCAAATTTTTAAAGACTGCTGCAACCATATCAGCACCTTTTAGTGATTCGTGAACAATTTGTGGTGCTAAAAACAAACCCTGCAAAATTAATCTTCCCAGTCCAAAATTTATTCCTGCAGAAGAACCAATGCCTGGTGAGGTTAATCTAGAACATGCCATCTCAACCAACTCTGCATCTCCTGCAACGTACCCACCAGTAGGAACGATTGTTCCTCCCAAATTTTTAATCAATGATCCAGCAATTATATTTGCCCCTTTAGTAATTGGTTCACTATCTTCAACAAGCTCCCCATAACAGTTATCAACGAAACATATACAATTAGGATCAAGGGAATGAATAAGACTACAGATTTTCCCTATCTGATTATTAGTAAGAGACTTTCTCCAACTATATCCACAACTTTTTTGAATGAATACTAATTTGCATGAATTTTCTTCAAAAGAATGGACAATTTTTTCTTCGAAAGAATCAAAATTCTCGCAGATATTTATTTGCTTATATTCAATATCAAAATCTTTAAGTGAGCCTTTTCCTCCTCCCCTTATTCCTATGACTTCTTCTAACGTGTCATATGGTTGTCCTGTAATGGATAACATTACATCTCCAGGTCGAAGAATTCCAAATAAGACAGAACTTATTGCATGCGTTCCACTTACAAATTGCATCCTCACAGCAGCCTTTTCGGCAAGAAACAATCTTGCAAAAACCGCATCAATTTTTTCTCTAGATATATCATCATGACCACTACCAGAAGATTGATTGAAATGACTAGTAGAAACTTTTTCTTCCTTAAAAATTGTCAAAATATTTTCTAATTTCTGGAAAACCTGATTGGACCTTTCTTGGAAAACTTTACTTAAACTTTCTTCGACAGAAAGAACAGCGTTTTCAGCCAGTTTTAAGTTATTGTCAAGAGTCATTTATTATGAAAATTCATGTTATTTTTCAGAAGCTAAATTTCTTAATTCTGCGAGGAAAGCATTAGGTCCCCTTCCCTGAAAATAAGAAAGTTTTTTTGAAGCCTCATATAATTCAAGAAGTTCTCCATCTAATTCTTCTGCCGTATAATCTCTAATTCCTGCAATTACCTCAGCAAAACGTTCTCTACGGGCAGATTTATTGACACCATATGCTTCCATTACCTGCATTTTACATGATCTCCACGCCTTATTCTGACAAAAATGCACTGAAAGAGCATCACTTAAAGCAGAAGCCTCTTCATCTTCTATATACCAGTCAAAAGATGAAGGTAGAGGTTTTAATCCTGAAAATATCTCGAATAACTCCCCGGCCGACAGTGGATTACCAGAATCATTTTTTAAGGGTAATGCAGACTCTTCCAAAGATTTCCATAGCTCTGGGTAATCACTTTCAAAACGATCCCTGATTTTTTCGATACCTTGATCAAGAATCGTATTAACTTGGGCTAAAGCAAGAAAAACTTCAGGACCTGGCGAAGATAACTTTCCATTCCTAAGATTAGAAATTTGCGAATTATGAACTTTACCTAAATCAAGAACTTCTGAAAGTAATGGCAATACTCTGTGAGACCAACCATTTCTTTCATGCCAGAGGTGTATCAAATGAGCCATAGCCCTTCGACCTCTAGATAATTTATCGCGATATCCGAGACTCACAGATAATTAAACTTATCAATAGTATAGTATGATATTATTACATATCGGTAATTTTGAAAATAGTATTTCAATATCATGAATTCAGTAATTTTCCAAGAAACAGCAAAATTAAAAAAACCTGTTCCAGCTGAAAAAGTTATAGAACTCTCAGAAAAATTACTGGAACCTTCCAGTCATTCGAAAAGATATCCTCCAAGACTACATAAAACGTGGGGAACAATAGTTTTTATGGTTGCAATTCATATTCTTTCTCTTGTAGCTATACAACCAAAATTTTGGAGTCTCCCTGCAGTCACTTCATTATTATTTTTTTACTGGGTAACTGCTTGTTTAGGAGTCACCCTTGGATATCACAGATTGTTATCACACAGATCGTTCATTGTACCAAGATGGTTAGAAAGATTTTTTGCTACCTGTGGAGCCATAAGTTGCCAGCATGGACCAATAGATTGGGTAGGTTTGCATAGGCATCACCACTCTTTCTCAGATACTGAAGTAGATCATCACAATAGTAAAAAGGGGTTTTGGTGGAGTCATATGGGTTGGATGTTTAAAGACGTAGAAGCACTAAAAGCTGTTCCAAAACTAAGTGCAGATTTAATCAAGGATCCATACTATAGATTTTTAAATAAATATTTTTTATTCTTACAAATTCCTATTGGACTTTCATTGTACGCAATAGGTCAAAAATTAGGAGTTGGAGGATGGGCTCTAGTTCTTTGGGGAATTCCATTGAGGCTTGTGGTTGTTTATCATATAACTTGGCTAGTCAACTCCGCGACGCATTGTTGGGGTAAAGCACCATTTGAAAGTGGTGATTCATCTAAAAACAATGCATGGGTTGCTGCATTAACATTTGGAGAAGGTTGGCATAATAACCATCATGCATTTCCCAATTCGGCAAAACAAGGATTATTTAAAGGTCAGATAGACATAACATGGGAACATATTAAGATTCTTGCTAAATTTGGTTTGGCAAAAAAAGTAAAGTTACCCTCTAGGTCTTATTATTAACTATATTGTTCAATATTTTCATGGCTAAAAGAGTACAAGTCGCATTAACTGAATCAGTCACATCACTAGGCAAAGAAGGAGATCTAGTTGATGTAGCACCAGGATACGCAAGAAATTTTCTATTACCTTATGGCAAGGCAATGAATGTAACACCAGCAGTCCTTAAACAAATTGAGAGGAAGAAAGAAAAAGAAAAAATCGCTGCTGACAAATTAAAGCAAGAAGCTTTAGATTTCCAAACTGCATTATCTACAATAGGTAGATTCACTATCAAAAAACAGGTTGGAGAAGATGGTGTCCTTTTTGGAACGGTTACCAATGGGGATGTTGCCAAAGCGATAGAAGCGGCAACTAAAAAAGAAATTGACAGAAGAAATATTACTGTTCCTGATATTCATAATTTAGGTTCCTTTACTGCAAAAATAAAATTACATCCAGAAGTAAATGCAGAAGTAAATATTGAAGTAACAAGTTGATCAATTTGTTGCATTATTTTGAAAAGTAGCCAGAGTATATATCTAAGCAATTAAAGATATGGTTTCCGTACCTTTTCCAAATAATGGGCAAAATAAAAATTTTAAAAAGGATTTTAATAGTGAAAACGCTGGATTAGTACCTCCTCAAAACGTTCAAGCAGAGGAAGCTGTTCTTGGGGGCATACTTCTTGATCCAGACGCGATCGGAAGAATTGCAGACTTAATTAAGCCTGAAGCTTTTTATATAAATGCCCATCAAGAGATTTATAGAACAGCATTAATGTTACATACCCAGGGTAAACCAACTGATTTAACGTCAATGAGTGCTTGGTTAGCAGATAATGGATCACTAGAAAAAATTGGAGGAAACAGCAAACTGGTAGAACTAGTTGAAAATGTTTCCTCTACAGCTTCCATAGAACAAGTTGCTAATTTAATTAACGACAAATTCATGAGAAGGCAACTTATTAGATCTGGGAATGAAGTGGTTCAACTAGGTTTTGATCAAACTCAAGATACTAATGAAGTTCTAGATAAAGCAGAGCAAAAAATATTTGAAATCAGCCAAGAAAAACCTTCAAAAGGCCTGACTCAAGCAGCCGAAATCCTTACAAGTACTTTCAATGAAATAGAGTCAAGATCATTAGGTACTTCAGTAGCTGGTATTCCAGTAAATTTCTACGACCTTGATGCGATGACTCAAGGTTTTCAAAGAAGTGATTTAATAATTGTTGCTGGAAGACCTTCAATGGGAAAAACTTCAATAGTTCTTAATCTGGCAAAAAATGTTGCTCAATCGCAAGATTTACCTGTGTGTGTTTTTAGCCTTGAAATGAGTAAAGAACAATTGACGTATAGATTGCTCTCTATGGAAGTTGGAATCGAGAGTGGCAGGCTAAGAACAGGAAGATTGCAGCAAGATGAATGGCCATTACTAGGAGAAGGTATCAATTCATTAGGTCAATTACCAATATTTATAGATGACAAGCCTAACTTAAGTGTTTTAGAGATGAGATCTTTGTGCAGAAGATTAATAGCTGAACAAAAAAAAGAACTTGGATTAATTGTGATTGATTACCTCCAGTTGATGGAAGGATCAACTCCTGATAACAGAGTGCAAGAACTTTCACGAATAACAAGAGGTCTTAAAAGCATGGCCAGAGAATTAAAAGTACCAGTAGTAGCTTTATCTCAGCTTAGTAGAGGGGTAGAGTCTAGAACAAATAAAAGACCAATGTTAAGCGATTTAAGAGAATCAGGATCTATTGAACAAGACGCAGATTTAGTATTAATGATTTATAGAGACGAATACTATAATCCAGATACTGAAGATAGAGGAATTACAGAAATCATTGTCACTAAACATAGAAATGGACCCGTAGGAACTGTTAAATTATTATTTGAACCTCAATTTACGAGATTTAGGAATTTAGCTAATTAAATCGATCCTAAAATGAAAGATCATAACTCAACAAATGAATCTTTTGATGTCATCGTTATTGGTGGAGGACATGCAGGATGCGAAGCCGCTATAACAACAGCAAAATTAGGATTTTCTACAGCCTTATTTACAATCAATTTAGATAGGATTGCCTGGCAACCTTGCAACCCTGCTGTTGGCGGCCCGGCAAAAAGTCAGTTGGTACATGAAGTTGATGCATTAGGTGGAATTATTGGTAAATTAGCTGATGAGACAGCTATACAAAAAAGAATATTAAATGCAAGTAGAGGTCCAGCTGTATGGGCATTAAGAGCTCAGACAGATAAAAGAGAATACTCAAAAAAGATGATTGAAATACTACAAAATACAGATAATTTATCATTAAAAGAAGCAATGATTACTGAACTAGATATCGGAAAAACTGAAGAAATTGGATTGAACTCAAAAAAAATCGTCAAAAAAAGAATAAAGGGTGTAAGGACTTTCTTTGGTAGTTATTATTCAGCAAGATCAGTTATCATCACAGCTGGTACGTTCTTAGAAGGAAGAATATGGATAGGAAATAAATCAATGTCAGCTGGTAGATCAGGCGAACAAGCAGCAAAAGGTCTTACTCAAAATTTACACGAAATTGGTATCAAAACAGAACGTTTAAAAACAGGAACTCCAGCAAGAGTTGATAAAAGAAGTATCATTTTTGATGAATTAGATATTCAACCAAGTACTGCAGCAGATAAATATTTTTCGTTTGATCCAGATATCAAAAATAATATGCCCCAAGTTAGTTGTCATATCACAAGAACAACTTCCAAAACACATCAACTAATTCGAGACAATTTACATTTAACTCCCATTTACGGCGGTTTTATTGATAGTAAGGGGCCAAGATATTGTCCATCAATTGAAGATAAAATCGTTAAATTTGCTGATAAAGAATCACATCAAATTTTCTTAGAACCAGAAGGAATTAATACCCCTGAAATATATGTTCAAGGATTCTCTACAGGTTTACCTGAAAGTATTCAATTAGAACTTCTAAGAACCTTACCTGGATTAAATGAATGTAAAATGTTGAGACCAGCTTATGCTGTCGAGTATGACTATATACCTGCAACACAACTCCAAACATCACTCGAAACGAAAGAAATTGAATATTTATTTAGCGCTGGACAAATTAATGGAACTACTGGTTATGAAGAAGCAGCAGCACAAGGATTAGTAGCCGGAGTCAATGCGACAAGAAAACTAAATAAAAAAGATCCATTAATCTTCACTAGAGAAAGCAGCTATATAGGAACAATGATCAATGATTTAATTACAAAAGATCTCAAAGAACCATATAGAGTTCTCACTAGTAGGAGTGAATACAGGTTGACCCTTAGAGGAGATAATGCAGATAGGCGATTAACCCCATTAGGTTATGAAATAGGGCTAATTGATGAGAAAAGATGGTCGGTCTTTCAAGAAAAAATGAAACTCCTTGAAGAAGAGAAATTAAGATTAAAAAACACTCGTTTAAAAAACACGGATGAAATATCAAAAAAACTAGAATTGGCCACGGGATCAAAAATCAAAGGCTCAACAACTTTGAAAGAACTCTTAAAAAGACCAAACTTTCATTATTCAGATTTAATTAAATATAATTTGACTGAAAAAAATATAGCTTCTTCAATACAAGAAGGTGTTGAAATAGATATTAAATACGAGGGTTATCTTAAAAGACAAAAAAACAACATTGAACAAATAAATCGTCAAAGCTGTAAATCTCTGCCTCAAGAAATAAATTACGAAAAGATAGATACATTATCTTTAGAAGCTAGAGAAAATTTGAATAAGATAAAGCCAAAAAATTTTGGTGATGCTTCAAAAATTCCTGGGGTTAGCAAAGCTGATTTAACTGCTTTACTTGTTTGGCTAAAAATAAAAGAGATAAAAAAAGATAAGGCAAATATTTTTGCTGAAAAAAAGTTATCATCTTAAAAGCACTCGGTCAGAGCACTGAATAATAAACTTTTTAACTCTCCAAAAATTTTATGGGAAGAAAAAGCCTCTAATTTTTTAGTGAAGAATTCACTACCAAAAATATCTGGTCCATGGAAATTAATGCTACTTGGGGATGGAAGTCCAACTAGGCATCTGCAGCTTTTAACTAATCAAGAGACAAAAATTAAATTAATTTCAATGCAATTAGATCCTTTATCCACGCATGAAGGCCCTACAGAATTGAATCAGTTAAATGGCCCTTTAATTAGAAGACAAGTATGGATCAAAAGCAATAATAAAAACCTGGCATGGGCAGAAAGTTGGTGGAATGCAGATCAAGTTAGTGAAAATTTAAAAGCTAAAGAAGAGCCAATTTGGAAGAATTTGACACAAGACAGATCAGAATTATTTAGAGAAGTTGATCGTATTTCACTTGTCAATGCAAAATGGTTAGAAGATCAATTTTGCTTTAAAGGTCCATTCTGGTCAAGAAATTACAGATTTTTTCGAGACAAAAAACCCTTAACAATAATAAGGGAAGTTTTCAATCCAAATTTAGAAACTTTGCTGGGTTATTCAGGAATCAAAGAATTTACCAAACTATACTCTTCTTCTTCTTGATCTGGGAAGATTTCTTGATTTTGATTGAACTTGTTGGATTGATTGATCTCTCGAAGTATTATTGTCATTTTCTGAAGCTCTTTGCCATCTTTCAACTTTGAAATCCATTTCATCTGGCCAATCTTCGTCCTTACTCTCTTTCACATAAGGTAATTTTTTTTGCTCAGTTGTCTGTAAATTTTTTGGTTGCCTTAAAGATATTGCTTCTAAAGGTCTTTTTGAATGCTGTGTAGTAGATTCATAAGAATTTGATTCTCTGGAAAATGTCTTAATATCGCTTCGATCATCGTAAAAATTCTCATCATTCCAATCATCATTTTCTTCATCAAAAAATAAATCCACTTTTTCAGATACCCATTTTCCTACTTTTTTAACACTCTTACTTGTTATTCCTTGAAAATCTGAGTTCCTTCT